>NZ_NVQF01000024.1 GCF_002592005.1 Mycolicibacterium palauense | reverse complement strand
AGATGGGTATAGGAGACAGGGGTCACGCGGGGAAGCGGCGGCGGTAGCGGCCCTGCTGGGCGCGACGGCGCTGCTCTACCTGTACAACCTCGGCGCCAGCGGCTGGGCCAACGGGTTCTACGCCGCCGCCGTACAGGCCGGCACCCGCGACGGGGTGGCGCTGCTGTTCGGGTCCAGCGACGCGGCCAACGCCATCACGGTGGACAAGACTCCCGGCGCTTTGTGGGTGATGGGCGTCTCGGCGCGGCTGTTCGGGTTCAACCCCTGGAGCATGCTGGTGCCGCAGGCGCTGATGGGGGTCACCGCGGTGGCGGTTCTCTACGCGGCCGTGCGGCGGGTGTCGGGGCCGCGGGCCGCCCTGCTGGCCGGCGCGGCGCTGGCGATCACCCCGGCGGCGGCGTTGATGTTCCGGTTCAACAACCCCGACGCTCTGTTGGTGTTGATGCTGGTGGTGTCGGCCTACTGCGTTCTGCGGGCGCTGGACGGCGCGCGCTGGTGGCTGCCGGCGGCCGGGGCGGCGTTGGGGGTGGCGTTCCTGGCCAAGATGTTGCAGGCACTCCTGGTGGCCCCGGGCCTCGCCGCGGTGTTCCTGCTGTGCGCCGATCTGCCGCTGCGCAGCCGGGTCCTGCGAACACTCGGCGGCGCGGCGGCGCTGGCCGTCTGCTCCGGCTGGTATCTGGCGCTGGTCACGCTGTGGCCGGCCGCGTCGCGTCCCTATATCGGCGGTTCGCAACACAACTCGATCCTGGAACTGGCGCTGGGCTACAACGGGCTGGGACGGCTGACCGGTGACGAGGTCGGTGGCCTGGGCAACCTCGACCACGATGTCGGCTGGGCTCGGCTGCTCGGCGGCCAGATGGGCACCCAGATCGGCTGGCTGCTGCCCGCGGCGGTCATCGCCATCGGCGCCGGGCTGGTGATCACCCGTAGGGCGCCGCGCACCGACCCCACCCGGGCCGCGCTGCTGCTCTGGGGTGGCTGGCTGCTGGTGACCGGCGCGGTGTTCAGCTACATGAACGGCATCGTGCACCCCTACTACACCGTGGCGCTGGCCCCCGCGGTGGCCGCCGGTCTGGCTACGGGCCTTCCGCTGTTGTGGCACCGGCGCACCGACATCCGCGCCGCCACCACCCTGTGCGCCCTGGTGCTCATCACCGCGGGTCTGGGTTTCGTTCTGCTGCAGCGGCACCCGGACTGGCTGCCGTGGCTACGCTGGTCGGTGCTGGTGCTCGGAGCGGGCACCGGATTGGTGCTTCTGGTGGCGGGCCGGTCGGCGCCCAGGATCGCCGCGGCGGCCGGGGGTGCGGCGTTGGCGGCCATGCTGGCCGCACCACTGGCCTACTCGGTGGCCACCGCCGCGACCCCGCACACCGGGGCCATTCCCAGCGCCGGACCCACCACCGGGTTCGGCGGGCCACCGGGACTGTTGAGCACCAGCACACCCGGCCCCGCGTTGACGGCGGCCCTGCGCGACGGTGCGGGCGATTACACCTGGGCGGCCGCCACCGTCGGCTCCAACAACGCCGCCGGCTACCAGTTGGCCGGTGGAGCCCCGGTGATGGCGGTCGGCGGATTCAACGGCACCGATCCGGCGCCCACGCCGGAGCAGTTCCGGGCCTACGTCGCCGCGGGCCGGATCCACTATTTCATCGACGCCGACATGATGGGCCCGATGCGCGCACCGGCCAGTGGAAGCGATGCCGCACAACGGATCCGGGCATGGGTCACCGCGAACTTCGCGGCAACCACGTTCGACGGTGTCACCGTCTACGACCTGACCGAACGAGTCACAGCGGACGCATAGCGAAGACCAACGCCGGCCCCACGGGCGGCACGTTGGATCAGGACATGACCATCGAACTCGAACGGGAGCTCGCGCACCCGTCCCGCACCGCCCGGCCCAACGCCGCCCGGATGGCCGCCGAGTTGGGCGTGCCCGTCCTCGACGTCGTGGTGCCCGTCCACAACGAGCAGGCCGTGCTGGAGGATTCGGTTCGCCGGCTGCACCGCCACCTCCGCGAGCAGTTTCCCTTCACCTTCCGCATCACGATCGCCGACAACGCCAGCGTGGACCGGACCCCGGCCATCGCGGCGCGGCTGGCCGCGGAACTGCACGAGGTTCACAGCCACCGGCTGGGGCAGAAGGGCCGGGGCCGCGCGCTGCACGCCGTGTGGTCGGCCTCCGACGCCCCGGTGCTGGCCTATATGGACGTCGACCTGTCCACCGACCTGGCCGCCCTGCTGCCGCTGGTGGCGCCGTTGGTGTCCGGACACTCCGACATCGCCATCGGAACCCGGCTGGGCCGCGGTTCGCGCGTGGTTCGGGGGCCCAAGCGTGAGATCATCTCCCGCTGCTACAACCTGATCCTGAAATCGACCCTGGCGGCGCGGTTCTCCGACGCCCAGTGCGGGTTCAAGGCCATCCGCGCCGACGCTGCCCGTGCGCTGCTGCCCCACGTCGAGGATGCCGGCTGGTTCTTCGACACCGAGCTGCTCGTGTTGGCCGAACGCAGCGGTCTGCGGATCCACGAGGTGCCGGTGGACTGGGTCGACGACCCCGACAGCCGCGTCGACATCCTGGCCACCGCCGTCGCGGATCTCAAAGGGGTGGCCCGACTGCTCAAAGGCTTTGCCACCGGGGAGATCCCGGTGGCCGCCATCGCCGCCCAGTTCGGTGCGGGCGGCGCCGAGCACCGCGCCAGGCCCAGATCGCTACTGCGCCAGGGCGTGCACTTCGCCACCATCGGCGTGTTGAGCACCGTGGCCTATCTCGTGTTGTTCCTGGCGCTGCACGCGCCGCTGGGGCCCCAGGGGGCCAACCTGGTGGCCCTGCTGGTGACCGCGGTCGCCAACACCGCGGCCAACCGCCGGGTGACCTTCGGCGTGCGAGGGCGGAGCCGGGTGGGACGTCACCACGTCGAAGGTCTGGTCGTCTTCGGGATCGGCCTGGCGCTCACCAGCGGGGCGCTGGCCGTGGTGCACACCCTGGCCGGTGGCGACGCCGCCCGCGCCGTCGAACTCGCCGTCCTCGTGGTGGCCAACCTGCTGGCCACCGTCGTCCGCTTCGTCCTGCTGCGCGGCTGGGTGTTTCACCCCCGCCGCAACGGCCAGTGAAGGGCCACTGACGGCCCGCCCACCCGGAAAGGACTCTCAATGACGATCACGCACGACACGCCCACCGGCGTGGCGCCCGCCGCCGTACCGCCACCGCAGTCACATGGCCTGCGGCGGTGGATCTCCGACCATGGCGGGCCCCGCTGGGAACGTCCGGCCCTGCTGGTTCTGCTGGCGGGGACCGCGGTGCTCTACCTGTGGCGCCTGGGCAGCCTGGGCTGGGCCAACGAGTACTACGCCGCCGCGGTGCAGGCCGGCACCCAGGACTGGACGGCGTGGCTGTTGGGCTCCTTCGACGCCGGCAACGCGATCACCGTCGACAAGCCGCCGGCGGCGCTGTGGGTGATGGGGCTTTCCGGCCGGCTCTTCGGGTTCAGCGCCTGGAGCATGCTGGTGCCGCAGGCGCTGATGGGTCTCGGCGCGGTCTGGCTGCTCTACGCCGCGGTCCGCCGCACCGACGGGCCCGGGGCGGGCCTGCTGGCCGGCGCGGCGCTGGCCCTGACACCGGTGGCGGCGTTGATGTTCCGGTTCAACAACCCCGATGCCCTGCTGGTGCTGTTGCTGGTGGCCGCCGGCTACTGCGTGGTGCGTGCACTGGACACCGGCACCGGCGCCCACCGCGGCCGCCGGCTGGTCGGATGGGTGACGCTGGCCGGGGTGGCCGTGGGCTTCGCCTTCCTGGCCAAGCTGATGCAGGCCTTCCTCGTGGTGCCGGCCCTGGCGCTGGTGTTGCTGGTGGCCGCACCCGGCAGCCTGTGGACGCGCTGCCGGGCGCTGCTGGCCGGGCTGGTCGCGATGGTGATCTCCGGCGGCTGGTTCGTGGCCCTGGTCAGCCTGTGGCCCGCCGGGGCGCGGCCCTATATCGGGGGGTCCACGGACAACAGCCTGCTGCAGTTGACGCTGGGCTACAACGGTCTGGGGCGGGTGCTCGGGGGTGACGGCAACCCCACCAACGGTGGCGGTGGTCCCGGCGGCCCAGGCGGCCCAGGCGGTGGTCCCGGTGGGGTGATGTTCGGCGGAGACACCGGCATCACCCGGATGTTCGGTGCGTCGATGGGTACCGAGATCTCCTGGCTGCTGCCCGCGGCGCTGATCGGCCTGGTGGCCGGGCTGTGGTTCACCCGCCGCACACCGCGTACCGCGCCGAGGCGTGCGGCGCTGCTGCTCTGGGGCGGCTGGTTGGTGGTGACCGCGCTGGTGTTCAGCTACATGCAGGGCATCATGCATCCGTACTACACCGTCGCGCTCGCGCCGGGCGTTGCCGCGGTCGTGGGCATCGCCGTCACACAGTTGTGGCGTCGCCGGGTACTCCGCAGCGCCCGCCTCGTGCTCGCGGTGATGCTGCTCGCCACCGGGGTGTGGAACTTCGTCCTGCTGGATCGGACCCCGCAGTGGCACCCCTGGCTGCGCTGGACGGTGCTGGCCGGTGCGATCGCCGTGGCGGCGGTGCTCGTCGTCGGCGGCCACCGGCTCGCGCGCTACACCGCGGTGCTGGCCGCGGCGGGGCTGCTGTTCGGGCTGGCCGGCACCACCGCCTACACCCTGGAGACGGTGTCGCTCAGTCACGGCGGGGGCGTACCCACCTCCGGGCCCGCCCGGCCCGATCAGCACGGCCCGCCCGGCGGGCCGGGGCAGTCGGCGGGGACCTCCGTGTCAGGAACTCCGGGGTCCTCGGCGCAGCTGCAGGAACTGCTCACCGCGACGGACAACCGCTGGGCGGCGGCGACGGTCGGTTCGCATCAGGCCGGCGGGCTGGAGTTGGCCACCGGGACGTCGATCATGGCGATCGGCGGCTTCAACGGCGGCGACGACTCGCCGACCCTGGCCCAGTTCCAGCAGTACGTGCGCGACGGCCAGATCCGCTACTTCCTGGCCGGTGACAGCCACACCCCCGGCGGCCCGGACGGCCCCGGAGGCCCCGGAGGCCCCGGCGGACGGGACGGGGCGAGTAGCCCCATCACGGCATGGGTCCGGGACAACTTCGTGGCCCGGACGGTCGACGGGACCACGGTGTACGACCTGCAGGCGTCGTGACCGGCGCCGTCGACCGGTGCGGCGGTGGTCGCCGCGGGCTCCCTTATAGTGGGGTCGGTTTGAGCGGTGTGAGTGGGACGGGCCCCGGACGGGAGACGGCAGCGATGACGCGTGTGAGGCAGCCGCGTATGCGGCAGTGGAGTGCGGCCGCGGCGGCGGTGCTGGCGCTGACCGGGGTTCCGCTGACGATCACCACGATCAGCCCCAGCGGTGAGGCCGAGGCCGACGTGTGCGGCAGCGTGGGCCGGCGGGTCTCGGTCGGCGGCTGCGTCGATGTCGCGGGTGCGGTGGCCAACTACGCCCCGCCACCGGACTACTACGCGCCGCTGCCGGAGGACCTCACTCCGAACGCGAGCGCGTGCGTCGGCTACAACGGGCGGTGGGTCAGCGCCAACGGCTGCACACCCTGACGCCGCCACGGCTGGTCAACGGGGCCGCGTGCGGGCCCGGACGGTGAGGAGAGCGGCACCGGAGCGGTGCGCGTCTTCAGGGGCGCGGCCAGGTCGGTGCCGCGACGCCGCGCGGATCGTGGGCGGCGTCCAGCAGCGCCTGGCGCTGCCAGGGTGTGACGCCGCTGCGGCGCCGTAGCAGGTGGACGAACCACCGAACGTCAACAAGCATCGTGCGAGGCCTCCTTCTCGACCCCCGACCCGTGGATCGGGTCCCGCGTCCCTCGACCGCGCGGAATCCGACCTTTACGAGTGGACTGAGCACGACGCTATGCGGCAAATCTAAGGCCGCGGGGTGTAGTCATTAACGTGTCCATGAGAGTTGCCGGAACGTGCGGCGACTATTGACGCCCGGGCAAGCTCGTCCGAGGCCGCCCGGAGTAGAAAAGGGGGCTATGGAGACGACCAGCCCCGCACCCACCATCGACACCGCCCACACCGAGGCCCTCGGGGCCCAGGACCGGTTCCCCTTCGATGACACCACCGACTTCGCCGACGCCGAGCGCGGCTTCCTGGGCAGGATGAGCCCCTGCGTGGTCACCGCCGCCGACGGCCGGGTGGTGTGGGACAACGACGCCTACGACTTCCTGGCCGGCGAAGCGCCGACGACCGTGCACCCCAGCCTGTGGCGGCAGTCGCAACTGTGCGCCAAGCAGGGCCTCTACGAGGTGGTCGAGGGTATCTACCAGGTCCGTGGGCTGGATCTGTCGAACATGACGGTCATCGAGGGTGACACCGGCGTCATCGTCGTCGACCCCCTGGTGTCCACCGAGACCGCCGCCGCGGCGCTGGCGCTCTACCGCGAGCACCGCGGCGATCGGCCGGTCCGGGCGGTGATCTACACCCACAGCCACGTCGACCACTTCGGGGGGGTGCTCGGCGTGACCACCCAGGCCGACGTCGACGCCGGCGCGGTCGCGGTACTGGCGCCGGAGGGGTTCACCGAGCACGCGGTGCAGGAGAACGTCTACGCCGGGGTGGCGATGGCCCGGCGGGCCGGCTACATGTACGGCGCCTCCCTGGCCCGCGGCCCCGAGGGACAGGTGGGCTGCGGGCTGGGCCAGACACCGTCGACCGGCGAGGTCGCCATCATCGTGCCCACCATCGACATCACCACCACGGGGGAGACCCACACGATCGACGGCGTGGAGATCGAGTTCCAGATGGCCCCCGGTACCGAGGCGCCCGCCGAGATGCACTTCTACTTCCCCCGCTACCGGGCGCTGTGCATGGCCGAGAACTCCACCCACAACCTGCACAACCTGCTGACCCTGCGCGGCGCGCTGGTCCGCGACCCGCACGCCTGGTCCGGCTATCTCACCGAGGCGATCGACACCTTCGCCGACCGCGCCGATGTGGTGTTCGCCTCGCACCACTGGCCCACCTGGGGGCGTGAGCGCATCGTCGAGTATCTCTCGTTGCAGCGCGACCTGTATGCCTACCTGCACGACCAGACGCTGCGCCAGCTCAACCAGGGCTACACCGGTATCGAGATCGCGGAGAACTTCCAGATGCCGCCGGCACTGCAGAAGGCCTGGCACACCCACGGCTACTACGGCTCGGTCAGCCACAACGTCAAGGCCGTCTACCAGCGCTACATGGGCTGGTTCGACGGCAACCCGGGGCGGCTGTGGCAGCACCCCCCGGAGGCGCAGGCCCCGCGCTACGTGCAGGCCATCGGCGGCATCGACCGGGTCGTCGAGATCGCTCAGGAAGCCTATGACAACGGCGATTTCCGTTGGGCGGCAACGCTGTTGGACCATGCAGTCTTCACCGACGAGAAGCACGCCGCGGCCCGTGAGCTCTATGCCCGCACACTGCAGCAGCTGGCCTTCGGCGCCGAGAACGCCACCTGGCGAAATTTCTTCCTGTCCGGCGCCACCGAACTGGTCGACGGCAACTTCGGCACCCCCACCAAGGTGTCGCCGACGACCCTGCTGGCCCAGCTGACCCCCGAGCAGATGTTCGACACCCTGGCCATCAGCGTCAACGGACCCCGGGCCTGGGATCTGGACCTGGCCCTCGACGTCACCTTCACCGACGTCGGCACCAACTACCGGCTGACGCTGCGCAACGGGGTGCTGGTCTACCGCAAGGCCGACGCCGATGCCTCGACGGCGCACGCGACCCTCACCCTCGCCGGCAAGGCGCGGCTGCTGGCCCTGGCCGGTGGCGATCAGAGCTCGCCGGGCTTCGAGATCAGCGGTGATCCGACCACGCTGCAGAAACTGGTCGGTGTGCTCGACCGCCCCAACCCGGATTTCGACATCGTGACCCCGTGAAGGGCAGCCCGCGGCGGGGGCCGCGCGGTGCCGCAGGTCACTGGGTGCACGTGTTGCAGGTGCACATTCGAGGTGCACGTTCGAGGTGCAGAGGAGTCGTGAGATGCAGCTGCTTCTGATCCGGCATGCGCTGCCCAACCGCAGCGATCACGGGCAGGGCTCGGACCCCGAACTCGCCGAGGACGGTCGGCGGCAGGCGGACCGCCTCCCGGATGCTCTGCAGCGCTTTCCGTTGGCCCGCGTCGTCAGCAGTCCACAGCGGCGGGCCGTGCAGACGGCCGAACCGGTGGCGGTTGCACGGGGCCTGACCGTCGAGATCGACGAGCGGCTGGCCGAGTACGACCGGGAGATGGCCGGCTATGTGCCCATCGAGGACCTCAGGGCCGAACGGCCGCAGGACTGGGAACGGATGGCCCGGGGACACCTGCCCAGCGGTGTCGACGAGACCTCCTTCCGGGCCCGAATCGGTTCGGCGGTCGCCGATATCGTCGCCGGCGCCGAACATGCCGACACCGTCGCGGTGTTCAGCCACGGCGGTGTCATCAACGTGCTGCTGCACGAGATCCTGGGCACCCGGCGGCTGCTGTCCTTCCCGATCGACTACGCCTCGGTGACCCGGCTCCTGTACTCGCGTACCGGTCAGGTCACCGTCGTCAGCACCAACGGCACCGAGCATGTGTGGGACCTGTTGCCGCGCAACCAACGCCGCTAGGCCAAGCGCGACTGGGCCGGTGGGGCTAGGCTGGCCGGAGACCGGTGTCACAGTTTGGGCAAACCGTCCAGCCGGGTACCTGGGGACGTGGCCTTGAGATTCCGAAACAAGAAGCCCGCCGCGCTGAAGCGCGACGTGAGCACCGAGATCGACGTGGACATCAACGCCGAGACCACCCTCGAATTCCAGATCGCGGTGGCGCCGCAGCCCGGCGCCGAGGTGGTCGAGTCGCTGTCGTTCATGTTGAACGGCAAGAAGATTGATGCCACCGAGATCACCGGCATGCACGGCAACCGAATCCACAAGTTCGACGCCGGTGTGGGCAATCTGAAGGCGAGCTACTCCGCGAGCGTGATCGGGCAGGCCGATCCCGCCCCGGTCGAGGAGATCGACCTGATCACCTATCTGCGTCCCAGCCGTTACGCCGAAGCCGACAAGTTCTTCGGCTTCGCGGCCACCGAGTTCGGTGAGTACGCCGACTCGGCGACGCTGCTGGAGAAGGTGTCCTCCTGGGTGGGCACCCGGCTGGACTACGTGCCCGGCTCCAGCGACCCGATCGACGGTGCCGCCGACACCCTGCTGGCCGGGGCCGGGGTGTGCCGCGACTACGCGCACCTGGTGGTGGCGCTGCTGCGGGCGGTCTACGTTCCCGCGCGCCTGGTGGCGGTCTACGCGCCGGGCTGCGATCCGATGGACTTCCACGCGGTGGCCGAGGCGTTCGTCGACGGGCACTGGCGGGTGGTGGACGCGACGTGTCTGGCGCCGCGGCAGACCGTGCTGCGCATCGCCACCGGCCGCGACGCCGCCGACACCGCGTTCCTGGACAACCACCGCGGTGCGATCACCCTCAACTCCGCGGTGGTCACCGCCGTCGTCGACGGGGAGCTACCCACCGACCACGTCGACGACGTCGTCTCGATCCGCTGAGTGTCGATCCGCTGAGATCGCTGCGCCGGGCGCGAAGCACCCGCGCCCGGCGTCCGGGGTTGGCAGTCTCGGGCCGCCAAGCTGTCGTTATCGCGACGTCTACTCGGCCTTTCTCGCGGTAACGACAGGCTGACGGTGAGCGCGGGGCGGGAGTTCCCGGTCGCGCCTACAGCCCGGCCTTGAGGTTCTGCTTGGCCGCCCGGCGCAGCTGGAAGATGCGCACCGCGCCGACCGCGACGGTGAGCAGCCCACCGGCCACGGCGGCGAACAGGATCGCCACCCCCAACGGCAGGCTCCAGTGCCAACCCAGGAAGACGAACTCCGCCGACTCGGTGTTCTGGGCGATGAAGATCAGCAGGATGATCAGGATCAGGAAACCGGCGATGAGCGAACCCCACAGCGCCGCGGCGCGGGTGAACTTGACCGCGTCCTCCGGCTGCTTCTTCCCCGGTTCCGGGGGCTTGGGGCCGGCGGGCTTGCCGCCCGGTTTTCCCGGTGGCGGGGAGGCGGGCGTGTCGCTGCTCATAGTCGTATTGTTCCCCGCTCGCCGGAGGAAACAAACCCCGCGCGCCGCCGCATGTCGGCCAAAGATCGGCGATCGCCGCGGAATGCCGATACTGTCGGGACGATGACCACGCTGCGACGACGCGTGCGGGGCGTGCGGATGGCGGCGGTGGTTCTCGTCGTCGGCTGCATGACCGTGCTGCTGGGGGCCTGCGGGAGCGCCAATCCGCTCGGTGGTGGACCGGTCTCGGGGGACCTGACGACGATCACGGTTGGTTCCGCGGACTTCCCCGAGTCCAAGATCATCGCCGAGATCTACGCCCAGGCCCTGGAGGCCAACGGTTTCACGGTGTCTCGCCAGTTCGGCATCGGCAGCCGTGAGACCTATATTCCCGCGCTGCGCGACCACTCCATCGATCTGGTCCCCGAATACACCGGCAATCTGTTGCAGTACTTCGATCCGGAGACCACCGCGACGAGCCCGACCGACGTGGAGCTGGCGCTGTTCCGGGTGCTGCCCGGAGACCTGTCGATGCTGGTGCCCTCGGAGGCCTCCGACACCGACACCGTGGCCGTCACCGCCGAGACCGCGCGCACGTGGAACCTCAAGACCATCGGCGATCTGGCCGAGCACTCCGCGGAGGTCAAGTTCGGCGCCCCCTCGGAGTTCCTCAACCGCGCCGAGGGCCTGCCCGGGCTGAAGGAGAAGTACGGGCTGGACATCCCGGAGAAGAACTTCGTCGCCATCAGCGACGGCGGCGGGCCGGCCACCGTGCGCGCCCTGGTCGACGGCACGGTCACCGCGGCCGACATCTTCTCCACGTCCCCGGCGATCCCGCAGAACGACCTGGTGGTGCTCGAGGATCCCAAGAACAATTTCCTGGCCGCCAATGTCGTGCCGGTCGTCAGTTCGCAGAAGAAGTCCGACACCCTCAAGACGGTGCTCGACGCGGTGTCGGCCAAACTGACCACCCGGGCACTGATCGACCTGAACACCGCCGTGTCGGGCAACTCCGGGATCGACCCGGACGAGGCTGCGCGCCAATGGATTCGGGACCACGGCTTCGACCAACCGCTGCCGACCGGGTGACCCGGCGATGATCACCTTCGACCACGTCACCAAGCGGTACCCGGACGGCACCGTGGCCGTCGACGATCTCACCCTGGAGGTGCCGACCGGGAAGCTGGCGGCGTTCGTCGGTCCGTCGGGGTGCGGCAAGACCACCTCGATGCGGATGATCAACCGGATGATCGACCCCACCTCCGGGACGGTGGCCGTCGACGGCGCCGACGTCGCCGGTGTCGACCCGGTCAAGCTGAGGCTCGGGATCGGCTACGTCATCCAGAGCGCCGGCCTGATGCCGCATCAGCGGGTCATCGACAACGTCGCCACGGTGCCGGTGCTGCGCGGACAGTCCCGGCGGTCCGCCCGCAAAGCCGCCTACGCGGTGCTCGAGCGGGTGGGTCTGGACCCGAAGCTGGGCCACCGCTACCCCGCGCAGCTCTCGGGCGGTCAGCAGCAGCGGGTGGGGGTGGCCCGCGCCCTGGCCGCCGACCCGCCGATCCTGCTGATGGACGAGCCGTTCTCGGCGGTCGACCCGGTGGTGCGCGACGAGCTGCAGGCCGAGATCCTGCGTCTGCAGGCCGACCTGCACAAGACCATCGTGTTCGTCACCCACGACATCGACGAGGCGGTCAAGCTCGGCGACCGGGTGGCGGTGTTCGGTCCCGGCGGGGCGCTGCAGCAATACGACCCGCCGGCGCGGTTGCTGTCCAACCCCGCCAACGACTTCGTCTCCGGTTTCATCGGGGCCGACCGCGGCTACCGCAGCCTGCAGTTCTTCGGTGTCGACGGGGTCCCCCTGCACGACATCCGCACCGTCGACGAAACCGGGATCGACGCGCTGAGCCTCGCACCCGGCGACTGGGTGCTGGTCACCCGCAACGGCGGTGCGCCCTACGGCTGGGTCAACGCCGACGGGGTGGCGGTGCACCGCGACGGGGCATCGCTCTACGACAGCACCATCGCCGGCGGGTCCCTGTTCCGGCCCGGCGGGACCCTGCGCCAGGCGCTGGACGCCACCCTGTCCTCGCCGGCGTCGGTGGGCGTGGCCGTCGACGCCGACGGGGTGGTGACCGGCGGGATCCGCTCCGACGAGGTGCTGGCCGCCCTGGACCGGCAGCGGCGGGGCTGACCCGTGAACTACCTGCTGACCCACCTCGACGACGCCTGGGTGCTCACCGTGATCCACCTGCGGCTGTCGCTGATCCCGGTGGTGCTCGGGCTGCTGATCGCCGTCCCGCTCGGCGCCGCGGTGCAGCGCACCACGGTGCTGCGGCGGCTGACCACCGTGACCGCCAGCATCATCTTCACGATTCCCTCGCTGGCGCTGTTCGTCGTGCTGCCGCTGATCATCCCCACCCGCATCCTCGACGAGGCCAACGTCATCGTCGCGCTGACCCTCTACACCACCGCGCTGTTGGTGCGGGCGGTCCCCGAGGCGCTCGACGCGGTGCCCGCACACGTGCGTGACGCCGCCACCGCCGTGGGCTACCGCCCGCTGACCCGGCTGGTGAAAGTGGAACTGCCGCTGTCGATCCCGGTGCTCGTCGCCAGTCTGCGGGTGATCGCGGTGACCAACATCTCGATGGTGTCGGTCGGTTCGGTGATCGGGATCGGCGGGCTGGGCACCTGGTTCACCGAGGGCTACCAGGCCGACAAGAGCGACCAGATCGTCGCCGGGATCATCGCGATCTTCGTGCTGGCGATCGTCGTCGACACGCTGATCATGCTGGCGGGGCGGGCCCTGACCCCGTGGACGCGCACCGGCCGGGGAACCGATGCGGCCGGGGACGACACCGACGACACTGACGACACCGACGCCGGGGCTGCCGGGGCCGACGACCGTGCCGGGGTGCCCGCGTGAACTTCCTGCAGCAGGCGTTGTCGTTCATCTTCACCGCGGCCAACTGGTCGGGCCCGTCCGGGCTGACCGCGCGCATCCTGGAACACCTGCAGTACACCGCGCTGGCGGTGGTCGCCTCGGCGATCATCGCCGTCCCCCTGGGCATGCTCATCGGCCACACCGGCCGGGGCACCTTCCTGGTGGTCACCGGTGTCAACGCGCTGCGCGCCCTGCCCACCCTGGGTGTGCTGCTGCTCGGTGTCCTGCTGTGGGGACTGGGGCTGGTGCCTCCGACGGTGGCGCTGATGCTGCTGGGCATCCCGCCGCTGCTGGCCGGCACCTACGCGGGTATCGCCAATGTCGACCCGCCGGTCGTCGACGCGGCCCGGTCGATGGGCATGACCGAGCGCCGGATCCTGCTGCGGGTGGAGACCCCGATCGCGATGCCGCTGATCCTGGGCGGGTTGCGCACCGCGACGCTGCAGGTGGTCGCCACGGCCACGGTCGCGGCCTACGCCAGCCTGGGCGGACTGGGCCGCTATCTCATCGACGGCATCAAGGTGCGCCAGTTCCACATCGCCCTGGTGGGGGCGCTGATGGTGACGGCGCTGGCGTTGCTGCTCGACGCGGCACTGGCGTTCGCCGTGTGGCTGTCGGTGCCGGGTTCGGGGCGGTTGCGGTCCTTCGGGACCCTGCCGCAGCCGTTGCTCGACGACGAGGTCTCACTGGAGTCGCGGGTGCCGGTCAGATCACAGATCGGTGGACCTTCCCCACCGGGGTACGAACACGGCGACCGGTCGCATACGGTAGACGAGTGAGTGCAGCCAATGCTCCGACCGAGAGCGCCTGGCCGGCGATCCTGACCTGGCGCGCACACGATGTTGCGCGCATGGAGTCCGTGCGGGTGCAGTTGTCCGGCAACCGCATCAAGGCCTACGGGCGCATCGTTTCCGCCGCCACCGACACCAGCCAGGCGTTCAGCGCATCCTATGACCTGGTCACCGACGAGTCCGGCGGGACGAAACGCCTGTCGCTGACGGTGACGATGGCCGAACGGGAACGACAGCTGTCCATCGCCCGTGACGAAGAGAATATGTGGCTGGTGCAGGACCATTCCGGCCAGACCATGCGTGCCGACTTCGACGGTGCCCTGGATGTCGATGTGGTGTTCAGCCCGTTCTTCAACGCGTTGCCGATCCGGCGCACCGGGCTCTATCAGCGTGCGGAATCGGTGAGTTTGCCGATGGTGTACGTGTGGCTGCCCGAACTGGAGGTCAAACCCGCCACCATCGGGTACACCAGCGGCCCCGAGGGCATCACGGTGCATTCCCCGGTGGCCGACACCACCATCACCGTCGACGCCGACGGCTTCCTGTTGGACTATCCGGGCCTGGCAGAGCGGATCTGATCACCCCGCCGGCCCGCCCGGCCGCGGCCAGCTCGTCGCGCCAGTCGCGGTCGCCGACGTGCACCCCGGTGATCTCCGACCGCGGGAAGCTGTCGTAGCGGGCACGCGCGGCGTGCCCGGCCTCCACCAGTTCGCCCACCGAGGCCTGCCCGTGCAGCGAGTCACGGGCCTCGCGGAGCAGGGCGACGGCGCGGTCGAGCACCGGCACCAGCTGGGTTCGGTTGGCCTCGCACATCGCCCGCACCAGGTCCGGCGCGGTGGCCGCCACCCGCGTCCCGTCGCGGAACGAGCCGGCGGCCAGCGCCAGCGCCAGCGGGATGTCGGCCGCCGTGGCGGCCAGCGCCTCGGCCAGCAGATGCGGCAGGTGCGAGATCCCCGCGGCCGCGGCGTCGTGCTCGTCGGAGCGCGCCGGCACCACGAACGCGCCGCAGTCCAGCGCCAGGTGCATCACCAGCTCCCAGACACCGGGGTCCACGTGCTCGTCGACGCTGAGCACCCAGGGGGTGGCGCTGAACAGCGCGGCATCCCCGGCCGTCCACCCCGAGTGCGCGGTGCCGGTCATCGGGTGTCCGCCGACGAAGCGGTCCAGCAGTCCGGCCGCGCGCACCTGCTCGACCACCGGGCCCTTGACGCTGACCACATCCGTCAACGGGCAGGCCGGGGCGCTGTGGGCGATCTGGCCCAGCAGCGAGGCCAGCGCCGGCATCGGCACCGCCAGCACGATCAACGCCTCGGCGGCGGCGGCGCGGGCCAGCACCTCGGTCAGCTCCGTGGAGGCGTCGAAACCGTCGCCGCGGGCGGCCAGCACACCGTCGGTCGAGCGGTTGTAGCCGAACACCTCGCGACCCGTCGCGGCGGCCGCTCGCATCAGCGAGCCGCCGATCAGCCCCAGCCCCAGCACGCACACCGGGGTGTCAACGAATGAGGAGGTCACCCGGCAAGGTTGGCACATCCAGCAGAGCCGCAGGGGAACGCCTGGTCAACGGGCCTGGGAGGGGACTAGCGTATGCGCCCATGGGACCACAACGGGCCGCGGCGCCAGACGTCGACACCCCGGACGGATTCGGGGTCGCCGTCGTCCGGGAGGACGGCAACTGGCGGTGCTACCCGATGAAGCAGGCAGCGCTGACCAGCTTGACGGCCGCGGACACCGAACTGCGTGAATTGCGCAGCGCCGGAGCGGTGTTCGGCCTCCTCGACGTGGACGACGAATTCTTCGTCATCGTGCGCCCGGCCCCGGGCCGGCTGCGGCTGCTGCTCTCGGACGCCACCGCCGCCCTGGACTACGACATCGCCTACGAGGTGCTCGAAAGCCTCGACGTCGACGTCGACGAGGACGAGCTGGAGGACTCCGACCCGTTCGAGGAGGGCGACCTGGGTGTGCTCGCCGATCTGGGCCTGCCCGAGGGGGTGCTGGGGGTGATCATCTCCGAGTCGGACCTGTACCCGGACGAGCAGTTGGGCCGTATCGCGCGCGAGATGGGGTTCGCCGACGAACTCTCCGCGGTGCTCGACCGCCTGGACCGGTGACCCGGGACACCGACGAGGCGCTGATCCGCATGGCCCTGGCCGCGGCCGCCGGGGCCGGTCCGCGCGACGTGCCGATCGGGGCGGTGGTGCTCGACGCCTCGGGCGCCGAGCTGGCCCGGGCCGCCAACGCCCGCGAGCAGCTGGGCGATCCCACCGCCCACGCCGAGATCCTGGCGCTGCGCGCGGCCGCGGCGGTCCACGGCGACGGCTGGCGGCTGGAGGGGGCGACGCTGGCGGTGACCGTCGAGCCGTGCACCATGTGCGCCGGAGCACTGGTGATGGCGCGGGTGGCACGGGTGGTGTTCGGGGCGTGGGAACCCAAGACCGGGGCCGTCGGCTCGCTGTGGGACGTGGTGCGCGATCGCCGGCTGACCCACCGCCCGCAGGTGCGCGGCGGCGTCCTGGAGGCCGAGTGCGCCGCACCCCTGGAGCAGTTCTTCGCCCGCCAGCGCTGAGTTGCCCCTCGCTCACCTGCCAGGCTCACTTGCCAGGCTCACTTCCCAGGCTCACTTGCCCGGCTCACTTGCCCGGCACTGCGGCCCTTGTCCTGAGCCCAACCCGTCCTGGCGGCACCGAGCGTGCGCCCAGGACGGGTGTCGTCGCTGCGAAGCGTCCTGCGCGCACACTCGATGCGCGGGGACCGGGGCCCGGCGCTGGACTTCGTCCTGGGCGCACACTCGGTGCGCGGGGGACGGGGAACGGTGTTGGACGTCGTCCTGGACGCACACTCGGTGCGGCTGGGCCGAGCCGCCCATGCCCTGGCGATTATGGCCAGCTGGCCTCGACCGGTAAGCTGCCACACGGTGGCGTGTCCGAGCGGCCTAAGGAGCACGCCTCGAAAGCGTGTGAGGGGTAACCCCCCTCCGAGGGTTCAAATCCCTCCGCCACCGCCATAGCCCCTGTGCCTGCGATCCAGGTGAGGGGCTATTTTCATGTTTGCTGCGGAGCGGCCTGCCCACCCTGTGCCCACGTTTTGCCCACACTCTTGCGTGAATATCGGGAGTGCAGCGTGACCGCAACGGCGTCCAAATCGTCGTCAAACAGGTCCGCGTAGGTATCGAGCGTGACCTTGGCGCTGGTGTGTCCGAGCATCCGCTGTAGAGCGAGGACGTTGACCCCGGCGCTGATGGACAGCGACGCACACGTGTGCCTCAGATCGTGGGGCGTGATGCTCTGCACCTTGGCCCGCTTGACGGCCCCGGCGAACCACCCACCCGTTGACTTGGGCCGAGGCAGGTACTCGCCATCCGATCCGAACACCAGATCGGCTGGCCCCTTGTCCTTGCACTGCGCTGACAACTCATCGAGCACGAACGTGGGCACCGGCACGGACCGAGACTTGCGTCCCTTGGTCGTGCCCACGGCGTGGTCGACGCCCAGTTGTACCGCGTTCTCGTGGACGTTCAACCGGCGCCGCAAGAACTCCACATCACGCACGCGCAGCGCGACAGCCTCGCCCCACCGGACACCGGTGTAGGCCAGCGTCAGCACCAGGGCACGGTGCTCGCCGGACTCGTCGGCCAGTCGATGCACATCCTCAGCGGACAGGTACACCCGCCGCTTGGCCGTCTTGCGGGGCAGCCCGTCGATACCCTTCGCAGGATTTGCGGCCAGTCGCTTGGCCTTCACCGCGTCGCCGAGGATGCCCGACAGGACGCCATGCGCCCGGAGCACGGTCGTGGCACCCGCGCCCTTGCGCACCATCCCGGTGACCCACGCTTCGATAGCGAGCACGTCCACGTCGGCCACGCTGACGGCGCCCCAGCGGGGTTTGACGTGGACCCGCCAAGCCGACTCGATCATCCGGTAGTTGCTCGGTGCCGTCGCGTGTTCCTTGCGGGTGAGCCAATCGGTCGCCACCTCGGCGACGGTGATCCTGCCCAGGGTGGGGGCGATGTACTCGCCGCGTAGCTTCGACACCTCAACCTCGGCAGCGAACGCCTCGGCTGCCTTCTTTGTCGCAAATCCTCGCCGGTCGGTCTGCCGGTGATCGGGTGTGCGGTATCGGACGCGGTAAAGAGTTGTGCCGGTGCGTGTTTGGTACTTGCTAATGGTCGCCATCGAGCACCCTTCGGAGGTCTGTCTTGAGCTGCCGAGCGACGCGGCCCCGTTTCTGCGGGGTGGCGTCGGGGCCTGCGAGGTGGTCGCGCTGAGCGGACAGCGTGCGTCCCCACAGCTGGGCCATTGCGGTGGCCAGCGCCGGCTTGTCTACGCCGAGGGAGCGTGCCGCCCGTTCCTCGGTCTCGCCGTAGGCCGTCCACACCCGCCACAGCTGAGCACGTTCTTCCGGTCCGACTTCAGCAACCCACTCCGGGCGGTTGGCGAGATAGTCGGCGACAAGCTGGTCGTCGGTGGGCACTGCTGACTGGTCGAACGTGACGGGCGTGCCATTCACTGCCGAGCGCACCTCTGCAAGATCAGCGGACGAGTGCTCCCCGATGATGACGCGGCCCTCGCCGGCGAGTAGATCGGCCATGCCGACACGCTCGCCGGTGAGATCCCCGAATGCCTGGCACAGCGCGAGAAGTGTTGGCAGGGTGGGGCTTACGCGGCCAGCCTCAAGGTCTGCGATGCGGCCAGTACCCCACTTGAGACCCGCTGCAGTCGCGGCCCGGGCCACGTCGTCGGCGCGGCGCTGTCCCCGAAGCGCTCGCGCGTTGCGGCCTACTACGTGCGCGATTGGCGCCGGTGGAGGCGTCCGCTCCGTCATGCTGCATCACACTACTTGTAGACGCGAGGCTTGACAACTACGGCCATCAGGACCACTCTGTTCACATGCCTTGTAATTACAAGGCTGCAATCCACGACAGGGAGAACCGGGCACATGGAAGCTGCTACGCGGCCCCTCGCCACCGTTGACGACTTCTGCACTTTCGCGGGCGTTACCCGAGGTCAAGCCGCCCAACTGCGGTACACCGGCGATGGGCCACCTTTCGTCAAGATCACGGGGCGCCAGGTGCGTTACCGCTGGGAAGACATCGAGCGGTGGGTTTCTGAGCGCACCCAGACTCGCACCGATAAGCGAGCCGCCACAGCATGACCGGAAACAACAGAAACCGCCTGGCTCAATGGGCACTGCCAGGCGGCTTCCAACCTCACGAAAGGCGCCTTCAAGTGTATGCCTTGCTGCCGACAGGCCGGCCAGCGCGCGCGGGGATGAGGCGGTGACGCAATGCCGCGCACGGAGTTCGTCATGGCACGGCCAGCCGAGATTTCAGCCCACGGAGGTGATGCGGCCCTGGTGCTCGCCCACGTCCGGTTTCGGTGCCAGAGGCCGACAGGGGACGGCCTTGAGGTGCACGACGGTCAGACCTGGTGGCGGGTGTCGCACGCAGATATGGCCCAAGAGATCGGGCTTTCGGTGAAGTCGATACGCACATCCATCGCCAAGCTGAAACGCGCTGGCGCGCTTCTAGCAAACAACCTGCCGCCGTTGGACAATCGGCGGCTGGCGTACCGCACAAACGTCTCTGACCTGCGATTTGCCGATAGGGGCGAGCCTCTGACCTGCGATTCGCCGCTAGCGGCGGACTATTCGCCCGTAGCGGCGAACCACGCGCCCGCAGCGGCGGACTGTGTGCCCGTAGCGGCGAGTGCACCTCTATATGAGAAAGAGAGAGAAGAGAGAGAAGGCGCGTCCGCGCCCACCTCTCCTCCCAGGCTCAAGGTCGTGAGCAATAGCAAAGCCGAGACCGAGCCTCCACCTCTACCGTGGCCGCCCCCACCACCTCGATGCGAGCGCCACCCGGAGGGAACGACCGCGCCGTGCCGTCAGTGCCAAGCGGTCCGTGAGCACGGAGAGAAGGCCGCCGCCCAGGACGCCGCAGCGCGCGCCGGACTCAACCGGCGCATCCTGACTCAGATCGCGCACTGCGATGAGTGCGACGAGCGGGGCCTCGTGGACGACGGCGACCAGGTGCGCCGCTGCACCCAGCACCCCAACCGCGACGCGCTGGTCGTGGTCTGAGCGAAGGAGAGCGAAGTGATACCCCACCTACGAGACGTCAACGTCCTGGACCTCGACACCCTGCTTGCATTGGCCGACACGCTGGCGAGCGCAGAACCGCCGCGCATCGCCGCGTGGGGACGGCAAGCCCGCGCTGCGATCACTACGGAACGCCATCGACGCCAGCGCGGAGAGCAGGCCCTGCCCTGGCCCAACTTCAGTGGCCTGAGCAACGCAGAGTTCGTCCTCGTGTGCCAGCAGATCAACAACCTGCAGGCATCCTCGTCGCTTCAGGCGTGGATCGACCAGCTCAACGAAGACGCCCTCAACGACTACGGCCTCCGTGCCATGAACCCGCTATACGACCGATATTTCGATGACGAGGACAGAATCCCGTGAATCCCGAACTGCCCGATGACATCCGCGCTGAGGTCACCCGCGCCAGCCGGGACGCCGCCACTGGTCGCCGCCTGTGCGCGGCCCTGGCTCACGGTGACGACGACGCTGTGCACGCCATCGTGAGCGAGATCGCCACTGGCAACCGCGCGCTCTACGTGATCATGAGCCTGGCGGTGGACCAGGTCGCGCTGGCCCGCACCTGCTACCGCCAGCACGCGACGACCTACCTCGACCGCCAGGCCCTTCTGCAACTGGACATCGCCGAGCACAACCAGCGAGGTGCAGAGTGACTGCGCGCCCATGTGCGACCTGCGGCGAGGTCATCGCCACCGGAACCTACTGCGACGAGCACACGCCCAAGGACTGTCGCGTCCGTCGTGGCCCCGGTCAAGCCGCCCATGACCAAGTGTGGAGAGCGCTCTCCATCCGGGCGAGACGGGCACAGCCGTGGTGCTCAGACTGTGGTGCTACCGAGGATCTGACCGCAGATCACGTAATTCCGAAGTCAGCTGCGCCCGAGCTGGTCCATGCGCCCGAGAACCTGGCAGTGCGGTGCCGGTCCTGCAACGCGCGGCGCGGTCAGACCGGCTGCACCGAGGCCGAAGCGCTGCAAGTCGTGGAACGCCTCCGTGCTGCCCACAAGCGCAAGCCCACCCGCAAGGGACGTGAACGGGTAGAGGCCGCGCAGCGCGCTGCACAAGCCAGGGGGGATGCCCCCGACCAGGGCGAGCCCACCCCCGCTCGGAGGCCGAGTTTGCGTTACTCATCCGGCCCGGTATGTAGGTCAATTCCGAGCGAAGTCAGGACCCCCTGATGGTCGACACCGGTCACTTGACAGCAGTAGTCGACAAGGCGCCTTGCAGTGGTAAGCAGTTCCGTCACCTTAGGAGCGGTTGTTGTACTCGTAGCAAGCACGACGTCGGTCAGCACGTCGTGAGCCTGATCGTCGTCTCCGGCGACATCAGCACAGTACTCGATCAGCAGTTTTCCAACGCTGGCCATGCCGCTGACCAGCCCGAGCAATTTCACGGCCAGTTCTGTGTCCTCCTCGGCTTCGTTGGCCATGTCGCTGATGAGCGTCCCAAACGTGGTGTCGTTCTCGTAGCTTGCGGTAAGGACCGCAAGCGCATCGAGTGTGTCTTGGCTGACTCCGTCTGCTCGGCTCATGGCGGGATTCTCACATGAGGGCCGGACCCAAGGGCACCGTTGACGCCGAACCTCTGGACCTGTCGCGCTATCCCCGTGGCCGCGCTCGCCGTCGTGAACGGTTCATCGGTGAGTACCTGGTGACGCCGCGCGGGCGGGGTGCGGGCGAGCCGTTCCGGCTGCGCCCGTTCCAGCGGGAGCTGGTCCGGGGTGCGTTCGCGCCGGGCCGCCGTACGGCCCTGGTGTCGATCCCGCGCGCCAATGGCAAGACCATGTTGGCCGCTGCGCTGGCGCTTGCCGAGCTGTTCGCCGGGGCGCCGAGCGCCGAGGTGCTGGTGGTGGCGTCTGACCAACGCCAGGCCAACATCACCCTGCGCTACGCGAAGCGGATGGTCGAACTGCGCCCCGAGCTGGCCGAGCGGGTCCAGGTGTACGCCGACCGGCTATACCTCCCGGAGAATGACGCCACGCTGTTGCCGCTGCCCGCCGAGCCGGGCGCGCTGCACGGGCATGACCCGTCGCTGCTGATCGTGGACGAGCTGCACGTGGTCACCGAGGCGGTGTGGGAGGCGGTCACCTCGGTGGCGGGCAAGCGCCCGCAGTCGCTGACGCTGGCGATCAGCACCCCGGCCAGCTCGCCGGACAGCGTGATGTGGCGGTTGGTGGAGCATGGGCGCCGGGGCGACGACCCGTCGTTCTACTTCCGTGAGTTCGCTGCACCGGAGGGCTGCGCCGCTGATGACCCCAAGGCGTGGCGGGTGGCTAACCCGGCGCTGGCATGCCGTGACCCGTTCCTAGCGGAGGACGGTCTGGAAGCAGCCCGCCGGACGCTCCGCGAGCCTGTATTCCGGCAGCTGCGCCTGGGTCAGTGGGTCACCGGGGTAGACGCCTGGCTGCCGTGGGGCCTGTGGGAGAGCCGCGAGACTGACCGCACGGTGGTGCCGCGCGAGCGTGTCGTGTTGGCGTTCGACGGCAGCGCCAGCGGTGACTCCACCGCCTTGGTCGGCTGCACGCTGGACGGCCACCTGTTCGTGGAGGGGCTGTGGGAGAACCCCGGCGATCCGCGTTGGCGGGTGCCGCGTGAGGACGTGAGCACTGCGGTCGATGCCGCGTTCGCGCGCTACGACGTAGCCGAGCTGGCCTGCGACCCATGGGGGTGGCGTTCCGAGATCGAGGCGTGGGCCAAGCGCCACGGCGAGCGCCGCGTCATCGAATGGAATACGGCGAACGCATCGCGGATGGCCCCGGCCACCGACCGCCTCTACCAGGCCGTGGTGGACCGCACCGTGACCCACGACGGGGACCAGCGACTCGCCGCCCATATCGCGCACTGCGTGGCGAAACGAACACCGATGGGAGATTTGGTGAGCAAGGACAAGCGGGGCAGCCCCCGCAAGATCGACGCGGCGGTGGCCGCCATCGTGGCCTACGACCGGGCGGCATGGCATTCAACAAAGGGAACACGTAAGCGAGTTAGGAGCTTCGCATCATGAGTGATGAACTAGCACAGCTGCTTTCAGTGCTAGACGCCGACCAGGCCCGGCTGGCGCAATTAGAGAAGTACGCCACGGGCACCCAACCGTTGGCGTTCCTGAGCCCGGAGGCCAAGGCTGCGCTGGGTAACCGGCTGGGCCGTATCGCGTCGAACATTCCACGCCTGGCCGTCGCATCGCTGGCCGAGCGCCTACGGGTCAACGGCTTCACCGGCAGCGGCGCCGAACAGGTGTGGGACGGGTGGTTGCGTAACGATCTTGACCAGCTCGCCCCAGTAGCGCACCGCGAAGCGCTGACCTTGGGCCGCAGCCACATCATCGTGTGGGGCGACCGCAACGGGCGGGCACGGGTGAGCATCGAGAGCGCCCGGCAGATGGCGGTGCAGATCGACGCGGGCAGCCGCGAGGTGATCCGGGCGGTCAAACGCTGGGAAGTGCTGACCCCGGCGGGTGTGCCTGAGCGGACATTCGCAACGCTGTTTGAACCCGACAGCATCACCAAATATGTCGGGAAGTCAACGAGCGCAACGTCCTTCACCGCTACCGAGGTGATCGACAACCCGCTTGGTCAGGTGCCGGTGGCAACACTGCTCAACGCTGACCGGATTCTGGATGACCCGCTGCTGCCGAACTCGGGCAGCCGTGGAGTGTCCGAGATTGACGACCTGGCGCCGCTAGTGGATGCGCTGAATAAGCAGCTCACCGACATGATGGTGGCCTCGGAGTACACCGCACGGCCACGCCGCTGGGCCACAGGCATCGAGCTGGTGGAAGAACCCGTGCTCGACGACGACGGCAACCCCGTGCTGGATGCTGACGGGGAACCCGTTGTGCGCACGACCAACCCGATCCCGGAGGGCAACCGCGCCATGATCGCGGAGAACTCCGAAGCGAAGTTCGGGCAGCTGTCCGGCGCGGACATGACCGGCTACGAAAACGCGGTCAACGTCCTGCTCGGACAGATCATGGCGGTCAGCGCGTTGCCGAGCCACTACATCGGCGTATTCACCGACACACCGCCGTCTGCGGACGCGCTGCGCGCCGCCGAGGCATCGTTGACTGCCCGCGCCGAGGCCCGCCAGCAGATGTTTGGCCGCGCCTGGGAGCAGGTCGGTCGCCTGATGCTGGCCGTCGAAAATCAGGCCGACCCCGACGACTACCGGGTCCGCGTGCGCTGGGCCAACCCGGCAACCCGCTCCGTGGCGCAAGAGGCCGACGCCAAGGTGAAGCTCCACGCCGAGGGCATCCTGACCCGCGAGGAAGTGCGCGCCGACCTCGGCATCGACGACACCAACACCACCACCCCAGTGAGTCCGGCGCCCGCGCCGGTCACCGACACCGAAAGGACCGCGTCATGACGCAGCCCAACACCAGCACGACCGACGAGCAGCAGATCACCGAGGACCAGCAGGCCGAGGTCCTAGACGGTGCACCACCTGCCGACACGGCCACGGCCACCGAGCACGACCAGGACGCCGACACCGAGACCGGCGGCGACGGCGACGGCGAGGACGATGACCCCGAGCAGTTCCCGCGCGAATACGTCCAGCAGCTGCGCAAGGAAAGCGCCGGGTACCGCGAACGTGCGCAGCGCGCTGACCAATTGGCGCAGCGGCTACACAGCGCGCTGGTCGCTGCCACCGGCAGGCTGCAGGACCCCACTGACTTGACGTTTGATGAATCCCACCTGGATGACCCGGACAAGCTCAAGGCCGCCATCGACGACCTAGTGACACGGAAACCGCACCTGAAGTCTCGCCGGGTGATCGGTGACGTGGGGCAGGGCGCCGGGGGCGTCAAGGCCGCCGATGTGAACCTGGCCGACATGCTGCGGTCACGGGCATAGACAGAGCCGAGCCGACAAGGCCCGGCTACACTGACCACGACGGCCCGATGCCGTTCCTACGTGAGGCCTCCCGGCGGGGCAGCGTGACCACCATCCGCTGAACCACCTTCGCGTAGGAGCGCACCCGCATGGCACTCGAAACCACGACCACCACCGAACTCACTCAGGAACAGGTCCAGAAAATCCTGGTCCAGCCGCTTGAGCAGGCCTCCGTTTTCCTGGCCTCCGGGGTGCGGATCTTCGACACCAACGGCAGCGCCGTGCGCATTCCCAAGCAGGCGCCGCCGACCACCCCGTCGTGGCATGGGGAAAACGAGCTGATCGACGATGTGAACCCCGAGTTCGGCGAGGTCGTGCTGTTGCCGGACACGATGCAGTCGGTCAAGTGCCTGGTGAAGTTCTCGAATGAGCTTGCGCGGCAGTCGGTGGTATCGCTGGATGCGGCGCTGCGGCAGCGGTTGGTCACCGATGTGGCCGCCACGCTCGATTCCGCGTTCATCGCCTCGACGGTCACCGATGGCAGCGTGCCGACCGGCATCCTGGCCTACGACGGGCGCCAGAGCATGACCGGAGTCGGGGCGGTCACCATCGACGACCTGCACGACGCCGAGGGGCTGGCATTGGCGGCGAATGTGGACCCGGCTGCGCTGCGCTGGCTGATGACCTCCCGCGACTTCGTGGCGATCCGCAAGCTCAAGGCGTCCGGGTCCGGCGAGTACATGGTGCAGCCTGATCCGACCGAGGCCGGCGCCTACCGGCTGCTCGGTCATCCCGTCACGGTGACCAACCGCATCCCTTCGGACCTCGGCGCCGGTAGCGATGAATCGGCGGCGGTGCTGTTCGACGCGAGTCAGGTTGCGGTGGCGCGGGACCTGGCGCCCACCGTGAAAATCCTGGACCAGACGTTCGGCGACTACGACCAGATGGCGATCCGCGTGGTGGCGCGTTACGACGCGGCCCCGCTGAATGCCGAGGCGGTCGTGACCCTGGAAGGCATCACGGCCTGATATGCCGTACCCGACCGATCCGGCGGACGGGGACCAGGTTGGCGCCAACCTGGTCTCTACGCCGTCGTTCCCCACGCTCGACAAGGGCCTCTGGTCGTCGGGCAGCGTGGACGTGCGCGACATCGGTGGCGGCGTCATGGCCAATCGGCTGGCTGGATTCACCATCACGACCATCGCGCTTCCCGATGTGCCGGTAGAGGCCGCCAGCTTCACTATCAGCGCGCTGCTCATCACCGTGAACAGCCAGTGCTACATGGGCGTGCGGCCCATCGGGTCCAGCGAGCTGGTGACCAACGTCGTCTCAGGCGGTATCTGGCAGTGGGTCACCATCACCGACAGCATCGGTGCCGGGGAGTCCGGCAGCGGTGTGGAGCTGTACCTGCGCACCCCCACCGCCGGGCAGATGGGCCTGGTCTCGGTGCGCGTGGACTACGACGACAGCCCGGTGGCCGACTACTTCGACGGCACCACCGCCGACACAGCGGACTACGCCTTCGCCTGGGACGGCGCGGCGTTCGCCTCTGCGTCCAGCGCGCTGGCCATCGTCGCGGGCGGTGGTGGCGGTGATCCCGACCCGGAGCCGCAGCCAGAACCCGAGCCCGGCGCGCTGCCCGGCGTGGCCGAGGCTGCCCAGAAAGTCGCGGCGTTCCTCGGGCAGGCCGACAACCCGCAGGTGCTGCTGCTGGCCGCCGAGGTCACCCCCGTCATCACAGCGATGGTCCGGGCCTACGTGCGGGATCGCGGCTTCACCGGCGCCGTGCCCAACGCTGAGCTGTCCAGCGTCATCATCACCGCCTCGGCCAGGCTGATGGCCAACCCGGAGCAGCTCGACACCACCGTGGGCGCGACCGGCATCCGGGGCGCGTTCGCCGGGTGGACCTTGGCCGAGCAGGCGGTGCTGAACAGGTATCGGAAGCGCGCGGCATGATCCTGCACGACCGGGTGCGGCTGCAGATGGAGAAGTCGTTCGCCCCGCCCCGGTTCGACCTCTCGGGCAACGAGGTCATGGACATCACCGACACGGTGGTGCCCGCCGAGGTGGTGGCGCTGGACACCCGCGAGGTGCTGTCCGAGGACCGGGTGAACGTCATCAGTCGCTACCGCGTGGTGCTCGGCCCGCAGCTGGACATCCCGCAGAACATCGGCGACGGCCTGACCCTGACGTGGCAGGGCATCGCGTACGGCGTGGACGGTGCAGTCGAGAGGCACATGCTGCGCGGGCGGCTGCACCATTACGAACTCATCTCCAAGCGCGTGACGTAGCGCGCTGCACAGGCAACCGTGCTGCGCGGCCTGGCCTGGCTTTGACCAACGGCCCACCACTCTCACTGGTCGCGCAGCACGGCCCCCGTGCCCACATATTGCCCACACTTGCCCACGAAATTGCCTGATTGAGTGTGACTCACAGTGATGTGTTTCCGCAGCTAGAACGGCATATCAGCCTTTGCCGCCTACCTGCGAATAGGGTTCAAATCCCTCCGCCACCGCCATAGCCCCCTGACTGTCACCCCAGTTCAGGGGGCGTTTTTCTGCCAAGGCCGACATCGTCCGGGACACTGGAGAGATGACCGAGCGCGACCCGCGGGCCACGTACCGCCACCTGCCGCCCACCGCCGACCTCGCGGACACCACCGCGGAGGTGGAGGCCCCGACGGACGGGGACGACGACGAGCGCCTGCCCGACACGAACCAGGGGGCCGCGCCGTACCTGCGGACGACGTGGGGCCCCTGGATCCGCTGAGCGGGAAGGCACGGCCGAGAAACCGGCTACGCGTCCTGGCGCACCCGCACCGCCCGCCGCGGCGGCACCACCTTCAGCACGTTGATCGGCCACCAGAACCACCGCCCGAGGATCGCGGCCACCGAGGGCACCATGAACGAGCGCACGATCAACGTGTCGAACAGCAGACCGATCCCGATGAACGTGCCGATCTGGCCGACGGTGCGCAGTTCGCTGACGATCATCGAGGCCATGGTGAACGAGAACACCAGGCCCGCGGCGGTCACCACCGAGCCGGTGCCGCCCATCGCGCGGATAATGCCGGTCCTGAGCCCGCCGGACAGTTCCTCCTTGAACCGCGCGACCATCATCAGGTTGTAGTCGGCGCCGACGGCCAGCAGGATGATCACCGCCATCGGCATCACCATCCAGTGCAGCGGTAGCCCGATCAGATACTGCCACAACAGGACCGACAGCCCGAACGACGCGCCCAGTGAGATCAGCACCGTGCCCACGATCACCATCGCGGCCACCAGGCTGCGGGTGATCAGCAGCATGATGGTGAAGATCAGGCAGATCGCGGCGATCGCGGCGAGCACCAGGTCGTAGCGGGCGCCGTCGGCCAGATCCTTGTAGGTCGCCGCGGTCCCGCCCAGCGACACGGTGGCGTCCTCCAGCGGCGTGCCCTTGATCGCCTCGATCGCGGCGATCTTGATGGGCTCGACGCGGGAGAGGGCCTCGGCCGAGGCGGGGTCGCCGCGGTGGGCGATGATCATCCGCACCGCCTTGCCGTCCGGGGAGACGAACAGGTCCATGGCGCGCCGGAAGTCGGGGTTCTCGAAGACCTCGGGAGGCAGGTAGAACGAGTCGTCGTTGTTGGCCGCATCGAACGCCTTGCCCATTTCGTTTGCGCCCTGGCTCATCTCCTGCATCTGGGAGTACATGCCGTACATGGTGGAGTGCATCGTCAGCATCATCTGCTGCATGTTCTTCATGGTGGCGATCATCGGCGGGAGCTGCGCGAGCATCTCGGGCATCAGCGCGTTCAGATCGGTCATCCCGGCGATCATCTTGTCCATCTGATCGGTGAGCACGTTGACGCCGTCCAGCGAGTCGAACACCGACCGCAGCGACCAGCACAACGGAATGTTGAAGCAGTGCGGTTCCCAGTAGAAGTAGTTACGGATGGGGCGGAAGAAGTCGTCGAAGTTGGCCATGCTGTCGCGCAGATCCTTGGCGACGGCCTGCAGGTCGGTCATGTCGGCGACGGTGGTGTCGGTGATGGCGGCCATCTGTGACATCAACTCGTAGGTCCGCTGCATGATCGCGATGGTGTTGGTGAGGTCCTCGGCCTGGGCCTTCATGTCGTCGAGGCGGTCCAGCATCAGCTTCATGTTCTGCTCCATGCCCACGCCCTGCATGCTCATCAGGAAGGGGATGGACGTCTTCTCCAGCGGGGTGCCCTCCGGGCGGGTGATGGTCTGCACCCGCGCCACGCCCTGCACCCGGAACACCGCCTTGGCGATCTTGTCGATCACCAGGAAGTCGGCCGGGTTGCGCAGATCGTGGTCGGCCTCGATGAGCAGCATCTCCGGGTTCATCGTGGCCGAGGAGAAGTGCCGGTCGGCGGCGATGTAGCCCTCGTTGGCCGGGATGTCGGTGGGGATGAAATCCCGGTCGTCGTAACTGGGTTGGTAGAACGGCAGGGCGGCCAGCCCGACCAGGGCGACGGCCAGCGAGGACAGCAGGATGGGTACCGGCCAGCGCACCACCGACGTGCCGATGCGGCGCCAGAACCGGATGCGCATCGCCCGCTTGGGTTCGAGCAGGCCGAACCGGCTGCCCAGCGTGATCACCGCCGGCCCCAGGGTCAGCGCGACGGTCACCGCGACCAGAATTCCCACGGCGCAGGGCGCCCCCAGGGTCTGGAAGTAGGGCAGCCGGGTCAGGCTCAGGCAGAACGCCGCACCGGCGATCGTCAGCGCCGAGCCCAGGATCACGTGGGCGGTGCCGCGGAACATCTCGTAGTAGGCGGCCTCGGGGTCGGCCCCGGCCGTGCGCGCCTCCTGGTAGCGGCCCAGCAGGAAGATGGCGTAGTCGGTACCGGCCGCGATGGCCATGGCCACCACCAGGTTGACCGCGAACGTCGACAGGCCGACGATCCCGAAGTTGCCGAAGAACGCGACCACGCCGGTGGCCGCCCCCAGCTGCAGTCCGACCACCACCAGCAGCAGCGCCACGGTGATGATCGACCGGTAGAAGAACAGCAGCATGACGATGATGACCGAGAAGGTGACGACGGTGATCAGCGCGACGGTGCGCTCCCCGACGTCCACCACGTCGGCCTGCAGCGCGGCGGGGCCGGTGACGTACACCCGCACCCCGGCCGGCGGTGCGACGGCGTCGACGGCGTCGTGCACGGCGGCCACCGACTCGTTGGCCAGCGTCTCGCCCATGTTGCCGGCCAGGTAGACCTGCACGTAGGCGGCCTTGCCGTCGCTGCTCTGCGCGGCCGACTCGGTCAGCGGGTCGCCCCAGAAGTCCTGGATGTTCTGGACGTGGGCGGTGTCGGCCCGCAGCCGTGCCACCAGACCGTCGTAGTAGTCGTGGGCGGCCTGGCCCAGCGGTTCTGCGCCCTCCAGGACGATCAGGGCGATGCTGTCGGAATTGGACTCGCCGAACACCCGGCCCATCTCGGTCATCGCCTGCAACGAGGGGGCATCGGTGGGGTTCAGTGAGACCGAGTTGGCCGCGGCGACCTTCTCCAGCGGCGGCACCAGCGCGCCGAGGGCCACCACGATCGCCACCCAGCCCAGCACGATCGGCAGCGCCAGGCGCCGGATCCAGCGCGCCAGCGCGGGCCTGTGGACGGTGGACGGCGCGGGGTCCCCGGAAGGCCTGGAAAGCCGGATCACGCGGACTTCGCCATGCAGTACACGTAGGCGCTGACCGCGGAGGTGCTGCGCTCGTCCTGGATCTCGCCGTCGGAGGTGATGCGGCAGCCGATGAACCCGCTGTCGCCCTGGGCCACCACGTTGGCCGGGATGGAGGGGGCGGTGGTGACGACGTCGACCGACCACGGAAGCGCGGTGCGGGGCACCTGGATGGGGGTGCCGTCGGCGTCGAGATAGTTGATGTCGGCGACGGTGCCGGGGGCGCCGAAGATCTCGTAGCGCACGCGTTTGGGGTCGGAGTTGTTGGTGTCGTCGGCCATGCTGCCGGCGTAGGTCGGCAGGGTGTGCGAGCCGAAGATGCCGCGAACCCTGGCCACCGTGAGACCGCCGACGGCGAGGACGGCGACCAACGTGAGCGGCAGCCACACCCGTTGCAGCACGCTGAGAATCGCCGGCTCCTCGCCCTCGGGAACAGAAGTGAGTTAAGGCTAACCTATCCTCTTCTCCCGGGGTCGGCGGCCCGGTGTCAGGGGTCGAGCAGCGCGCGGACCTGCTCGCTCAGCGCGACCCCCAGATCGTGGTTGTTGCGGGTGGTCAGGTGGATGCCGTCGACGCCGTCGGTGCTGATCACCGAGCCGGCGTCGAAGAACGGAACCTTCAGGAACGAGGCCAGCGCCGCGTAGGCCTCGGCGAGCTGCGCGGACTTCTCCTGCCCACCGGAGAACACCAGCCGGAACCACGGATGGGGGATGTGGGCCAGCGGCGGTGGCGCCACGATGAGGACCTTGGGCGCGGGGTAGACCGCGCCCACCCCGCCGGCGCTGGCGAACACCTGGTTGACCAGCAGTCCCATCCCCTTGGCGATGTCCAGCGGCGTGCGCTCGTACGGGGCCTGGGTGTCGTTGGTGCCCAGCATGATGATCACCAGGTCCAGCGGCAGGTGGCTGGCCAGACAGCTCGGCAGGTAGGCCGATCCGTTGAGCCGCGGGTCGTTGGCGTCGTCGACGGAGGTGGTGCGGGCGCTCAGCCCCTCCTCGATCACCTCGAATCCCTCGCCGAGGTGCTCGGCGAGCACCCCGGTCCAGCGCACGTCGGCGGGGTACCGCTCGGTCGGCACTCCCTCGTCGACGGGGATCCACCCCCAGGTCAGCGAGTCACCGAAGCACAGCACACGGGAAGCGGTCATGGATATCAGGCTAGGCGAGCGCGGAGGGGGTTTACTGAGTCGGCAATATCGGCACGAGCGCAATCGAGGGCAGAGCAATGAGTCTGTACGCAGTGGTCGATCCGGCGACCGGTGCGGTCGTCGCGGAGTATCCGACGGCCACCGACCAGCAGATGGAGCAGGCGCTGGCCTCGGCCGCCGGGGCCTACCGGACCTGGTCGAAGACCTCGACGCTGGCCGAGCGCGCCGCGCTGATCCGCGAGGTCGGCCGCCTGCACGCCGAGCGTAAGACGGAGCTGGCCGAGATCATCCACCGCGAGATGGGCAAGCCCATGGATCAGGCCGAGGGCGAGGTCGAGTTCAGCGGGGCCATCTACGAGTACTACGGCGACAACGCCGAGAAGTTCCTCGCCGACGAGCCGATCGATCTGCTCGACGGCCAGGGCAGCGCGCTGATCCGGCGCAGCCCGGTCGGGGTGCTGCTGGGCATCATGCCCTGGAACTACCCCTACTACCAGGTCGCGCGGTTCGCCGGCCCGAACCTCACACTGGGCAACACCATCGTGCTCAAGCATGCGCCGCAGTGCCCGGAGTCCGCGGCGGCCATCCAGCAGATCTTCGACGACGCCGGCTACCCGCCGGGCGCCTATGTCAACGTCTACGCCACCAACGAGCAGATCGCGCAGGCCATCGCCGACCCGCGGGTGCAGGGGGTGTCGCTGACCGGGTCCGAACGCGCCGGGGCCGCCGTCGCCGAGATCGCCGGTCGCAACCTGAAGAAGGTGGTGCTCGAGCTCGGCGGCTCCGACCCGTTCATCGTGCTGAGCACCGACGACCTCGACGCGACCGTCGAGGCGGCGGTGGCCGGCCGGTTCGAGAACACCGGGCAGGCCTGCAACGCCGCCAAGCGCTTCATCGTCGCCGGTGAGATCTACGACGAGTTCCTGGAGAAGTTCACCAAGAAGGTGCTCGAGGCCGCCGACGGGCTCACGCCGCTGTCCTCGGTGACCGCCGCGAACCGGCTGGCCGAGCAGGTGGACCGGGCGGTGGCCGACGGCGCCACGCTGGTCTCGGAGGGGCAGCGCACCGGGGCGTTCTTCCCGCCGGGGGTGCTCACCGGTGTCTCGCCGGAGTGGGCGTCGGCCAAGGAGGAACTGTTCGGGCCGGTGGCCACCGTGTACCGGGTGGACTCCGAGGACGAGGCGGTCGAGCTGGCCAACGACACCCCGTTCGGCCTGGGCTCCTACGTGTTCAGTACCGACGCCGAGCAGGCCCGCCGGGTCGCCGACAAGATCGACGCGGGCATGGTCTTCGTCAACGTCGTCGGCGCCGACGGCGTCGAGTTGCCCTTCGGCGGGGTGAAGCGCTCCGGCTTCGGTCGGGAGCTGGGGCGCTTCGGCATCGAGGAGTTCGTCAACAAGAAGCTGATCCGCATCGGCTGACACCCGCCGCCCGCGGGCGTTGACAAATTACGTTACGGTACGGAACATAAGTGGTGTGAACGGGATCACACCGCTGTGACCGCGCCGGGGCGCCCCCGCGACCCCCGCACCCGGCAGGCGATCGTGGCCGCCGCCCGCCGACAGCTCGCCGAGGACGGCTATGACCGGGTGTCGGTCGAGTCGATCGCCCGCGAGGCCGGGGTCGGCAAGCCCACGGTGTACCGGCGCTGGCCCTCCAAGGCGCACGTGGTGTTCGACGCGGTCTTCGGCGAAGCGCAGGCCGACACCGAGATGTTCAGCGACACCGGCGATTTCGAGGCCGATCTGCGCCGCTTCGTGCGTGCCGTGTTCGGTTTCTGGGGCGACCCGGTGGTGGCGGCCGCGACGATGGGGATCCTGGCCGAGCGGCACCGGGACCCCGAACTGTCCATCCGCGCACAGCAGCTGCTCGACGAGCGCACCCGCGCGGGCTTCGCCACGCTGGTCGCCGCCGGGGTCCGGCGCGGCGTGCTGGCCGCCGAGGTCGACGCCGAGATGCTCTACCACCTGCTGGTCGCCACCGGCCTCTACGCCACCCAGGTGCTGCACACCGACCACCCCGACGCCGTCGTCGATCGCCTGTGCGCGCTGGTGCTGCAGGGAGCGCGCGCGAGAACCGAAGGAGCCCCGTGACTTCCAGCGAGACATCTCCCGAGACCTCCCGGCACGGGGCCGACGGCGCACTGTCCGCCGCCTACGGTGCTCTGCTCGACGAGGTCCGCGGCTTCGAGCAGACGCTGCGCGAGGCCGACCCGCCGCTGCCCGAGGCCGACCTCCTCGACGGCTACCGGCTGGCCTTCACCCTGCTGCGGGTCGCCCTCGACGCCTACGTGTGGGGTGACAGCGCCCGCCCGCGGCTGGTCGACGTCTCCGGCCCCAACCTGAAGTGGGGCGGCGACAATTCCGATGCCTACTACCAGCTCTCACCGCTGGACCCCGCGCGCACCTACCGCGTCACCGGCAACCGCGGCGACGCGGTGTACCTGTCGATGACGGTGTACGGCGGTCCCGACGACGGGCGCTACAGCGACCGGATCGTGGCCACCATCAACGACCGCGACCTGCAGTTCGACGCCGAGGGCAATTTCGCGTTCACCATCGCCGCCGCCCCGCAGGAGGGCCCCTGGCTCAGGCTCGAACCCGACGCCGTGTTCGCGCTGACCCGCGACTACGTGGACAACCGGGACACCGACCGGCGCCCGGTGTGGCACATCGAGGCGCTCGACCCGCCGGCCCGCCGCCACGACGACCGCCCGGACCTGACCCGGCGGATGACCGCCGCGCGGACCTGGCTGCGCGAACAGTTCGCGATGCTGCCCGTGCGGGTGCAACCCCCCAACGAGATCGCCGAGCCCTATCCGGTGCCGAGCCAGACCTACGGCTGGGCCGCCGGTGACGCCGCCTACGCGATGGGCGCCTACGACCTGCAACCCGGGCAGGCGCTCGTGGTCGAGGGCACCTCACCGCCGTGCGTGTTCTGGAACCTGTGCCTGTGGAACCCGTTCCTGCACACCTACGACTACACCTACGAACCGGTGACCATCAACGGCGCCCACATCGACCACGAGCCCGACGGCTCCTGGCAGATCGTGATCGCCGAGGACGACCCCGGGCACCCCAACTGGGTGTCGACCGCGGGCCGCCGGCAGGGACTGATCTGGCTGCGCTGGTTCCTGCCCGAGCGGACACCGGCGCGCCCGCGCTGCCGCGTCGTCGAACTCGGGGACGCCCGGCGATGAGCGCACCCACGCGCCGCGACGCGCAACGCCCGGCGCCGATCAGACTCACCGACCTGGCCGATCCCCGCTTCCCCGAGGCCGCGATCCCCGTCCGCGCGATGCTGGCCGACTACGGCGCGGCCCTGACGCTGACACCGCGGGCGCTGCGCGCCGCGGCGCAGGAACGGACGGGGCTGAGCGACTGGGGCGACCCGGGATTCGCCGAACGCCTGGACGTGTTGTGCGCCAGCCTGCGCGACGAGGCCGGGCTGTCGGCCGCCGGGGTGGCGGTGGTGTTCGAGCAGCTGGTGGGCAACCTGGTCAACCGGCTGCGACTGCAGGACCTGTTCACCGCCCACCCGGAGATCGACGACGTGGTGATCGACCGCCCGATCATCGTCTGCGGGCTGCCCCGCACCGGAACCACCCACCTGCACAACCTCATCGCCGCCGATCCAGCGCTGCGCCACCTGCCCTACTGGGAGAGTCTGGAGCCCGTCGCCGCCCCCGACGATCTGCTCGCCGGCCGCGGCGAGCAGGGCCGTCGGGAACGCTGCGCGGCCGGCCTGGAACTCGTCGACGTCTGCATGCCCGAGTTCAAGCGCATGCACGAGATGACCGTGGATCACGCGCACGAGGAGATCCAGCTGCTGGCCAACGACATCTCCGGGATGCTGTTCGAGACCACCTATCGGGTGCCGGGCTTCTCGGCGCACTACAAGGCCCACGATCAGGGGCCGTCCTACCGTTACCTCAAACGCACGCTGCAGGCGCTGCAGTGGCTGCGCGGCGGCACCCGGTGGGTGCTGAAGTCGCCGCAGCACCTCGAACAGTTCCCCACCTTGGTGTCCACCTTCCCCGACGCGGTTTTCGTTGTCACCCATCGTGATCCGGTGGAGGTGACGCTGTCGATGGCGACGATGATCGGCTACGCGTCGCGGATGGGCGCCGAGCATCCGGACCCGCACGCGATCGCGGCCTACTGGCTGGACCGGGCCGAGGACCTGCTGGGCGGCTGTGTGCGCGACCGCGACGTGCTGCCGGCCGGGCAATCGGTCGATGTCGCCTTCGACGACTTCATGGCCGACGAGGAGGGCACCGTGGCGGCGATCTACGAGCTGGCCGGGCAGCCCTTCGACGCCAGCGCGCGCACCGCCATGGCGCGCTTCCGCGCCGAGCACCCCCGCGGCCGCTACGGCGGCGTCCTCTACCGCCCCGAGGACGTCGGCCTCGACGTCGCCGAGGTGGCCCGCCGGCTCGCCGGCTACCGCGAACGCTTCCTGGCCTGAGCTCTCTCCGACGCCGGCGCCCGAATCCGCATACCAACCGGCGGGGGCGGGGTACTAATGGCTTCATGCAACTCATCTCGCCCGTCGACTCGGTGTTCCTGCTCGGAGAGTCGCGCGAGCACCCCATGCACGTCGGCGGCCTGCAACTGTTCGAGCCGCCCGCCGGCGCCGGACCGGACTTCGTCCGCGACCTGCACGAGCAGATGGTCGCCTACACCGACTTCCAGCCCACCTTCCGCAAGCACCCGGCCACAGTCCTGGGCGGCATCGTCGATCTGGGCTGGACGCTGGACGACGACGTCGACCTCGACTACCACCTGCGGCGTTCGGCCCTGCCGCGCCCCGGGCGGATCCGCGATCTGCTGGAACTGATCTCCCGCGTGCACGGCACCCTGCTCGACCGGCACCGGCCACTGTGGGAGGCCTACCTGATCGAGGGGCTGCCCGACGACAGGTTCGCCGTCTACACCAAGGTGCACCACTGCCTGCTCGACGGGGTGTCGGCGCTGCGGCTGGCCGAACGGACGCTGTCGACCGACCCGGAGGAGACCGAGGTCCGGGTGCCGTGGAGCCTGCCGCCGCGCGAGCGCCCCAAGCGCTCGCTGCCGGCCTCGGCGGCGAACCGGGCCCTCAGTACTCTCGGCGGCACCCTCGGCGGTGCCGCCGAATCGCTTGCCGGGCTGGCTCCCTCGGCGTTGACCCTGGCTCGCGCCGCCCTGGTGGAACAGCAGCTGACCCTGCCGTTCCGCGCGCCCAAGACCATGTTCAACGTCAAGATCGGCGGGGCGCGCCGGGTGGCCGCACAGTCCTGGCCCCTGGAACGCATCCGCCGGGTGAAGGCCGCCGCCGGTCCGGTGACGGTCAACGACATCGTGCTGGCCATGTGCGCCGGTGCGCTGCGGATGTATCTGCAGGAACAGAACGCGCTGCCGGACGCCCCGCTGGTGGCGATGGTTCCGGTGAGCCTGCGCACCGAGGCGGAGGCCAACGCCGGCGGCAACCAGGTCGGCACCATCCTGTGCAACCTGGCCACCGACGTCGAGGACGCCGGTGCGCGGCTCACCGCGATCGGCGAGTCCACCCGCGGCAACAAGAAGGTGTTCTCCGAGCTTCCGCGGCTGCAGGCGCTGGCGTTGTCGGCGCTGATGATCGCGCCGCTGGGGCTGGGATCGGTGCCGGGATTCGTGGCCTCCGCACCGCCGCCGTTCAACGTCGTGATCTCCAACGTGCCCGGCCCGAGTCAGCCGCTGTACTGGCAGGGTGCGCGGCTGGGCGGCCACTACCCGTTCTCCATCGTGCTGGACGGGCTCGCACTGAACATCACGCTGGTCAGCAACAACGACCACCTCGACTTCGGCCTGGTGGGGTGCCGGCGCAGCGTCCCGCACCTGCAGCGGCTGCTCAACCACCTCGAGGACGCGCTGAAGGACCTCGAACGCGCCGTCGGCGCCTGACCGTGCCGCGGCGCAGCGCCGGTGTCCTGCTCTACCGGTACGAGGGGCCCGAGAAAGGCCCCGGAAAAGGCCCCGGAAAAGGCCCCGAACTGCAGGTTCTCCTCGCGCACCCGGGTGGGCCGTTCTGGGCCCGCAAGGACGAGGGGGCGTGGTCGATTCCCAAGGGGGAGTACGACGAGAGCGAGGATCCCTGGCGGGCCGCCCAGCGGGAGTTCGCCGAGGAACTCGGTACGGGCCCACCGGCCGGACCGCGGATCGACCTGGGGGAGATCCGTCAGGGCGGCGGCAAGGTGGTGACGGTGTTCGCGGTGCGGGGCGACCTCGACGCCGCGGCGATCGTCAGCAACACCTTCGAGCTGGAGTGGCCGCGCGGATCGGGCCGGCTGCGCGAATTCCCCGAGGTGGACCGGGCCGGCTGGTTCGGCCTTGACGAGGCCCGGGCCAAGCTGCTGAAGTCCCAGCTGCCGGTGCTCGACCGGCTGCTCGTCGCCCTGCGGTGACCGGGGGCGCCGACGACGATCGCCCCGCCGGCTCCTGGACAGCGGCGGGGCGATCGCGGTGGAGATCTAGTGGAGCTCCCGGAGGCACCCGCTACGGGCAGGTGACCACGATTTCGAAGGGCTTCTTCATCGGCTCCAGCGGATTGGACATGTCCACGCCGGTGGCCGTGCCGGTGATGGTGTAGGTGTTGCCGTCCTTGGTCGCGGTGGCCTCGCCGCCGGGTGCGCCCTCGGCGTAACCCAGGGCGACCCCGTTGACGTTGCCCAGCCCAACCTGCTTGACCTGGGGAGCATCACCCTCGGTGACCTGGGCACCGAGACCCCCGGTCGCGTTGCCGATGGCGATCTGCACGTTGCCGCCGACGTTGGTGCACATCACGCTGCCCTCGACCGTCTGCTCCTGACCGTCGATGGTCACCTGGGTGGCGCCGGCGGCGCTGCCGGTGGCCGGTGCCTCGGTGGTGCCCTCCGCCTGGGTCTCGGTCGTCGTCGCGGTGGTCTCCTCGCTGGTCGAGGTGCTCGATGTGTCGCTGGAACAGCCAACCAGACCCCCGACCACGACCGCCGCTGCACCCACGGCGATCACAAGACCATGTTTCCTGCCATGTCTCATGCCACGCGTCATCTGGTCACTCCTCACCTTCCGGGCCCGGCCACCATGGACGGACCTGGGTGAAGTATCGGACCCCCATGACCCGCGGGTGCCGCGTTTCGGCGAAATCTCTTCCGGCGGTCCAGCGGCGATCGCACCGGAAATACGCGGCGGCGGGCCGGCTCAGCTAACGGCGAGGAGAACCCGTCAGCAACCCACCTTGATGGTGTAGTCCGCCTCGGTGGTGAAGCTGGGCTCGGCGGTGTCGAAGCCGCGCGCGGTGCCCGTGATGACGTAGGTGTTGCCGGTCATGCTGACCTCGGCGGTGCCCTGCAGGTCCTGGTTGTAGCTGCCGGTGAAGCCGCCGAGATCGGTCAGACTCACCGTCCTGGCCACCAGGCCGTCGGCATTGGAGACGAACGCCGAGGACCCCGAGGCCTCGTTGCCGGTGGTGATCATCATCAGCGAGCCGGCGGGCGTGCATTGCACGGTCTTGAACGGGCCGAGGTCGGTGTCGTTGACGGTGATCTGCGCGGTGCCGGAGACCAGGGCGCCAGGCGGGGGTTCCTGCGGGGCCGGCTTCGACGAGCAACCAGTGGCCGCTGCGGCGAGCACCGCACCGACGGCCACGGTCTGGATCAGCGGTTTGTGCACGCCGACGAATCTATCCCGTGAAGCGCTGTCACGGACCGCTTTCAACGTGGCGGACGCATCGGCCGGGCGTCTCTAGACTGGGAGGACACGCCCGGGACAGGCCCGCGGCCACAGGTTCGTGAGGTTGGACCGTGACTCTGGACCCCGGGACACCGTCGCTGGCCGATCCGGTGGCGGCGATCGCCGCGGGCCCGGCGGGCCCGCGGGTCGGGGCGTTCTTCGACGTCGACGGCACCCTCGTGGACGGTTTCACCCCCGTCGCCCACGCCCGGCACCGCATCCGCAACCGGCAGGCCACGATCGGTGAGGTGCTCGGCGTGGTCGAGGCCGCGGTGCGCTACCGCCTGGGCCGGATGGAGTTCGACCGGCTGGTGGTGCGCGCGGGCGGTTACCTCAGGGGTACCCCGCTGGCCGAACTCGAGGAGCTCGGCGAACAGCTGTTCCACCGGCACAACCGGGTCCGGATGTTCCAGCAGATGGAGAAGGTGGTCGCCGCCCATCAGCGCCGCGGACACACCGTGGTGCTCAGTTCGTCGGCGCTGACGGTGCACGCGGTGCCGGTCGCCCGGGCGCTGGGCGTCGCCCATGTCATCTGCAACCACTTCGAGGTCGACGAGCGCGGCCGGCTGACCGGGGGGATCGTCAAACCGATCATCTGGGGCCGGCGCAAGGCCGAGGCGGTGCGGCGGTTCAGCGCCGAGCACCGGGTGGAGCTGCCCGACAGCTACTTCTACGCCGACGGCGACGAGGACGCGCCCCTGATGCATGAGGTCGGCAATCCGCGCCCGGTGAATCCGCGCCCGGGGCTGGCCGCGGTGGCCGCGCGGGCCGGGTGGCCGGTGCTGCGGGTGACCCGCCCGGGGCGCCGCGGCGCGGCCCGGTGAACGTTATCCACAGGGGTTATCCCCAGTGTGGATGAATGACACCGTTGTGATTCCCGGCCGGTTCGGGCCGACCCGCGGCCGGGGCGCCCACCCCCGATCCGGTTGAATACCGGCGTGGGTGAATTCTTCGAGGTGGTCGACACCCTGCCGGGCCGGCGCGGACGAACCGGGGTGATGCACACCCCGCACGGCGACATCCGCACCCCCGCGTTCATCGCGGTCGGCACCAAGGCCACCGTCAAGGCGGTGCTGCCCGAGACCATGGCGGACCTGGGTGCCCAGGCGGTGCTGGCCAACGCCTACCACCTCTACCTGCAGCCCGGCCCGGACGTCGTCGACGAGGCCGGCGGGCTGGGCACGTTCATGAACTGGCCGGGACCGACGTTCACCGACAGCGGCGGATTCCAGGTGCTGTCCCTGGGGGCGGGGTTCCGCAAGGTGCTGTCGATGGACGCCAACCGCGTGCAGGCCGACGACATCATCGCCGAGGGCAAGGAGCGGCTGGCCCGCGTCGACGACGACGGGGTGACCTTCACCTCGCATCTGGACGGGTCGCGGCACCGGTTCACCCCCGAGATCTCGATGCAGATCCAGCACCAGCTCGGCGCGGACATCATCTTCGCCTTCGACGAGCTGACCACCCTGGTCAACACCCGCGGCTACCAGGAGACCTCGGTGCGCAGAACCCACGACTGGGCGCTGCGCTGCCTGGTCGAGCACGCCCGCATCGCCGAGTCCGACCGACGTGCGCGGCCCGACAAGCCGCCGCAGGCGCTGTTCGGTGTGGTGCAGGGGGCCCAGTACGAGGACCTGCGCCGGGCCGCCACCCGCGGTCTGGTCGGGCTGGACACCGGCGGGGGGTTCGACGGTTACGGCATCGGCGGCGCGCTGGAGAAGCAGAACCTGGCGACCATCGTCGGCTGGGTCGTCGACGAGCTGCCCGAGGACAAACCCCGGCACCTGCTGGGCATCAGCGAACCCGACGACCTGTTCGACGCCGTGGCCGCCGGCGCCGACACCTTCGACTGCGTGTCCCCGTCCCGGGTCGCGCGCAACGCGGCCCTCTACGCGCCGACCGGGAGGTTCAACATCACCGGCGCGCGCTACAAGCGGGACTTCACTCCCGTCGACGCCGACTGCGACTGCTACACCTGCGCCCACTACACCCGCGCGTACCTGCACCACCTGTTCAAGGCCAAGGAGATCCTGGCGTCGACGCTGGCCACCATCCACAACGAGCGGTTCATCATCCGGCTGGTCGACGCGATCCGCGACGCCATCACCGACGGCACCTTCGACGAGCTGCGCGCAGACTTCCTGGGGCGCTACTACCGGCGCTGACCTGCGGGTTCTGTGGCTCGTGCAGAATGAGATCATGCCTGGCGCACCGAATCTGGCCGAACCCCAACACCTTCTCGCGCGGCTGCTGGATCCGGCCAGCCGTGCCGATCCCTACCCGGTCTACGACGAGATCCGCGATCTGGGCCCGCTGCGGCTGCCCGAGGCCAATCTCGTTGTGTTCTCCCGCTTCGCGGACTGCGACGAGGCGCTGCGGCATCCCTCCTCGGCCAGCGACCGGCTGAAGTCCACCGCTGCCCAGAAGGCCATCGCCGAGGGCGCGGCGCCGCGCCCGTTCGGCACGCCGGGCTTCCTGTTCCTCGACCCGCCCGACCACACCCGGCTGCGCAAGCTGGCGCAGAAGGCGTTCTCGCCGCGCGTCATCAAGGCCCTCGAACCCGACATCGCCGCCATCGTCGACGCGCTGCTGGAGCCGATCGCCGAACGCGGCCGCTGCGACCTGATCGCCGACCTGGCCTACCCGCTGCCGGTCGCGGTCATCTGCCGGCTCCTCGGGGTGCCGTTGGAGGACGAACCGCTGTTCAGCCGCGCCTCGGCGCTGCTGGCCCAGGGGCTGGATCCGTTCCTGGCCTTCACCGGCGAGGTCTCCGAGAACTTCGAGGAGCGGCTGGAAGCCGGCCAGTGGCTGCGCCGGTACCTGGGCGAATTGGTCGACCAACGGCGCCGCGAGCCCCGCGAGGACCTGATCTCGGAGCTGATCGCCGCCGAGGAGGACGGCGATCAGCTCACCGAGGAGGAGATCGTCGCGACGTGCAACCTGCTGCTGATCGCCGGGCACGAGACGACGGTCAACCTGATCGCCAACGCGGTGCTGGCCATGCTGCGTCACCGCCAGTACTGGAGCGCGCTGGCCGCCGACCCCGGCAAGGCCGCGGCCCTGGTGGAGGAGACCCTGCGCACCGATCCGCCGGTGCAGATGACCGGCCGGGTCGCCGCCGAGGACATGGAGATCGGGGGCACGCCGATCCCCAAGGGCGACACCATGATGCTGTTGTTGGCCGCCGCCCAGCGTGACCCGGAGTTCTACGACCGGCCGACGGTGTTCGACCCCGACCGCGGCGCGATCCGTCACCTGGCCTTCGGCCTCGGGCCGCACTTCTGCCTGGGCGCCCCGCTGGCACGGCTGGAGGCCGGCATCGCATTGTCGGCGCTGACGGCGAGGTTCCCGGCGGCCCGGCTCGAATCCGACCCGGTGTACAAGAGCAACGTCACGCTGCGCGGGATGTCCGTCCTGCCGATGGCGCTCTAGCACCCCATCCCGCGGCACCCGTCCTGCCGCACCCGTCCCACGGCACCCGTCCTGCCGCACCCGTCCTACCGCACCGAGTGTGCGCCCAGACCGGCCGAACGCCGTGCGGAGCGGTCTGGGCGCACACTGGGTGCGCTCCGGCCCGGACGTCTCAGCGGGGGATGGCGGCGGCGAGCCGGTTTCGGTCGACGGCTCCCTTGGGCGTCAGCGGCAGCGCGTCCACCCGTGTGATCCGCACCGGTACTTCGTATTTCGCCAGCCGCCGGCCACAGAACTGCAGCAGCGCATCGGCGTCGAAGCGTTCTCCGTCGCCGAGGACCACCGCCGCGGCGACCTGCTCGCCGTAGATCTCGTCGGGAATCCCGAACGCGGCCGCCTGGACCACGCCCGGGCAGGCCAGCAGCACGTCCTCGATGTGTTCCGGGGACAGCTTCTCCCCGCCCCGGTTGATGACGTTCTTGATCCTGCCCCGCAGCCGCAGCGCCCCGTCCGGGCCGAGCGCTCCGAGATCCCCGGTGCGCAACCAGCCGTCGACGAAGGTGGCGGCGGTGGCGGCCTCGTTGCCGAGGTAGCCGCGCACCACACCCGGCCCGTACACCCAGACCTCACCGGTGGTTCCGGCCGGGCAGTCCGCCCCGTCCTCGCCGACGATGCGTACCCGGGTGCCCGTCGGCACACCGACGGTGTGTCGCCGCACCTCGGTGTCCGATGACGGGGTCACACCGCACGCCTGGTGGGTCGCCTCGGTCATCCCGTAGGCGGGCAGCACCGGTGCCTGCCACCGCTCCTCGAGCCGTTCGGCGACCGCGGGCGGCAGCGGTGCGCTGCAGCTGCGCAGGAACCGCAGGGCGGGCAGGGGGTCACCGGCGGGCAGGGTCTCCAGCAGGATCTGGTGGATGGTCGGCGCCGCGGTGTACCAGGTGGCCCCGACGGCCAGCGCGTCGCCCAGGAACGTGCTCGGCGAGAACCGCCCCTTCGCCGGCAGCCCCACGCAGCCGCCGGTGACCAGTGTGGCCAGCAGGCCCGCGATCAGCCCGTGTCCGTGAAACATCGGCATCACCGCGACGGTGGCGTCCCCGGGCCCGAGGTCATAGGTCTGCGCCACCGCGGCCACCGACGCGGCGATGTTGTCGTGGGTCCAGGGCACCAGTTTCGGGAGTCCGGTGGTGCCGGAGGTGAACATCACCAGGGCGTCGGCGGCGGTCAGCCCCGCGACCGGGGCCGCCGGCCGCGGCCGGTCACCGGTGAGGGTGCAGCCCCGGTCGGGTGTCCGCAGGCCCAGGACGAGCTCCGGGCAGTCGCCGGGATGACCGGGCACGTCGGTCAGGATCGCCTGTGCGCCCAGGCGCTGCATCCGGTGCTGCTGCTCGGCGGGTTGCAGCGCCGGATCCAGCGGCGCGGTGACCAGCCCGGCGCGGGCCGCCGCCAGCAGCCCGATCACGAATTCGGCGCCGTTGGCGCAGCGCAGTCCCACCACGGCGCCGGGGGACAGGCCGTATCCGCCCAACGTGTCGGCGGTGTCGGCCACCGCCCGGGCCAGCTGCCGGTAGCTGACCCTGCCGGCCGGGCCGGGCAACAGCAGCGCGGGAGCGTCGGGCCGCGCGGCGGCTTCCCGGTCGGCCAGGGTGGCGAGCAGGCCGGCCGGCACGGTGTGTGGGGGTGTCGGATTCGTCATCGGTTCTCCTGGCCGGGGATCAGGCCGTCGTCGTCCGCACGGGGACGGTGACACGCGGGTTGAGGTTGGTCAGGTGTCCGCTCTCGGTGCCCGCGGAGGTGTCGAGCTCGCAGTCGATGAGCACCGGGCCCGGGTCGGCGAGTGCGGCGGTCAGGGCGGCGGTCAGCTCGTCTGGCGTGCGCACGTGGTGGCCGGTGCCGCCGAAGGCCTCGATGATCCGTTCGTGGTGGGCGCCGGGGCTCAGCACGGTGGGGGCCGGGTCGGTACCGGTGGATGCGACCTCGTCGCCGCGGTAGACCCCGCCGTTGTTGAAGACCACGACCACGACGGGCAGCCGGTAGCGGCAGATGGTTTCCATCTCCATCCCACTGAACCCGAACGCGCTGTCGCCCTCGATCGCGATCACCGGCCGGCCGCTCTGCACCGCCGCGGCGATCGCGTACCCCAGGCCCACGCCCATCACCCCCCAGGTGCCGCAGTCCAGCCGGTGCCGGGGGAGCTGCATCTCGATGACGTTGCGGGTGATGTCCAGGGTGTTGGCGCCCTCGTTGACGAGGTAGACCTCCGGGTGCCGGCGGACCACGGCGCGCACCGCCCGCAGCGCGCTGTAGAACCGCATGGGCCGGGGATCCTCGGCGAGCCGGTGCTCCAGCGCGGCCGCGTTGCGGGTGCGGCGGGCGTCGAGCTCCTCGCGCCAGCCCGTGGGGCAGTGCACCGGCACCTCGTGCAGCCCGGCGGACAGCGCTTCGACCGTCGAGCAGATGTCACCGGCCAGCGGGACGGCCGTGGGCTGATTGCTGTCGAATTCCGCTGCGTCCACGTCGATCTGGATGAACTGTGCCGACGCGGACCACTGCGGGGACGCGCCGTGGCCGAGCAGCCAGTTCAACCGGGCACCCACCAGCAGCACCACGTCGGCGCGGGACAGCGCCAGCGACCGCGCCGCCGCCAGGCACTGCGGGTGATCGTCGGGCAGCAGGCCCTTGGCCATCGCCATGGGCAGGTACGGGATGCCGGTCTGTTCCACGAAGTCGCGGATCTGATGCTCGGCGCGCGCGTAGGCGGCCCCCTTACCCAACACGATCAGCGGCCGCTCGGCCGCGCCGAGCAGTCGCAGCGCCGCCGAAACGGCTGCGTCCGAGGGGGATTGCCGCGGCGCCGGGTCGACGACCCGCCACACGGTGGCCGCCCCGGCGGCGGCGCCCATGCTCTGACTCAGCACGTGCGCCGGGATGTCGAGGTAGACACCGCCGGGCCGGCCGGACACCGCGGTGCGGATGGCCCGGGCGATGCCGCGGCCGATGTCCTCGATCCGGTCGATCCGGTAGGCGGCCTTGGCGAACGGTCGCGCCGCGGCCAGCTGGTCGAGCTCCTCGTAGTCGCCGCGCTGCAGGTCCACCAGGGCGCGATCGCTGGAACCGGCGATGTGCACCATCGGGAAGCAGTTCACCGTGGCGTTGGCCAGGGCGACCATGCCGTTGAGGAATCCGGGGCCCGAGACGGTCAGGCACACCCCGGGCCGGCCGGTGAGGAATCCGGCTGCCGCGGCGGCGTGCCCGGCCGCCGACTCGTGCCGGAACCCGATGTAGCGGATACCCGACGCCTGCGCCAGCCGCGCCAGGTCGGTGACGGGGATCCCGACCACGCCGTAGATGACGTCGATGTCGTTGAGCTTGAGCGCGTCGACCACCAGATGGAATCCGTCGGTGACGGACTCCGGGCGGTCGTTGCCGGACTCGGTGGCGTTCATGGGCCAAGTCTGCACGCCCGCAGCCGGATCCACTACGAAACCAGCCGGAGACCTCGCTGGGGGTTAGCCCCCAGCCGCGGCGGATGTCACCGGGATGGTGACCTCCAGGGTGGTGCCCGCACCGGGTTCGCTGACGATCCGCAACCGGCCCGACTGCGCCTCGATGCGGTCCTTGAGGCCGATCAGCCCCGAACCGTGCCCGGCGGCCGCGCCCCCCACCCCGTCGTCGGCGATCCGCAGATACAGCCCGGCGGTCGGCCCGGTGCGGTCGGCGTGCACGTCGATTCTGACCTCGGAGGCCCGGGCGTGTTTGGCCGCGTTGGTCAGTGCCTCGGCGATCACGTAGTAGGCGGCGACCTCCACCGGCTCCGGCAGGCGTTCCTGCACGCCGAGGTCGCCGAGTTCCAGCAGCACCGGCACCGCCGAGCGCCGTGCCAGGTTCTTGATGGCGGGCCCGAGCCCGCCCCGGGACAGGATCGCCGGATGGATGCCCCGCGACAGCTCCTGCAGGTCGGAGTGCAGGCTGGCCAGGCCGTCGACGATCTGCGCCAACTCGGCCCGCAGCGTGGGCAGTTCCTCGGGCAGCCCCGCCTCCAGCGCCCGAAGCTCCAGCCCCAGCGACACGATGCGCTGCTGGGCGCCGTCGTGCAGGTCGCGTTCGAACCCGCGCCGGGCCTGGTCGGCGGCGGCGACGATGCGCGCGCGCGACGCGGTGAGCTCGGCGCGGGTCTCGGCGTTGGTGACGGCGGTGGCCACCAGGTCGGCGAAGTCGGCCACCCGGTCCTCGGTGCGGCGCGGCAGCGGCTCGACGGACTCGGTGTCGACGATGAGCGCACCCCACACCGCGCCGTTGACGGTGATCGGCGCGCCCACCCCGGAACGCAGGCCCATCCGGCGCAGCCGCGCGGCGGTGGCTCCCGCCGCCGCGCCGTAGTCGTCGATGCGCGAGGGCTGGGCGCGGTCACGCACCCGCGACGCGACGGTGTCGCCGTCGAGCGGGATCACCTCGCCGGTCGGCCGGCGGCGCTCACGCTCGGCGTCGTGGGAGGCCACGATGACACAGCCCTGCGGGCAGTAGCGCATCAGGTTGACGTGGTGGACGTCGAGCCCGTGGGCGACCTCGGCCACCGCCGCGGGGTAGACCTCGTCGGGGGGAGCGCCCCGGGCGACCAGGGTGGCCACCCGCCGCAGTGCGGACTGCTGATCGGCCAGCGCCCGCGTCTGGGCGTGGCTGGCCGCCAGCTCGGCGCTGATCCGCTGACGGTCGCGCGCCGCGGCCAGCAGCGCCTCCAGCGAGGGCAGCATGCGGTGCACCCGCTGCAGGGCGGCCGGGGCCAGATCCTGTGGCACCAGCAGTGCGCCGCCCGGGCTGGTGGCGTCCCGCAGCGGAATGGTGGTGCAGTGGTGCCCGTCGACGCCCGGGGTGCCGTCGTCGAGCCGCAGGACCGCGAACGGGATCTCCAGCACCTGGGCCAACCGCTGACCGGCGCCGCGCAGCGCCGAATCCAGGTCGGCGGTGCGCAGCATCAGGCGGGCCAGCTCGGCGGCGAGATCGGCCTCGGAGCGCCGCTGAACCGCCTCGGCGGCCCGCAGCCGGGCCTGCCCGACGAGAACGTTGGTCAGCAGCGCCAGCGTCAGGAACACCACGACGGCCGGCGCCAGGCTCTCGCTGCCCTCGTGAGCGTGAAACCACACGTAGGCCAGGGCGCTGGCCAGCGAGGTCGCCACGGCCAGGCCGAAACCCCACCCCGCCGAGACCACCAGTACCCCGAGCAGGAACAGTGCCCCGAAGGCATTGTCCGGCGCGATCCGTTTCAGCAGATGCACCACCGCGATCTCGGCGCCGATGAACCCCAGAGCCGTCACGACCCCCCAGATCAGCGGGGGCGGTGTGGGCCGCAGCACCACACGCAGCAGCCGGCCGCGCAGCGAATCGCCGCGCGGCGCCGCCTCGACCGTGGGTGCGGACCCGGTGCCGTCGGGTCGGGGTTTCCGTGGGTGAAAGGTGATTTCCCGATGCTAGTGGCTGCGCGGGGGGTGGGAAATTGCTGCTAGCGGTAATGCCGGGCCGCGGCCGGTTCTGTCATGCTCGCAGTATGTTTCGCTCGTGGGGTTCGGCATGCGCTGCCTGATCGTCGATGACAGCGCCCAGTTCCGCACCACCGCCGGCACCATCCTGCAGCGCGGTGGGATCGACGTCGTTGGAATGGCATCCAGCATCACCGAGGCGCTCGAGCAGTACCGCACGCTGTCGCCCGACGTCACCCTCGTCGACGTCGACCTCGGAGCCGAGAGCGGGTTCGACCTCGTGCGGGCGCTGCACGACGCCGGGGCCCCGGCGTCGGCGCTGATCGTGATCTCCACCCACGCCGAGTCGGACTTCGCCGACCTGATCACCGAGAGCCCGGTCGCGGGATTCCTGCCGAAGTTCGCCTTCTCGCCGCGCGCGGTGCGCGACCTCGTCGCCGGTGCCGCCGCCACGGGACAGCACGACAACCAGCCGGTCAGCGGGACTCCAGATACATGATCACCGCGCGCACCCGGCGGTGGTCGTCACCGGTCTCGGGCAGATCCAGCTTCGTCAGGATGCTGCGCACATGCTTTTCCACGGTGCCCTCGGTGACGAACAGCCGACGCGCGATCCCGCCGTTGGACAGTCCCTCGGCCATCAGCGTGAGCACCTCGTGCTCCCGGCCGGACAACGCCGCCAGCGGGTCGTTGCGGCGCCTGGCCGACACCAGCTCCTGAACCAGCGCCGGGTCGACCACCGAGGCGCCGTCGGCGATCCGGTGCAGGGTCGTCAGGAAGTCGTCGACGTCGGTGACCCGGGTCTTGAGCAGGTAGCCGACGGACCGCCCACCGGACAGCAACTCCATCGCGTGGTCGACGTCGACGTGCGCCGAGAGCACCAGGATCGCGGTCTCGGGCACCTCCCGGCGGATCACCGCGGCCGCATCGAGCCCCTCGGTGTGGTGGTCGGGCGGCATCCGGATGTCCACGATGGCCAGGTCGGGCCGCTGCCGGCGGACCAGGTCCAGCAGGTCCCGACCGTCACCGGCGGCGCCGACGACGTCGAAGCCGGAGCGCGTCAGCAGGCTGCTGAGCCCCTCGCGCAGGAGAACGTCGTCGTCGGCCAGCACCACGCGCGTGCCTGTCATCTGTCCTCCTGGGTGTGCCGCCCGATCCGGTGCACCAGTGTCTCACCTGGATGCGGGCGGGTCGGCCAGGACCGGTGGGGATTACCGCTAGCCGGTAGCGGCCTCGGTGGTCAACCCGAAGCCGGGTTGGGGGTCAGCGTCGACGACAACGCGCGACGCGCGGAGAAGAGTCGTCGGTGACGGCAGTACACAAACCTTGGCGCGGGAAAGGAACCGATCATGGGATACATCACCGTGGGACACGAGAACACCACCCCGATCGAGCTGTACTACGAGGATCACGGTGCGGGACAGCCGGTGGTCCTGATCCACGGCTACCCGCTGGACGGGCGCTCCTGGGAGAAGCAGGAACGCGCCCTGCTGGAGGCCGGATACCGCGTGATCGCCTATGACCGTAGAGGTTTCGGAAGGTCCAGCCAGCCCACCACGGGCTATGACTACGACACTTTCGCCCACGACCTGGCCGTGGTGCTGGAGACCCTCGACCTCGATGAGGTGGTCCTGATCGGCTTCTCCATGGGCACCGGCGAACTCGGGCGCTACGTCGGCAGGTACGGGGACGCGCGGGTGGCCAAGCTGGCCTTCATCGCGCCGTTGGAGCCCTATCTGCTGCAGGCCGAGGACAACCCGACCGGGCTGCCCCAGGACGTGTTCGACCAGATCACCGCCGCGGCCACCGCCGACCGCTACGCCTACTTCACCACCTTCTACCACGACTTCTACGCCCTCGACGAGAACCTGGGCAGCCGGATCAGTGAGGAGGCGCTGCGGCACAGCCACGAGGTCGCCGCCGCGGCGTCGTGGTTCGCCTCCTCGGCGTCCGTGGCCACCTGGCACGAGGACTTCCGCCCCGACGTGGCCGCGGTGGCCGCCGCCGGCATCCCCGCGCTGATCCTGCAGGGCACCGCGGACCGGATCCTGCCCATCGACGCCACCGGACGCCCGTTCGCCGAGGCGCTGCCGGCCGCGGAATTCGTCGAGATCGCCGGCGCCCCACATGGCATGGTGTGGACGCACGCCGACGAGGTGAACAAGACCCTGCTGGAGTTCCTGTCCCGCTGAGCAAAGAAAAGGAATTGAGGCCATGAGGATTTCGGGCAACACCATCTTCATCCCCGGCTCCACCACCGGTATCGGGCTGGCGCTCGCACTGGCCCTGCAGGCCAGGGGAAACACGGTGATCGTCGGCGGCCGGCGCTCCGAGCAACTCGACCGGATCCGTGCCGAGCACCCCGGCCTGGACGCGGTGCGCATCGACACCACCGACCCGGCCAGCGTCGAATCGGCGGCCGCCCGGGTGCTGGCCGACCACCCCGACCTCAACGTGGTGGTCGCGATGGCCGGAATCATGAAGGTCGAGGACTGGCACCATCGGGCGTCGTTCCTCGCCTCGGCCGAGTCGGTGATCACCACCAACGTTCTGGGACCGGTGCGGCTCATCGCCGCATTCATCGAACATCTTCAGACACAGCCGGATTCGACGATCATCACGGTCTCCTCCGGCCTGGCTTTCGCCCCGCTGAAGGCGACCCCGAGCTACAACGCCTCCAAGGCCGCGATCCACATGCTCAGCGAATCGATCCGGCTGCAGCTCGCCGACACCAGCGTCGAGGTCGTCGAACTCGTCCCGCCCGCGGTCCGCACCGCGCTGCTGCCGGGCCAGGAGGAGAGCGAGTTCGCGATGCCGCTCGACGAGTTCGTCGCGGAGGTCGTCGGCCTGCTGGAGACACAGCCGGACGCCCGGGAGATCCAGGTGCAACGGGTCAAGTTCCTGCGCTACGGCGAGGCCCGCGGCGATTACGACGACGTCGTGGCCACACTGAACGCGGCCGACCCGCACGGCGACTAGCTACGGGAGCAGCTGCTCGATCACCTCGTTGGCCGCCCGCTCACCGGCCTCCACCGCGCCCTCCATGTAGGCGCTCCACCGCACCGCGGTATCGGTTGAGGCCCAGTGGATGACGCCGACGGGCTCGGCGAGGGCCGAACCGTAGTTGGTCCACACCAGCGGGCCGAGGTTGGCGTTGTAGCAGCCCCGCGTCCATTGCCGGTCGGCCCACTCCCCGTCGACGTAGAGTTCCGGGTGCGCGGCCCGGGGGCCGAAGTGACGCACCAGCTCCGCGGTCATCGCCGTGCGCCGTTCGGCCTGCGGCAGCCGGCCGAAGGTGCGCGCCTGCTCGCCCTCGAGGAACAGCAGGATCACGCCGTGGTCGTCGCCGGGGATGCAGGTGTCGTTGGACATCCGTGCCGGTCCGATATCGGAGATGAACTGTCCGTTGAGGCCGTCGGCACGCCAGAACGGTTCGTCATAGACGAAGAACGCCTTCATCGCCGACGCGTTGGGCATCCGCTGGGTGAGCTGGTCGCGGATCCCCGACAGCGGCGGGTCGTACATGATCCGGCCGGCCAGGGTGGGCGAGATCGCGACGATGACCTGCCGGCCTCGCACGATCAGGCCGCCCCGGCAGTGCACCGTGACGCTGTCGGCGGTGTGCTCGATGAGCTGGACCGCGGCACCGAGCAGGATGTGGTCGACGATCAGGGCCGCCAACCGTTTGGGGATCTCGGCGGTGCCACCGACGAACCGGGTGGTCTGTGCGCCGCCCTCCGACTCGGCGAACAGCTCGGCGGTCACCCCGCAGGTCTGGATGGTGAACAGCAGATGCAGGAACGACACCTCGACCGTCGGCACCGCCAGGATGCCCACCGTGCAGATCTCCAGCAGTGTTCGGGCCACCGGCGACAGGCCCTGCCCGTCGTACCAGGCGCCCGCGGTGATGGCGTCCCATTCCGCGGCCCGCGGGGCCCGCCACGGCGCTTCGGGCGGCACCTCGGCGGCCAGCTCGTCGAGCAGTCTGAGCACGCGTTCGAGTTCGGCCAGCTCCGAGCCGAACCGCGCGTGGAACTCGTTCTCCCGCAGCACACCCGAGCCACCCAGATCGTAGGAGCTCTCACCCTCCTCGTACTGCGGGAAGGTCTGCACTCCCAGCTCGTCGGCCAGGGCGAACATCCGGTGGTGGGTATCGCCGATCCACTGGGCCCCCAGCTCCAGGGGCAGCCCGGGCAGCGGCTCCTCGGTCAGGATGCGGCCCCCCACCCGGTCGTCGGCCTCGAGGACCAGCGGCGAAAGGCCGGCGGCCAGGACCGTGCGCGCGGCGATCAACCCGGAGAGCCCGGCCCCGACGACGATGACATCGACCTGGCGTGTTGTCGCGGACATGGTCGCCACTCTCCCACAACCGGTGACGTTGCCGGCACGGCACCGGCTACGGGTAGATCCAGGGCTGCCGCGGCAGCCGGGCGGGATCGAACTCGGCCAGCATCTGCTGCGGGTCCTCGGCCGTGAAGCCCAGGGAACCGGCGATGCGGTGCAGCGTCTCGGTCACGCCGATCTCGGCCAGGGTGACCGCACCGTCGCGTTTGGCCAGCCGCTTGCCCTCGGCGTTGAGCACCAGCGGGACGTGGGCGTAGACCGGCTGCGGGTAGCCCAGCAGTGATCCCAGATAGGCCTGGCGCGGTGACGACGACAGCAGGTCGTCGCCGCGGACCACCTGGTCGATTCCCTGGGCGGCGTCGTCGACGACGACGGCCAGGTTGTAGGCGGGGACGCCGTCGCCGCGGCGCAGCACCAGATCGTCGACCACCCCGGTGTAGGTGCCGTGCAACAGGTCGCGAACCGCGTACTCGGTGACCTCCGAGCGCAGCCGGAGCGCGGGCGGGCGGCCCGACGCGCGGCGTTCGGCGCGCTGCTCGGCGGTCAGGTTCCGGCAGGTGCCCGGGTAGGCCCCCTCCGGGGCATGGGGGGCGCGCGGCGCCGACCGGATGTCCTTTCGGCTGCAATAACATTCGTAGGTCAGGCCACGCCCGCTGAGGGCATCGATGACGCGGGTGTAGCGCTCGGTGTGGGCGGTCTGGTATTCGGGGGGATCGTCCGAGGCGATGCCGATCGCGGCGAGGTCGGCGATCTGCCGCGCGGCGGTCTCCCCGGACGTGCGGTCGTCGAGATCCTCGACCCGGATCAGGAAGCGGCGGCCGCTGGAGCGGGCGAACAGCCAGGCCAGCAGGGCCGTTCGCAGGTTGCCGATGTGGAGGTCGGCCGACGGGCTCGGGGCGAACCGGCCCGCGGGAGCGCGGGAGGTCACGTCCCGCAATGTAGCCCACGGCGTGATCGGGCCGGCTAGCGCCGACACGGTGCGGTCGGGGTCGGCTAGCGCCAACACGGTGCGGTCGGCCGGCTAGCGCCGACCAAACGGGTCCGCTGCTGAACTGGGCTCACCGCCGACCGGCGGAACACCAGACGAGAAGGGATTCCTACGATGAAGCTGCTGACCGCGTTCGGGGTGTCGGTGACCGCGGCCCTGGTCGGCCTGGCAGCCGCGACCGGGGTGGCCGGTGCCGCGCCGATCGACGGACCGCTGATCAACACCGACTGCAGCTATGCCCAGCTGAATGCGGCCCTGAGCGCCGAGGACCCGGGTCTGGCCGACATGCTGGCCCAGCGCCCGGAGGCCCAGGCCAAGATCCAGGAGTTCGTCGCTCTTGCCCCGGATCAGCGCAAGGCCCGCGTCGACGACCTGTTCGCGCGCAATCCGGAGTGGCGGGCGAAGTTCGACGCCAAGCGCGCCACCCCGGAGGGTCAGGAGAAGCAGGCGCTGGCCGACCGGGTCGCCGGGACGTGCCACAACTACTGACCGCCGACTACTGGTCGCGTCCCGCCGGGATTCAGCGGGATTTCCACCTCGACGAGCAGACCGCCCTGCGGACGCGGTGCCGCCCGCACCCGGCCGCCGTGGGCGGCGGCCACCGAGCGCACGATCGACAACCCCAGCCCGGTGCCGCCGGCGGCGGCCGGCGATTCGGTGCCTTCGGCACCGTGGTGCAGTCGCCGGAACGGCTCGAACAGTCCCTCGACGTCGTCGGCGGCGATCACCGGTCCGGTGTTCTGCACCGTGAGCCGCGCATGCCCGCCGGCCGTGGTCACCACCACCCCGACCCAGCCGTCGCGGACGTTGTAGCGCACCGCGTTGTCGACGAGGTTGCCCGCCAGCCGCTCCAGGAGTGCCGGATCACCGCTGACCGGCGCGGGCCGGTCCAGCTCGACCTGCACGGAGATCCCGGAGCCGCGGGCCGCGGCGTCGGCCGCGCGGACCGCGCGTTCGGCGACCTCGCCGAGCTCGACGGGGGTGTGGGTGTCCAGGTGCTGTTCGGAACTGGCCAGCACCAGCAGGCCGTCGATCAGCCGTTCCTGGCGCTGGTTGACCGCCAGCAGTGACCTACCCAGGGTGCGGGTGGCCTCCGGGGTGGCCGGGTCCTCCAACGCCACCTCGATGAGGGTGCGGTTGATGGCCAGCGGGGTGCGCAGTTCGTGGGAGGCGTTGGCGACGAACCGGTGCTGGCCGTCGAAGGACCGGTCCAGCCGTTCCAGCATGGCGTCGAAGGTGTCGGCGAGTTCCTTGATCTCGTCGTCGGGTCCGGCCAGCCAGATCCGCTCGTGCAGATTGCGGTCGGCCACCCGGCGGGCCGTGGCCGTCACCGCCTGCAGCGGCTGTAGCGCGCGCCCGGCCAGCAGCCAGCCGAACCCGACGGCGGCGACCCCCACCAGGCACAGCGATACCAGCGACCACAGCAGCATGGAGTTGAGGGTGTCGGCGCGGTCTTGTTCGGCCTGCGCGGCCATCGCACCGAACAGGCTGTCGAGCACCGGGAAGTTCCTGAGCCCACCGAACCGGCCGACGAACTGCTCCACGAGAGCCTCGGTGCCGGGCCGGCTTTCCAGGGACTGGCGCAGATTGACATAGGTCAGCGCGATCAGGATGGCGCCGGCGAGGAAGAACGCCACCGCGTACAGCAGTGTCAGGCGCGTGCGGATCCTCATGTGAGCCGGTACCCGACTCCGGCCTCCGTGCTGATCAGCGGCGGGTCCCCGAGCTTTCGGCGCAACATCATGATGGTGTAGCGCACCACCGCGGTGAACGGGTCGATGTGCTCGTCCCAGGCCTTCTCCAGCAGGTGCTCGGCCGAGACCACGCCGCCCTCGGCCAGCAGCAACTCCGCCAGCACCGCGAACTCCTTGCGGGACAGCGGTATCGGGTTTCCGTCGCGGGTGACGGTGCGCCGGTGCAGGTCCAGTTCGATGCCGCTGCGCCGCAGCACCGGCGGGCTCGCGGGCCGCGAGCGTCGTGCCAGCGCCTGGACCCGGGCCACCAGCTCGGCGAAGGCGAACGGCTTGCTCAGATAGTCGTCGGCGCCCAGCCGCAGGCCGGCCACCCGGTCGGAGACCGCGGTGGCGGCGGTGAGCATCAGAATGCGGGCGGTGCCGCCGTTCTCGGTCATCGACGTGCACACCGCGTCGCCGGAGACCTTGGGCAGATCCCGGTCCAGCACGACGACGTCGTAGTCGTTGACCGACGTTCGTTCCAGGGCGGCCTCGCCGTCGTAGACGGTGTCCACGGCCACGGCGTGGCGGCGCAGGCCGTCCGCGATGGCGTCGGCCAGAAGTTTCTCGTCCTCGACTACCAGCACTCGCACCCGTCCATGGTGCCCGGTTACGGCGTTGGTGTGTTGTGAGGAGGCCGGCGGGGACGGAGGTGGGGGTGCCGCGCCCCGACGATGGCGCGGCACCCCCGGTCCGTGGGGTGATCGCTAGACGAGTCCGGGGCCGGGCAGGCCGATGCCGGCGCCGGGCAGCACGCCCAGTCCGGAGGCGGGTCCGCCCACGCCGCCCAGGCCGACGCCGGGCAGGCCCGCGCCGGGGCCGGGCAGGACGCCGATTCCCGATGCCGGGCCACCCACGCCGCCCAGGCCGACGCCGGGCAGGCCCGCGCCGGGGCCGGGCAGCACGCCGATTCCCGATGCGGGGCCGCCCACACCGCCCACCCCGACGCCGGGCAGACCCAGACCGGCGCCGGGCAGCACACCGAGTCCGGAGGCGGGCCCACCGACACCGCCGAGCCCGGGGCCGGGCAGGATGCCGGGGCCGGGGGCACCCCAGCCGATACCCGGATCGGCGCCCGCGACGGCGACGGGCATCGCCAGGATGGCCGCCGTGCCGGCCAGAGCCGCTGCCGCCCTTCGTATCACGGTCTTGTGGCGCGTCATGGCTGATGTCATGACTGATGTGGTTGCTGATGTCATCGGTGTTCTCCCATCGTGTGGTCCGATGCGTTCGCCGTCGAACGCCGGGTGCACGATCCATGGTGGCCAGTGCGACGTTTGTGGGCCGTGTGGCGAACGGCGATGAGTTTTCGGCCCCGGCCGGGTCTATCGACACGCAGCCACCGAAGTGGTGGTGCATCGGCGTTGTGATGAATCAGGATGGACACGTGGACCTACCGGTGACCCCGCCCGTGGACCCGATGCTGGCCAAGGCGGCGGCCCGGGTTCCCGACGATCCCGGGGTGTGGTCGTACGAACCGAAGTGGGACGGCTTCCGGGCGCTGGTGTTCCGCGACCGCGACGAGGTGCGCGTGCAGTCACGCAACGGCAAGGACCTGGGGCGCTACTTCCCGGAGTTGGTCGAGGCGCTGCGCGACGAGCTGGCTCCGCGCTGTGTGCTCGACGGCGAGGTGGTGGTGCCCCGCGAGATCGGCGGCCGGGTGCGTCTGGACTGGGATTCGCTGTCGCAGCGCATCCACCCCGCGGCCAGCCGGGTACGGATGCTCGCCGAGCAGACCCCGGCCCACTTCATCGGCTTCGACGCCCTGGCCGCGGGCGAGACCTCCCTGCTGGAGCACCCATTCCGGCAGCGCCGCGCGGAGCTCGTCGAGCTGGTCGGGCCGGGCCGGTGGTGCCATGTCACCCGCACCACCGAGGATCCGCAGCTCGGTGCGCACTGGTTGACGACGTTCGAGGGCGCCGGCCTGGACGGTGTGATCGCCAAGCGCCTCGACGACGCGTACCGCCCCGGCAAGCGGGAGATGATCAAGGTCAAGCACGCCCGTGACGCCGACTGCGTGGCCATCGGGTACCGCATCCACAAGAGCGGGCAGGGCGTGGGCTCGATCCTGCTGGGGCTCTACCGCGACGACGGGGAGCTGCAGATGGTCGGGGGCGCGGCGTCCTTCACCGCCAAGGCCCGTGCCCAGCTGCTCACCGAACTGGAGCCGCTGCGCAAGGGCGACGACGTGGTCAACGACGGCGAACCCAGCCGCTGGAACTCCGCGGCCGACAAACGATGGATCCCGATCCGGCCGGAGAAGGTCGCCGAGGTGGCCTACGACCAGATGGAGGGGGTCGACGCCGGCTGGCAGCGGTTCCGGCACACCGTGCGGTTCGTGCGCTGGCGCCCCGACCGCGACCCCGCCAGCTGCACCTTCGACCAGCTGGAGGTGCCGGTGCACTACGACCTCTACGACGTGCTGGAAGCATGAGGACGGGAGCCTGATGGCCGGCAAGCCCACAGCGCAGTACCTCGACGTGGCCGGGGTGTCGGTGCGGATCACCAACCCGGACAAGCCGTTCTTCCCCCGGCTGGGTGAGCGGGGCACCAAGGGCCGGCTCATCGACTACTACCGCACCGTCGCCGACGGGCCGATGCTGACCGCGCTGCGCGACCGGCCCACCCATCTTCAGCGCTTCCCCGACGGCATCGACGGCGAGGAGGTCTACCAGAAACGGGTGCCCGCCAAACACCCCGACTACCTGCAGACCTGCGTGGTCACCTTCCCCTCCGGGCGCACCGCCGACGCGCTGAAGGTCACCCATCCGTCGGCGATCGTGTGGGCGGCCCAGATGGGCACGGTGACGCTGCATCCGTGGCCGGTGCGCTGCCCGGACACCGAGCATCCCGACGAGCTGCGCATCGACCTGGACCCGCAGCCGGGCACCGGATTCGCCGAGGCCCGCACGGTGGCCCTCGACGTGCTCAAACCGCTGCTCGACGAGCTGGGGCTGGTCGCCTACCCGAAGACCTCCGGCGGGCGCGGAATTCACGTGTACCTGCGGATCGGCACCGACTGGGACTTCATCGCGGTGCGCCGGGCCGGGATCGCGCTGGCCCGCGAGCTGGAACGGCGGGCACCCGAGCAGGTGACGACGTCGTGGTGGAAGGAGGAGCGCGGCCGGCGCATCTTCGTCGACTTCAACCAGAACGCCCGCGACCGCACCATGGCCTCGCCGTATTCGGTGCGGCGCACCGCGATCGCCACGGTGTCGATGCCGCTGGCGTGGGACGAGCTCGGCGGCGCCGACCCCGACGACTTCACCATGCTCACGGTGCCCGGCATCCTCGCCGCGCGTGAGGACCCGTGGGCCGACATCGACGCGAACGCGCAGTCGCTGCAGCCACTGCTGGACATGGTGGCCGCCGACGAGGAACGCGGGCTGGGCGATCTGCCCTACCCGCCGAATTATCCGAAGATGCCCGGCGAACCGCCGCGGGTGCAGCCCAGCAAGAAGGTGGCCGCGCACTGGGATGAGCACGGCAACCCGGTGGGGGACTGAGCGGCCCGTTCAGCCCACCGGTCCGGGCACCAGGGTGATCTTCGCGTTGAAGATCTGGCCGGCCGGGTTCACCCACGTCACGTCGATGATGTTGCCCGGGTAGCGCTGGTCCATCAGGGCGGTCAGGGTGTTGGCGGTGTTGACCGGGGTGCCGTCGATCACGGTGAGGATGTCCCCGGGGCGCATGCCGGCCTGTTCGGCGGGGCCGCCGCGCAGGATCGAGCGGATCGGCAGCCCGTCGCGGGGCTTGTTGTCGGCGTCGATGCCGATGCCCAGCATCGCCGACGGCCCGATGTGCACCTCCGGGGTGGCCAGTCCGGAGCGGATCTGGTTGGCGATGCCGATCGCCTCGTTGATCGGGATCGCGAAGCCCTCGCCGCCGGGGGACGAGGCCCCGTCCATGCGGAAGTTGTAGGTGGCCGCGGCGTTCATGCCGATCACCTGGCCGGCGCCGTTGACCAGCGCGCCCCCGGAATCGCCGGAACGCAGGTTGGTCGAGGACTGGATCAGCCCGCCCAGGGAGTGCGAGGCCCCGGTCATCTCGTCCTCGGCGTCGATCTGCCGGTTGAGCCCGGTGACCTCGCCCTGTTCGTGGGTGAACGGGTTGCCGGTGCCGTTGGCGTTGCCGATGGTGACGACCGGTTCACCCACCGCGACGGTGTTCGAGTCGCCCAACGGGGCCACCGGCAGCCCGAAGGCGCCGCGCAGCTGCAGCAGCGCGATGTCGTCGTCGCGGTCGAAGCCGAGGACGTCGGCGTCGAAGCGCTGCCCGGTGGTGGGGTTGCTCACCCGGATCGAGTTGGCCCCCTGGACCACGTGGTGGTTGGTCAGCACCTGCCCGTCGGGGGTCAGCACGATGCCCGCGCCGTTGCCGATCACGCCCTGGAAGTCCACCAGGGTGGTGATCTGCACCAGTCCCGGCTCGACGGCCCCGACCACCGCGGCGGTGTCCAGCGGCGCGCCCGGCGCCGGGCGCGGCGGGGCCGCATGCCCGATCCCGGGTGCCGCCACCAGGGCCGCCAACGTCAGCAGGAGAGCGCCGAGCAGGCTCGACACCCCGCGCCGGGCGGGTCGATGTGGTTGGACGGCCATTACTTGCCTCTCGGCGGTCGGGATCGGATCGTTACCTTCTCCCATTCTGCCTGGCAATCTCGTGTGCTAGCCGCCGGCCGGTACCACCCCGCGCGGCAGGATCAGCGGAAGGTCGTTGTAGGTCACGATGCCCGGGGGCGCGGCGACGACGGCCGGAATGGCATTGAGCACCGGCGTTGCGGTCATGATGTGCCCGAGCACCATGAATTCCTCCAGCGTGGTGGCCTCGAAGTCCGGCGGCGGCAGGAAGCCGACCTTCATGGTCACCGTGGGGCGCCCAGCGACCTCGATGACCCAGCCGTCCTGGTCGATCTGCCAGTCCGGGTCCAGGGTCTGTCCCTTGCGCCAGCGCACGTTGATCTCGACGCGGGTCTGGCCGCCGGAGATGCCCTTCCAGCTGGCGTAGACCCCGGCCACGCAGCCCGCCGGAATGGTCCAGGAGCCCAGATCCAGATCCTCGGTGGTCTGGGCGTACTCGGCGTCGCAGCGGACCTCGTCGAGTTCGATGCCGAGCGCGTCGGCCACCATGCGGACGGCCTCGCCGAACACCCCGGTGCCCTGGGCGGTCATCGCCGGCAGGTCGGGATTGCCGATCGGCTGACCGAAGCCGACCGGTTTCTCGGTGGCCGGGGAGTCGTAGAAGGTGGTGTCGGCGGCCTCGTTGACGGTGATCTTGTCGACGCGGTCGCAGATGCCGGCGGCCACCACCGACAGCTGGTTGACGTAGCCGGGACTGATGCCCGAGCCGAACATCGTCGCCCCGCCCTGCGCGCAGGCCTGGGCGATGCGTTCGCGGCCCTCACCCTGGTTGTGCCCGGTGATGAACGACGCGGTGGCCACCACGTTGATGCCCGCCGACAGGATGCGGACCAGTTCGTCGACGTCGATCCACATCGGGTTGTAGACCACGACGTCGGGCTTGAGCGCCAGCAGGGCGTCGATGTCGTCGGTCGCGGCCACGCCCACCGGGTCGATGCCCGCCAGTTCACCGGCGTCGCGGCCGACCTTGTCCTTGGACCAGCAGTAACAACCCACGAGGTCGAGGGTGGGGTTGGCGGCGACGGCCGCTACAGAACTCTTGCCGACGTTTCCGGTGGTCCACTGGACCACGCGATAGGGAGCCTTGTTGAGCACTCGCTCAGCATAGGGTGGGGCAAGGGTCCGCGGGCCGGAATTCCACATCGGGTGGGCGCCGGTCGCGGGGCCCGGACGAGTCGGCGTCGGTGTTCTCAGTCCTCGGAGACAGCGACGCCGCCGGGGGCGCCCCGGCCCTTGCCGCGGGGGCGTCGGTTGCGCAGCCGCCGGCCCGATGCGGATTCGGCGCCCTCGGGTTCGGCGGGCTCGTCGGCGTCTTCGGGCTCGTCGGTGTCTTTGGGCTCGTCGGTGTCGTCGGGGCCGGGGGCACCGTCCTCGAGTCCGTCCTGGTCCTGGCCGTCGGCCTCGTCCCCGGCGGAGGCGTCCGCGCCGGCGACGGGTTCACCCGCTGCTGGCTCTGCGGGCTCGGTGTCTTCTGTGGTGTCTTCGGTGTCTTCTTTGGTGGCCTCGTGGGCGTCTTCTTCGGCGGCGTGCTCGGCGTCGCGCTTGCGCCCCCGCTTCTTCTCCGTCTTCGGTTTGAGCGGCTTCGGCGGGGGTGGCGGCATCTCCGCGACGTAGGCCAGGTAGAACGCCAGCGCGCCCAGCACGGCGATCGCGGCGGCCGCGCCGTAGCAGGCGAACAGGATCTGGCCGGCGTCATCGAGGCTCACCCAGATCTCGGCGATCGCCGTGCCCAGGATCAGCAGCCCGGCCAGCACATGGGCCACGATCGACCAGACCCGCAGCGAGAGCGCCAGCCGCGGCGTGCCGAACTCCGGCCGGCGGCTCTTGAGCAGGGTGAACACCACCGGCAGCGCGGTCAGACCCACCAGGACGCCGCAGGCGATGCGCATCGCGGTCCCCAGCGTGTGGGAGATGTCACCGGTGAGCTCCCACCAACGCGGGAGCACGAAGAGGAAGTAGAGGGCGGCCGCCAGGAGCAGGGACGACAAGTGCCAGAGCACCGCGATCCAGCGCCGCATACCCCTCCTTGGGTTCTGACGTGGCCGGGGTGCCGCCGCAGGCGAGCGGCGGCACCCCGGGCCCAGTGCGGAGGATGCGGGATTTGAACCCGCGAGGGCTGTTAACCCAACCCGCGTTCCAGGCGAGCGCCATAGGCCACTAGGCGAATCCTCCGCCGGCCATGGTAACCCGAGGAGCATCGGATGCCAGAATCGCTTCCCCGGAACCGGCGGGGCGACCCGGGGGCCGTTCGGCCCCGGCGGCCCGAAGTATTAGACTCGCCGTGGACCCCGTGCGGCGTCTATCCTGTGAACTCCCCCAGGGCCGGAAGGCAGCAAGGGTCAACGGGCTCTGGCGGGTGCGCGGGGTCCCCTTGATTTTCCGGTTCCGCGGCTTCGCCGGCGAAAGGCCCCCAAGGTGTCGTTTTCCTCCCTTGGCCGTGAAGAGCTCGCGGCCGAACACGAGCGGCAGGTTCGCAACTACGCAGAGCTGCAGGCCAAGCGGCTCAAGCTGGACCTGACCCGCGGTAAACCCTCCCCGGAGCAGCTGGATCTGTCCAACGCGCTGCTCGGGCTCCCCGGCACCGCCGAGGGCTCCTACCGGGACGGCGAGGGCACCGACACCCGTAATTACGGCGGCCTGCACGGTCTGCCCGAGCTGCGGGAGATCTTCGGTGAGCTGCTGGGCATCCCCGTGCAGAACCTGATCGCCGGCAACAACGCCAGCCTGGAGCTGATGCACGACACCGTGGTCTTTTCGATGCTGCACGGCGGCGTCGACTCGCCGCGGCCCTGGGCCGCCGAGCCGGTGGTGAAGTTCCTGTGCCCGGCCCCGGGGTACGACCGCCACTTCGCCATCACCGAGACCCTGGGCATCGAGATGATCACCGTGCCGATGGCCGAGGACGGCCCCGACGTCGGGATGATCGAGGAGCTGGTGGCCGCGGACCCGGCCATCAAGGGAATGTGGTGCGTGCCCGTCTACGCGAACCCGACCGGGGCGACGTACTCCTTCGAGAACGTCTGTCGGCTGGTTCAGATGAAAACGGCGGCAAACGATTTCCGATTGTTCTGGGACAACGCCTACGCGGTGCACACGCTGACCCACGATTTCATCCGGCAGGTCGACGTGCTCGGTCTGGCCGCCACCGCGGGCAACCCGAACCGCCCCTACGTGTTCGCCTCGACCTCGAAGATCACCTTTGCCGGGGCCGGCGTCAGCTTCTTCGGCGGTTCCCTGGGCAACATCGCCTGGTACCTGCAGTACGCGGCAAAGAAGTCGATCGGCCCCGACAAGGTCAATCAGCTGCGGCACCTGCGCTTCTTCGGCGACGCCGACGGGGTGCGGCTGCACATGCAACGCCATCAGCAACTGCTGGCGCCGAAGTTCGCCCTGGTCGCCGAGATTCTCGAGGATCGCCTGGGTGATTCCAAGGTCGCCTCGTGGACCGACCCCAAGGGGGGCTACTTCGTCAGCCTCGACGTGCTGCCGGGCACCGCCAGGCGCACCGTGGCGCTGGCCAAGGACGCCGGGATCGCGGTCACCGAGGCGGGGGCGTCGTTCCCCTACCGGAAAGACCCCGAGGACAAGAACATTCGGATCGCTCCGACGTTCCCGTCGCTGTCGGATCTGGGCGACGCCATCGACGGACTGGCGACCTGCACGTTGCTCGCGGCCACCGAGTCGCTGCTGGGCGGGTCGGCGTAGCCGTGCCCGCCCGAGCGGCCCTCCGGGTCGGCGTCGTCACCGGTCCTCGGTAGCCTGCTTGCGTGGCTCTCTACCGCAAGTACCGGCCGGCGACGTTCGCCGAAGTGGTGGGTCAGGAGCACGTCACCGCTCCGCTGTCCACGGCTCTGGCCGCCGGCCGGATCAACCACGCCTACCTGTTCTCGGGCCCGCGCGGGTGCGGCAAGACGTCGTCGGCGCGCATCCTGGCCCGCTCGCTGAACTGCGAGCAGGGGCCCACCCCGACGCCGTGCGGCGTATGTGACTCCTGTGTCGCGCTTGCCCCCAACGGGCCGGGCAACGTCGATGTCGTCGAACTCGACGCCGCCAGTCACGGCGGCGTCGACGACACCCGGGAACTGCGGGACCGCGCGTTCTACGCGCCCGCGCAGTCGCGCTACCGCATCTTCATCATCGACGAAGCACACATGGTCACCACCGCGGGTTTCAACGCGCTGCTCAAGATCGTCGAGGAGCCGCCGGAACACCTGATCTTCGTCTTCGCTACCACCGAGCCGGAGAAGGTGCTGCCGACCATCCGCTCGCGCACCCACCACTACCCGTTCCGGCTGTTGCCGCCGCGCACCATGCGCGCGCTGGTCGAGAAGATCATCGACGCCGAGGATGTCCGCGTCGACGACGCGGTCTATCCGCTGGTGATCCGCGCCGGGGCGGGCTCCCCGCGTGACACCCTGTCGGTGCTCGACCAGTTGCTCGCCGGCGCCGAGGGTAACCACGTCGGCTACCAGCGGGCCCTGGCCCTGCTGGGTGCCACCGACCTGGCGCTGATCGACGACGCGGTCGAGGCGCTGGCCGCCGATGACGCCGCCGCACTGTTCGGCGCCGTGGAATCGGTCATCGACGCCGGCCACGACCCGCGCCGGTTCGCCTCGGACCTGCTGGAGCGCTTCCGCGATCTCATTGTGCTGCAGGCGGTTCCGGATGCGGCGACCCGCGGTGTCGTCGACGCTCCCGTCGACGAGCTGGACAAGATGCGCGACCAGGCCAGCCGCATCGGCATGGCCACCCTGACCCGCTATGCCGAGGTGGTCCATGCCGGGCTCGGTGAGATGCGGGGGGCGACCGCGCCGCGGTTGTTGCTGGAGGTGGTCTGCGCCCGGCTGCTGCTGCCGTCGGCCAGCGACACCGAGGCCGCCCTGCTGCACCGGGTGGAACGCATCGAGACCCGGCTGGACATGTCGATCCCGGCCGGTGAGGCCGCCGAGGCGGGGCCACGGCCGGCCAAACAGTACGTGCGCAAGACGCAGCAGGCCGAGTCTCCCGCCGCGCCGGGCGCGGCCGAGTCTCCCGCCGCGCCGGGCGCGGCCGAGTCTCCCGCCGCGGCGCCCACGCCACCGGAGCCCGTCCCCACGCCGTCGGAGCCCGCACCGCCGGAGCCGGCTCCGCGCGCCCCGACCCGGCCGTCGCCGCCGCCTGCGGCTGCCGCCCCGCCGGCGCGGCCGGCCCCACCCGAAACCGGCCCGCCGGTCGCTCCGCCGACTCCACCGCCGGCGGCCGCCCAGCCGCCACCGCCGGCGGCCGCCCAGCCGCGACCCCAGCCCGGCGGAGAGCCCGATGCCGCCGCGGTGCGCAGCATGTGGAGCACGGTGCGGGAGAAGGTGCGTCAGCGCAGCCGCACCACCGAGGTGATGCTCGCCGGCGCCACGGTGCGCGCCGTCGACGGCCACACTCTGGTGCTGAGCCACGAATCGGTGCCCCTGGCCAAGCGGCTGAACGAGCAACGCAACGCCGACGTGATCCGGGAGGCGCTGCAGGATGCGCTCGGGGTGGCCTGGACGGTGCGCTGCGAGCCCGGGGGCCCAGCAGCGCCGCCGCCGGAAAGCCCGCCGTCGCCGGCCACCGACAAGCGAGCGGCCCCGCCCCCGCCTCCGCCGCCGGCCGCGCCCGACGAGCGCGCCGAGGAGGAGAGCATGCTCGCCGAGGCGGCCGAGAACACCGGGGGGACCGGGCCGCGGCGCGACCCCGAGGAGGTCGCCCTGGAACTACTGCAGAACGAGCTGGGCGCCCGCAGGATCGAGGGCTAGCCGGGGCGCCCTCAGGCCTGCCACCAGGGCCGCAACGGCAGCCCGCCGTCGCCGCCGCGGTCGTCGAGCTTGACGGCCAACACCTGGTGCAGCTGCACGACGTTGGTCTCGAAGCCCAGCCGGGACCCGGCCATGTACAGGCCCCACACCTTCGCGGTGGGCAGCCCGACCTCGGCGACGGCCTCGTCCCAGTGCTCCACGAGATTGCGGCACCAGTCCCGCAGGGTCAGTGCGTAGTGGTGGCGCAGGTTCTCCTCGTGGACGACCTCCAGCCCGACGTTCTGGGCCTCGGCGATGATGCGCCCGGACCCGGTCAGCTCGCCGTCGGGGAAGACGTAGCGGTCGATGAAACCTCCCGCGGCCGCACCCGTGCGGTTGTCGTGCCGGGTGATGCAGTGGTTGAGCAACAGCCCCCCGGTACGCAGCTTGGACTGCAGGAAACGGAAATACGCCGGATAGTTCGCGACGCCGATGTGCTCGGTCAGCCCGATCGAGGACACCGCGTCGAACCCGGACTCGGCCACGTCGCGGTAGTCGCCGTGGCGCACCTCGGCCAGCTCCGACAGACCCTGCTCGGCGATCGCCTTCTGCGCCCAGTCCGCCTGCTCGGCCGATAGCGTCACACCCACGGCCCGCACCCCGTGGCGTGCCGCGTAGCGGACCATCCCGCCCCAGCCGCAGCCCACGTCGAGCAGCCGGTCGCCCTCCTTGAGCCGCAGCTTCTCGAAGACCAGCCGGTACTTGTTGTCCTGGGCTTCCTCCAGCGTCGCCTCGGCGCCGGGGTAACACGCGCAGGTGTAGGTCATCGACGGGCCCAGCACCCATTCGTAGAAGGTGTTCGAGACGTCGTAGTGGTGGTGGATGGCCTCGGCGTCGCGGGTCTTGCTGTGCCGCACGCCCTCGGCGATACGGCGCCAGCGCGGCAACGCCTCCTGCGGCGGCGGTGCGATCGGCTTGAGGTGCTCGATCCCGATGGAGCGCACGATCTGGGCCAGCACCCTGGGCTTGGGCAGCTTGAAGTCCAGCTGGTGCGCCAGCGCCTTGAGCAGCTCATAGGGATCGCCGGGGTGCACGCCGTGGGGCTCGAGGTCCCCGGAGACGTAGGCGCGCGCCAACCCGAGATCACCCGGGGCGGTGGCCAGATAGGTGGTACCCCGCGGGGTCAGCAGATCCAGCCCCAGCGTCGCGTCCTCGGGCCCGGCGGCACTGCCGTCGTAGGCGGTGAACCGCAGGGGCAGACTGTCGCCGGAGGCGAAGATCTCCAGGATCTCGGCCAGGCTGAGCCGGCCCCCGGCGCGGGGATCGTCGGTGTTCTGTTTGAACGTGGTCATCGTCGTTGCACCGCCTTGGCGTAGAGATCCAGCAACCGGGAGTCGGGGTCGTAGGCCTTCTTGACCGCTTTGTAGGTTTCGCCGCCGTAGAGCTGATCGAACTCCTCGCGGCCGTAGAACGCATCCGAATACAGCGATTTGTGGCCGTCGAGCTCGGTGATCTTGTCTTCGATCATCCGGTTGGTATACCCGGGTGTCGGGCCTTCGGGCACCGAGGACCAGAAACCGACGTTGACGTAGGGACGGCCGGGACGCAACGGATACAGCGGCCAGCTGTCGCCACCGCGCAGCTGCAACGGGCACAGCCAGAGCGGTTCGATCGGCACGCTGGTCAGGAACCAGTCGAGGAATTCCGCGCAACGCTCCAGCGGCACCTCGACGTCCTGCACCACGCGTTCGCGCGGCGGCCGGCCGTTGCGCTTCTCGATCCGGTCGGCGATGTTGAAGCGCTGGTCGTAGCCGATCAGCTTCCAGTAGAAGCTGCTGCGGCGGTACCGCCGCGGCCACCACCGTCGGATCGCGGGATTCTGCGCGCCGAACGCGCGGGAGCACCAGAACCAGTCGGTGTCCCAGCGCCACAGGTAGTCGTGGATGGTCAGCCGGTCGTGCTTCTCGCCCTCGGCGTGCTGAATCGACCGGTAGTAGATGTCACGGCCGGTGTAGTCGCTGACCGGTCCCGGGGTGCCGGTCTGCATGCCCAGGCACAGGTAGGACTCCTCGGCGCTGAACACCACCCCGTCCAGGTAGTCGACCCGCACCCCGTTGTAGCCGCCGGTCTCGATGATCCGGTCCATGGTGGCCATGAGCTCGGACAGCGAACCGAAGCGCAGGTGGTTGAGCGCGACGAACGGCCGGACCGGCTCGAGTTCGATCTTCAGCCGCACCGAGTAGCCCAGCGTCCCGTAGGAGTTGGGGAACGCGCGGAACAGGTCGGCGTGCCGGTCCGGGGAGGCGGTGACCAGTTCGCCCGCCCCGGTCAGAATGTCCATCTCCAGCACGGATTCGTGCGGAAGCCCGTTGCGGAACGAGGTGGACTCGATACCGAGTCCGGTGACCGCGCCGCCGAGGGTGATGGTCTTCAGCTGGGGGACGACCAGCGGGGCCAGACAGTACGGCAGGGTGGCGTCGACCAGGTCCTCGTAGGTGCACATGCCTTCCACGTCGGCGGTGCGGGCGTCGGGGTCCACGGCGATGACCCCGGTCAGTCCCGAGGTGTCCAGGCCGGGGGCGTCGCGCTTGGCCCGCGCCCGGAACAGGTTCGAGGTGGGCTTGGCCAGGCGCACGGTCGACGACGACGGTATGGCGCGGTAGCTGGTGAGGAGTTTCTCGACACCAGCCGCATGGGCAGACAGCGCGTCGGTTGCCACAACAGACACACATATACGCTAGTCCGCAGCCGCAGCCGATGCGACCGCACTGCTGCCGTATCCGTTTCGAGGTCCGAACCGACCTTCCGCGACACGAGGAGTTTCACCTGATGGGACAGGTCAGCGCTGCCAGTACGGTCCTGATCAACGCGACGCCGGACGCCGTGCTCACCGCGGTCGCCGACTACCAGAACGTGCGGCCCAAGATCCTGTCCCCGCAGTACAGCGACTACCAGGTGCTGCAGGGCGGGCAGGGCGCCGGAACGGTGGCCAAGTGGCGGCTGCAGGCCACCAAGTCCCGGGTGCGGGAGGTCCAGGCCCACGTCGATGTGGCGGGCCGCACCGTCATCGAGAAGGACGCCAACTCCTCGATGGTGATCAACTGGACCGTCGCGCCGGCCGGCACCGGGTCGACCGTGACCCTCAAGACCACCTGGACCGGCGCCGGCGGGGTCAAGGGCTTCTTCGAGAAGACATTCGCGCCGCTGGGGCTGAAGAAGATCCAGGGCGAGGTCCTGGAGAACCTCAAGAAGCAGCTGGAGGGCTGAACCCGCGGCCCGTCCTCAGGGCGGGCCGGTCAGTGACTTCAGCTCCCGCAGCGACGCGTCGACGACGGCGCCGAAGTCGGGGTCCGCCGGGTCGGCGACCCAGCGCTCGAAGGCGACCTTGAACATCGCCACACCGGTCTCCGCGGTCAGCCGCGCCGTCGTCGCGGCGACGCCCCGCGCGCTCAGCGCCTCGGTGATGGCGTCGGCCAGCGTCGCCAGCTTGCTCAGCTCGCGTTCGTGCAGAGCCGGGTTGGCCGCGATGACGGCCCGGCGTTGCCGGGCGCGTTCCCGGCGGGTGTCGAAGACGGCGCCGCCCCGCTTCAACGCCGCGGCGACCGCGTCGATGGGGGTCATGGACCCCGGCGCCGCGGCGATGCCGTCGACGATCTCCTGCATCAACGTGGACTGACCCCAGAACAGCACCTCGCGCTTGTCGGCGAAGTGCCGGAAGAACGTGCGCTCGGTGAGGCCGGCGCGTTCGGCGATCTCGGCCACGGTGGTGTGGTCGAACCCCCGTTCGGCGTAGAGCTGCAGTGCGGCCTCCTCCAACCGCAGGCGTGCGTTGGGCTGCCATCGGGCCATGTGCCGATCCTATGGGAATGACAGCGGCTGACATCGCGTTGCGAGTGACGACAGTAACTGACATGAAGGAGTCCTCCATGCACGTCTTCGTCACGGGTGCATCCGGGTTCGTCGGATCCGCCGTGGTCACCGAGCTGATCCGGGCCGGTCACCGGGTGTCGGGCCTGGCCCGCTCGGACGCCTCGGCGGCCGCCGTCACCGCGGCCGGGGCCGATGCCCACCGCGGCGACCTCACCGACCTCGACAGCCTGCGCCGGGGCGCCGAGGCCGCCGACGCCGTCATCCACCTGGCCTTCCACCACGACTTCGACAACTTCGCCGAGGTGTTCGCCGAGGCCGGTGAGCTGGACCGGCGCGCGATCGAGGCGCTCGGCGAGACGCTGGCCGGTAGCGGCCGGCCCCTCGTGGTGACCAGCGGCATCGCCGGCCATGCCCCCGGTGAGGTGCTCACCGAGGACCGGCGGGCCCCCGGCGGCCTGCCCCGGGTCTCCGAGCAGGCCTGCCTGCCGTTCGCCGAGCGCGGGGTGCGCGCCAGCGTGCTGCGGCTGCCGCCGACGGTGCACGGCGAGCACGACCACGGCTTCGTGCCGCGGCTGATCGACATCGCCCGCCGGCGCGGGGTGTCCGGCTATCCCGGGCAGGGGGCCAACCGTTGGTCGGCGGTGCACCGGTATGACGCCGCACGGCTGTACCGGCTCGCCGTGGAGTCCGCGCCGGCCGGAACGGTGTTGCACGCCGTCGGCGAGCAGGGCATCCCGGTGCGCGATATCGCCGAGGTCATCGCCCGGCGGCTGGGCCTGCCCGCGGCGGCTGTCGCGCCCGAGTCGGTCGCCGAGCACTTCGGCTGGCTGGGCGGCTTCTTCGGCACCGACCTGGCCGCCTCCAGTGCCGCAACCCGGCGCGAATTCGGATGGGAGCCAACCGAGATCGGGCTGCTCGACGATCTCGACCGGCACTACTTCGCCGCGACGGCCGCCCGGGGCGGACCCCGATGACCGTCGACGTGCCGATCACCCCGGGCGCCGTGGCCCGGGCCGGTCACGCCGCGCCGGACTGCTGGGTGGCCAGGTAGGCGGCCACCCCCCGCACCACGGCGTTGGCGTACTTCTGGCGCCCCGACTCGGTCTTCATCAGCGCCGAGTCGGCGGGGTTCTTCATGTTGCCCAGCTCCACCAGGATCGCCGGGTACTGCGCCAGATTCAGTCCCGCGATGTCCGAGCGCGGGTCCAGGCCGTTGGACCCGATGTAGTTGGCCGCCGGGATTCCGGAGGCCACCAGCTGGTCGCGCATCGACTGGGCCAGCCGGATCGCCGGCCCGGCCTGGGCGTTGTTCAGCGGCGGGTTGGAGTACAGGATGTGGAACCCGCGGCCCGAGGCGGGCCCGCCGTCACCGTGGATGGAGACGATGGCGTTGGGCCGGATCGCGTTGGCCATGGCGGCGCGTTCGTCGATGCAGGGCCCCAGCGCGTTGTCGTTGCCGCGCGACATCGCGGTGCGCACCCCCAGCTTGGTCAGCTCCTGCCGGATACGCAGGGTGGTGTCCCAGGTGAAGGTGTGCTCGGGGTAACCGTCGTCGGTGGCGGTGCCGCTGGCCTGGCAGTCCTTGGTGCCGCCGCGCCCGTTGGGAACCTGGCGGCTGATCGAGGCGTCGTTGGCGCCGTTGTGTCCGGGGTCGAGGAACACGATCATGCCCGCGATGCTGCCCGGCACTGCCTGGGCGGTGGGCGAGACGAGAATGCTGGCGGCGACGAGCATGCCGGCGACGAGCGGCGCGCCGACACGCAGGCAGGCTGGTACGTGCACGGCGCCACCGTAGCCCGGCGGCGTCTAGGCTTGAAGGGGCCAGAACGCCAAAACGCAGATGCGAAATCAAGTCGAGACCCAGCCGCAACCGGCACGTGAAGGGGACCAAGTCATGCAACCCGGTGGAGACGCACCCGACATGTCGGCACTGCTCGCCCAGGCGCAGCAGATGCAGCAGCAGCTGATGGAGGCCCAGGAGAAGCTCGCCAACTCCGAGGTGCACGGACAGGCCGGCGGCGGCCTGGTGCAGGTGACGGTCAAGGGCAGCGGTGAGGTGGTCGGGGTGTCCATCGACCCCAAGGTCGTCGACCCCGATGACATCGAGACCCTGCAGGACCTCATCGTGGGGGCGCTGGCCGACGCATCCAAGCAGGTGACGCTGCTGGCCCAGTCGCGGCTGGGTCCGCTGGCCGGGGGCATGGGCGAGGGCCTGGGCCTGCCCGGGTTCTGAGCCGCACCGCGATGTTTGAAGGTCCCGTCCAGGATCTGATCGACGAACTGGGCAAGTTGCCGGGCATCGGCCCGAAGAGCGCGCAGCGCATCGCGTTTCACCTGCTGTCGGTGGAACCGCCCGACATCGACCGGCTCACCGCGGCGCTGGGCCGGGTGCGTGACGGCGTCACCTTCTGCGCGGTGTGCGGCAACGTCTCCGACGCCGAGCGTTGCCGGATCTGCAGCGACCCCCGCCGCGACGGCACCCTGGTGTGCGTCGTGGAGGAACCCAAGGACGTGCAGGCCGTGGAGCGAACCCGCGAGTTCCGGGGCCGCTACCACGTGCTCGGCGGGGCCCTGGACCCGCTGTCGGGGATCGGGCCCGAGCAGCTGCGTATCCGCGAGCTGCTCAACCGCCTCGGCGACCGCGTCGACGGCGTCGACGTCGCCGAGGTGATCATCGCCACCGACCCCAACACCGAGGGCGAGGCCACGGCCACCTACCTGGTGCGCATCCTGCGCGACATCCCCGGGCTGACGGTCACCCGCATCGCCTCGGGGCTGCCGATGGGCGGCGACCTGGAGTTCGCCGACGAGTTGACCCTGGGCCGGGCCCTGGCCGGCCGGCGCGCCCTGGCCTGATCCCGTCCCGCCTCACACCCGCCGCGGGGCGGCCAACCGCTCGCGGCGCAGCAGCGTGACCTCGGGCAGGTCCAACGGGGCCAGCGGCCCGACCACCTGGGCCAGCAGATGGTCGGCCAGCTGCGGGTTGCGCGCCAGGCACGGGCCGTGCAGATAGGTGGCCACCACGCTGCCCTGCACCGCGCCGTCGTAGCCGTCGCCGGCCCGGTTGCCCGCCCCCTTGGTCACGGCGGCCAGCGGGCGGGCCGCCGACCCCAGCACCGTGCCGCCCCGATGGTTTTCGAAGCCGGTCAGCGGCTCGGTGAGTCCCTCCGGCAGCGGTGTCGACGCGACCTCGCCGATGCTCCTGGATTCCTGGGGGGAGGTGGTGACGTCGAGCAGACCCACCCCGTCCACACGTTCCCCGGCAGAGGTCTCATACCAGTGCCCCAGCACCTGGATGGCCGCGCAGATCGCCAGTACCGGTGCCCCCCGGGCGGCCGCGCGCTGCAGACCCGGATGGCGCAGCAGGTGTTTGGTGGCCAGCCGCTGTGCGTAGTCCTCGGCGCCGCCGAGGGTGTAGAGATCCAGCGACTCGGGGACCGGGTCGGCCAGCGTGATCGCCACGATCTCGGCGGCGATACCGCGCAGGTGCAGCCGCTGCCGCAGCACCACGGCATTGCCGCCGTCGCCGTAGGTGCCCATCACGTCGGGCAGCACCAGCCCGATCCGCACGACGTCAGCCATGGCGCTCCAGGATCCGGTTGAGCTGCAGGAACGCGGTGTAGTTCGCCACCACTTCGACGTGCCCGGGCGGGCAGGACTCGATGGCCGCGACGGTGTCGTGCACCAGTCGGTGCGCGACGTCGGCGTATCCGAGCCGCACGGCGAGATCGGTGCCCCGTTCCCCGGCGGCGACCACCCTGCCTGCCGGCAGATCCCGGAAGTGCTCGAAATTGACGTCCCACAGCCACGACAGGTCCTCGCCGTCGGGGACCTGACCGTTGACGGCGATGACGACGCTGCCGGCGGCGGTGTCGACCATCGAGAGCGCCTCCTGCCAGCCGGCGGGGTTCTTGGCCAGCAGGATCCGCACGCTGTGCTCGCCCAGCCGGACGGTGCGGTAGCGGCCGGCGACCTCGTCGACACCGGAGACGGCGGTGACGGCCGCGGCGGGCGCGGCCCCGAGGGCGACCGCGGCGGCCACGGCCTGGGCGGCGTTGCCGCGGTTCACCGCGCCGGGCAGCGCCAGGGTCATCGGCAACTGCAGGCCGTCGGGCCCGTAGAGGGTGGTGTCGTCGAACCACCAGTGCGGGGTCGGGCGTTTGAAGTCGGTGCCGGTCGACCACCATGCGGGGTCGGTTCCGCCGTCGCGCACGATGATCTCGCCGCTGCGCGGGCAGCTCACCGAGTCGCCGGCCCACCCGCCTCCGGCCGCCACCCACACCACGTGCGGGCTGTCGTAGGCGGCCGAGGTCATCAGCACGTCGTCGCAGTTGGCGACGATCACCGCGTCGGGGTGGCGGGCCAGGCCCGCGCGCAGGGTCCGTTCGATGTGGTTGATCTCTCCGACGCGGTCCAACTGGTCGCGGGAGAGGTTGAGCAGCACGATGACGCTGGGGGAGATCGCGTCGGCGACGTGCGGGACGTGCATCTCGTCGACCTCGAGGGCGGCCAGCGGCGCGTCGGGCGCGGCGGCCAGCGCCGCGATGAGCCCGGCGTCCATGTTGGCGCCCTCGGCGTTGGTCGCGACCGGGCCGAGCGTGCCCAGTGCGGCGGCGGTCATCCGGGTGGTGGTGGATTTTCCGTTGGTGCCGGTCACGACGACCGAGCGGCGGCCCCGGCCGAGCTGGCCCAGGATCGACCGGTCCAACGTCATGGCCACCAGGCCGCCGATCATCGCCCCGGCGCCGCGGCCACTGACCCGGGACGCCCAGCGGGCGCCGGCGCCGGCGGCCAGGGCCAGACGACCTCGGGTGGTGATCATCGCAGCAGTTTAGTTCGATCGCGACGAGGGCTCCGCCGGCGCGGGGGCGGGCGCCCGGGATACGCGGGCGCGGGCGCGCGGGGATACGCGGGCGCGGGCGCCCGCGTAGCCCTCTCGCTTATACACATCCGACGATACCCACCGTACCCACCCTCTCCCCGTCTCAGACTGCCATCACAC
>NZ_NVQF01000023.1 GCF_002592005.1 Mycolicibacterium palauense | reverse complement strand
CTGCTCCACCGGCGGCTCCGCCCGCCCCTGCTCCATTGGCGGCTCCGCCCGCCCCTGCTCCATTGGCGGCTCCGCCCGCCGTGGAGGCCGCGCCACCCGTCGCGGCACCGGTGGAAGCCCCGCCCGCCGCGGCGCCGCTGGTTCAGGCGGCCGCGGCGCCGGCCGCCGCACCCGCCCCGGTGCCCGTGGTCCCGGTCCCGGCTGCCGCGCCCGTCCCGGCCGCGATTCCGGTGCCGGTGATTCCCGCTCCCGACGCGGTTCCGGCGGTCGCGCCGCCGGCGCCGCCGGTCACGGCACCCGTCGCACCGGTTCCCGCGCCCGTCGCGGCGCCCGCCGCACCGGCCGAGGTGCCCGCCCCGGCGAGCACACCGCTGTCGAGCCTGCCGGCGCTGCTGCCGGCGGACGTGCCGATCCCCCACGACCTGGTCTGCGAGGGCACCGCATGGTCGGCACCGGCCGGCCACGCGGGCCAGGCGTCACCGCGGCCCGAGGTCCGCGACCCCGACGAGGCCGGCGGCGCGGAATTCGATTAGCCGCGCGCCGTCAGGACTGCCCGCACGCGGCGAGCACCAGCTCGCGGACCCGCGCGGCGTCGGCCTGGCCCTTGGTGGCCTTCATCACCGCCCCCACGATCGCACCGGCCGCCTGAACCTTGCCGCCCCGGATCTTCTCGGCCACATCGGGATTGGCGGCCAGGGCCTCGTCGACGGCGGACTGCATCAACGAGTCGTCGCGGACCAGGGCCAGCCCGCGGTCGGTCATCACCTGCTCGGGTTCGCCCTCGCCGGCCAGCACGCCCTCGACCACCTGCCGGGCGAGCTTGTTGGACAGCTTGCCCTCCTCGACCAGTTTGACGACGGCCGCCACCTGCGCCGGTGTGATCGCCAGCCGGTCGAGTCCGACACCGGCCTCATTGGCCTTCTGCACCAGGAAGTTCCCCCACCAGGCGCGGGCGGACTCGCTGGGGGCGCCCGCTTCGACGGTGGCGGCCACCAGCTCGACGGCGCCGGCGTTGACCAGGTCGCGCATCACCTCGTCGGAGATGCCCCAGTCCTGCTGAATCCTCTTGCGGGTCAGCCACGGCAACTCCGGGATGGTCGCGCGCAGCCGGTCCACCAGGTCACGGCTGGGCGCCACCGGCTCCAGATCGGGCTCGGGGAAGTAGCGGTAGTCCTCGGCGGTCTCCTTGGTCCGCCCCGGGCTGGTGTAGCCGTCCTCGTGAAAGTGGCGGGTCTCCTGCGTGACGGTGCCCCCGGACCCCAGCACCGCGGCCTGCCTGCGCATCTCGTACTGCACGGCCACCTCGACGCTTTTGAGCGAGTTGACGTTCTTGGTCTCCGACCGGGTGCCGAACTCCGAGGCCCCCTTCGGCATCAGCGAGACGTTGGAGTCGCAGCGCATCGACCCCTGGTCCATGCGCACATCGGACACCCCCAGCGCCCGCAGCAGATCCCGCAGCGCCGTCACGTACGCGCGCGCGACCTGCGGGGCCCCGGCCCCGGCGCCGACGATGGGTTTGGTGACGATCTCGATCAGCGGCACCCCGGCCCGGTTGTAGTCCAGCAGCGACTCGGTGGCACCCGCGATACGGCCGGTGTCGCTGCCGATGTGCAGCGACTTGCCGGTGTCCTCCTCCATGTGGGCGCGTTCGATCTCGACCCGCCAGGTGCTGCCGTCCTCCAGCGGCACCTCGAGGTAGCCGTTGATCGCGATCGGCTCGTCGTACTGGCTGATCTGGTAGTTCTTCGGCATGTCCGGGTAGAAGTAGTTCTTCCGCGCGAAACGGCACCAGTCGACGATCTCGCAGTTCAGGGCCAGTCCGATGCGGATCGCCGACTCCACGGCCGCCTCGTTGAGCACCGGCAGTGAGCCGGGCAGCCCCAGGCACACCGGGCACACCTGGGTGTTGGGTTCGGCGCCGAACGTGGTGGCGCACCCGCAGAACATCTTCGTCGCGGTGGACAGCTCGACGTGCACCTCCAGACCCAGCACCGGGTCGTACCTGGCGATGACGTCGTCGTAGTCGAGCAGTTCCGCACCGGCCGCAATGGTCATGCCCCGATCTTAGGTGCGTGCACACAACGGGCGAACGGTGACCGCCCGGCCCCCGCGGGTGCCAGAATCATTGCCATGACGATCGACCGCCGTCGATTCCTGCAGGCCGCCGGCCTCGGCCTGGTGGGCGCCACCGGCATCGCGGCGGGCTGTAGCCGCGGCGGCACGGCGCCGGCCGCCCTGGACCTGACCATCAATGCCGTGCAGTCCGAGATCGACCTCGGCGGTGTGGTGGTGCAGACCTGGACCTGGGGTGACCAGGTCCCCGCCCAGGAGATCCGGCTGAAGAAGGGCCAGACCCTGCGGGCCCGGCTGACCAACAACCTGCCCCAGGACACCACCATTCACTGGCATGGGCTGGCGATCCCCAACGACATGGACGGGGTTCCGGTCCTGACCCAGCAGGCGGTCACACCGGGCCGGGACTTCCTGTACGAGTTCACGGTCCCCGACGCGGGCACCTACTGGGCCCACCCGCACGTCGGCTCGCAGCTGGACCGCGGGCTCTACGCCGCGATCGCCATCGAGGACCCCGACGAGCCCGTGGCCTACGACGAGGAGCTCGTGGTGGTGCTCGACGACTGGATCGACGGCACCGGGACCAACCCCGACGAGGTCTACGCCAAGCTGCGCAAGACCGGCATGGCGCCGATGGGCGGCCCGCTGCAGATGACCCCGGCGATGCCGTTCGGCGAGGACGGCGGCGACGTCACCTACCCGTACTTCATCGCCAACGGACGGGTTCCCGCCGACGCGCAGGTGGCCGACTATCGCCCCGGCGACCGGGTGCGGTTGCGGGTCATCAACGCCGGTGCCGACACCATCTTCCGGGTCGGCATGCCGAACACCACGATGCGGGTGACCCACACCGACGGCTTTCCGGTGGTGGCCCAGCAGGCCGATTCGGTGGTGCTGGGCATGGGCGAACGTTTCGACGCCGTGATCACCATCGGCGAGGACTCGGCGCCGCTCGTCGCGGCCCCGTACGCCAAGAAGGGCCACGCCCAGGTCAACCTGCGGGTGGCCGGCAAACCCAGCCGCGTCGACGTCGACGGGTTCGTCGCCGCGCTACGGCGCCAGGCCCCGCTGGACACCGCGGCGCTGCGGCCCACCCCCGCGGTGACACTGCCCTCGGCGCAGCCCGACGAGATCCTCGACCTGAAACTGTCCGGCCCGGTCGACGGCTACAACTGGCTGATCAACGGCCGGGCCTACGACCCCACCGACGGTGGCATGCCCGTCGCCCCCGGGCAGCGGGTCCGCCTGCGTTACATCAACGAGTCGAAGATGGTCCACCCGATGCACCTGCACGGGCACACCTTCGAGGTGCAGAGCCCCGACGGACCACGGGCCCGCAAGGACACCGTGCTCGTCGCCCCGCTGCAGACCGTCGTGGTCGACATCGAGACTGACAACCCGGGCCAGTGGATCACCCACTGCCACAACGAATATCACCTCGAGGCCGGGATGGCGACCTACCTGCGCTACACCGGTTAACCGAAGAACGCCGCGGCGTCGTCGTACCGCCACGGCGGAACCAGCTTCAGCTGCCGCACCGCGTCGGCCAGCGGCACCCGGCCGACCTCCTCGCCGCGCAGCGACACCATCATCCCGTACTCGCCGGCGTGCACCGCGTCGGCGGCGTTGACCCCGAAGCGCGTGGCCAGCACCCGGTCGTGGGCGGTGGGCGTGCCACCGCGCTGCACGTGGCCCAGGACGGTGACGCGCACCTCCTTCTTGATCCGCTTCTCCACCTCCAGCGCCAGCTGCTGGGCCACGCCCGTGAAGCGCTCGTGACCGAACTCGTCGGTGCCGCCCTTGCGCAGCTCCATCGACCCCTCCGCGGGTTTGGCGCCCTCGGCCACCACGCAGATGAAGTGGGAGGCGCCGTGCTGGAAGCGTTTCTTGACCAGCCGGCACACCTCCTCGACGTCGAACGGCTGCTCGGGGATCACCGTCATGTGCGCGCCGGAGGCCAGCCCGGCGTTCAGGGCGATCCACCCGGCATGCCGTCCCATCACCTCGACCAGCATCACCCGCTGGTGCGATTCGGCGGTGCTGTGCAGCCGGTCGATCGCCTCGGTGGCGATCTGCAGCGCGGTGTCGTGGCCGAATGTCACATCGGTGCAGTCGATGTCGTTGTCGATGGTCTTGGGCACGCCGACCACCGGCACGCCCTCCTCGGAGAGCCAGTGCGCCGCGGTCAGCGTGCCCTCGCCGCCGATCGGGATCAGCGCGTCGATCCCGTTGTCCTCCAGGGTCTGCTTGATGTCGTCGAGCCCGGCGCGCAGCTTGTCCGGATTGACCCGCGCGGTACCCAGCATGGTGCCGCCCTTGGCCAGCAACCGGTCGTTGCGGTCGTCGTTGCGCAGCTGGACCCGGCGGTCCTCCAGCAGCCCGCGCCAGCCGTCCTGAAACCCCACCACCGTCGACCCGTACCGGGTGTCACAGGTGCGCACCACCGCCCGGATCACCGCGTTCAGGCCGGGACAGTCGCCACCTCCGGTGAGAACCCCAATCCGCATGTGGCCTATCCTGCCCGCTCAGACGGCGCTCGGCAGCGGTCCCCGGGCCGCCTCGTAGGCGGCACCCACCCGGTAGAGCCGCTCGTCGGCCAGCGCCGGCGCCATGATCTGCAGGCCGACGGGCAGTTTGTCGTCGGGCGCCAGCCCCGACGGCACCGACATCCCGCAGTGCCCGGCCAGGTTCAGCGGCAGCGTGCACAGATCGAACAGGTACATCGCCAGTGGGTCGTCGACCTTCTCCCCCAGCCGGAACGCCGTGGTCGGGGTGGCCGGACTCACCAGCACGTCGACCGATTCATAGGCCCGGTCGAGATCGCGCGCGATCAGGGTGCGCACCTTCTGCGCCTGGTTGTAGTAGGCGTCGTAGTAACCGGCCGACAGTGCGTACGTGCCGATCATGATGCGCCGCTTGACCTCCGGACCGAAGCCGGCGGCACGGGTCAGCGCCATCACCTCCTCGGCACTGTGGGTGCCGTCGTCGCCGACGCGCAATCCGTAGCGCATGGCATCGAAGCGCGCCAGGTTGCTCGACACCTCCGAGGGCAGGATCAGGTAGTAGGCGGCCATCGAATGGTCGATGTAGGGGCAGTCCACCTCGACCACCTCGGCGCCGAGCTCGCGCAGCTGTTCGACGGCGTCGTTGAACGAGGCCAGCACTCCGGGCTGATACCCCTCGCCGCGGTGCAGCTGACTGACCACACCGACGCGGACACCGCGCAGATCACCGGCCGCGCCGGCCCTGGCCGCCGCGACGACGTCGGGGACCGCGGCGTCCACCGATGTCGAATCGCGCGGGTCATGGCCGGCGATGACCTGGTGTAACAGTGCGGTGTCGAGGACCGTGCGCGCGCACGGCCCGCCCTGGTCCAGCGACGACGCGCACGCGATGAGGCCGTACCGGGAGACGGTGCCGTAGGTCGGCTTGACCCCCACGGTGGCCGTCAGCGCCGCCGGCTGGCGGATCGAGCCGCCGGTGTCGCTGCCGATGGCCAGCGGGGCCTGGAAGGCGGCCAGCGCGGCCGCGCTGCCGCCGCCGGAACCCCCGGGCACCCGGTCGGTGTCCCAGGGGTTGCGGGTGGGCCCGTAGGCGGAGTTCTCCGTGGAGGAGCCCATGGCGAACTCGTCCATGTTGGTCTTGCCCAGGATCGGGATTCCCGCCGACCGCAGCCGGGCGGTGACGGTGGCGTCGTAGGGCGACTGCCAGTCCTCCAGGATCTTGGACCCGCAGGTGGTGGGCATGTCGGTGGTGGTGAACACGTCCTTGAGCGCCAGCGGCACCCCGGCCAGCGGCGACGGCGGTTCGGCGCCGGAACCGATCTGCCGGTCCACCTCGGCGGCGCTGGCCAGCGCCCGGTCCCCGGCGACGTGCAGGAAGGCGTGGTAGTCGGCGTCGGTGCGCTCGATCTGATCCAGGCAGGCCTGGGTGACCTCGACCGAGGAGACCTCCCTGGCGGCGATCTTGGCCGCCAGCTCGGCGGCGGACAGGCGGATCAGGTCGCTCACTGGCTCTCCCCGAGGATCTGCGGCACGGCGAACCGGCCCTCCTCGGCGCGCGGCGCCGCGGCGAGGGCCTGCTGCTGGGACAGGCTGGGCACGACATCGTCGGGACGGGTGACGTTGACGTCCTTGAGCGGGTTGTCGGTGGGTTCGACATCGGTGACGTCGACGGCCTGGATACGGCTGACGTGGTCGAGGATGGCGTCGAGCTGGCCGGAGAAGCTGTCCAGCTCGTCATCGGTCAGGGCCAACCGCGCCAGCCGCGCCAGATGGGCCACGTCGTCTCGGGAGATCTGCGACACGGTCGCCAAGCCTATCGCCAGCGTGGAACGCTGCTGTGGTGGCGTGGGTCCTGCTGGCGGTCGGCGCGCTTCTGCTGACCGTCCTGGTGGTGTGTCTGGGTGCCCTCGCGCTGGCGGGAGCGGGCGGTTTCGACCGGCTGCTCGCCGGCTCGGTGCTGGCCGTGGCGTATGTGGCGCTGGTGGTGCTGGGGCTGGCCGCGGCCGGCTGGCTGGGCCGCGCCACCCTGCTGGCCGGGCTCGCGGTGGGCGCGGTCGCCGCCGCGGTGGCGGTGCGGGTGCGGGGCTGCCCGTGGCGGCTGCCGGTGCGCCCGGCGGTCAGCCTGGCCACCGCCCCGCTGCTCGCGGTCGCCGGTGTGGCGGTGGCGCTGGCCGTCGTGGCGGCCTACTACCTGCCGGTCTGGCAGTGGGACGCGCTGGGTTATCACCTGCCCTACGTCAACCTGTTGCTGCAGAACGGCACGCTGGCCGACGTCCCGGCCGATGTGCCCTACGTGTCGACCTATCCGCACACCGTCGAGTGGGTGTTCACCGCGTGGCGCGCGCTGCTGCCCGATGACGGCCTGGTCGAGCTGGCCCATCTGCCGTTCGGCCTGCTCGGTGCGGCGGCGATCGCGGCGATCGCCCGTGAGCAGGACGCCCGCCCGGATCACGCGGTGGCCGCCGGCGCGGCGTGGCTGACGCTGCCCGCGGTCTTCCTGCAGCTGCCCACCAACTACACCGACGTCGCCTCGGCAGCGCTGGCGCTGGCCGCCATCGCCTTCGTGCTCACCGCCCGCGACCGCAGCCGAATTCTGCTGGCCGCGGTGGCGATCGGGTTGTTCCTCGGCTCCAAGCCCCAGGCCCCGCCCGCGGCCGCCCTGCTCCTGGTGGTGCTGACGGTGCTGGGGTGGCGTGCGGGGCACCGCGCGGCCGCGGTGGCGGCCTGGCCGATCGCGCTGCTGCTCGGCGCGCACAGCTATCTCGCCAACGTGGTGCGCCACGGGAATCCGGTGTGGCCGGTGCGGGTGGAGATCGGCCCGCTGACGCTGCCCGGCCCGCAGCCGATGTCGGGGTTGTTGAACTCGGGCGCGGCCGCCCCCCGCACGCACGGCAACGTGGTGTCGCGGGTCGCCGAATCCTGGTCGACGATCCAGCCGCCGCTGCCGGTGTTCGACATGCGCATCGGGGGTCTCGGGCTGCTGTTCCTGATCGCGCTGCCCTTCGCGGTGTTCACCGCGGTGCGCGGCCGTTCGGTGGCGCTGGCCGTGTGCGCGGTCGCGACGCTGGTCACACCCGAACCGGCGGTGGCGCGCTACGTTCTGGCCTTCGCCGGGCTGACGCTGGCATTGGCCGCGCCCGTGCTGCGCCGGGCGGGCACGCTCGGGCAGCGCATCGTCCTGGGTGTGCTGACGGTGATCGCCGCGTCGAACCTGGTTATCGCCTTTCCCGGGCTGACCGGCGAGGGCCCCCCGCTACGCGACTATCCGGGGATGTCACCCGCCGAACGCCTCCGCGCCGTGGGCGCCTCCGGCCCACCGCTGGACTACCTCGACGCGCAGGCCCGGCTGCAGCCCGGCCAGGTCACGGTGGTGGACGGGGGCGCCGAACTGCCCTACCTGGCGTGGCCGCCGGATCTGTCGCACCGGGCGGTGTTCGTCCCCGGCGACGCCACCGCGGCGGAGGTCGAGGCGATCGTCACCGCACCCGAGGCCGGGCTGCTGATCGTCGGCGACGACACAGCCGCGGGCCGGGCCGCCAGGCGCCATCCCGAACTCTACGAGCCGGTCTTCCGCTGCCGGTCGGCGCCGTGTACGGGCTACCTGCGACGCTGACGCGGCGCTCGACCGGTACCGAAGCGGTGCGGCCCGGCATGCCCGGCGTGTCGGCCTATGACACAGTGTTGCGCGTGCCTTCGTATCTGCTGCGGGTCCGGCTGGACGATCGGCCCGGTAGCCTCGGGTCGCTCGCGGTGGCGTTGGGCTCGGTGGGCGCGGACATTCTGTCGCTGGATGTGGTCGAGCGGGCCTCCGGCTACGCGATCGACGACCTGGTGGTCGAGCTGCCGCCCGGGGCCATGCCGGACATGTTGATCACCGCCGCCGAAGCCCTCCACGGGGTGCGGGTCGATTCGATCCGACCGCACACCGGGTTGCTGGAGGCCCACCGCGAGCTGGAGCTGATCGACCACATCGCCGCGGCCGACGACAAGCTCGCCATGCTGCAGGTGCTCGCCGACGAATCTCCGAGGGTGCTGCGCGTGGGCTGGTGCACGGTGGTGGCCCTGCACGAATCGGGCCCCCGCCGCGTCGTGGGCAGCCCGTCGGCCCCGGAGACCGAGGCCGACGCGGCGCCCTGGTTGCCCCTGGAATACGCCTGCACCCTCGACGCCGGTGCCGACTGGGTGCCCCGGGTGTGGCGCGACATGGACACGACGTTGGCGGCCGCCCCGCTGGGCGACACCACGACGGCGGTGATGCTGGGCCGCCCGGGAGGACCGGATTTCCGGCCGTCGGAGGTGGCGCGGCTGGGTTATCTGGCCGGGATCGTGGCGACCATCCTGCGCTGACCCGGCTATTCCGCCGAGTCGGCCGTGTCGGGCCCGTGTTCGAGCAACCGCGCGAAGCCGTCCTCGTCGAGTACCGGCACCCCGAGTTCGACCGCCTTGTCGTACTTGGAGCCCGGGGAGTCCCCGGCCACCACGTAGTCGGTCTTCTTCGACACCGATCCGGAGGCCTTGCCGCCGCGGGTGATGATCGCCTCCTTGGCACCGTCGCGGGAGAACCCGGTCAGTGACCCGGTGACGACGACGGTCAGCCCCTCAAGGGTGCGCGCCACCGAGGTGTCGCGCTCGTCGGCCATCCGCACGCCGGCCGCGCGCCACTTGTCGACGATCGCGCGGTGCCAGTCCACGGTGAACCACTCGATGACGGCGGCGGCGATGGTCGGCCCGACCCCCTCCACCGAGGCCAGTTGCTCCTCGGAGGCGGCCTCGATGGCCTGCAGGCTGCCGAATTCGGTGGCCAGGGCCCGCGCCGCGGTGGGGCCGACGTGGCGGATCGACAGCGCCACCAACACCCGCCACAGCGGTTGTTCCTTGGCCGTGGACAGATTCTGGAGCAGTCGCGCGCCGTTGGCCGACAGCTCGCCGGCCTTCGTGCGGAACAGGTCGGTGCTCAACAGATCCGCCGAGGTGAGAGTGAACAGGTCGCCCTCGTCGCCGATCACCCCGGCCTGCAGCAGCGCGGTGGCGGCCTCATAACCGAGGCCCTCGATGTCGAAGGCGCCCCGGCCGGCCATGTGAAACACCCGCTCGCGCAGCTGTGCCGGACACGAACGTGCATTCGGGCAGCGGATGTCGGCGTCACCCTCCTTGGCCGGGGCCAGCACGCTGCCGCACTCCGGGCAGTGGGTGGGCATCACGAATTCGCGTTCGGTGCCGTCGCGCAGGTCCACCACCGGGCCGAGCACCTCGGGGATGACGTCGCCGGCCTTGCGGATGACGACGGTGTCGCCGATCAGGACGCCCTTGCGTTTGACCTCCGAGGCGTTGTGCAGCGTGGCCAGGCCCACCGTGGATCCGGCGATCTTCACCGGTTCCATGTAGGCGAACGGGGTGACCCGACCGGTGCGCCCGACGTTGACCCGGATGTCGAGGAGCGTGGTCTGCGCCTCCTCGGGCGGATACTTGTAGGCAATCGCCCAGCGCGGCGCGCGGGAGGTCGACCCGAGCCGGCGCTGCAGCGTCATCTCGTCGACCTTGACCACGACACCGTCGATTTCGTGTTCGACGTCGTGGCGGTGCTCGCCCCAGTAGTCGATGCGGTCCTCGATGGCCGCGACGCCCTTCACCCGCGTGGTGTGCTCCGAGACCGGGAGGCCCCATGCCTTGAGCGCGAGATAGGCGTCGTGCAGGGTGGCCGGGAAGAACCCGTCGGCGTGGCCGAGCCCGTGACAGATCATCCGCAGCCGCCGCCGTGCGGTGACGGCCGGATTCTTCTGCCGCAGCGACCCCGCCGCGCTGTTGCGCGGGTTGGCGAACGGGGGTTTGCCCTCCTCGACCAGGCTGGCGTTGAGCGCCTCGAAGTCCGAGACCCGGAAGAACACCTCGCCGCGCACCTCCAGCAGCGCGGGCAGCGGGTACTCGTCGGTACCGGTCAGGCGCTCCGGGACGTCCTCGATCGTGCGGGCGTTGAGCGTGACGTCCTCCCCGGTGCGCCCGTCGCCGCGGGTGGCGGCGCGCTCCAGGCGCCCGTCACGGTAGACCAACGCCAGCGCGACGCCGTCGATCTTCAGCTCACACAGAAAATGCTCGTCGGCGCCGATCTCGGCGCGCAGCCGACCGGTCCACGCCTCCAGCTCGTCACGGTTGAAGACATTGTCGAGGCTGAGCATTCGCTCCAGATGCTCGGCCGGGGTGAAGTCGGTGGCGAAGCCGGCGCCACCGACGAGCTGGGTGGGCGAGTCCGGTGTGCGCAGTTCGGGGTGGCGCCGTTCGAGGTCGGCCAGGCGCCGCAGCATCGCGTCGAACTCGGCGTCGGTGATGACCGGCGCATCCCGCACGTAGTAGCGGAACTGGTGTTCGCGCACCTCGTCGGCCAGTTCCTGCCACTGGCGACGCAGGTCGGCCTCCCCCGCGGCCGACTCCGTCTCCGACCCCGTGGTCGACTCCGTCTCCGACCCCGTGGTCGACTCCTCTGAGCTCACCGGGAAAGGCTATCGAAGCCCGCAGACACCCCAGGCGACGTGGCTAGGCTCGAAGAATGCCGCACCCGGTGATGTTCAACGACGACGACTTCGGGCTCGCCGAACTGCGGGCGATGGCGCTGAGCCTTCCGGGCGCCGGGGAGAGGATCTCGCACGGCCGGCCGGCGTTCTTCGCCTCGAAGATGTTCGCGATGTACGGCGGCAACTCCAGGACGACCGGCGCGATGGTGGCCTACCCGTACTCGGTCCTGGTCAAGGTCGAGCGGGCCGAGCGCGCCGCACTGGAGCGGGATCCGCGGTTCTTCTCCCCCGCCTACCTGGGGCCGTCGGGCTGGCTGGGGCTGGACCTGACCGCGGGCACCGGCCCCCCGGGCGCGGCCGCCGTCGAGCGGGAGGTCGATTGGGTGGAGGTCGGCGAACTCCTCGACGCGTCCTACCGCCAGGTCGCCGGCAGCCGCCTGATCCTCGAACTCGACCGACGATCCCGGGGGGCACCATGACGTTTCAGAGCTCATTCGCCAGCCCGTTCCCTGATGTCGAGATCCCCGGGCAGGCGGTCTACGACTTCCTGTTCGGCGACCTCACCGAGGAGGACGCCGACCGGGTGGCCCTGGTGGACGCCAAGACCGGTGCCGAGCTGACCTACCGCGACCTGGTGACCCGCGTCGACGCGTTCGCCGGCGCCCTGGCCGACCGCGGCATCGGCGTGGGCGACGTGTGGGGCTGCTGTCGCCGAACAGCCCGGCGTTCGCCGTGGCCTTCCACGGCATTCTGCGCGCCGGCGCCACCGCGACGACGATCAACGCGCTGTTCACCGCCAAGGACATCGCCAAACAGCTCACCGATGCCCGCGCCTCGATGTTGATCACCGTCAGCGCGCTGCTGCCCCGGGCGGCCGAGGGCGCCGCGCACGCGGGCCTGTCCCCCGGCGAGGTGGTGGTGCTCGACGGGCCCGGTGAGGCGGGCGCCGACTCCGGTGGCCACCCCAGCGCCGACGACCTGCTGGCCTCGGGTGCCGACGCGCCGGACGTCGATTTCGATCCCGCCGTCCAGCTGGCCGCCCTCCCCTACAGTTCGGGCACCACGGGCGACCCCAAGGGGGTGATGCTGACCCACCGCAACCTGGTTGCCAACGTCGCCCAGATCCGCCCGATCCAGGGTGTGCGCGAACATGATTCGGTTCTGGCGGTGCTGCCGTTCTTTCACATCTACGGGATGACGGTACTGCTCAACGCCGCCCTGCACGCGCGGGCCCGGTTGGTGATCATGCCCGCCTTCGATCTGGAGGAGTTCCTGGCCACCATCGCCACCCACCGCTGCACGCTGGCGTTCATCGCGCCGCCGGTGGCCGTCGCGCTGGCCAAGCATCCACTGGTCGACGCGCACGACCTGTCCTCGCTGAACGTGGTGATGTCGGGGGCGGCGCCGCTGGACGACGAGCTGGCCACGGCGGTCGCCGGGCGTCTGGGCTGCCGGGTGGTGCAGGGCTACGGGATGAGCGAGCTCAGTCCGGTCAGTCACTGCATCCCGTTCGACGGCGGAGCGCAGACGGTCGGAGTGACCGCCCCGCTGAGCTCGGTGGGCTGGACGGTGCCCAATTCGCTGAGCCGGATCGTCGACCCCGAGACCGGCGAGGAGATCCCGGTACCCGCCTCCGGTCGCAGCGCCACCGGCGAGCTCTGGTTCAAGGGCCCCAACGTGATGGCGGGTTACCTGGGCAACGCCGACGCCACCACCCGCACCGTCGATGACGAGGGGTTCCTGCACACCGGCGACCTCGCCCGCGTCGACGCCGACGGGTGTGTGTACATCGTCGACCGGCTCAAGGAACTGATCAAGTACAAGGGTTACCAGGTGCCGCCCGCCGAGCTGGAGGCACTGTTGTTGGGCCACAACGACATCGACGATGTGGCGGTGGTCGGCGCGGTCGACCAGGCCAGCGGCGAGGAGGTGCCCAAGGCGTTCGTGGTGCGCCGGCCCGGTGCCGAGCACCTCGACGAGGCCGCGATCATGGAGTTCGTGGCCGCCCGGGTCGCCCCCTACAAGAAGGTTCGCCTGGTGCAGTTCGTCGACGCGATCCCGAAGTCGGCTTCCGGAAAGATCCTGCGCAAGGAGCTGCGCGGCCGCTGAGCACACCCCGTGCGCCGCCGCCTAGATCGACTCGGGGTCGGCGGCGATGCCGTCGGCGGCCTTCTGGCACAACTCGACCGCCGTGCGCGCCCACTTCGGTGTCGCCCCGGCCAGTCCGCATGCCGGTGTGACCCCGATCCGCTCGCGCAGCACCTGCCGGGGGAATCCGAGCCGGTCGGTCAACGCCGCCACCGACGCGGCGACCTCATCCACCGCCGGCCGAGTTGCCGGCTCGACGGCGGGCACCACCCCCAGCTGCACCGTACGGCCGGAATCCACGAACTCGCCCAGACCGTCCAGGCCGTCGGCACCCAGCACCGCGGTGTCGATCGCGACCGCGTGAACACCACTGCGTCGCAGCACATCCCACGGGACATCCGGTGCACAACAGTGCACCGCGACCTCCTCGGCGATGCGTGCACACTCATCGAGGAGACCGACGGCCACCTGCTCGTCGACCGGATGCACGGGGGTCAGCGCGGTCACCCCGGTCAGCCGGCCCCGCAGCGCCGCGGGAAGGGCGGGCTCGTCGAGTTGGACGACGACCGTCGTCTCCAGGCGGCGCGCCACCTCGACCCGGTGCGCCCGCACCCCTTCCACCAGCGAGGCGGTCAGGTCCCGCAACGCGCCGGCGTCGGTGATCGCCCGGTGCCCGCCGGGCAGTTCCAGGTACGCCGCCAACGTGATCGGTCCCGGCGCCTGGACCTTGACCGGGCGCCCCGACGACCGCAGGCCGGCGTTCTCCCAGGCTTCCTCCAGAGCGTCGAGATCCTCGCCGAGCAGACTGGCCGCACGGCGGGTGACCGACCCCGGCCGGTTGGTGAGGCGGTATCCCCGGGGCACCGTGTCAATGGCGATGTCGACCAGCAGCGCGCCGGCGCGTCCGACGAGATCGGCCCCGACCCCCCTGGCAGGCAGCTCCACCAGGTGGGTCAGCGAGTGCAATTCCCCCACGACGATCTCGGCGGCCTGACGTGCCGAGGTACCCGGCCAGGAACCCAGTCCGGTTGCGGTTGCGAAAACACTCACCCGGCAACCGTATTACGCTGCGACAAAGGAAGGGACGGCGGGCATGAGCAAGGCCAGGCGACCGGCGGGGGGCGCGGCGGCGGCACTCGGCACGGCGCTGGCCGTCCTCGTGGCGACGGCCTGCACCCGCGACATCGCGGGCGTTCCCGTCCTGCCCTACACCGAGACCCCCGGCCCGCCGGTGACGCTCGCGCTCCATGCCGACGATCTGATGCTGGATCTCGAGCGGATCCGCGGGATCACCGGAACCGGCCGGAATCTCACCGCCATCCCCACCATGGACGCCAGCGCGCCGGTCGACATCGACCTGCTCGCCGACGACGTGCCCGCGCCGTGCCGGTTCGTGTTCGCCGAGACCGCGACCTTCGGCCCCGAGGTCGCCGATTTCCACAAGACCACCTACCAGGCACCGCCGGATTCCGGGGTGATCTCGCAGGGCGCGGCGGTCTACCGCGATCCCGCCGCCGCCCGGCGCGCCTTCGAGAGCCTGGCCGGACAGGCCGAGGGCTGCGCGGCCACCGGCTCCGGGGTGGTGCTGCTCGGGGCCGCCGAGTCCGGCCCGGACCGCGTACGCACCCGCACCGGCAGCGGCTGCGGCCGTGACTACCGGCTCAAGTCGGTGGTGCTCGCCGAGATCACCTTCTGCGCGTTCCCGGCGTCGGTGCCCGAGATCGTGATGACCAACCTGCTGCGCGCGGTTCCCGGGTAGTGCGGCCGGCGCTACCGGGCCGCGGCGATGGTGGCGCTGCCGAGCACCTCGTCCCCGGCGGCGTCGGGCCGGTAGAGCACCATCGTCTGGCCGGGCGCGACCCCACGCAGCGGGCTGCTCAGCCGCGCCACCAGTTCCTCGCCGATCAGCTCGGCCCGGGCCGGTGCCACCGATCCGTGCGCGCGCACCTGCACCTCGCAGTCCAGTGGCCCGCGCCACGGCCGGCCGCAGGTGAACACCGGGCCCTCCCCGGTCAGCTCCGATACCTCCAGGTCCTCGGCGCCGCCGACGGTCACCGTGGCGGTCGTGGCGTCGATCCCGGTCACGTAGCGGGGCCGGCCGTCGGGGCCGGGCCCGGCGATGCCCAGGCCCTTGCGCTGCCCGATGGTGAAACCGTGCACCCCGTCGTGTTCGGCGAGTACCGCCCCGCCGGCGTCGACCACGGCCCCGCGGCGCACACCGATACGGGCCCCCAGGAACGCCTGGGTGTCGCCGGAGGGAATGAAGCAGATGTCGTGGCTGTCGGGTTTGTCGGCGACGGCCAGGCCCCGACGGGCCGCCTCCTCGCGGATCGCCGGCTTGGGGGTGTCCCCCACCGGGAACGCCGCGTGGCGCAACTGTTCGGCGGACAGCACCGCCAGCACATAGGACTGGTCCTTGTCGCGGTCGACGGCGCGCCGGAGCCGTCCGTCGGTCAGTCGCGCGTAGTGCCCGGTGGCCACGGCGTCGAATCCCAGCGCCAGGGCCCGGGCGGCCAGTGCGGAGAACTTGATGCGTTCGTTGCAGCGCACACAGGGATTGGGCGTCTCGCCGCGCGCGTAGGAATCGACGAAGTCGTCGATCACGTCTTCCTTGAAGCGATCGGCGAAATCCCAGACGTAGAAGGGGATCCCGAGGATATCGGCGACCCGGCGGGCGTCATCGGCGTCTTCTCTGGAACAGCAGCCGCGCGAGCCGGTACGCAGGGCGCCGGGCGCAGCGGACAACGCCAGGTGCACTCCGACCACATCGTGGCCGGCATCGAGCATGCGCGCGGCCGCCACCGAGGAGTCGACGCCGCCGCTCATCGCCGCGAGCACCCGCATCAGCGCACCAGCCCCGCACTCGCCAGCGCGGCGTCCCGTGCGCGGTCGACCGCACCCGGCAGTACCGCCAGTGCCGCGTCCACATCGGCCTCGACACTGGTGTGCCCCAGCGACAATCGGAGTGAGCCCCGCGCGGTGACCGGATCGGCGCCCATCGCCACCAGCACGTGCGAGGGCTGCGCTACCCCGGCGGTGCACGCCGAGCCGGTGGAGCATTCGATTCCGTTGGCGTCCAACAGCATCAGCAGGGAATCGCCCTCACAACCGCGAAAGGTGAAGTGGGCGTTGCCGGGCAGCCGATTGTCCAGCGATCCGTTGACGGCGACATCGTCGATCTCGGCCATCACGCCGGCGATCAGCCGGTCCCGCAGCCCACGCAGCCGTTCGCCATAGGCGTCGAGGTCTTCGACCGCGATCTGCAGCGCCGCGGCCATGGCGACCGCCCCGGCGACGTCGGAGGTACCGGAGCGCACATCACGCTCCTGTCCGCCGCCGTGCATCAGGGGCACGGCGGCCACGTCCCGGCGCAGCAACAGTGCTCCGGCACCCGCGGGCCCGCCGAACTTGTGGGCCGCGATACTCAGTGCCGAACAGCCGCTGGCGGCGAAGTCCACCGGGATCTGGCCGACCGCCTGGATGGCGTCGGTGTGCATGGGCACGGCGAACTCGGCGGCCACCGCGGCGAGCTCCTCGACGGGCATCACGGTGCCGACCTCGTTGTTGGCCCACATCACCGTGACCAGGGCGACGTCGTCGTGCTCCTGTAGCGCCGCACGCAGCGCCGCGGGGGTCACCGAGCCGTCGGGTTCGGTGGGCAACCAGGTGACCTCGGCGCCCTCGTGCTCGGCCAGCCAGGTCACCGCGTCCAGGACGGCGTGGTGTTCGACCTCGGTGGTGACGATGCGCCGGCGGTTCGGCTCGGCGTCGCGGCGCGCCCAGTAGATGCCCTTGACCGCCAGGTTGTCGCTCTCGGTGCCGCCGGCGGTGAAGATCACCTCGGACGGCCGGGCGCCGAGCAGCCCGGCGATGGTCTCTCGGGACTCCTCCATCCGCCGCCGCGCCGCCCGGCCGGCGGTGTGCAGGGATGAGGCGTTGCCCACCGTGCCCAGGACGGCCGTCATCGCCGCGATGGCAGCAGGGTGCATCGGCGTGGTGGCGGCGTGGTCGAGGTACACCGGACTGGCGGGGCTCATGACCCATCCAGGATAACCGCAGGACGCCCCCGGCCCGATGTGGCCGGTCGGGCAGCCGACTCGGGCTCCCGCCCGGGCAGCCCCCTCAGGCGGCCAGACGATGGCCGTGCACATGGCCCGGCGCGCGGCCCGGCCCCGCCGGTGGCAGCGGTTCGGACCCCCGCACGGCCGTCTGACACCGCGCGGCCAGCGCACGGCGGTCCGTGCCCGGCAACTGCAGTGACGGGACCCGCACGTGGGCGACGGTTCGCCGGGCCACCATCAACCGGCGAATCGACGTCAGCAGGGTGTCCTCGCCGATGTAGGCCGGCACGGTGGAGGCGCTGCCGTCGCGGTGGTGATATGTCAGCCGCAGCGGCTGCACGGGTCGCCCGGCGTCGATGGCGGCCTGGAACATCGCCGGCCGGAACGGTCCGTACCCCAGTCCGCACCAGGTGGTGCCCTCCGGGAAGGCGACCACGGTGCGCCCGGCCCGCAACCGGTCCGCCACCGCCGCCACGACGTCGGGTAGCCGCCGCAGGCGTTCCCGCTCGATGGGGATGACCCTCATCAGCCGGGCGAGCACACCGAATCCCGGCCAGCTGATCAGCTCGGCCTTGGCGACGAAGGACCCGGGGAGCACCGCCCCGATCGTGAAGATGTCGAGCCAGGACACGTGGCCGCTGACCACCAGCACCCCGCGCAGATTGCGGATGGGCCCCCCGGAGACGGTGATCCGCACGCCCAGGGTGCGCAGCACCAGCCGGCAATAGACGCGCTGAAGATGACTGCGCCCGGGCAGCGGGACCGCCAGCAGGGGCATCGCGGGCAGCAGCAACGCGATCCCCAGGGCACGCAGCGCCGACCGGAAGGCCACCGCGGCGGTGGCGCCGGGAGCACCGGAACCGGCACGGATGCAGGTCTCGTCGCACGAGGCCAGGGGCAGCCACGGGTGGGCGGCGCTCACGGCCGTTCCCCGGTCATCTCGGCGGCGGCCGACACCGAACGCAACCGTTTCAGGTATCGGATGTCGGCGCGGCGTTTGTCCAGCAGCGCCGGGAAGTCTCCGACTCCGAACACCGGATCGTGCGCGGGTTCGCCGCACACCTGGGCACCCAGCCGCAGGTAACCCCGCATCAGTGGCGGGACGGCGGGCCGCTGCGGGGCCTCGATCCGGTCGAGGGTCCGCCCGCCCAGCACCACCGGCCGGTAGGGGTGGACTCTGCGCTCGGGCGGCGCGGCGTGCCTGCGCAGCACCAGGTCGCGCACTCCGCGAATCTGGCTGCCGGGCTCGCCGTCACCGTGTGTGGGCACCGAGACGCAGCCGGTGACGTAGTCGTAGCCGCAGCGGTCCAGGTAGGCCAGAATCCCGGCCCACATCAGCAGCACCACACCCCCGTTGCGGTGGTCGGCACGCACCACCGCACGCCCCATCTCCACCAGGCTTGCGCGCAGCGGGTCCAGCGCACGCACGTCGAATTCCGTTGCGGTGTAGAGGCCGCCCGCGGCGATCGCCCCCGGCGGGGGCAGCATTCGATAGCACCCGACCAGCTGGCCGCTGATGTCCTCGCGGACCAGCAGGTGGTCGCAGTACTCGTCGAAGCGGTCGGCGTCGCGGGCGGTCCCGCTGCCCCCGGCGGCGACCGGCAGCGTGAAACCGGGTTCGGAGGTGAACACCTCGTGGCGTAGCCGTTGCGCGGCGTCGATCAGGTCCGGATCGGTGGACAGCAACAGGGTGTACCGCGGCACGTCCGGCGACGCGGTCTCCTGGTCTGCGGGTATGAGTACAGATGCAGCGCTCATAGCCAGAACGCTCGCCGAGCTTCCTCTCCGGACGCCAACGACCGTGTGACGTGTTCGTGCACGCTCGGTGACGAAACACCGCAGCGTATGGGCGGGCCGCTCCGGTTCGGGGAACGACGACCGCGGTCTGGACTCGCCCCGCGCCCGCCGGCTCTCCACACCGAGCTCTCCACACCGAGCTCTCCACACCGAGGCCGGGCGCCCGGGCGCCGCGCCGACCGGCCGCCAGCGCTCAACCAGGTACGAAAAATGCGCCGAAACCGTACCTGAACGAGCGCTCGCGCGAGATCGACGGCCGGGGAGCGCTCGCGCGCGACAGACGAGCGGGGAGCGCTCGCGCGCGACAGACGACCGACGAGCGCTCGCGCGCGACAGACGACCGACGAGCGCTCGCGCGCGACAGACGACCTGGGAGCGCCCCACAACGGCGAACACCCCGGACGCACCGAGTGCGTCCGGGGTGTTCGCGACTGTCGCGGTTCGGGCCGTCAGCCCTTGCGGGACTTGACCGCCTCGGTCAGCTGCGGGGTCACGTTGAACAGATCGCCCACGATGCCGTAGTCGGAGATCTCGAAGATGGGGGCCTCTTCGTCCTTGTTGACGGCCACGATCGTCTTCGAGGTCTGCATGCCGGCCCGGTGCTGGATCGCACCGGAGATGCCCAGGGCGATGTACAGCTGCGGCGAGACGGTCTTGCCCGTCTGGCCGACCTGGAACTGGCCCGGGTAGTAGCCGGAGTCCACCGCGGCGCGGGAGGCGCCCACGGCCCCGCCGAGGGCGTCGGCGAGTTCCTCGACCACATTGAACTTGTCGGCGCTGCCCACGCCGCGGCCACCGGCCACGACCACCGAGGCCTCGGTCAGCTCCGGACGGTCGCCGGCGACCGCCGGCTCGCGCGAGACGATCTTGGTGGCGTTCTCGGCCACGGCGGGCACCTCGACGGTGACCTGCTCGCCGGCGCCGGCCTCCGGGGCGGCGTCCACCGAGCCCGGCCGCACGGTGATCACCGGGGTGTCGCCGTTGACCTGCGCCTCGACGGTGAAGGCACCGCCGAAGATGGAGTGGGTGCCCACCGCACCCTCCTTGACGTCGACGACGTCGACCAGCAGGCCGGAGCCGATCCGTGCGGCCAGCCGCGCGGCGATCTCCTTGCCGTCGGCGCTGGCCGCCACCAGCACGGCGGCCGGGGTGACCTGCTCGGCCAGCGCGGCCAGCACGTCGACATACGGCGTGACCAGGTAGTTGGCCACGTCATCGGACTCGGCGACGTAGATCTTGGCGGCGCCGGCCGCCTTGAGATCATCGGCCAGGCCGGCGGCGGTGCCCGGGGCGCCGACCACGACGGCCGACGGCTCACCCAGCGCGCGGGCGGCGGTCAACAGTTCGGCGGTGACCTTCTTCAGGGCACCCTCGGAGTGCTCGGCGAGCACAAGTACTTCAGCCATTGGAGTATTCAGCCTCTTATCGGTAGGGGTCTTCGAAAAGCGTTGACGGGACTCAGATCAGCTTCTGGCCGACCAGGTAGTCGGCGATCTTGGTTCCGCCGTCGCCCTCGTCGGCGATCTTCTCGCCCGCGGTCTTCGGCGGCTTCGGGGTCGACGACAGCACGGTCGAGCCCGCGTTGGCGACGCCGACCTCGTCGGCCTCGACACCGATCTCGGCCAGGGTGAGCGGGGTCACTTCCTTCTTCTTGGCGGCCATGATGCCCTTGAAGGACGGGAAGCGCGGCTCGTTGATCTTCTCGTTGACGCTGACGATGGCCGGCAGGGTGGCCTCCAGGGTGAACACACCCTCGTCGGTCTCGCGCTCGCCGCTGACCTTGCCGTCGGCGACGGTCAGCTTGCGCAGGTGGGTCAGCTGGGGCAGACCGAGGTACTCGGCCAGCACGGCCGGCACCGCGCCGCCCACACCGTCGGTGGACTCGTTGCCGGCGATGACGAGGTCGACGCCCTCGATGGTGCCCAGCGCGCGGGCCAGCGCCCAGGCGGTCTGGATGAGGTCGGAGCCGTGCATGCCGTCGTCCTTGAGGTGCACGGCCTTGTCGGCACCCATCGACAGCGCCTTGCGGATCGCCTCGGTGGCGCGCTCGGGTCCGGCGGTCAGCACGGTGACGGTGCCCTCGCCGCCCTCCTTCTCCTTGATCAGCAGCGCCTCTTCGACGGCGCGCTCGTTGATCTCGTCCAGAACCGCGTCGGCGGCCTCACGGTCGAGGGTCCAGTCACCCTCGGACAGCTTGCGTTCCGACCACGTGTCAGGGACCTGTTTGATCAGGACCACAATGTTCGTCATGACTCTGGTTCGTCCTCCTCGACGGGCCTCGCCGCCGGGACGGCGACAAGGTTTCTGGCCACTGTTCGTACCACCCCGCAATGTTACTAGTCGGTAACTTATGGTGGTCCGCCCGTCCACCATAGCGGGTCGGCCTGCGGGTTCTTACCCCACGTGCACCCGGACAAACCCGCGACCCCTAGGCCAGGGAAACGCTTCGGGTTAGCCTGCCTTGCGATGAGCACATTCGCTACCGACGGGGCGACCGGGCCCGGCCTGCCGCTGACCGGGGAACGCACCGTGCCCGGATTGGCCGTGGAGAACTACTGGTTCCGCCGCCACGAGGTCGTCTACCAGCGGCTCGCCCACCACTGCGCGGGCCGGGACGTGCTCGAGGCGGGCTTCGGCGAGGGGTACGGCGCGGACCTCCTGGCCGAGCGCGCCCGCTCGGTCATCGGCGTGGACTACGACGAGTCCGCGGTCGCCCACGCCCGGGCCCGCTATCCGCGGGTGCGCGCCGTCCACGGCAATCTGACCGCCCTCCCGCTGCCCGACGCATCGGTCGATATTGTGGTGAACTTCCAAGTCATCGAGCACTTGTGGGATCAGCCACACTTCGTGGCCGAGTGCCGCCGCGTGCTGCGGCCGGGCGGGCTGCTGCTGATGTCGACCCCCAACCGGATCACCTTCACCCCGGGCAGCGACACCCCGGTGAACCCCTTCCACACCCGCGAACTCAACGCCGCCGAGCTCACCGAACTGCTGGTCGCCGGCGGTTTCGCGGTGCAGTCGATGCAGGGTGTGTTCCACGGTCCGCGCCTGCGCGAGCTCGACGCCCGCCACGGCGGCTCGATCATCGACGCCCAGATCGCCCGGGCGCTGGCCGACGCGCCGTGGCCGGAGGACCTGCTGGCCGACGTCGCCGGCATCACCACCGGGGACTTCGACCTGGCCGGGGAGCCGACCGGGGACGAAAACGGCGGCCCCGAGGGCCGCAGCATCGACGCCAGCCTCGATCTGGTCGCGACAGCGGTGCGCCTGTGACGCGTGTACCGGGCCTGTTCACCCTCGTTCTGCACACCCACCTGCCCTGGCTGGCCCATCACGGCCGCTGGCCGGTCGGTGAGGAATGGCTCTACCAGTCCTGGTCGGCGTCCTACCTGCCACTCATGCGGGTGCTGCGCACCCTGGCCGCCGAGGAACGCCGCGGGCTGGTGACGCTGGGCATCACCCCGGTGGTCTCCGCGCAGCTCGACGATCCCTACTGCCTGGACAACATGTACCACTGGCTGGCCAACTGGCAGCTGCGCGCGCTGGAGGCCACCACCGTCGCCTCGCCGGAAGCCCTGCGCGAGTTCGGGTCTCGCGAGCACGCCGAGGCCACCCGGGCGCTGGAGGACTTCGCGGTGCTGTGGCGGCACGGTGCCAGCCCGTTGCTGCGGGAGCTGATCGACGCTGGCACCGTCGAGTTGCTCGGCGGACCGCTGGCCCACCCGTTCCAGCCGCTGCTGCACCCGCGGCTGCGCGAATTCGCCCTCCGGGAAGGGCTGGCCGACGCCGGTCAGCGCTTCGCCCATGTACCCGCGGGGATCTGGGCGCCGGAGTGCGCCTATGCCCCGGGCATGGAGCACGACTACGCGGCCGCCGGTGTGGGCCACTTCATGGTCGACGGCCCGTCGCTGCACGGCGACACCGCACTCGGGCGCCCGGTCGGGGCCGGCGACGTCGTCGCCTTCGGCCGTGATCTCAAGGTCAGCTACCGGGTGTGGTCACCGAAGTCCGGCTACCCCGGCCACGCCGCCTACCGCGACTTCCACACCTACGACCACACCACCGGGCTCAAGCCGGCGCGGGTCACCGGCCGGATGGTGGCCTCGGCGGACAAGGCGCCCTACGATCCCGGACGCGCGGAGCGGGCCGTGGACGCCCACGTCGAGGACTTCGTCAGGATCGTCGTCGACCGGTTGACCGACGAGAGCGAACGCATCGGCCGGCCGGCCCACGTGATCGCCGCGTTCGACACCGAACTCTTCGGCCACTGGTGGTACGAGGGCCCGGTCTGGCTCGAACGGGTGCTGCGCGCGCTGCCCGCGGCCGGGGTTCGGGTGGGCACCCTCAACGATGCGGTGGCCGCCGGGTACACCGGCGCCGCGGTGGACCTGCCCCCGAGCTCGTGGGGATCGGGCAAGGACTGGCAGGTGTGGTCCGGCGAGCAGGTGGCCGATCTAGTTCAGCTCAACTCCGAGGTGATCGACACCGCGCTGACCACGGTGGACAAGCTGCACGAGCAGACCTCGGCGGTGGGTGCCCGCCCGCCGCGGGACTTCGTCGCCGACCAGATCCTGCGGGAGACCTTGCTGACGGTGTCCAGTGACTGGCCGTTCATGGTCAGCAAGGATTCGGCCGCCGACTATGCGCGCTACCGGGCCCACCTGCACGCGCACGCCACCCGCGAGATCGCCAGCGCCGTGGCCTCGGGCCGCGGCGAGGCCGCACGCCGCCTCGCCGACGGCTGGAACCGCGCCGACGGACTGTTCGGTGCGCTCGACGCCCGGCGGTTGCCGCGCCCATGAAGGTGCTGATGGTCTCGTGGGAGTACCCACCGGTGGTGATCGGCGGGCTGGGCCGCCACGTCCACCACCTGGCCACCGAGCTGGCCGCGGCCGGACACGAGGTGGTGGTGCTGAGCCGGCGGCCCACCGGCACCGACCCGAGCACCCATCCGACCACCGACGAGGTCTGCGAGGGCGTGCGGGTCATCGCCGCGGCGCTGGACCCGCACGAGTTCACCTTCGGTGACGACATGATGGCCTGGGTACTGGCGATGGGGCATGCGATGACCCGCGCCGGCCTGGCGTTGCGGGGCTGGCAACCCGATGTGGTACACGCCCACGACTGGCTGGTCGCACACCCGGCCGTCGCGCTGGCCCAGTACTTCGACGTGCCGCTGGTGTCGACCATCCACGCCACCGAGGCCGGCCGTCACTCCGGCTGGATCTCCGGACCGGTGAGCCGGCAGGTGCACGCGCTGGAGTCCTGGCTGGTGCACGACTCGGACGCGCTGATCACCTGTTCGGAGTCGATGCGCGACGAGATCACCGCGCTGTTCGGCGCAGATCCGGCCCCCGACCTGGCGCCGGTGACGGTGATCCGCAACGGCATCGACACCTCCGGATGGCCGTTCGCGCCGCGGCGGGCCCGCACCGGGCCCGCCGAACTGCTGTTCGTCGGCCGGCTCGAATACGAGAAGGGTGTGCATGACGCGATCGCCGCGCTCCCGCGGATCCGGCGCACCCATCCCGGCACCACGCTCACGGTGGCCGGCGAGGGAACCCAGTACCACTGGCTCGTCGACGAGGCCCGCCGGCACAAGGTGCTCAAGGCCACCCGCTTTGCCGGTCACGTGAACCACGCCGAGCTGCTGAAGCTGCTGCACCGGGTGGACGCGGTCGTCCTGCCCAGCCACTACGAGCCGTTCGGCATCGTCGCGCTCGAGGCGGCCGCGGCCGGCGCCCCCCTGGTCACCTCCGATGTGGGCGGCCTGGGCGAGGCCGTGCTCAACGGGCGGACCGGGCTGTCGTGCCCGCCACGCGATGTCGCCGCACTGGCCGCGGCGGTCCGCGCGGTGCTCGACGACCCCGAGGCCGCGCAGCGGCGGGCGGTGGCCGCGTGCCGGCGACTCACCTCCGACTTCTCCTGGCAGACCGTGGCCGCCGAGACGGCGCAGGTCTATCTGGCGGCCAAACGCGCCGAACGCGTACCGCAGGCCCGCCGGCCCGTCGTCGAACGGCCGCTACCCGACCGGGGTTAGACGCGGGCGCCACGTGACCCGCGTGCGTCGATCTGAGCGCACACTCGATGCACCAGGAGTGGCGGACCCGGGCAGAACCTCGATCCGGGCGCACACTCGATGCGCCAGGAATGGCCGTGGATCTCAGCGGGATCCCAGCGGGACCTCAGCGGGACCTCAGCGGGACCTCAGCGGGCGGCTTTCTTCCGTTCGATGTCGGCCAGTGCGGCCGCGAGTTCGGCGCGTTGCGCGGCCGAGGTCTCCCACGACAGCTTGCGGTTCTTGACCACCTTGGCCGGGGCGCCGACGGCGATGGAGAAATCGGGGATGTCGCCCTTGACCACGGCGTGCGACCCGAGCACACAGCCCCGGCCGACGGTGGTTCCGCGCAGCACGGTCACCTTGGCCGCCACCCACGTGTCGGGCCCGATGCGCACCGGGCTCTTGACGATGCCCTGATCCTTGATCGGCACGTCGATGTTGTCCATCTTGTGGTCGAAATCGCACACGTAGCACCAGTCGGCCATCAGCACCGAGTCACCCAGTTCGATGTCGAGGTAGGTGTTGATGACGTTGTCGCGGCCGAGCACCACCTTGTCGCCGATCCGCAGGGAGCCCTCGTGGCAGCGGATGGTGTTCTTGTCGCCGATGTGTACCCAGCGGCCGATCTCCAGCTGAGCCAGCTCCGGCGTGGACTGGATCTCGACCCCCTTGCCGATGAACACCATGCCCCTGGTGATGATGTGCGGATTGGCCAGTTTGAACTTCAGCAGCCGCCAGTACCGGACCAGGTACCACGGGGTGTAGGCGTGGTTGGCCAGCACCCATTTCAGTGATTCTGTGGTCAGGAACCGGGCCTGGCGTGGGTCACGCAACCGGGACCCCCGCCAGCGTTTGTGCAGCGGCGCACCCCACATGGTCGTCATGGCCGCAAAGCCTACGCGAGCACGTCAGGGCGACGGGTTACCCTCGGTGGACTTGTGGGTGCGGCGGGTTTCGGGGCCTTGCACGGGGACCACTGGACGACCGGAGAGGGATGACACTGGTGCTGCGGCGACTCGTTGCGGTGGCCTCGACGGCGTTGGTCGTCGGCGGGCCGGCCCTGGCCGCCGCCGGATGCGGCAACACCGACTCCTGGGTGCAGGCCGCGCCCTCGCTCGGCTGGCCCGCCCAGTACGGCGACGCCAGCAACAGCAGCTACACGGCCAACAGCGGAGCCGAGTCCCTGCAGCTGGACTGGACCCGTTCGGTCAAGGGCGGGCTGGGGGCCGCCGTCTCGCTCGGCTCGGGCAGCTATCTGGCCGCCAACGCCCAGACCCCGGGCGGTTGTTCGCTGATGGTCTGGGAGAACGACAACGAGGGCCGGCAGCGGTGGTGCACCAGGCTGGTGCAGGGTGGCGGGTTCGCCGGCCCGCTGTTCGACGGCTTCGACAACGTCTACGTCGGCCAGCCCGGTGCGCTGCTGTCGTATCCCACCACCCAGTGGATCCGCTGGCGTGAGCAGGTGATCGGCATGCCGACCACCCCCCGGCTCGTCGGGGACGGCCAGCTGCTGGTCGTCACCCATCTGGGCCAGGTCCAGGTGTTCGACGCCCACCGCGGCACCGTGTCGGGCAACCCCGTCGACCTGGTCGCCGACCTGGACCCCACCGATTCCGAGCGGGGCCTGGATGACTGTCCGGCGGCGCGGGCGGGCTGCCCGGTCGCCGCCGCGCCGGCGTTCTCCCCCGGGTCCAACCGAATCGTGGTGGGCCTCTGGCAGCCGGGCGCACCGAGGGCCACCCTGGTGGGGCTGCGCTACAACCCGGGCCGGACGCCGCTGCTGAGCAAGGACTGGACCAGCGACGCCGTCACCGACGGGGTCCTGGCCAGCCCGGTGTTCTCGGCCGACGGCGCCACCGTCTACGTCGACGGTCGTGACGACAGGCTCTGGGCGCTCGACGCCGGCGATGGCAGCGTGAAGTGGTCGCTGCCTCTGGGCTTTCTGTCCCAGACCCCGCCGACGGTCTCCCCCGACGGGCTGATCATCGCCGGCGGCGGTCCCGACACCGCGTTGACCGCGATCCGCGACGAGGGCGATCACGCCGAGGTGGTGTGGCGCCGCGGTGACGTCGAACCGCTGACGACGGCCAGCCAGGCGGGCCCGGACCTGGCCTACACCGTCGTGGCGGGCGACGGGCCGGACACCATGGACCTGCTGGTCTTCGGGCCCACCGACGGCCGCACCGTCAACCGCTACCCGCTGCCCGAGGCCTCCGGATACCCGGTGGGCGTGTCGATCGGGCGCGACCGCCGGGTGGTCGCCGCCACCAGCGACGGCCAGGTCTACAGCTTCGCCCCGTCCGAACAGGGCTGACCGGGGGTTGACGGGGCGCCCCCGCGGTGCTGAGCTGAGAAATCGCTGAGCGCCTTACCGGAGCGTGACCGCTGCGTAACACGACGCTTTCAACGGCCTGCGAGCATGCCTCGCAGTCAACTCGTAACGAATGGGCGGCCGACACATGAGCGAATTCCTCGACACCATCAATGGCATCGTCTGGCACAACACACTGGTGTATCTGCTGCTGGCCGCCGGCGTGTACTTCTCGGTCCGGTCCCGTTTTCTGCAGGTCCGCCAGATACCCGAGATGGTGCGGTTGATGCTCAAGGGCGAGAAGTCGCCGTCGGGGGTGTCGTCGTTTCAGGCGCTGACCATCTCCCTGGCCGGCCGCGTGGGCACCGGCAACATCGCGGGTGTGGCGACGGCCATCGCCTTCGGCGGACCGGGCGCCCTGTTCTGGATGTGGATGGTGGCCTTCCTGGGCGCCTCCACCTCCTACGTCGAGTGCACGCTGGGCCAGATCTACAAGGAACGCGACAGACTGACCGGCGAGTACCGCGGCGGCCCGGCCTACTACCTGAGCAAGGCGCTCTCGCACACCCCGGCCGCGGTGCCCTTCAAGATCTACGGCTACATCTTCGCCGCCGTCACCGTGCTGGCGATGGGCCTGCTGCTGCCCAGCGTGCAGTCCAACTCGATGGCCTCGGCGATGAACTCGGCCTGGGGCTTCTCCAAGTGGTGGGTCGCCGTCGGCACCGTGATCGTGCTGGCCTTCGTCATCATCGGCGGCGTCAAGCGCATCGCCACCTTCGCCTCGATCGTCGTGCCGTTCATGGCGGTCGTCTACATCGCGCTGGCGCTGATCATCGTCGTGATCAACGCCGACCAGATCCCCGGAGTGATCAGCCTGATCTTCTCCAGCGCGTTCGGCGTCAATTCGGCGTTCGGGGCGATCGTGGGCACCGCGGTGATGTGGGGCGTCAAACGTGGGGTCTACTCCAACGAGGCGGGGCAGGGTTCCGGACCACACGCCGCCGCCGCCGCGGAGGTGTCCCATCCCGCCAAGCAGGGCTTCGTGCAGGCGTTCGCGGTCTACATCGACACCCTGTTCATCTGCTCGGCGACGGGCTTCCTGATCCTGTCCACCGGCGCCTACCGGGTGTTCGAGGGCGAGGACCCCACCGGCGCGGTGATCGCCGACGGCGGTCGGCTGCCCGCCGACGCCGAGGTCGGCCCGTCGTTCGCCCAGACCGGGTTCGACACCCTGTGGAACGGCGCGGGGTCGTCGTTCATCGCGATCTCGCTGGTCTTCTTCTGCCTGACCACGATCATCGCCTACTACTACATGGCCGAGACCAACCTGCGGTTCATCCTGGGCAAGTCGGCCACCGTCTCGGTGCCCTACCTGCGGGGCACGGTCGGCTCCAACACCACGATGGCGTTGCAGGCCCTGATCCTGGTGTCGGTGACGATCGGCTGCATCTCGACGGCGACGGACGCGTGGACCCTCGGCGACATCGGGGTCGGCCTGATGGCCTGGCTGAACGTCGTCGGGATCATCATCCTGCAGCAGCCGGCCTACAAGGCGCTGCGCGACTACGAGAAGCAGAAGAAGGACGGCCTGGACCCGACCTTCGACCCGCTGGCCCTGGGGATCAAGAACGCAAGCTTCTGGGAGACCTACGACCCCTACTGGGGCAAGGAGAAGCCGGCCACCCAGAGCCCGGGCGCCGGCGCCTGAGCGGGGCCGGTCAGGCCCGCAACGGGGGCAGCGCCGCGCGCGGCAGGCTCACCTGCCGCGCACCGGCCGCGTCCGGCAGCAGCACGCCCTGGCTGAAGTAGAAGATGACGTCGTCGTCGGTGATGACGAAGTTCTCGTAGAGCGTGGGGTCCTGCGGATCCGACAGCGGCGTCAGGGTGGAGTCCCCGGTCTGCCTGGCCAGTTCCCGCTGCACGAGCGGCCCGATGGTGGTCGCCGCGGCCGCGGCTCCGGCGGGGAACAACGTGTCGAAGGTGATCGGCCGGCCCGCCTCCAGGTCGTAGTTGAACGTCTTGTACCAGGTCAGCGGGTGCGCACCACCGACGTTCTGGTAGACCTCCAACACGAGCGAGGTGGTGCCGCGCTCGGGCTCACCGGCCGAGTAGCGGGTCGAGCGCACGTCCAGGGCGTACGGCAAGGCCCGCGAACCCGGCATCTCGGCCACGTTGACGAAGCCGTCACGGGTCTGGGCCAGATATTCGTTGAGGGCGGTCCCGTCGGGGAAGTCCACCGGGAAACTCATGTCCATCGTGTACCGCTGGTTGGACACGTGCACCGCGCAGATCCCGTCCTCGCCGAGGATGCCACCGAAATCCGCGCACGCCGGCTCGGCCGCGGCCGCCGCCGTTCCGGCGAGGGCCGAGCCGCCGGCGAGTACCGCGGCGGTGGACAGGGCAGCGAGAGCCGTTCTGACTGTGCGCATAACGCTGCCAGCGTACCGGGGCATCACCGGGAAGCCCGGCACACGAACGCCGTCGGGCGTGCTGCGGCGCCGGACCCGATTCGGGTGATCACCACCGTCAGCGGCCGCGCTCCCCGCAGCCGCAGCCTGCGGCGCAACACGTCGGGATCGACGCGCACCCCCCGCACCAGGATCTCCAGCGCCCCGCCGTCGTGGGCCACCAGCGCCTGCCGCAGGCGCTTCTCGCTGAACCCGACGACGTCGAGGACCTCGAACCCCCGCACCCCGGGCGGCAGCACGTCGCCGCTCAGGTAGGCGATCGCCGGGTCGAGCTGCCACAGCCCGTGCCGGGCGGCGTAGTGACGCACCAGCCCGGCGCGCACCACCGCGCCGTCGGGGTCGACGATCCACCGGCCCGCCGGGCCGACCGGGCAGTCGTCGGGATCGGCATCGGTGAGCTGCTCGCCGGTGTCCGGCCCGGAGTTCAGCACCGTCGCGCGCCGGCGCACGCCCCCCTCGGTCAGCCCACGCGACCACAGACAGGCTTCACGTACCGACCCGCCCAGGGAGGTCACCTCGATCTCGCCGTCGAAACCCATCCGGGCGACGGCGTCGAAGTCGATTCCGGGGGCGCATTTGACGACCAGATCGCGGCGCCGGTACACCTCGAGCACCCTGTCCAGGGCGGGGGTGTAGTCGCGGGGATCGAAGCGGCGCCCGCCGGCGCCGCGGCGGGCCGGGTCCACCACGACGACGGCGTCGCGGGTGACCGGGTGCAGTGCGTCGGCGCGGCACAGCCCGACGACGGCCGCGCCGGGCTCGCGGCGGCGGCCGGTGTTGTGTGCGGCCATCGCCAGGCGCACCGCGTCGATGTCGCTGCCGAGCACCAGCTGGGCCCGGCGGCTCAGCGCCACCAGTTCGGCACCGATCGAGCAGGTGGCGTCGTGCACCACGCGACCGGTCAGCCGGGCCGCGCGGTGGGCGGCCACCGGCGCCGCGGTCGCCTGCTGCAGGGCCTCGTCGGTGAACAGCCAGTCCCCCGCGTCGGGCAGCTTGGCCGCTGCCCGGCGGCGCAACAGCACCGTCTCCACCAGGAAGGGTGCCCGCGAGCCGTGCCGGGCGCGCACCGCGGCGACGTCGCCGACGCGGTCGGCGAGCTCCATGGCGGCCACCTCGCCGAGCGCCTCGGCACCCGGCGGCGAGGTCAGGTAGGCGACGTCGGCGAGGGTGAAGGTCAGCCCGGGGCTCAGGACGGCTTAACCCCGGTGACCATCACGTTGTAGAACCAGCCCTTGGGCACGACCCGCCGCCACACGTTGGCGTCCACCCAGCTCAGCGTGGTCCAGCTGCCGAAGGCGAACTTGGCCCAGTTCCACCCGAGTTTGCCCGCCGGCACGGCGGCCTCGAAGGTGCGCACGGGCCAGCCCAGCATCGCGGCGGTGAACTCCTCGCTGGCGGTGCGCACCTGCACCGCCCCGGCCGCGGTGGCCATCCGTTCCAGGTCGGCCGGGTCGAAGGTGTGCAGGTCGACGACGGCCTCCAGCGCCGCGGCCCGCGAGGACTCGTCGAGCTCGGTCTGGGGGCGGCGCCAGCCGCCCAGGCCCGGCAGCCTGGTGACGTTGGTGGCCACCCGCCAGGTCAGGGTGGACAGGTGACGGGCGTAGTTGTTGCCGACGGTGGTCGGTTCGCCGGCGAAGACGAACCGCCCGCCCGGCTTGAGAACCCGGACCACCTCCCGCAGCGACAGCTCGACGTCGGGGATGTGGTGCAGCACCGCATGGCCGACCACCAGGTCGAAGGTGTTGTCCTCGTAGGGAATGCCCTCGGCGTCGGCGACCCGGCCGTCGATGTCCAGGCCCAGCGACTGGCCGTTGCGGGTGGCGACCTTGACCATGCCCGGGGACAGGTCGGTGACCGAGCCCCGGCGGGCCACCCCGGCCTGGATCAGATTGAGCAGGAAGAACCCGGTGCCACAACCGAGTTCGAGGGCGCGGTCGTAGGGCAGCTCGCGCTGCACCTCCTCGGGGACGATGGCGTCGAACCGGCCGCGGGCGTAGTCCACGCAGCGCTGGTCATAGGAGATCGACCACTTGTCGTCGTAGCTTTCGGCTTCCCAATCGTGGTACAGCACCTGGGCGAGCTTGCTGTCGTGCATGGCCGCTTCGACCTCTTCGGCGGTCGCGTGCGGATTGGGCACCGGCGATTCGTGCGTGCTCGTCATGGCTGGCAGCCTAACGGCCGTGACTATCCCGCGTCTCCGGGCTCCTGACCGGCATCCTGACTGGACAGGAACACCTCGACGTAGCGGCGCCGCTCCTCGATGACGCGTTTGGGCCGCGTGGCCACCACACCGTCGATGACGGCCTTGGCCGCCGCGAGCGCCTCGGCCGGCCCGTCGACCAGACGTTGCGCCCACCTCAGCGCGGCGTCGTAGACGTGGTCGGGAGCCACCATCTCGTCGAGCAACCCCAGCGCGGCCGCCTCCTCGGCGTGCACGAACCGGCCCGAGAACACCAGGTCCTTGGCCCGGCTCACCCCGACGGCGCGGGCCAACCGGGCCATCCCGCCGCCCCCGGGGATGAGCCCGGCGAGGATCTCGGTGGCGCCGACCTTGACGTTGTCGCCACCGACGCGCCAGTCGGCCGACAGCGCCAACGTCAACCCGCTGCCCAGGGCGTAGCCGGTGACGGCGGCGACCGTCGGTTTGGGGATGGCGGCCACGGCCTCGATCGCGTCGTGGCGCACCCGCGCGGCCACACCGGCCTCCTTCGGGGACAGGGTGCGCAGTTCGGGGACGTCGTCGCCGGCGCAGAAGATCTCGTGTCCGCCGAACAGGATCACCGCGGCGACGTCGTCGCGTGCGCCGATCTCGGCGGCGGCCTCGGCGAGTTCGCGGTAGACCTGCCGGGTCAGCGCGTTGGTCGGTGGCCGCGACAGCAGCAGCGTCGCGACCCGTGGCTGTTCGTCACCGGTGTGGACGCTGACGAACTCGCGCGGCCGTGCGGTCACGGCGCCCGTCCGGCACGCGCCGCGTTGTAGCGCTCGCTGTCGAAGAACTCGATCTCCCAGTTTCCCTCTGCCACAGTCAGATTGGGCTGGACAGCGGTGATCTGTCGATCCACGGCCAGCACCTCGCCGACGGTCCGCCCGGCCAGCGAGTCCAGCTGGGTCCAGGTCGGCGGCAGCAGAAACGTGCGGTGGGCGGCGAAATCCTGCAGCGCCACATCGGGAGTGGACCAGTCCGCCCTGTCGGATTCGGTGTTCTCCCCGTCGGCGCGTTGCCCCTCGGGCAGTGCGGCGACGAAGAAATAGGTGTCGTAGCGGCGGGTGCGTTCCTCCTTGGGAGTGACCCAGTTCGCCCATGGACGCAGCAGGTCGGCACGCAGGACCAGGCCCTCGCGGCGCAGGAAGTCGCCGAAGGACAAGGTGTTGTCGGCCAGCGCGGCGCGCGCCTCGGCGTACACGCTCGCGTCACCGACGATTCCGGGGCCTCTCGAGGCGTCGGCGGGGCCGGCGAACAGCACCCCGGACTCCTCGAACGTCTCCCGCGCTGCCGCGCAGACCAGCGCCGGCGCCAGTTCCTCGTCGACGCCCAACCGCTGCGCCCACCATTCCGGCGGCGGTCCGTGCCAGGCCCCCATCCGGTGCAGGTCGACGCTGCGGTCCCGGTCGTCCACCCCGCCCCCGGGGAACACGATCACGCCGCCGACGAACTCCATCGCGCGGTGCCGGCGCATCAGGAACACCTCGATGCCGCCCGGGGTGTCGCGAACGAGCATCACCGTGGCCGCCGGGCGGGCCGGCAGCGGAGTGAAGTCGGCCGTCACGTCACTGCTCATGCTCGCCTCCTGTGGGCCGCCCGGCTGCGCACCCGGCGGGCGAAGTAGCGACCCTCGACGTTCTCCAGGGCGATGGACTGACCGAAGGCCGCGGACAGATTCTCCGCGGTCAGCACCTCGGTCAACAGGCCACCGGCGACCACCGCTCCCTCCGACAGCAGCATGGCGTGAGAGAAGCCCGGCGGAATCTCCTCGACGTGGTGGGTCACCAGCACCAGCGCCGGGGCGTCGGGGTCGGCGGCCAGGTCGGCCAGCCGTGCCACCAGTTCCTCACGCCCGCCGAGATCCAATCCGGCCGCGGGCTCGTCGAGCAGCAGCAGCTCGGGGTCGGTCATCAACGAGCGCGCGATCAGCACGCGCTTGCGTTCCCCCTCCGAGAGGGTGCCGTAGCTGCGCTCGGCGAGGTGTTCGGCGCCGACGCTCTCCAGCATGTCGACGGCCTGCTCGTAGTCGACGGCCTCGTAGTTCTCCCGCCACCGGCCGAGCACGGCGTATCCGGCCGAGACGACGAGGTCACGCACGATCTCGTCGTCGGGCACCCGTTGCGACAGTGCCGAGCTGCTCAGCCCCACCCGTGACCGCAGCTCGGACATGTCGGTCCGGCCCAGCCGTTCACCGAGCACATACGCGGTCCCCGAGGACGGGTGCTCCAGGGCCGCGGCGATCCGCAACAGGGAGGTCTTCCCGGCGCCGTTGGGCCCGATGATCACCCACCGCTCGTCGAGTTCGACTTGCCAGGTGACGGGCCCCACCAGGGTGCGGCCGCCGCGGCGCAGCGAGACCTTCCGGAAGTCGATCAGCAGGTCTGGATCGGTGGGGGCAGCGGCTGCGGGCACCCGACCATGGTAGTCAGGCGATTTCGACCCGACCGAGCGTGCCGGGTCGCTCGGTCCCCGCCCCGACGACCGCGTGCCAGCCGCTGCCCGCCAACAGCCGCCGCGGGGTGAGCCTGAGTACCAGCTGGACCAGCGGACCGATGCCGAAGGCGTAGACCACCGTCCCCACCCCGACGGTGCCGCCGAGCAGCCAACCGGTCAACAGCACGGTGGCCTCGATGGCGGTGCGCACCAGTCGCACCGACCGGCCGGACCGCGCCACCAGCCCGGTCATCAGCCCGTCGCGCGGGCCCGGCCCCAGGCCGGCGCCGATGTAGAGCACGGTGGCCACGGCGTTGAGCACCACCGCGGCCAGCATCACGCCGACCCGGGGCGCCAGCGCCTCGACGGGGGGCAGGACCGCCAGTGAACCGTCCACGGTCACCGCGATGACCACGACGTTGGCGACCGTCCCGATGCCGGGCCGGTTGCGCAGCGGAATCCACATCGCGAGGACCGCCACCCCCACCACCGCGGAGGCGAGACCGATCGTCATGCCGGTGTGCCGGGCCAGGCCCTGGTGGAACACGTCCCACGGGTCCAGCCCCAGCCCGGCGCGCACCATCAACGCCATCGAGAACCCGTAGAGCGTCAATCCGCTCAGCAGCGCGGTCCCCCGTCGCAGCGCGGTCATCGGTGCCCGCTCATCGGTGGTCCTGGAACCGGGCACGCACGGCCGCCAGGTCCGTGCGGGCCCGGCGGAGGTCGGCATCCAGCGCACCGCCCGGGAAGGAGTCCAGGGTGGGGTGGCGGCGTTCACGGGGCAGCGGCGCACGAAGCCGGGAAGCGCAACGGCGCGCCCACTGCGATATCCAGTTGATCGTCATGACTCGATACTGGACTGGCGGTTTACTTGCTATCAATAGCCACTTGGCGCAAACTGGCTTGAATGAAGAGCATGACACCGCCGCGCCGCCTGGATCTGGACCGCCTGGTCCGCGAGCTCGGCAACTGGCGCACCGGTGCCGCCACCGGCCCGGTCTACCGGGGTCTCGCCGACGCCCTGCGCATGCTCGTCGTCGACGGTCAGGTCCCGGTGGGCGCCAGCCTGCCGAGCGAACGTGCCCTCGCCGACGCCCTGCGGGTATCGCGGACCACGGTGACCGCCGCCTATACCCAGCTGCGCGAGGATGGCTACCTGCACGCCCGGCGCGGGGCCCGCAGCACCACCGCGCTGCCCGAGAAGGCGATCGCCGCCGCCGGCCCGGCCGACCACGCCGTCAACTTCGCCGCAGCGGCCATGGCCGCCCCCGCGTCGGCGGTCGTCGAGGCGTTCACGGTGGCCGCCGAGCAGATCGCCCCCTACCTGCACCAGACCGGCCATCAGCTCTACGGAGTCGAGCCGCTGCGCGTCGCGATCGCCGAAAGGTACTGTGCGCGTGGCCTTCCGACCGATCCGGAGCAGATCATGGTGACCACCGGGGCGCTCGGTGCGATCGGGCTGATCCTGTCGACCTACCTGGAGCCCGGCGATCGTGTGCTGGTCGAGCAGCCGACGTTTCCGGGGGCCCTGGCGGCCATCGCCGCGGCCGGCGGACGCGCGGTGCCCGTCGCGATCGGCCCGGAAGAGGGCTGGGACCTGGAGGCCCTCGGGTTCGCGGTGCGCCAACTGGCACCCAACCTGGCCTACCTGATCCCCGACCAGCACAATCCGACGGGGCTGACGATGCCGGCCGCGCAGCGCAGCCGGCTGGTCGACATCATCGCGGAGACCCGCACCCGGACCATCGTCGACGAGACCATGAGCGAGGTCTGGCTGGACCAACCGGTCCCGCCTCCGCTGGCCGCGGCGATGGCCGCCCGCCGCGACCTGTTGGTGACCGTCGGATCGATGTCCAAGTCGTTCTGGGGTGGTCTGCGGATCGGCTGGATCCGCGCCGAACGGTCCAGCCTGGCCACCATCGCCGCCCACCGGCCGTCGGTGGACCTGGGTACCGCGATCCTGGAGCAACTGGCCGCCGCCGAGTTGCTCGCCCGTGCCGAGGAGCTGCTGCCGGCGCGCCGCGAGCTGCTGCGGTCGCGCCGTGCGCTGGTGCTGTCGCTGGTGGATGAGCAGCTGCCGGACTGGCGGCCCTGCGCGGCCGGGCTGCCCACCGGCGGGCTGTCGCAGTGGTTCCGGCTGCCGGCCCCGATGAGCTCGGCGGTCTCGGCGGCCGCGTCGCGCCTGGGCCTGGACATCCCGCCGGGGCCGCGGTTCGGGGTGGACGGCTCGCTGGAGCGCTACATCCGGGTGCCGTTCAGCCTGTCCGAGGAGCAGCTCACCGCGGGCGTGGCGCTGCTGGCACAGGCGTGGTCGGCGGTGACCGGCACGGGGGCGGGCCTTCCGCAGCAGGGGGCCGCCATCGTCTGAGCCGGCGCCCCTTGCCGCGAGCGCTCGTGGCACGGGGTCGCGGCCGCCTCATCCCCTTACTCGGGCGGGATCTCCACCCGCCGCCACATCCCGTCGACGGCGTCGGCCGCCTCGATCTCCCCGCGGGTCACCCCGAGGATGAACAGCACGGTGTCCAGGTAGGGGTGGCTCAGCGAGGCGTCGGCGACCTCCCGCAGCGCGGGTTTGGCGTTGAACGCCACCCCCAGGCCGGCGGCTACCAGCATGTCGATGTCGTTGGCGCCGTCACCCACGGCCACCGTCTGGGCCATCGGGACCCCGGCGTCCTGGGCGAAGTCCCGCAGCGCCTTGGCTTTGCCGGGCCGGTCGATGATCTGGCCCACCACCCGGCCGGTGAGCTTGCCGTCGACGATCTCCAGTTCGTTGGCGGCGACGAAGTCCAGCTGCAGTTCGTGGGCCAGCGGGTCGATCACCTGACGGAATCCCCCGGACACCACGCCGCAGCGGAAACCCAGCCGACGCAGGGTGCGCAGGGTGGTGCGCGCGCCCGGGGTCAGTTCCAGCTGGTCGGCGACCTCGTCGAGGATCTCCGCGGGCAGACCCGCCAGGGTGGCCACCCGCTCGCGCAGTGATTCGGCGAAGTCAAGTTCGCCGCGCATCGCCGCCTCGGTGATCTGGGCGACCTTGGCCTCGGCGCCGGCCTTGGCGGCCAGCATCTCGATGACCTCACCCTGGATCAGGGTCGAGTCGACGTCGAAGACGATGAGCCGCTTGGCCCGCCGGGTGAGGCTGTAGTCCTCCAGGGCGACGTCGACGCCCTCGTCGACGGCCACTCGCGCCAGGGTGGCCTGCAGCTGCTTGCCGACACCCGGCGGCACCGACACCCGCAGTTCGAGACCGGTCACGGGGTAGTCCGAGACGCCGCGAATGGTGTCGATGTTGACGCCCAGCGCGGCGGCCTCCCGGGCCAGCGAGCCGAAGGCCTGCGCGGTGATCGGGCGCCCGAGGATGACGATGGTGTGCGTCGAGGGGGCGTGGATCACCGGGATGTCGTCGCTGTGGTCGAAGGCCACCTCGAGGCCCAGATCCTGGATGGCCTGCTCCACCTCGGTCCGAAAACCGCTGTCGAAGGCCACCTCCGGAACCGTCGACACGAGCACACCGAGGGTCAGGCGACCACGGATGACCACCTGTTCGACGTTGAGCAGTTCGACACGGTGCCGGGAGAGCACCCCGAAGAGCGCGGAGGTCACCCCAGGCTGATCCACGCCGGTGACTGTGATCAGCACCGACACATTCGACGAATTCACCGAGAGGTGACCCTATACGACACCGGAGACCACACCGGAGACCACACCGAAAACGACTTCGAAAACGACACCGTCAACTGCCGGGTCACCCTGTTCGCCGCCGTCGTCAGCTACGCACGTTCTCGTCGTCGAGCCGCGTGACATCGCCGTCGGACGGGCCATGGGCGCGGCCGATGTGCGCCTCGGCACGCATGCGCTCCACCATGTGCGGGTAGTGCAGCTCGAAGGCCGGACGCTCGGAGCGGATGCGGGGCAGCTCGGTGAAGTTGTGCCGCGGCGGCGGGCAGCTGGTGGCCCACTCCAGGGAGTTGCCGTAGCCCCACGGATCGTCGACGGTGACGACCTCGCCGTAGCGCCAGCTCTTGAACACGTTCCAGACGAACGGGATCGTCGAGATGCCCAGGATGAACGCGCCGATCGTGGAGATCACGTTCAGGGTGGTGAACCCGTCGGTGGGCAGGTAGTCGGCGTAGCGCCGCGGCATGCCCTCGTCACCGAGCCAGTGCTGCACCAGGAAGGTGGTGTGGAAACCGATGAAGGTCAGCCAGAAGTGCAGCTTGCCCAACTTCTCGTCGAGCAGACGTCCGGTCATCTTCGGGAACCAGAAGTAGACCCCGGCGTAGGTGGCGAACACGATGGTGCCGAACAGCACATAGTGGAAGTGCGCGACCACGAAGTAGCTGTCGCTGACGTGGAAGTCCAGCGGCGGGCTGGCCAGCAGCACACCCGACAGGCCGCCCAGCAGGAAGGTCACCAGGAAGCCGAAGGAGAACAACATCGGTGTTTCGAAGGTCAACTGCCCCTTCCACATCGTGCCGATCCAGTTGAAGAACTTAATGCCCGTCGGGACCGCGATCAGGAACGTCATGAAGGAGAAGAACGGCAGCAGGACCGCGCCGGTGGCGTACATGTGGTGCGCCCACACCGCCACCGACAGCGCCGCGATCGACAGCGTGGCGTAGATCAGCGTGGTGTAACCGAAGATCGGCTTACGGCTGAACACCGGGAAGATCTCCGAGACGATGCCGAAGAACGGCAACGCGATGATGTACACCTCGGGGTGCCCGAAGAACCAGAACAGGTGTTGCCAGAGGATCACCCCGCCGTTGGCCGGGTCGTAGACGTGCGCCCCGAGCAGTCGGTCGGCCGCCAGCCCGAACAGCGCCGCGGTCAGCAGCGGGAAGGCCAGCAGGATCAGGATCGAGGTCACCAGGATGTTCCAGGTGAAGATCGGCATCCGGAACATGGTCATGCCCGGGGCGCGCATGCACACCACGGTGGTGATCATGTTGACCGCGCCCAGGATGGTGCCCAGGCCGCCGACCGCCAGGCCGAGGATCCACAGGTCACCACCGGCACCCGGGGAGTGGATGGCGTCGGTCAGCGGGGAGTACGCCGTCCAGCCGAAGTCGGCCGCGCCGCCGGGGGTGATGAACCCGCTCATCGCGATCATCGCGCCGAACAGGAACAGCCAGAACGAGAAGGCGTTCAGCCGCGGGAAGGCCACGTCGGGCGCACCGATCTGCAGCGGCAGCACCAGGTTGGCGAAGCCGAACACGATCGGGGTGGCGTAGAACAGCAGCATCACCGTGCCGTGCATGGTGAACAGCTGGTTGAACTGCTCGTTGGACAGGAACTGCAGGCCCGGCACCGCCAGCTCGGTCCGCATCAGCAGGGCCATCAGGCCGCCGATCCCGAAGAAGATGAAGCAGACGACGCAGTACATGATGCCGATCATCTTGTGATCGGTCGTCGTCACCAGCTTGTAGATCAGGTTGCCCTTGGGGCCCATACGCTCCTTGAACGGACGGGTCGCCTCGAGTTCTCCGATCGGGGGCGCTTCGGCGGTCAAGAGCTCCTCCAAACACTCACTGTCCGGGCATCCACAGATGTGGATCCTGAATCTCCTCACGAATATTAGCCCCCTTGCCGGCGTCTGTCGGCACGGGTCCGACATTCTGTCGTAGATGTCGGGAATACCGGGGTGGGTGTCGCCCAGTGTTACCGTCGGGCGTGCCGTTCCGCCGAGGGCCCGCAGGGGCGTTCACGGTTCCCTCCGTGAGGGTTTTCACCGTCACCACCACCGCCATCGTCGCCGCGACAGCGCTGCTGTGCGCCGGCTGTACGCAGCCCCGGGGCGAGACCCCGGCCGCCCCGTCTCGCAGCGTGATCACCAGCACAACCCAGATCGCGGGCGCCGGCGTGTTGGGCAACCAGCGCAGGCCCGACGAATCGTGTGCGAGTGACCCCGCTCCCCTGGACCCGGGCCCGCCGACGCGTCGGGTCGACAGCGGCGCCGACCGCGGCGCCGTGGACGTGCCGGCAGACCCGCAGCGCATCGTCGCGCTCTCCGCCGGCCAGCTCGACGCGCTGTGCGCCCTGGGCCTGCAGTCCCGCGTCGTCGGGGCGGCGCTGCCCGACGGCTCCGAGGCCCAGCCGTCCTACCTGGGCACGGTGATCCACGACGTCCCCGGCGTGGGGCCGCGCAGCGCACCGGACACCGCCGCGATCACCGCGATGCGCCCGGACCTGATCCTGGGCTCGGCGGCGCTGACCCCGGGCTCCTACAGCCAGTTCCTGGCGATCGCGCCCACGGTCTTCACCAGCGACGGCGGCGCGGACTGGCGCAACACGCTGCGGGCGGTGGGCGCGGCGACCGGCCGGGCCGAGGCGGCCCGCTCGCTCGTCGACGACTTCAACGAGCAGGCCCGCCAGCGCGGCATCGCCAACGACGCCACCCACTACCAGGCCTCGATCGTGCAGCTGACCGAGACCACACTGCGGGTTTACGGCGCCGAGAACTTCCCCGCCAGCGTGGTGCGGGCCGTCGGCGTGGACCGGCCGGCCGCACAGCGGTTCACCGACCGGCCCTACCTGGAGATCGGCACCACCGACCTGTCCGGCTCCACCGACTTCTCCGCGGCCGACGGCGACATCGTCTACGTGTCCTTCGCCTCACCGGCGGCCAAGGACCGCGCCCCCGAGGTGATGCACAGCGACGCCTGGCGAAAGCTCTCGGCCAACCGCGACAGCCGGGTGTTCGTGGTCAACAACGAGGTGTGGCAGACGGGCCAGGGCCTGGTGGCGGCCCGGGGTGTCATCGACGACCTGCGCTGGATCAACGCGCCCATCAACTAGCCGTACCGACTAGGTTCTCAGGGGTGTTCCACGTACTGACGCTGACGTACCTGCAGCCCCTCGAGGTGGTCGATGAGACCCGGCCCCAGCATGTGGCCTGGATACAGCGTGAGATCGAGGCCGGACGGCTGATCCTCGCCGGCCGTCAGGAGTCCCAGCGCGGCGGTGTTCTGATCACCGGCGACATCTCGGTGGAGGCCGCCGAGGAACTGATGGCCAGCGACCCCTACCAACGGGCGGGCCTGGTGAGCTACGAGCGGGTCGGGTTCAACGGCGCGCTGCGCGCCCCCGGCCTGTAATCCACATTTCACCCCGCGCGGGACTAAACCGGTCGCCGCGCGGGTTGGCTGTGTCCGGGGCGCGACGGAGCACCCCGCCCCAATTACTTCGGTAAGCTATGCACTAGCGCTCAGCGCCGCGCGCAGCGGACCGACCGTCCGAAGCCACGAGCACACCCCACGAGGAGACCATGACCACCACCGTTTCCGCGTACGCCGCCGACTCGGCGACCACGCCGCTGACCAAGACGACCATCGAGCGGCGCGACGTCGGCCCGCACGACGTGGCGTTCGACATCAAGTTCGCCGGCATCTGCCACTCCGACATCCACACCGTGCGCGGCGAGTGGGGCCCGGCGAAGTACCCGCTGGTGCCCGGCCATGAGATCGCCGGCATCGTCACCGAGGTGGGCCCCGAGGTCACCAAGTTCAAGGTCGGCGACCGGGTCGGGGTCGGATGTTTCGTCGACTCCTGCCGCGAGTGCGCCCAGTGCAGGGCCGGCGAGGAGCAGTACTGCGACAACCCGGGGATGATCGGCACCTACAACGCCATCGGCCGCGACGGCAAGCCCACCCAGGGCGGCTACAGCACCGCGATCGTCGTCGACGAGAACTACGTGCTGCGGATCCCCGAGAGCATCGGCCTGGACCAGGCGGCCCCGCTGCTGTGCGCCGGGATCACCACCTACTCGCCGTTGCGGCACTGGAAGGCCGGCGAGGGCAGCCGGGTCGCGGTCATCGGGCTGGGCGGCCTGGGCCATCTGGCGGTCAAGCTGGCCGCGGCGATGGGCGCCGAGGTGACGGTGCTGAGCCAGTCGCTCAAGAAGATGGAGGACGGGCTGCGGCTGGGCGCCGAGGAGTACTACGCCACCGCCGATGCCGACACCTTCACCAAGCTGGCCGGCCGCTTCGACCTGATCATCAACACCGTCTCGGCCAACCTGAACCTGTCCGACTACCTCGGCCTGCTGAAGGTCAACGGCACACTGGTCGAACTGGGCATGCCCGAGAACCCGATGACCGTCCCGGCCGGGTCGCTGATCTTCGGTCGGCGCAGCATCTCGGGCTCGCTGATCGGCGGCATCGCCGAAACGCAGGAGATGCTGGACTTCTGCGCCGAGCACGACGTGACTCCCGAGATCGAGGTCATCGAGGCGTCCTATGTCAACGAGGCATACGAGCGGGTGCTCTCCAGCGACGTGCGGTACCGCTTCGTGATCGACGCATCGACCATCTAGCCCCACCGACCAGCAGCCCGGGCCCGGCGGCCGACCCCCCACGTCGGCCGCCCGGGCCGCGGCTCACTCGCCGGCCGACGGGCCCATACCCGCCAGCGGCCACCCGGCCGCCGCCAGTCGGGCGGCGACCCGACGGACGTTCTCCTCGCCGGCGTCGTGGTGAACGTGATCGGCGATGAAGTGCTCGATCTCGTCGTGGTCGACCCGGTGCCCGGCCGGCGCGTGCGACTCCTCCGCGGCGATCTCGCGGACGACGTCTTTGATCTCGTCCTCGGTCAACGGGGTGTTGCGCAGCAGCGCCAGCAACGGAACCCGGTCGGGCCCCGGCACGCCGTTCGGGTAGCCGGCCCGCAGCCACTCCAGCACGGAATGCAGCATCGTCTTGGCGGTCACGACGACAGTGTCCAGCCCGGTGCCCCGCGACGCCAGCACCGCGGTCACAGTTCCCGGCGCATTCACCGGGCGTTCACCGGCGTGACCGGGACGCCCGGGACCCGCCTCCCTGAGGCGGCGCTCGACGGCGACGGCCCCGTCGAGGTCGGGGTGGCTTGACACCGCAGGATCCCGGGAGATAACCCGGGAGATGCAGTCCTCGTGGGTGGGGAGCCGTCGATCCGGCGTGATGGCGCTCGACATCGTGGCCGACCCTCTCACGGCAGGCATCTCGTCCCGGACGAACGGTATCCACCAGGAGCGGACATGATCGGTTTGGGAGTCCTCGCGTTGGTGGCGGGGGTGGCGGCGTTGTTCCTGGCCCTGCGCCCGCGACTGGCGTTCTTCCTCGACGAGGGCTGGAAGTTCAAGAAGAGGCCCGAGCCGTCGGAGACCTACGCCCGGGTCAACGCGATCGGCTCGGGGATCGCCGGCGTGGCCCTCCTCTGCATCGGTGTCGGAATCCTGGCGCAGGCTCCCACCTGGCGGGCACAGGACCGGGCCGACGCGGACTACGAGCGGTGTACGACCGAGATCCTGCCCCGGATCACCAGCGCCATCCGTTGGTCGGGGACCCGCGTCGCCAACCCCGACGAGGTGCGTGCGTTGGCCAAGGAACTCGGCGTCGACGTGACCATCATCGGCACCGGGATCAACACCGGGATCAACACCGGGATCAACACCGGGATCAACACCGGGATGGACGCCGGGATGGACACGGTGGAGGTTCGCGACCCGCGCCGCCCGGGCCCGGACAAGGAGGTGTTCACCCTCTCCGGTGAGCACCCCCGGACCCTTGCGCACTGCACCCCCTACACCGTGTGACGGTCGACCCCGCCGCGCCGGACCCCTGCCGGCGACCGTGCCGATGAATTAGCCGGACCCGAGCCGTCCCGACGGGTCACGCTCACCGCCGACTTCGACGCCGGTGTGCTCCACATCTCACTGATTGCGCAATGTGATTGACACCATGTCATTCGATGTATACATTTTTGCGTAACCGTAGACAGGGAGTGTGAATGGCATACCAAAGTGCGGCCAGCCGCATCGCGGCTCAGCTGCGAAACGAGATATTGCACGGCGAGGTGGCACCCGGGTCACGCCTCTCGCAGCTCAGCATCGCGGAGCGCTTCGGCGTCAGCCGCATACCGGTCCGCGACGCGATTCAGCTGCTCGCCGGGGAGGGACTGTTGCACCCGACCTCCAAGGCGACCGCGATCGTCACCGGAATGTCGGTGCCCGAACTGCAGGAGCTCTACGAACTGCGCGAGGCGATCGAGCCGATGGCCACTCAGATCGCGGTGCCGAATGTCGGACGTGCCGACATCCTGTCCATGCGCAGGCAGATGGATCTGATGGAGTCCAGCAACGAGGCGCCGATCTGGCTGGTGGCCAACGCCGAATTCCATGCGTGCGTGTACAAGCGGGCCAGCCGTCCTCGCATGATCGAACTCGTCGAGCAGTTACGCCGGCTCACCGACCGCTACCTGTACATGCACCTGGAGGTCATCGGCCAGACCGAGCACCTGCATGCCGAGCACGTGGCGATCCTGCGAGCGGTGGAGGCCGGCGATGCCGCCCTGGCCGGGACGCTCACCCGCGAACACTTGGCGACCTCGCACGACTACATCCTGTCCTACCTGCTCGAGCACCCCACCGCGACCGGTGGCGATGACGTCATCAGCTACCACGACCAGGACCACCGAGAACTCGCCCCTGTGACACAGGAGCCGCGGGCCGCACAGACGAAGGGAACGAAATCGTGAAGGGTCTCGGACGCCGGCTGACGGCGGCACTGATCGCCACAACCACCGTGATCACGATGTCGGGGTGTGTCTCCCGGCCCGATTCGGGGGCGGGTGACGGCGAAGGCGGTGTCATCCGCTTCACGTTCGCTCCGGATCCGGTCTGGGACTACATCACCGACCAGGGAATTCTCGCCGAGATGGAAGCCGAGTCCGGGTACACGATCGACGCGTCGTCAACCTGGGACGAATTCGGCGTCTTCGCCGGCGGTCATGCCGACATCGTCTCCTCGGCCTCCTACGAGGTGCCCGTCATCGAGCAGGAGACCGGCCGCGACACCATCATCATCGGCAAGTACAACATGGATCGCAGCGTCATCATCGCCCGTGCGGACAATCCCGCCACCACACTCGCCGACCTCAAGGGCCAGGACATCTCCGCGTTCACCGCCGTCTCGGCGACCCTGGTCTGGGGCGCCTACGCCAAGAAGCTCCACGACGTCGACTTCCGTTCCGGCGGAGGTGATTACAACATCGTGGTTTCCGACCCTCAACAGCAGGCCGAACTCGTCGAGAAGGGTGAAGTCGCCGCCTGCGTGTGCCTGCCCGAGTTCGCCACTCCCGGGCTGCGCAGTGGCGAGCTGAAAGTTCTCTACGACGGAAAGGCGTCGTCGGACATGTACGCCGACCTCGTCGTCGAGGATCACGAGGGCCCGATGATCAACGTGTTCCTCGCCGGTGCCGAGTGGGCCGAGCAGAACCCCGACAAGGCCGAGTTCTTCCTGGATGTGTGGCAGCGCGGTCTGCAGGAGTGGGAGGCCAACAAGGCTTCGATCATCGAGACCTACCCCCAGCATTTCGCGGTCGAAGCGCCCGAGGACATCTCATTCGTCCAGGACTACGTCGGCGACCACGACTGGTTCGTCCGCGACATTCGCTTCGACCAGACCTGGGCCGACAACGAGTCGCAGGTGTTCCCGCTGCTCAAGGAAACCGGTTTCATGGACCAGGATCAGGCACTGCCGAAGTTCCGGCCGTCTGAACAGGGCGGCGCTTCGTGACGGTGAGCACGGACAATCCCACGGACGCGCCGGGCGCGGCTCCCGATGCGGGCGTTGCACCCGGCCGCCCGAGGGTCGAGGCGGCACGGCGACTGGGAGTCCGGTTCGCCGGGTACGCGATCCTGTTCGCCGTCTGGTCGCTGTGCTCACTGGTGTTGTTCACCGAGTACGTCCTGCCGGCACCGTGGACCGTGGGCGCGGAGATGTGGCGGCTCGCGGCCGACGGCACCGCCTTCGTCCAGTTCGGCTCGAGCATCGTCAAGATCGCGCTGGGCTTCGCGATCGGCACCGTGGTCGGCGTTCCGCTGGGACTGCTGATGGGCCGAATCCGCTACCAGAAGTACTTCTGGCAACAACCCCTGTTGGTCCTCGGTAATGTGCCCGGGTTGGCGTTCGCGGTGTTCGCGCTCATCCTGTTCGGCATCGGCGCGGTCGGCCCGATCGTGGTCGTGGCATTCGTCGCGCTGCCCTACGTCGCCCTCAATGTCGCCCAGGGCGTCGAAGAGGTGGACGCGCGGCTCGTCGACATGAGCGCGGTCTACGGCATCGGCCGCGCCGAGATCATCCGATCGGTGCTCCTGCCGTCGGTGATGCCATTCCTGTTCGCCGCGTTGCGGTACGGGTTCGCCATGGCATGGAAGGTCGAGGCACTGACGGAGGTGTTCGGCGGCCGCAGCGGCATCGGCTTCATGATTCGCCAGTCCTACCAGGAGTTCTCGGTTGCGGGTGTGCTGGCGTGGACCGGGTTCTTCGTCATCTTCATCTTGTTGATCGAGCGGGTTTTCCTGGCCGGGCTGGAGGGGCGGTTCTTCGCCTGGAGAGGCGGACGCTGAGATGAACGAAACCGCGCCGGACGCGGCCGCAGGCCGCCGCGTCACGCAAACGAGCTGGCTGACCGGCCGGTTCGGCGCCAGCATGGCGGCCGCCCTGGTCTTCCTCGCGGCCTGGCAACTGTTCGGCATGTTTGGTGAACGCATCCCCGGCCCGCTGCCTGTCGTGGACGCGGCGCTGAGCGAGATCGAGCGTGGCGAGTTCTTCTTCAACTTCGCCATCAGCATGCAGCGCTTCGCAATCGGGATGGTGCTGTCGATCGTTCTGGGCATCGCGATCGGGCTGGCGATCGGCTCATCGGGGATCCTCGACAATCTCTTCGGCGACGTCAACCTGGTCGGACTCGCGGTTCCCGCCGTGATCTGGGCCCTGTTGTGCACCATGTGGTTCGGCTTCTCCGACACCGCCCCGATAGTGACCGTGGTCCTGTCCGCGGTGCCGTTCGTCGTGGTGAACGTGGCCGCGGGCGCGCGGTCCGTGCCACCGGAACTGCTGGATATGTCCGAGTCCTACGACGTGCCCTGGATTCGTCGGTTGCGGGACACCATCCTGCCCGCGGTCACCGGCTACGTGGTGACGGGTATCCGCTTCGGGGTCATGTCGGGCTGGAACGGTCTGCTGCTCTCCGAATGGTTCGGATCCGCCGACGGCGTGGGCCACCGCGCCCGCTACTGGTATGACGCCAACCAGTTGCCCGGATTCGTGGCGTGGATCGCCTTCTTCATCGTGTTCATGGTCATCACCGACCGTGTTCTTCTGGAACGACTTTCACGGCGCGCATTCCGTTGGCGCGACAGTGATTCCGCGAGCAACGCTGCGTCCGCCCCAACCGCCGCATAGGCCCCCGTACGAAGTGAAGGAGATAAGCATGGCCAATGTCGCTGTCACCGACCTGACCAAGGTGTTCAACACACCGACGGGACCTCAGACCGTGATAAACCGGATCAGCTTCGAGATCGCCGACCGCTCGTTCGTATCCCTCGTCGGCCCGTCGGGCTGTGGAAAGACCACTCTGCTCAACATCATCGCGGGGATCGAGGTTGCGACCTCGGGCGCGGTGACCGTCGGGAGCTCCGACGCGCCGGCGAAGCTGGCCTACGTGTTCCAGGAACCGAGGCTGCTGCCGTGGCGGTCGATCTTCGACAACCTGATGTATGTCCAGAAGGTACGTGACGACGCGGCGAAGGAGCGCGTACACCGAGCCCTCGACCGCGTGGGCCTGGGCCACGCCGAGAAGAAGTGGCCGGGCCAGCTGTCCGGCGGGCAGCAGCAGCGAGTCGGGATCGCCCGGGCCCTGTCGATCGAGCCCGATGTGCTGCTGATGGACGAACCGTTCAGCCACCTCGACGCCATCACGGCCCGCGGTCTGCGCGAACACCTTCAGGAATTGTGGGCACAAACCCGCAAGACCGTCGTGTTCGTCACCCACGACGTCAGTGAGGCGGCCGAGTTGTCCGACCGGATCCTGATGCTCGCCCCGGGCGGCAGCATCCACGAGGACATTCCCGTCGAGCTCCCCCGCCCGCGCCGGGCCTCCAACACCGATGTCGCCGTCCTGGAATCGTCGATCCTGCGCCGGTTCGAGGAGCTCGAGGCCGGTTCGGGACTGCCATCCGTACCCGCCAGCGCCTGAGCCACCGCCAGCGTCCAAACCCTCTGTGAGAGAGCATTTCATGACTGAACCTACGGTGCGCCCCGCTGCGTCCGGACCTTCCAGAAACGGCGAGCACGTTCACGGGCTTCTGATCGACGGCGACCTACGCCCGGGCGGTGGGGAGATCCTGGAGCTGGTCAACCCCGCGACCGCAAGAGTCTTCGCCCGTTGCCACAGCGCCAGCATCGAGGACACCCACGAGGCCGTGGTCTCGGCGCGCGCGGCGTTCGACTCCGGATCGTGGTCCCAGATGCCGATTCACCAGCGGTCTCGCGTACTCAACCGGTTCGGGGATCTGCTCGAGCGCGACATGCACAAGCTCTATCGCCTCGAGACCGACAACAACGGTCGGCCGATCACCGAGACCAAGGCGCAGATCAGCCGGCTCCCGGAGTGGTACCGGTACAACGCCGCGCTGCTGCTGGCCGGCCGTGATGCGGTGGTCCCGATGTCGGGCCCCTACCACTCGTACACCTCACGGTTCCCGCTGGGAGTGGTCGCCACCCTCTCCTCGTTCAACCACCCGCTGATGATCGCCTCCAAGAGCGTCGCACCCGCGTTGGCCACCGGGAACAGCGTGGTGCTCAAACCTTCCGAGCAGACCCCCCTCACCGCACTGCTCATCGGTGAGCTGGCGCTGGAGGCGGGCATTCCCCCGGGCGTCTTCAATGTCATTCCCGGGCTGGGACCGGTAACCGGTGCCGGTCTGGCCGAACATCCGCTGGTCAACAAGGTCGTCTTCACGGGAGGGACCGAGGTGGGCCGCCGCATCTCGGTGGCCGCCGCATCACGATTCGCCAAATCGACGGTGGAACTGGGCGGCAAGACACCGGTTCTGGTCTTCGACGACATCCCCGTCGAGGTCTCCGCCCGCGGAGCGGCCTTCGGCGGGTTCGTCGGCGCGGGCCAGACGTGTATCGCGGGGACCCGTGTGCTCGTACAGGACACGGTCTATGACGACTTCGTGGCCGCACTCGTCTCGCAGACCGAACGTATCCGGATCGGTGATCCCAGCCAGCCCGACACGCAACTGGGGCCGGTGATCTCGGAGCGGGCCCGGCAACGCATCCTCGGTTATGTCGAGACGGGTGTGTCCGAGGGGGCGACACTGGAAACCGGCGGTGTCGTTCCGGCGGTGCCGGGGCTGGACGGGTACTTCGTCGCCCCGACCGTGCTGTCGAATGTCACCAACCAGATGCGGGTCGCTCGGGAAGAGATATTCGGCCCGGTGCTGGTCGTCATTCCGTTCACCGACGAGGCGGACGCGCTACGGATCGCCAACGACTCACCCTACGGACTCGGCTCGGCGATCTGGACCCGAGACGTGGCGCGCGCGCACCGTGTCGCGTCGAAGCTGGAGCAGGGCATCGTCTGGGTCAACGACCACCATCGGCTCGACCCCTGCTCACCGTGGGGCGGGGTCCGCGACAGCGGCCACGGCCGCGAAGGCGGCTGGGAATCGTTCAACGACTTCACCCACGTCCGTTCCGTCAGCGTGCGTACGGCACCCGACGACGTCGACTGGTACGGGGGCATCGCCCTGGAAAGGCTCAACTGACATGTCGATGGATCTCGTGAGTCACGACGCGCTGCCGACCGTGGACGGTCTGTCCTTCCGGCAGCACGGTGCCGTGCTCGAGGTCGTGCTGCACGGCCCGGACGGCAACCTGATGACGATGCCGATGTGTGATGCACTGTCGAAGGTACTGACCTCACCGCCGGACCCCGTTCACGTCGTGGTCATCTCGGCCGAGGGCGACGAATTCTGCATGGGCCGGGAACGCACCGCAGCCACCCCCGACGAGCTTCCCGACGAAGTGCGCCGCCTGGTCGCGGTCAACGACGCCCTGGCGTCGACGCGGCTGGTGACGATCGCGCGGGTCCACGGTGACGCGGCGGGGTTCGGTGTCGGCCTGGCCGCGCTCTGCGACGTCGCCATCGCGACCCGGCAGGCCCGCCTGAGCTTTCCGGAGGTCCGAATCAACCTGGCTCCGGCGCTGGTGCTGGCGTGGCTGCCGCGCATGGTGGGGCGACGCGCGGCCTTCTGGCTCACGGCGAGCGGGGACGGTGTCTCCGGTGACGAGGCCGTCCGGATCGGTCTGCTCAACGAGGTCACCGACAACGTCGACGCCCTCGACGCGGCGGTAAAGCGGGCCGTCGCAGCGTTGTCGGCCGGGCAGCCCCGGGTACATGCCGAGATCAAGGCCATGCTCGGCTCCGTGGAGTCACTTTCCCAGCGCCAGTCCTACGAGCTGGCCAGCGACCGGCTGGTCCTGGGCTCGCTGCGCCGGCTGCACAAGTAGCGTTGCCCGAACCGGGCGGTCAGAACTCCCAGTCCTCGTCCTCGGTGTTGACGGCCTTGCCGATGACGTAGGACGACCCCGAGCCGGAGAAGAAGTCGTGATTCTCGTCGGCGTTGGGGCTCAGCGCGGACAGGATCGCCGGGTTGACGTCGGTCTCGTCGCGCGGGAACAGGGCCTCGTAGCCGAGGTTCATCAGTGCCTTGTTGGCGTTGTAGCGCAGGAACTTCTTGACGTCCTCGGTCAGGCCGACCTCGTCGTAGAGGTCCTGGGTGTACTCGACCTCGTTGTCGTAGAGCTCGAAGAGCAGCTCGTAGGTGTAGTCCTTGAGCTCGGCGCGGGTGGCCTCGTCGACCAGGGCCAGGCCCTTCTGGAACTTGTAGCCGATGTAGTAGCCGTGCACCGCCTCGTCACGGATGATCAGCCGGATCATGTCGGCGGTGTTGGTCAGCTTGGCCCGGCTGCTCCAGTACATGGGCAGGTAGAAGCCCGAATAGAACAGGAAGCTCTCCAGCAGGGTGGAGGCCACCTTGCGCTTCAACGGATCGTTGCCGTGGTAGTACTCCAGCACGATCTCGGCCTTGCGCTGCAGGTTGGGGTTCTCCTCCGACCAGCGGAACGCCTCGTCGATCTCCACGGTGGAGCACAGGGTGGAGAAGATGGTGCTGTAGCTCTTGGCGTGCACCGATTCCATGAAGGCGATGTTGGTGTAGACCGCCTCCTCGTGCGGGGTCAGCGCGTCGGGGATCAGGCTGACCGCCCCGACCGTGCCCTGGATGGTGTCGAGCATGGTCAGGCCGGTGAACACCCGCATGGTCAGCTCTTTCTCATGCGCGGTCAGAGTGTTCCAGGACTGGATGTCGTTGGACACCGGCACCTTCTCGGGCAACCAGAAGTTCCCGGTCAGCCGGTGCCAGACCTCGGCGTCCTTCTCGTCCTGCACACGGTTCCAGTTGATCGCCGAAACGCGGTCGATCAGCTTCATTCCCTCGGACACCTGAAACCCCTTTTCTCTGCACTGAACAGGCACCACCGACGCGACACCAGATGCGTGACCGCAACACTACAACTGGTGTCTGACATCGCGGCGCAACACAACACGTTGTGTCGCCGACGAATTTCTAACCGGCTTTCCCGCCGGGCACCGCGGCACCGGAGAACTCGTACTCGGCGGGCTCCAGCGAATGCGTCGCGCGGCGGAACTCCCAGGTGAAGCCGGACCACAGCACCCGGTTGCGGCCGTGGTCGTCGAGGTACCAGCTGCGGCAGCCGCCGGTGTTCCACACGCTGTGCCCGAGCCGGTCCTGCACCGCGGCGTTGAAGGCGTCCTGCGCGGGGCGGGTGGGCGTGAGGGCCTCGGCGCCGGCGGCGTCGACGGCGTCGATCGCCTTCGAGACATAGCGGATCTGCGATTCGATGATGTAGACCATCGACGAGTGCCCCAGCCCGGTGTTGGGCCCGAGCAGCAGGAACAGGTTGGGCATGCCGGCGACGGTGGTGCCGCGCAGGGCGGCCATCCCCTCCCGGTTCCAGCGGTCGACGAGGTCCTCGCCCCCGGGGCCCTTGATGTCGAGATAGGTGTAGGCATCGGTCACGCGGAACCCGGTGGCGAAGACGATGACGTCCACGTCACGCTGCACCTCGTTGCCGCGGTCGTCGGTGGTGACGATCCCGTGCGGGGTGATCCGCGCGATGCGGTCGGTGACCACCGTCGTCGCCGGATTGGCCACGGCCCGGTAATAGTTGGGCGAGTAGAGGATCCGCTTACAGCCGGCGGAATAGTCCGGTGTCAGCCTGCGGCGCAGCTCCTTGTCGGCGATGTTGCGCCGGATGTTCCACCTGCCCAGGGATTCATAGACCTTGAGCATCGCGGGCCGGCGGGTCATGCCGAAGGCGGTGGCCTCCAGGAACCCGTAGATGCCGCCGCGCAGCAGCGGCCGCAATCCGGGAACATGGGCCAGCAGTGTCCGCAGCCGGGGCGGGATCTCCAGGTTGGGCCGCGGCATCACCCAGGCCGGCGTGCGCTGATAGAGCTGGACCTCGCCCACCCGGTTGACGATCTCGGGCAGGATCTGGATGGCGCTGGCGCCCGTGCCGACCAGCGCGACGCGCTTGCCGGTCAGGTCGACGTCGTGGCGCCACCGCGCGGAATGGAACGCCGGCCCCGCGAATTCGTCGATTCCCTCGACGTCGGGCAGCGCCGGGATGTGCAGCGGCCCCGCCCCCGAGATGAGGAACTGTGCGACGTACTCCTGGCCGGCGGCGGTGAACACGTGCCAGCGCTGCTCGGCCTCGTCCCAGTGCGCGCGGTCCACCGTCGCACCGAACCGGATGTAGCGGCGCAGGCCGTACTTGTCGGCCACACCCGACAGGTACTCCAGGATCTCGGGCTGGGGCGAGAACATCCGGGTCCAGTCCGCCTTGGGCTCGAACGAGAAGGAGTACAGGTGGGACGGGACGTCGCAGGCGCAGCCCGGGTAGCTGTTCTCCCGCCAGGTGCCCCCGATGTCGTCGGCCTTTTCCAGGATGAGGAAGTCCACCCCCTGCCGCTGCAGGGCGATCCCCATGCCGAGCCCCGAGAAGCCGGTTCCGATGATCACGGCGCGGGTGTGGACGGGCCCGGAGGATTCGGTGGCGCTCATACCACCCAGAATACCGGGGAACGCCGGTACCGGATATCTCCGCGGCCGCCGCTCAGCGCGGAACCGCCTTGTGGATGGGCAGATCGGGGTCGATCCGGATATCCAGCAACGCCGTCGTCCCGATGATGGCGCCCAGCATGATGGTCGTCAGGTGCGCGATGAACTTGTCCCGGGGCATGCGCCGCGCGCTCTCCGGGCTCGGCCCCAGCCACCAGTCGGTGGCCGAGGCCGCCGTCCCGAACATCGCGAACGCGGCCAGCTCCATCGCGTCGCGGTCCAGGTCCATCTCACGCAGTTCGTTGTTGAACATCTCGGCCATCGCCAAGGTGATCTCACGTCCCTCGTTGACGGCGCGCATGGTGGCTTCGGCCTGATCGGGAAAGCGGCCCTGCAGCACGAACCGGACCACGTTGGGATGCTCGTCGACGAGGTAGACGTACTGTTCGACGCTGCGCCGGATGACGTCGCTGGCCGAATCGGTCGCGAGATTGATCACCGGGTAGATCCCGGCCCACAGCATGTCGCGCAGCCGCTCGCCGATGGCCTGGAAGAGATCGGACTTGTCGGTGAAGTGCCGGTAGATCTTGGGCTTGGCGGTACCGGCCTCTTCGGCGATCTCGCGGACGCTGACCTCGGGACCGCGGGCGTCGATGGCCCGAAACGCCGCGTCGACGATCTCCGAGCGCACCTTCTTGCGGTGCTCCCGCCAGCGTTCGCTGCGCGCGTCGACCTTCACCTCACCGGACACCTCACCGGACTGGCTGGCCGGTTTCGGTTTCGCCCTGGGGACAACGCGCACGATCTGCACTGTACCTGCTTCGGCGCGCTGACCTGCCCATACCGGCGTGCGCAGCGGCAATGGCGGATCTGCGCCGACCCTGGCAATGTGGCGATGTTCGGCTAGCATCGTCGTCGATGACGCAGCGATATGACTTGGTGATAGCCGGCGGCGGGCCCTCGGGCTCGGCGGCCGCCTGGCAGGCCGCCCAGACCGGCGCACGGGTGATCGTGCTGGACAAGGCCGAATTCCCGCGCGACAAGCCGTGCGGTGACGGCCTGACCGCCCGGGCGGTGAGCTATCTGCAGAGGATGGGTCTGGCCGACGAGGTGGCCAAGTTCCACCGGGTGAACCGCGTCACGGTGTTCAGCCCCTCACGGTGGGAGCTGTCGTTCCCGAAGCGGCCGGGAATGCCCGACCACGGACACACCGTCAGCCGCACCGAGCTGGACACGCTGCTGCTCAAGCACGCCGAATCCGCCGGCGCCGAGGTCCGCCAGTCGGCCGAGGTCGCCCGCCCCGAGGTCGACGAGTCCGGCCGGGTGATCGGCGTGATCCTCAAGAACGGCGAGAAGATCTTCGGTGACGCGGTGATCGCCGCCGACGGCGCCTACTCCCCCATCAAGCGCGCGCTGAAGATCGACTCGGAGTACAACGGCTACTCCGCGATCGCGATCCGCTCGGAGATGCACGCCAACCGTCCCGACTCGGATTCCCTCGACATCTACCTGAAGTTGATGTTCCAGGGTGACCAGCTACCCGGGTACGGGTGGGTGTTCCCGATGGGCGGGGGCCGGTTCAACATCGGTCTGGGCTACGTGAACAGCTACAAGAACTGGCAGTCGATCAACGCCACACAGTTCCTCGGCGACTTCCTGCGCACACTGCCCGCCGAATGGGAGCTGCCCCCGATCGAGGAGCTCAAGAAGAACAAGAGCGTCCGCGCCTGGCGGTTGCCGATGGGCTTCACGGCCTGGCCGCCGTGGCGACCGGGTGTGCTGTTCACCGGCGACTCGCTGGGGGCCGGCAAGCCCGCCTCCGGCGCCGGGATCTCCAAGGCACTGGAGTCCGGGCTGGCCGCCGGGGAATGCGCGATCGCGGCGCTGACCAACGGCGGGCCCGACGACTTCACCAACTACGCCCAGCGGATGGAGGCGGCCTGGGGCCGCGAGTACCGGCGCGGTCGCTACCTGCACAAGCTGATCGGCCACCCGAAGGTCGCCGAGAACGGGCTCAAGCTGATCGACAACGCGGCCTTCCGCGACCGCATGCTCAAGGTGCTCTACAAGAAGGCCCAGGGACCCCAGCACTCCTACTAGGGGGCGCATGTGCGAGGCAGCGTCAACGGGTTGACCGTCGCCCGGGCGACGCTGTCGCTGCTGGCCGTCGCGATGCTCGGCTACCTCGGCGTGCTGGCGGCATGGCCCGGCGTGTCCGAGCAGGTGCCGCCGGGACTGCGCTGGTTCGGCGCGCCCAACTCCGCCGTGACGATCGCGATCGTCACGGCGGTCCTGGTCGCCCTGGCGATCGCGATGTCCACCACTGGCGTTCGCTCCGGCGGCGGCCGGCCGGGGGCACCGGTGGCCATCGTCGTCGGTCTGGCCATGATCAGCGCCGCGCTCGGCGGCGCCTCGTACTGGCGCTGCCACGACGGCTCCAACCCGACCTTCTTCACCCCACTGATCTGGACCGCCGGCCTCGTCAAGGGCGGCAGCCCCGACCACAGCCTGGACACCGGCGCCTGCCCGTCGCCGACGCCGGTGGCACTGGACATCGCCCAGCTCTCGGCACTGGCGGCGCTGTTCCTGTCGGTCGTCGGGGTCGCGGTCGCGCTGTTCCAGTCCCGCCTCGACCGGCTGCGGGCCTACCTCGCCCATACCGTCACCGTGGTGGTCGATCTCGACGCGGACGCGGCCTCGCTGATGCCCGCGATCGCCCGCACGCTCGAACGCGGTCGCCTCGTCGTCGTGACCTCCGACACCGACCAGCCCTGTGTCCGCGAGGCCCGCACGCAAGGCGCGCGGGTGCTGTTGGCCGACTTCAGCCGTCCCGAGAGCTACAGCTCACTTCCGTTGTGGCACAAACTCGACCGGCTGTACCTGCTGTCGGCCGACCCGTCGACCAACCTGGCGCGACTGGCGGTCATCACCACCGCGGTCACGGGTAACTCCGAGCGGCACCGCGTTCCCCTGATCGTCCGGATCGACGATCCGTGGCAGGCCAGCGCCTGGCGCGCTCAGCACTTCGGCGGCACCGCCACCCTGTGGGCCGCCGACACGGTCGGCAGGTACGAGGTGACCGCGCGCCGGTTGCTCGACGCGCTCACCGCCGCGCCGCCGGTGGACGAGATCTTCGTATGCGGTGCCTCACCACTGACGTTGGCGTTGTGTGCAGACCTCGCCCAGCGCCGGCTCGAGCGCGAATACCAACGCGGTCAGCAGGCCGACCCCACTGCCGACTCGGCCACCGTGACGCTCGTCGGCCCGCACGCCGACGAGTACGAAAAGGACCACCGGTATTCGCGAAGCCAGTTGGGCATGCCCGACGGCAGGCCGGAGATTCGCACGGTCACGGACACCCCGACCGTCGCACTGCTGGCGTCGCTGCTCGACACCGCGGCGCACGCGGCGGTCGTCCTCGTCGACGGTGGCGACGCCACCGACACCACGGCCGGAACCCGGCTGGCCGCGCGGTTCCCCGACACGCCCATCTACGCGTGGGATCCCGCCGCCGCCGAGGACATCGGGGTGCCGTTGGTCGGGCAGCTGCGCACCTTCCGGCTGAGCATGGCCACTCCCGAGGGTCAGGCCCATGACGCCTGGGAACGCGCCGCGCGACTGATTCACGAGCGCTACCGCCGGACCGCCGCGGCATCCGGCGCCGCCACCGTCGCGTGGGAGGAACTCGGCGCCTTCTACCGTAATTCGAATCGTCGCCAGGTCCGTAACGCCCTGTGGATGGTGGAGGCCATCGGCGGCCACACCTGGAACACCTGGGGTGGCCGGCCGGACACCCTCACCGCGGCCGATTTGGCCGGCCTGGATCCGATCGAGCAGATGCGGCGCATGGGTTTTGACCGCGAGACCGCGCTGGCCATGGCCCGCGCCGAGCATGCCGACTGGTGCCGCTTCTACCGGGCCGCCGGGTGGCGCCACGGCGTGACCCGCGACGACGCCCGCAAGGTGCACGACAAGCTCGTCGACTTCTCGGCCGTGGCCGCGAATCCGGAGCTGCTCGACACCGCACTGCGCAGCCTGGCCGCCACCCTGATCAGCCTGCGCGAGCTGGGCTACCGGTCCCGGCCGATCGACGAGGACGCGCGCTGGCGGACATTCCGCCGGGTCGGAACCGTGACCGCCGAGCGCCGCGACGCACCGTGGACCTGGACGACCCGGTCCGGTGAGGTGCTGCGCGCCGCGGTCGGTGACTGGGCGGTGCGCGACGGCCACGACGAGCACAGCTGGTCGGTGCGCGACGACATCTTCCGGGCCACCTACGAGCATGTCGACGGCGACCGCTGGCGGCGGCGGGGCACGGTACAGGCCCGGCCGGCGCGGGTGGGCGAGGTCATCGAGACCCTGGAGGGGCCGGTCACCGCCGCGGCCGGCGACATGGTCGTCCGCGGCGAGCACGACGACCAGTGGCCGGTACCGGCCGACGAGTTCGCCCGCCGCTACGCCTCGGTGTCGACGGGGACGGCGTCGAACACCGGCGGGAAGTGATCGCGCACCACCTGCGCCGCCGCCGCGACGGCACCGATCGAGGTCAGTTCGTCGACGTTGGCGGGATCGTCCATCGCATAGATCTCCGCACAGCGCGCGTCGGTGAGCTCGAGCCCCAACGTGCTCGCCAGCCAATCGGACTCCAGGTGGGTGTCGTAGCGCAGGTAGGTCAGCAGCGCCGGGCGGTCGCCGATCAGGTCACCGCTGAGGTCACCGATCTCGGCGTCGATCGTGGCCGCCGTGGGACTGTCCGACATCCATTGCAGCAGTGACTGTCCCAGCCAGTTCGCATCGGTCATGATGGACATGATCGACTCCGCGGCCAGGCGCAGCGCCGGCATCCGCACCGCCTGGGCGGCCGAGAGCGGATCGACTCGCATCCCGGTACCCACCGACACCAGCATCAACTTGTCCCACCCCATGGGCCAGCGCAGTCCAAAGCCGCGCACGGTGGCCGCCATCAGCAGCTGCAGGGCCGGGTTGTTGTGCGGGCTGACGGCACCGTCGACGAATGCCCCGCTGATATCGGGCGCCACTTCGATCACCTCGGGTTCGAAGTAGTGCGGTGCGGCGGCACTGGCCCGAACAATGTTGCGCAGCAGCAGTTCACGGTTGGGGGTACCGGTTCCGCCCGGACGCGTGTCGTAGTACCTACCGCGTGGGTTGTTGTGCAGCAGCCACGGGCTGGCGGTGTCGATGCGTTTGGTCATCACCATCAGGCCGGTGCGCAATCGGTCGCTACCCAGAGTCTCATCACCGAAGTGCTCACGAAGCGCCCGTTCCAACGGTTCCTTGGGGAACTTGGCACCGAACACTCCGAACCGGAACCACCCCTGTTCGAACACCTCGGCCGCCAGGTCGCGGTAGATCTCGGTCAGCTCTGCCACCGAGTACCCCAGCGCCAGCCCGGTCGCGATGATCGAGCCGGTGGAGGTACCCCCGATCAGATCGAAGTAGTCACACAGACGAAAGTCGGTATTCGCGCAATCCCGCTCGGCCAGAACCGCTTCCATTCGGGCCAGATAGCCCAGCGTGAGCGCGCCGCGGATCCCGCCGCCGTCGAGCGCCAGGATCCGCTTGGGTCCGGAGCCGAAGAGATGCTCGTCGCGGGTGCGATGTGCCGGCATGGCTCAGCTGCCGTCCTCGGGCGGGATCGGCAGATCGGGACAGGCTGCGATGTAGTCGATGTCCGGCGACACCTTCTCGTTCCACTCTCGGTGACTCATGTTGACCGTCAGCTTGGCGCACAGATCGGCCTCGGTCGCCCCGACCGGCCAGAACCTCAGGATCGAATCCAGCCCGCCGGAGACCACCCGCGCACCGTCCGGGGTGAACGCCACACCCCATACCTCGTCGTCGTGCCCCCGCAGGGGTTCGCCGAGTGGTTCACCGGCGGCGAGGTCCCACATCCGCACGCTGTGGTCGGCGCCGCCGGTCACCACGCGGGTCCCGTCCGGGCTGACGGCCAGCGCCGGAAGCGGACCGGAATCGGCACTGATGGGCTCTCGAAGCGCCGCCGCGGTCCCGGGATCCCACATGCGGATGGTGCCGTCGTTGCCGGCGGAGACGATCCAGTCTCCGTTGGGGCCGAACGTCGCCCCGGTCACCCCGTCACTGTGCCCGACCAGCGGCTCCCCGATGGGGTACTGGGTCTGGGCATCCCACTGGCGCACGGTCTGGTCACCGCTGGCGGTGACCAGACGAGTGCCGTCCGGGCTGAATTCGACATCCCAGACGTCGCGTTGGTGACCGGACATCGCCGCCCCGATCGGCAGACCGCTTCGCACGTCCCAGAGCCGCACGTCTGCGCCGTAGGCCGCCGCGAGACGGGTGCCGTCGGGAGCGAACGCCAACGCGTGCACCGCGGCGTCGACCTTCATCGGGACACCGACGGGTCGCCCGGTGCCGGCATCCCAGACCCGGATCGTTCCGCCGGGCCCGGCCGCGGCGACCGAATCGCCGTCGGGACTGAACACCACGGTCGACAACCCGGCCGGGTCGGCCGCCAGCGCCGGGCCCACCGGCGTCCCGTCCGCGGGATCCCAGAATCGCACGGTGCCGTTCCATCCGGCGGTGGCGACCCGCCGGCCGTCCGGGCTGACGGCAATCGCCGTGACACCGCCCTGGTTCGTGTCGAGCATGGTGCCGTGTCCGACATCCCACAGGCGTACCGTCCGGTCGCCCGACCCGGACACCAGCCTGCGGCCGTCCGGGCTGAAGGCGACGCTGAGCACGCGGTCGCCGTGGCCGCTGAGCCCGGGTCCCATCGCAGCCCCACTGCCCGGGTCGATGATCCTTATCACGCCGTCGCCGGACCCCACGGCCAGCCGCTCACCGGCGGCATCGAAGGCGACGGCGAAGACCGACTGCGGCAACTGCAGCGACACCGTGGTATGCCCGCTGGCGATATCCCATATCCGGACCCTGCGGTCACCATCGCCGGCGGCGATGCGTGCGCCGTCGGGACTGAACGCGACGGAATAGATCTCGCCTCCGTCACCGGCCAGGGGTTTCCCCCTCGGTGTCATGGTCGCCAGATCCCACATCCTGATCAGACCGTCGCCACCTGCCGAGGCGAGCGTACGACCATCCGGTGCGAATGCCACCGACAGGATCGCGTCCTGTGATCCGGCCAGTTCGCCGATCCTGGTCCGGCTCGCGACATTCCACAGCCGTACGACGCGGTCGGCCCCGGCGGAGGCCAGGATCCGGCCATCCGGACTGAACGCGGCGCTGAACACCGGCACCCGTGCGCCGCCGGCCGCCCCGAGCGGCTCACCGAGGGCCGCACCGGATCGCGCATCCCAGAGCCGCACCCCGTTGTCGCCCGCCGAGGCGATCAGCGCCCCGTCGGGACTGAACGCCACGGCGGTGGCCTCCCCGGAGTGCGCGGCGGCGTTGTCGGCGACCGATCGAGCCGATTCGGCGTCCCACAGGTGAACGCCGCCGGCCCCGTCGGCCGCGGCGATCCGCTGCCCGTCCGGACTGAAACGCACCCCGTAGACCACGCCCGGGGTGTCGATGATCTTCACCGTCTGCGCAACATCGACAAGTGCATCGTGCAGCGCCGTCTCATCCGGCGAGCTCGCCAGTTTGTTGGCGATCAGGATCTCCTGCAGACCGCGCTCGTCACCGCCGGGGCGGGCCCCCGAGAGCAGCCCCTGCGCGTCGGACTGCAGGCGCAGGCTGGTGGCGTCGAGGAACTGTCGGTGGGCGCGGTCGCTGGCGCTGTTGGCCCACAGGAAACCCGCCACCGCGATGACGGCGACCACCGCGGTGACGGCCAGCACCCCGCGCAGGACGTGAGAACGGCGACGAAGGTCGGCGGCGTGTTGCTCGGCGAGGTTCTGGCGTTCACGCGCGGCCCGCAGCTCGGCGTGGCGACGTTGCTCCTCGGCGTCCAGGCGGGCATCCTCGGCCTCGCGCGACGCCTGCAGGAAGTCGGCCGCGCTCGCCAGACGCTGCCGGAAGCCGGGGCTGGCGGCCAGCGCCTCGGCGTCGATCAGCCGGGTGCCACTGAGCAGCCAGGTCGGATCGTGGTCGCTGTTGGCCCAGGACGCAGCGGTGCGCTCGAGGTCGTCGGCGTTCTTGAGCTCCTGACGCTGTTCGCGCAGCCATTGCGCCAGCTCGTCCCATTGGCGCAGCAGGCTTTCCAGCGCCACCTCGACGACGGCCTGCCCGTCGCGGGTGTCCTTGACCATCAATCGCTTCGCCACCAGTGCGTCGATCAGCGGTCGGCTGGGCTCGGGCAGGTCCGACCAGCGTGCCACCCGCCGCATCGGCTGGTCGTTGTCCGGGTTGACGGTGGTCAGCCATGGAATGAACGCCGCGCGAAGCGATTCCAGCTCGGTGGCCCTACGTCCCGGGTCGCTGGAGAGCACCTCGTCGATCTCGGTCTGCACCACCCGGCGCATTCCGCCCATTGCCGAATAGTGCGCCTCGGTCAGTTCTCCGGTGCTGCCGTAGTCGGCGTAGAGCCGCGACATCGTCAGGGCCAGCATCGGCAGCGTGTCGGCACCCTCGCCGGTATCGGCAAGCAGTCGCTCCACCAGCTCCGGGGTCACCCTCAGCGGACGGCCACCCTCGGTCGCGCGCTGTGCCGGACCCACGACCGTCTCCTTGAACTGAGTGGCCGGCATCGGTTTGAGCTCGTCGAACAACACCGTCCCCACACCCGCCAGTGCGGGATGGGTTTGCATGACCTCATAGCGGTCGGTGCGAATCGTCGCGGCCACCACCAGGCCCGCCGCGGTGTCATTGAGTCGGTCGATCAACGAGGTGAGCAACGTCAGAAACTTCTCGGCCTGCTCGCCCGCGTCGGCGGAGAACAGTTCCTCGGCCTGGTCCAGGGGAAGGACCAGTGTCGGAGCGACCATGGACTCCTCGCCGGAATCCTGGCCGGACTCCCCGCCCTCGCCGCGGTCCACCAGTCGGTCGGCGGCGACCTGGCGGATCTCCTGTAGCCAGGACGCGACCCGCTGCTCGTCGGCGGACATGCAGGCGTCCTTGATGTCGCCCAGGCTGGGGGTGCCCAGCCCGAAGCGCTGCCGGGTGGCCGCGATCGCGGCGGCCAGTCCGGTCTGCCCGGTCAGGGCGTTGCGCTCGGGGCGAACGATGTCACACACCACGAATCGGCGATCCTCGCGACGCAACCGGGGCAGCAGCCCCGCGCGCAGAAACGACGACTTGCCCGCACCCGACGGGCCCAGCACCATGAACAGCGCGTCTACGCCGGCCGTGCGGATCCCACGCACGGCGTCCAGCGCCCGCACGATCTGGGCGTCCCGGCCGAAGAACACCGCAGCGTCGCACTCCTGCAGCGGTTCCCAGCCCCGATAGGGAGCGCGGCCGGGATCCTCCGGCGGGGGCCAGACGAACGACTCCGCGCCGATACCGGCCCCCCGGATCCCGTCGCGCAGCCGGTACAGACCCTCGGTCGACATCTGCACCGGGGCCCCGCCACCGACGTCGATGCTGGTCATCGATCCGTCGCCGAACAGGTCGCAGCGCTGCCACTCCGAGGTCAGCTCGTCGCCGGTGGAGGGTTCCAGCCGAGCCACGAATATCTGCTTGTTGAGGTTCTCCGCGGTCCGGTACTCGACCTTGCATTCGTGCGACGCCTCCCACTGCCTGGACAGCAGGCAGATGACCGCTTCGCACCGGGCGTTGGCCCGGCGCAGCGCATCCTTCCACCGCGTTCCCGCCTGCAGACCCGACCCGGGGTCGACATCGAGGAAGATCTCGTTGGCCAGCGGCGGATCCTGTTCGGCCAGCCAGCGCTTCAGGGCGATCGCCTCGCGCATGTTCCGGCTCGAGTGACTCAAGAAGATCCGCGACACGCCGCCACTCCCCCGACCCTGCGGCCCCGCCCCATAGCACCGCGAGGGCCTCTTTCAGCAAACAAGGATTGCGACCACCGTACGGCAGGACGGCGTGGGATGCGCTCGATTCACGACAGCAGCGACGACTCGCGTAGTCGACTACCTGCCTGGTGACACCGCGACGCCTCGTCATCCGCGAGGAGCCCGGCGTCGTTCCGGCCGGCCCCCGAAATCCGGCCTCGCCGGTCAGCGCCGGGCGACGACGCTCAGCAGGACGGCTGAATCCTCCACCGCGACAAGGTTGTGCCGCTCGGGCGGGATCACCAGGTAGTCCCCCTGCCCGATCTCGGCGGTGTCGGCGGCGGCGCCAAGACGCACGCGTCCCCGCAGCACCAACAAGGTGGCCTCGCCCGGGCTTTCGTGGTCGTCCAGACCGTGGCCAGCGGCCAGCGCCAGCACGGTTTGCCGCAGCACACACCCGGTTCCACCGTAGACGGTGTGTGCCGATCGACCGTTGGTCGCGCCGCGGGCGGCGTCGATCTGCGCATCAACAAGCGAGGTCAGGGACAGTTCATCCATATTCTCACTCTCTTTCACCTGCACTCCGCCGCCCGGCGGCTCCACCTAAACTCCGCCGCCCGGCGGAGCGGACGGGGACGCGGCGCTCACCGCGTCCGCGGACATGGCTGGGGACCTGACTGGGGACCTGACTGGGGACGAAGCGTCAGGCTCACCTCACACGAGCCTCCACCCGGATCCGGGGCGACCGTCGCCAGATACCGGCCCCCGACGGCATCGGCGTTGAGATCCAACACCTCCTGGATCAGCCCCTGCTGAATACCCCGCACGACCTCCGGCGCCGTTACGGCGATCTCGGCGAGCGGGCAACTGCAGATCTCGACCGTGATCTCCCCGAACGAGGACAACACCGAGCGGACCTCGAAGCCCAGTTCACTCAGCGTGGAGACCACTAGATCGCCGACCGAGTTCTCCGCACGGGGACGCGCGAGGTGCACCCGGTGGGCGAGGTCCGCGCCGATGCGCAGGGCCTTGTCCGCCCGCTCGGGGGCCGTCCCGCCGAGATGGGTGGCGAACAGTGCGACGATGTCGGCGTAGTCGAGCCGCGGCGCGATCTCGTAGGTGCGGCGAGGCCGCCCGGCCCCACCGCCGCGCACGTCCTGCGACCTGCGCACGCGCCCCTGCGTCGCCAGAGTGCCCAGGTGGAACCGCGCCGTGCTGACGTGAATCTGCAGCGTGTCGGCGATGTGCTGAACGTCGACTGGCCCGGCTGCGGTACGCACCAGGTCCAGAACGCGCTGCCGCTGCTGACCCGCCGCCCGGTCCGGCAACCCGTCCACGTCGGACCTCGCGGTGACCTCGCCATCGCGCCCGGGCACCCAGACCTCCATCGTCGGCTGTCGCCAGCATGCTGTTACCAGTGGCCATGTTCTCACGGCCGGTGCGGCCGGCCCGGCCATCAGGAGGACGCAGCGGTGGCGGGCCCGCCGGGGACGACACCGACGACGGCGACCGCCGTGAGCGCATGCCGGTAGCGGTGAAAGGTCCTGCGCATGCCGATCACCCGCCTACGTGCCGCGCCGCGAACGACGAGGTTGCCCAGAATCCGCAGTGCACCGAGCGGGCCCTCGTCGGCCAGCACCCGCGCGGGATTCAGCAGCGCCATCGGGGCGTGGTCGACGCTGACCACCTCGAAACCCGACTCGACCAGCAACCGTGTCCACTCGTCGGCGGTCAGCGGCCGGGCGTTGACCTTGATCGACCGCGCCAGCTCGCGCCGGATCTCGTCCTTGGTCTGTTGGGCAAGCGAATCGGGGGTGAGCCCGAGTTCGTGGATCGCGTAGCGGCCGCCCGGGCGCAGCACCCGGAATGCTTCGCCGATGATCGCCCGTTTGGCCTTGTCGCCCTGCATGGTCAGCATCGCCTCCCCGATCACCACGTCGGCGCTGGCGTCGGGGAGACCGGTGTCGGCGGCGTCGGCGACCCGCACGGTTCCACCCACCGGGGCGACGATCTCGCGTACGGCCGCGGTCGCCGGGGCGGTGTCGTCGACACCGACATAGGACCGTGGTCCACCCGCGACGATATCGCGCGCGGTGCGGCCCAGACCGGGTCCGAGCTCGACGACATCGGCGCCGGCGACCGCGGCGCCCGTCAGGAGCCGGGTGGTCAGTTCAAGCCCGCCGGGTCGCAGCACCCGCTTGCCCAGCCGTGCCAGCAGCCAATGGCCGGGGAGATCGGAATCCGATCGTTGTGCAAGTGGAAGCGCTTCTCTGCCAGTCATTTTCGATTTACCTTTCCGATGGTGGCTACGAGGAGGACCGCCGCGCACAGGGCGCAGACGTAGAGCAGGGCGCCGTTGCGGCCCCAGGGCGGGCCCAGCACGGCGTCCTGGCCGGTGGCGTAGACGGTGTTGAGCACCGGCATGAACCGCTGCAGCCCGATGCCACTGGGCAGATACCCGACGGCCGGCTCGGCGATGTAGGTCCACACCACGATGACCGCGGCCGCGACGAGGGGCGACTTCGCCAGTGCGCCGACACCGACACCGGCACCCGCGGCGAAGAACGCCAGCAGCGGAACGGTCCACAACAGTCGCAGCCCCACCGGGTCGGTGAGGGAGACGGCCCCGTAGACCAGCGGAGACACCACAGGAAGGCCCACGAGCACGGCGGCCAGCGCCGCGAGCGCGGCACCGGCCGACGCGCCGCCGTAGAACAACCAGCGCCCGGCCAGCACCGGCCAGACCCGCGGGATCGCCACCCGGACGTGTTCGCCCGCGTGGTAGCGGCTCTCGGCGGCCTGGCCGTCGGCCCCCGCAACCGCCCCCAGGACCACCGAGATGGTGATGACCCAGTACCCGGCATTGGCCGTCGACACCGCCAACACCGTCAGCTGGCCGGGGATGCGGGCGAACGACTCCGCGACGACGGCGATCCCGAACGAGATCGCGACCGGCACCAGGATCGCCGCGGGCACCAGGACCGTCCAGAGGCGCCCGCGCCCGCCCGCCCGAATCCACTCGGCGCGAACGCCGCGGGCGACCAGCGGCAGTGTCGCGGCCGTCACCGGCTCTCCATGAGGGCGGCCTCCAGCCATGAACGCGGATCCGCGCCCGCCGGTACGACCTCGTCGAGTGCACCCGACGTACACAACCGTCCCCCGCGAAGGATCACCACCCGGTCGGCGGTCAGTGCCACCTCGGCGAGCAGATGGGTGGCGACCACCACCGTCGTCCCGTCGTCGGCGAGGGTGCGCAGCAGCCGCCGGAACCAGACGATCCCCGAGACGTCGAGGCCGTTGAGCGGCTCGTCGAACAGCACCACGCGCGGCTGGCACAGCAGCGCTCCCGCGATGGCGACGCGCTGCCGCGCGCCCAGCGACAGCCGGCCGATGCGGTCTCCCACGTTCTCGTCCAGCCCGGTTTCGGCCGCCACTGCCGCGACGCGCCGGCGACCGACACCGGCCAGTGCGGCCAGCCAGCTGAGGTGCCGCCACACGGTGTGCCGGGGGTCCATCGCCTCGGGTCCCAGGTGGATCCCCACGGCGGGGCCGTGCTTCCCGGGAGCGGACGGACCACCGCCCGCGCAGACGGTGCCGCGGTCGGGTCGGTCAAGGCCGGCGACGATCCGCAGCAGCGTGCTCTTTCCGGCGCCGTTGCGGCCCAACAGCGCGGTGACCGCACCGGGCGGGAACCGCACGGAGACCTCCTCGAGCACCGTCCGCGCACCGAACGACTTTGTCAGCAAGTGGGTTTCGATCATCGGCCGGTCAGCTGAAGTTGCACGGAATCGGCAGTCCGACGGTCTCGATTCCGTTGCACAGCGAGGTGTTGGCGAGCTTCCACCGCCCGTCGATGCGCCGCCACTCGGCGGTGATCTGCACGGTTGGGGCGCCCTGGCGGCTCGCGTTGATGACGGCGGTATGGCGATCGGCCTCGTGCGTCTGCGGACCGGTCACCAGGCTCGATCCGCGCGGCGGCCGGAAGAACCCGATGCGGTAGATCATCTTGGGAACGACGACGGCACGCTCGCCGCCCTCCAGCTGGGCCGCTTTGACCGCGTCCGGCGCCGGGGTCGCCACCAGCAGCCGGATCTGCGCATCGAGCTCGGCCAACGTGGGCACCTGCGAGGTGATCGCGAACTCGCCCTCGGCACCCGGATCGGCCGTCGCCCACGGCACCGCCGCCGTGAGCAGAACTGCGATGGCCGCACACACGGCCACCGTCTGATGGGCGAATCTCAGCATCACCGGCTCCCTTTTAGAGGAAAGATTTCCGGTTAATCTAGGGGTCCTCAGCCTATGAGGCAAGCCTTACCTAGTAATAGATTCGTCGGCCCGGTGTCCGCATGGGTGTCGGCACCGCGTCGTACCCCCCGGGTAGCTTCGCCGCATGGAACAACGCGTCAGCCTGATCACTCTCGGTGTCGACGATCTCGCGCGGGCCCGCCGCTTCTACGAGGACGGTCTGGGCTGGGTCGCCAAGGACGCGCCGGAGGGAGTGGTGTTCTACCAGCTGCCCGGCATCGCGCTGGCCCTGTTCGGCCGTGCCGACCTTGCCGCCGACGCCCGCCACCCCGTCGACGGCCGGTTCAGCGGCATCACCATCGCGATCAACCAACGCACCGAGGCCGACGTCGACGCGGTCCTCGCGCAGGCCGCCGCCGCCGGCGCGACCATCCTGAAACCGGCACAGAAGGTGTACTGGGGCGGATATTCCGGCTACTTCGCCGATCCCGACGGGCATGTCTGGGAGGTGGCGCTCAACCCGGCGTGGACCATCAACGACGACGGCACCCTGTCGCTCTGAGGCCGATGACTGCTGAGCCCGATGACTGCGTCAGCGCCGGCCGCGTTTGAGCGGGCCGGGCTTGCGGGCGACCTTGCCCGCCGCGGCGCGGGCGGCCTGTTTGGCGAGGGTCTTCTCCCGCGCGGTGCGCTTGGGCGCCGGCTGGGCCGGCCCCCGTGACGAACCGGGTTTACGGCCCCGCACGATCCCGGTGAACTCCTCGACCAGTTCCGACGTCGTCCCATCCAAGAAGGCGAGCGCCACGGGGCAGGTGGGCGCGTCGGCGATCGGCCGGTAGGTCAGATCCTTGCGGTGATACAACCGGGCCAGCGACTGCGGAACGATGAGCACGCCCGTACCGGCGGCGACGAGTTCCACTGCGTCCTGGGTGGTTTCGGGCCGATGATCGATCGCGTTGCCGGGCGCGTCCGCCCAGGCGACCACATCGTCGAGCGGGAGCACCACCGGTTCACCGTTGAGGTCGGCGGAGGTGACCTCGTCGGCGGCACTGAGAAGGTGATCGGTCGGCACCACCACCACCGTCGTCTCCTCGTAGAGCGGGACGACGGCCAACGCCGACGTATCGGCCGGCGGTCGGAGCAGCGCCACGTCGACGGCCCCGGCCCGCACCGCGGCGGCCGCGTCTGCCGCGGCGACGGGGCGCAGCGTCAGCGGAACGTCACGGTGGCGCCGCGCCCAGATCCGCGCCCACTTCGCGGGTGTCCCACCGGGGACGTAGCCGAGGGTGAGCGAGGGCAGCGAGGACGAAGCCACCGCCTCAGGCTACCGGCGGCCCACATCGATAAGCTCAGGACATGAGCGACGCTTGCGGAACGAATCAACGGCGGGCATGCGGCGCCCGAGCCTGCGCGGGGGCGGCATGAGCAGGCCCAACGCGCAGTCCATGAAACCCGCCACGGCGGCGAAGAAGCTGGACGTCTATCTGCCCGCGACCCCCGCGGAGTTCCAGCAGAACCCGATCACCCGCGGCGAGCTCGCCGCCCTGCAGGAGGATCCGCCGCAGTGGCTCAAGGACCTCCGCAGGAACGGACCGCACCCGAAGAACCTGGTGGCGGCCAAGCTGGGCGTCTCAATTGCCGGCCTCGCGCGCGGCGGAGTCACCGAGGCGCTCACCACCGAGCAGATCGATGCCCTGCTCACCGACAAGCCCGAGTGGCTGATCGCCGAACGCGAGAGCTACCAGGCGGTGCTCTCCGAGCAGCGGCGCGTCAAGGCGCTGCGCGCGGAACGGTCCGACAAGAGCTGACCCCGAACGGCGACCGAACCCGGATGACCCGTTAGACGGCAATGACTTTGGGGCGACTCCGGATCGACTCCGGATCGACTCCGGATCGACGCGGGTACGCTCCCGACCATGGCCTCTCCAGCCGAATGGGTGCGCAGGAACAGGATCGCCGCGGCCACCGTTGCCTACGTCGGCTACGGCGCGGTGATGCTGCAGCTGGATCGCCGGATGCATGCCGCCGGCGGTCCGGGAATCATCCCGTTCGAGCTTGCGGGCACGGCCGCCAATGCCGAAGACATACTCAACCGGTGGGGCGCGGACGGCCAGCGCGCGGCGCGCCAGTCGATATGGCTCGACTTCGGGTACATGGCCACTTACGGAACCCTGCTGGGGCTGCTCGTCGACCGCCGCCGACGACGCCGGGGCCACCCGGCGTGGCTACCGGCCCTCGCCGCCGGCGCCGTCGCGGCCGACGCGGTTGAGGGGGTCGCACTGCTCCGCGTGCTCGACCGGCGCGATATCGCGGTGAACGCGCGCAGTGCCCAGATTGCGGCCTCGATCAAGTTCGCCGTCATCGCCGCGGCTCTCGGGTACTGCGGCTACCCCGGTGCCTGCCCCGGACCGACAAAACGGGCAGGCCAGAGGTAACCCCCTGGCCTGCCCACCGTCCGACGACCGCTACAGCATGCAGAACACGCAGCCCCATTAGCGAGCATCACCACAGATAGATGACCAATTTGCGTCGAGGTTCGTTGTGCCGTGCCCCCTTCGCTGAGTCGACACGCCGATCACTCTCAACGCGCCTCAGATGGCGAAGCTGCGCAAAGGCTGCAAAGTCATGTCAGCAGACCAGCGCCGGCGGCGCACCGTGGGACGCGAAGATTCGGTGCCGCTCGCCTGTTGTGCTCGCGTCGGGCACAGCGGGATCATTGCAGGTCTTCGTTGTGGTTGTCGCCGCGAAGACCTTGGTGCCTTGAGCCTGTAAGTCAGCATGGTGGCGGAGGGCCTCCACGGGAACCGTGGATTGGTGCCTTGAGCCCGTGCGTCAGACTCCCGACTCTTCCTGCCCTCCCCACGACGGACGCCTTCGCAGTGGGCTACGAGGAGAAGGGAGTGGGGCCGTGGACGTCATGCATCCGCGTTGCGCGGGCCTGGATATGTTGCGCGGGCCTGGATATCTCGAAGAAGGACGCCAAGGTCTGCGTCCGGATCAACGGCGCTGGTCGACGCAAGACCAGCGAAACGGTCACCACCTACGGAGCCACTACCCGAGAGATCATCGCGATGCGCGAACATCTTGTCGCACAGAAGGTGACGTGCGTGGTGATGGAAGCCACCGGCGACTACTGGAAGCCGTTCTACTACCTGCTGGAGGACTTGGCCGGGGTGGAGGTGATGTTGGTCAATGCGCGGCATGTCAAGAATCTGCCGGGCCGCAAGACCGACGTCGCCGATGCCACCTGGCTGGCCCAGCTCGGCGCGCATGGTCTGGTCCGCGGGTCGTTCGTCCCCCCTGAACCGATCCGGCAACTGCGCGACCTGACCCGAACCCGCACCGCCGTGACACGGGAACGTACCCGCGAGATCCAGCGGCTGGAGAAACTCCTCGAAGACGCCGGGATCAAACTGTCCTCCGTCGCCGCCGACCTCAATGGCAAGTCCTCACGGGCGATGCTGGAGGCGTTGCTCGCTGGAGAGACCGACACGGCGGTGATGGCTGATCTGGCCCGCAAACAGCTGCGCAAAAAGATCCCGCAGCTGACCGAGGCCCTCTGCGGCCGGTTCAACGCCCATCACGCGTTCCTGACCCGCATGCACCTGGACCTCATCGATCAACACACCGCGGCCATCGAGGCCCTCACCGAGCGGATCGAGGTGGTGATCGAACCCTTTCGCGGCTTCCGGGATCTAATCTGCACCATCCTTGGCATTGGCGGGTACACCGCCGATGTCGTGGTCGCCGAGACCGGTGCGCGCCAACGTCGCCGTGCAGCGCGCCCTACTGGTTACGATCTGGAACATCGCGACGACCGCCACCGCTTACCGCGATCCCGGCGGGGACTACTTCACCCGGCTCAACCCGCAGAAAGCACGCAGCAACGTCGTCCGCCAACTCGAAGCCATGGGCTACCACCTCACCCTCCAGGAAACGTCCTGACCACTCACCACCAAACACACCTCACGTCAATCTTCTCGTCAGGGGGTCGGACATCTCCACGCCGGCTTCCTCGTCGTCATGCACCGCCTCGGCGGCGGCGATCTCCCGCAACAGACGTTCCTTGTCCATCATCAGTCCTTTTCGTTGACGTTGACCGGTTCCCTCCCAGTCAGCGCGCCATCACCATGATGCGCAGTCGCGCACGACGCGCTGGAAGATGCTCTCGATCGAGTCAAGTTCGGTTGAGTAAAGGGCCCACACGAAGTCCAGACGCACCTTGCCGTAGTAGTGTGAAATGACGTTCCGAGTGCCCACCAACGAACCAAGTAAGTCATCATGTTCCGGGTACTGTCGGGGTTGCGTCCATCAAGATGGTGTACGAGTCGGGCCTGATCAGGATGTCCGGCGTGTCGTATGCGCATAGTTGAAGGTCATCGCGTGATTCTTCGAGAGACCGACCAAAGTCACTCGAGCAAAGGAATCAACGCGATGACCACTGTCCACAATATCGACCTGCCCGCGGTGCTCGCCGAACGACTCACCACCGCCCACCCCGACGTGCTGCGCGAGCTACTCGCCACGTTCATCCACACCCTGATGGGTGCTGAGGCCGACGCGTTGTGCGGTGCGGGCTATGGCGAGCGCAGCGCCGAGCGCACCAACTCGCGCAACGGGTATCGGCATCGCCAATTCGACACCCGCGCCGGATCGTTGGACCTGGCGATCCCCAAGCTGCGGTCCGGCTCGTATTTCCCGGACTGGCTGCTGGAGCGCCGGAAACGCGCCGAGCGGGCCCTGACCACCGTGGTGGCCACCTGCTATCTGCTCGGGGTGTCCACGCGGCGGATGGACAAGCTCGTCGAGACGCTGGGGATCACCAGCCTGTCGAAGTCGCAGGTCAGCGTGATGGCCAAAGAGCTCGACGCCGCCGTGGAGGCGTTTCGCACCCGGCCGCTGGACGCCGGCCCGTACACGTTCATGGCCGCCGACGCCCTGGTCCTCAAGGTCCGTGAGGGTGGCCGCGTGGTCAACGTGCACGCCCTGATCGCTGTCGGGGTCAACGCCGACGGCTACCGCGAGATCCTCGGCGTCGAGGTCACCACCGCCGAAGACGGGGCCGGCTGGTTGACGTTCCTGCGGTCGCTGACCGCCCGTGGGCTCTCGGGGGTCAAGCTGGTCACCAGCGACGCCCACGCCGGGCTGGTCGCCGCGATCGGGGCCACCTTGCCCGGAGCCACCTGGCAGCGTTGCAGAACCCACTACACGACCAACCTGATGGCGATCACCCCGAAGGCGTCCTGGCCCTGGGTCAAGACGCTGCTGCATTCGGTGTTCGACCAACCGGATGCGCAATCCGTTGCTGCACAATACGATCGGGTCATCGACGCACTCGCCGACAAGCTGCCCAAGACCACCGAACACCTAGAGGCGGCCCGGCCGGATCTGCTGGCATTTACCGCGTTCCCCAAGCAGCTCTGGCGCCAGATCTGGTCCAACAATCCCCAGGAGCGGCTCAACAAGGAGATCCGCCGGCGCACCGACGTCGTCGGGATCTTCCCCGACCGTGACGCGCTGATCCGACTCGTCGGCGCCGTGCTGGCCGAACAACACGACGAATGGGCCGAATCCCGGCGCTACCTCGGCCTAGATGTCCTGAGCAAATCACGCACCCTCAACGACACCCCGACAGAACAGGAGGACACCCCCGAGGCACTGACCGCCTGAACCCATCACGACGAAGAATCACACGACGACGTCGTACACCACATCCCTGGACTTGACCACTGTCGGGCGAGCCATCGGGTTGCCCGTTTGGCCTCGGTGTCTTCTGCCGTCTGGAAGAGTTTGTATCGATCCCGACCACAGCCTCACCGAGCGCCTGCATTCGTGTACAGGCTGCGTGCCAGCGGTCGGCGTCTGAGGCCAACTCCTCGGCAGAAGACGGGCGGTTCGCCAGGATGCGCGCAATCGTGTCCAGCGCGTGCTGGGCGATGAGCTTGGCGTCTTTGCTGCTCACAGGATGCGCACCAGGTCGGCCTCGACGTAGGGCCTCATTCGGTCGACGATCTCGTCGGCCAGATCCACAGTGACTGGACACGCGTCTTGCAGCGCGTTGACCAGTCGCCCGTACCCGCGCAGGTGTAGCTGCTCCCCAGCCGGCCGATAGAGCAAGTCGACGTCACTCTCGGCGCGGTGATCTCCCCTGGAGCGGCTACCGAACAACCACGCCCTCCCTATCCGGTTGCTCCGCAGTATCTCCCGGAGCAGATCGAGGTCGAGTGGCAGGTTCTTCTGCAGTTCAGCATCCGAGAAATGCCGCGTGACGGTCATGCCATCGACACAGTCCGAACCGAGCACTTCTCCGGCCGGTGGAGCCTGGGAAGCGTGCGAGCCGATAGCGTCCACGACCCCCTCCTGCGAGGCTCGAATAGCATTGGCCGAGCTGGGATCACGAATGCTGATCCCCTTTCGCCCGTCGCGGATGAACGAAGCTCGGAGCTTCTCCACCTCGCGGCGCGGGATCCGATGCCGGTTTCCGAATTTCCTACTGGCGATATCGCCGGTGGCAATGCGGCGCTGAATGCTCGCCCGGGACACTCCGATCTCCGAGGCCATCTGCGCCGGAGTGAGGGTCTCGTCGTCGGCGGTGACCGTGACAGTCTTGCCGGCGCGAGCGGCTTATTCGATGAACTTGAGGACGCGCTGCGCCCACCCTGGAATGGGGAGCTCGTGCGGCAGAGGCGCGTTCCCAACGTCGAAGGGGTGAATTGTTGTCACCTCGCCAGCCATGTCACCTCCACAGGCCACCATGGCCTGATTCAATGTAGCGCTTAACTGCTCAATATGACCGACGCATGGCGATCCGTCGCGGGTTGTTCGCATGCACCGCGGGCGTCGTTGAATCAGCCCAGAGGTCTAGAAAACGTCCTGGTGAGCGCGTTTTCTCGGCTGTCACCTCGCGGCTGGCTTCTCTGGGATCGCCTCCGGATCGCCAGGTGGCAAGCGTGCGCCCATGATGGCGGCGCGGATCTCGGATACGGTGTGGCGCTGCCAGATTGCCTGCACCGGCACGAGCAGGGTCGGGGTCAGGTCGATGACGTTGACCCGGCCGGCCATCACCGGCCCGGCCTCTGCGGTGACCAGTGCGATGGCCCCGGTGGTCAGGGGTGCGGCGACGGTGGCCG
>NZ_NVQF01000022.1 GCF_002592005.1 Mycolicibacterium palauense | reverse complement strand
GTGTATAAGGGACAGGGTTACCGCTGGGCGGCGGGGGCGGATAGCCACCGGGCGGCGGATTGTTGCCTTCGGGCGGGACCGGCGGCTCGGTCATCGAAGTCCTCCCCTGCGCGAGAATAAGGGTCCTGCGAGATGACGCGCCCCGACAGTACCTGAGAGTTGGCTGAAAGCCACCGCTAAACCGCAATCTTCACCACACGGATACGCACAGGTGAGAGCGGCGTTTTGCCAGCGTTCCACCGTGGGCTGCCCGCCGCGGCGCCGGGCAGCACGGCCGGCTACCACGAGTCGGCTATGACGAGTCGGCTATGACGACAGGTAGCCCAGCAGGTCGCTGCGCGTGATGACGCCGGCGGGCTTGCCGTCCTCGACCACCATCACGGCGTCGCAGTCCCGCAGGGTCTTGGCCGCGTCGCCCACCAGCTCGCCCGATCCGATCAGGGGCAGCGGCGGGCCCATGTGCTCGCTGACGGCGTCGGCGAGTTTGGCGCGACCCTCGAACACCGCCGAGAGCAACTCCCGCTCGCTGACGCTGCCGGCCACCTCGCCGGCCATCACCGGGGGCTCGGCGCCGACCACCGGCATCTGGGACACCCCGTACTCGCGCAGGATGTTGATCGCGTCGCGCACCGTCTCCGACGGGTGCGTGTGCACCAGGTCGGGGATGGCCCCCGACTTGCCCCGCAGCACATCGCCCACCGTGGGCTCACCCGCGCCGTCGAGGCGGGTGCGCAGGAACCCGTAGGACGACATCCACGCGTCGTTGAAGATCTTCGACATGTAGCCGCGGCCACCGTCGGGAAGCAGCACCACCACCAACGAGTCCGGACCGGCCTTGCGGGCCACCTCGACCGCGGCAACCACGGCCATCCCGCAGGATCCGCCCACCAGCAGCGCCTCCTCGCGGGCCAGACGCCGGGTCATGTCGAACGAGTCGGCGTCGGAGACCGCGATGATCTCGTCGGGCACCGCCGGGTCATAGGCGCTGGGCCAGAAGTCCTCCCCCACCCCCTCGACCAGATAGGGACGCCCGGTGCCACCGGAGTAGACCGATCCCTCCGGATCGGCGCCGATGACGCGGACCCTGCCGCCGGAGACCTCCTTGAGGTAGCGGCCCGCACCGGTGATGGTGCCACCGGTCCCGACGCCCGCGACGAAGTGCGTCACCTGGCCGTCGGTGTCCGCCCAGATCTCCGGACCCGTTGTCTCATAGTGACTTTCCGGGCCGTGGGGGTTCGAGTACTGGTCGGGCTTCCAGGCCCCCTCGATCTCGGTCACCAGGCGGTTGGACACGCTGTAGTAGGAGTCCGGATGCTCCGGCGGCACCGCGGTCGGGCACACCACCACCTCGGCGCCGTAGGCGCGCAGCACGTTCCGCTTGTCCTCGCTGACCTTGTCGGGACAGACGAAGACGCACCGGTAACCGCGCTGCTGGGCCACCAGCGCCAGGCCGACACCGGTGTTGCCGGACGTCGGCTCGACGATGGTGCCGCCGGGCTTGAGCTCGCCGCTGGCCTCCGCGGCGTCGATCATCTTGACCGCGATGCGGTCCTTGCTGCTGCCGCCCGGGTTGAGGTACTCCACCTTGGCGACGACCCGGCCGGCACCCTCGGGTACCACCGAGTGCAATTCCACCAGCGGGGTGTTGCCGATGAGTTCACTGATGTGCTGCGCGATCCGCATGGCTACATCTTTGCGCAGAAACCTCCGGCCCCGGCGGGCGGGATCCTCCCGGCGCCGCGGGCACTACCCGGTCGCCTCCCGGATGTACTCCCCGATCTGGCGCAGTGACCGCTTGGCCTCCGGGATGACCGGGTCGGCCAACTGGAAGTCGTGGATCTGTCCCCGCCACACCCGGACCTCGGTGGGCACGCCGGCGGCCGCGAGCCGACGTGCGGCCAGCCGGGCGTCGTGGAGCAGCACCTCGGAGCCGGAGACGTGGATCAACGTGCGCGGCAGTCCCGGTTCGATGTGATCGAGGGGCTCATAGATCTGTTCGGGCTCACCGTCGACGATCCGGTTGGCGGCGGCCCGCGCCACCAGACCGACCAGCGCGTCGAACGCCTTGGGCGAGAACATCGCGTCCGTGCGGATGTTGGGGTGGGCCTGCTTGGGCTCCTGGGCCAGCTGCAGCAGCGGCGAGATCGCCACCAGTGCCGCGGGCTCCTCCCCCTCGGCCTGCAGCCGCTGGGCCAGCGTGAGCGCCAGGTAGCCGCCCGCGGAGTCGCCGGCCAGCACGATCTGGTCGGGGTCGTAGCCACGCAGCCGCAGCCAGTGGTAAGCGTCATGGCAGTCGTCGACGGCCATGCCGATGGTGTGCTTGGGGATCAGCCGGTAGTTGACCACCAGCACCGGGGCGTCGGCGAACTTCGACAACGCGATGGCGATGCGGCTGTGGGAGTTGACACCGCAGGTCAGGAAGGCGCCGCCGTGCATGTAGAGCACGACGCGGCGGTTGCCGTCGGCGGGCAGCACCCCGGGCGCGCGGACCAGCTGCGCGTCGGCGTTGGGCAGCCCGATGGTGGCGCGCACGGTCCCCGGGGTGGGGGCCACCGCGCGGGAGACGAAGTCGACGATCCCGAACGGCCAGGGCAGGTGCGGGACGTAGCTGGCCACGGCCAGCGTCGGGCGCACGGTCAGCCGGCTGGTGAGCGAGACCAACCGGCCCATCAGGCTGGTGCCTGTCTCGACGACCTCGACCGGGGCGCCGTCGCTGACCGGGAACTTGCGGGGCCTGCGGGCCTTTGCTGAGCCGTTGGCGGCGCCGAATCCGGCACGGGGCGGGCCCGAGACCTTGATTGATGCGGTCATCTAAACAATCCCCCTACCTCGTTGTAGTGGCGTTGTCGCGGGTCGGTCGTGGTGTCCGGCGTCGGCGTCCCGGGTCCGCCCGTGGTTTCGTGTCGGACCGGGGTACTTAGCTTGACACTTCTTAGACTTTCAACAAGTTGGAATTCAAAATTGATACCCGGACCGAAATCAGACCGTGACGTCGGGGGCGGCATCAGGGGGTCCGTCGCACTCGGAATCCGGCCGCTCGGGCACCTAGAATGTCGGGCGTGGGCACACGCGGCACGCGTCGGTCAACCATCGCACTCGCGACATTGGGCGTGCTGGCCTCCACGGGGGCCGGGGCGCTGGGTGCCCGCAACCTTCTGACAGGTCAGGCGGACAAGGCCCGGCAGGTCATTCCGAAGTCCTGGGACGTACCGCCGCGCGCCGACGGCGTGTACACCCCCGGAGCTGCATCGGTCGAGCGCTGGCAGCGCGGCGCCCGGGTGGACCTGCACCTGATGGTCTTCGGGGACTCCACGGCCACCGGTTACGGCTGCCGAGTCGCCGACGAGGTGCCCGGGGTGCTGGTCGCCCGGGGGCTGGCCGAGCTGACCGGCAAACGGATCCGGCTGAGCACCAAGGCGATCGTGGGAGCCACGTCCAAGGGCCTGTCGGGCCAGGTCGACGCGATGTTCGTCGCCGGCCCGCCCCCGGACGCCGCGGTGATCATGATCGGCGCCAACGACATCACCGCGCTGAACGGCATCCCCCAGTCGGCGCGCCGGCTCAACAACGCGGTCAAGCGCCTCAGCTCCAGCGGGGCCGTCGTTGTGGTGGGGACCTGCCCCGACTTCGGCGTGATCGGCGCGATCCCCCAGCCGCTGCGGTGGGTGACCCGCGACCGTGGACTGCGGCTGGCCCGCGCCCAGGCCCGGGCGGTGCGCGCCGGCGGCGGTGTTCCCGTACCGCTGGCCGACCTGCTGGCACCGGACTTCCTGCAGGCACCTGACGTGCTGTTCTCCGAGGACGGCTACCACCCCTCCGCCGAGGGCTACGCGCTGGCCGCCAAACAGCTGCTGCCGGCGCTGGGCTTTGCGCTCGGGCACTGGGAGGGTGAGCTGCCCTGGGAGTCGCGCAGCGCCGAGAACCGCACGCTGTCGGCGCGCCTGCGGATGTTCGCCCGGCTGTGGCCGCGCCGCACCACCGGGGTCCCCGCTCCCCTGGTGGTGAGCTCGGGCTAACGTCTCGGGTAAGCCCGAGACCTCGAGGAGAGCCATGACCGACGCCGTCATCGTCGCCGCCACCCGTTCGCCGATCGGCCGAGCCGTCAAGGGTTCGCTGGCCACCATGCGGCCCGACGACCTGGCCACCCAGATGGTGCGCGCGGCGCTGGACAAGGTCCCCGCGCTGGACCCCCGCGACGTGGACGACCTGATGATGGGTTGCGCGCAGCCCGCCGGCGAGGCCGGCTACAACATCGCCCGCGCGGTGGCCGTCGAGCTCGGCTACGACTTCATGCCCGGGACCACCGTCAACCGGTACTGCTCGTCGTCGCTGCAGACCACCCGCATGGCCTTCCACGCGATCAAGGCCGGTGAGGGCGACGTGTTCATCTCCGCCGGTGTGGAGGCCGTGTCCCGGTTCGGCAAGGGCAGCGCGGACGGGCTGCCCGACACCAAGAACCCGATGTTCGACGAGGCGATCGCGCGGACCGTGCGCAGCGCCGAGACCGGCGCCGACGAATGGCACGACCCGCGCACCGACGGCCACCTGCCCGACGTCTACATCGCGATGGGCCAGACCGCCGAGAACGTCGCGCTCTACACCGGGATCAGCCGCGAGGATCAGGACCGCTGGGGGGTGCGCAGCCAGAACCGTGCCGAGGAGGCGATCAAGAGCGGGTTCTTCGAACGCGAGATCTCCCCGGTGACACTGCCCGACGGCACCGTCGTCACCACTGACGACGGCCCGCGCCCGGGTACCACCTACGAGAAGGTCTCCCAGCTGCAGCCGGTGTTCCGGCCGGGCGGCACGATCACTGCCGGCAACGCCTGCCCGCTCAACGACGGCGCCGCCGCGGTGGTCATCATGAGCGACACCAGGGCCAAGGAACTCGGCCTGACCCCGCTGGCGCGCGTCGTCTCCACCGGGGTCAGCGGGCTCTCGCCGGAGATCATGGGCCTGGGCCCGATCGAGGCCGTCAAGAGGGCCCTGGCCCACGCCAAGATGCAGCTGTCCGACATCGACCTCTACGAGATCAACGAGGCCTTCGCCGTGCAGGTGCTGGGGTCGGCCCGCGAACTGGGCATGGACGAGGACAAGCTGAACGTCTCCGGCGGCGCGATCGCGCTGGGGCATCCGTTCGGCATGACCGGTGCCCGCATCACCGCCACCCTGCTGAACAACCTGACCACCCACGACAAGACGTTCGGCATCGAGACGATGTGCGTCGGCGGCGGCCAGGGCATGGCCATGGTGCTGGAACGGCTCTCCTGACGCTGCAGCGCCCCCTGCTCTGGCATTGATTCGGTACTCAGAGCGAAATCTCACCCGGTTTTTCGCTCTGAGTACCGAACCGATGCGTGCTGCCATGCCCGCTCGACCCGGGCGACGATGGCGGCGCGGGAGTCGCCGGCGATCACCCTGATCCGGTTCCACCCCTGGTAGGCGATGTACTCCGAGCGGGTCAGGTCCTCACGGTAGATCTCCCGGTCGACCCGGTGCTGTTCCCCGTCGTACTCCACGGCCACCATCACCTCGGGCCAGCCCATGTCGAGGTAGTAGCGCGGATGCCCGTCGGGCCAGGGCACCGGGATCTGGGTACGCGGACGCGGGAACCCCGCGGCGACCAGCAGCAGCCGCAGCCAGGTTTCCCGGGGCGACTGTGCCCCGGCATCGACCATGTCCAGCGTCCGCGCCAGCCGACGGATACCCCGCACATGCGGGTGGTCGACGGACACGGCCAGGACATCGTCGCGGTGAAACCGCGTGGCCGCGGCGAGGGCGTCGAGCCGCTCGACCGCCCCGTGGACGGTTCCGCGCCGAGCGAGGTCGAACGCGGTGCGCTCGACGGTGGTGACCGGCAGTCCGCCGCGCATCCCGATCTCGTCGGCGAAGAGGGTTTCGCAGCGCACCTGCACCCCCGGTGGCGGTTTGCGGTCGTGGCCGTTGACTTCGATCGCGATGTCGTCGTCGATCCATTTCGCGCCGTGCAGCGCCGAGGCCGCCGATCCGGTGATCACCGCCCGCCGGCCAGACCACAACCACGCCGCGCGGGTCCGGTCGACCAGCGTCAGCGGCGCGTCGCCGGGGGCGTACACGTCGGGAAGCACCCGTTGACAGCGCGCCCGCAGGTCGTACTTGGTGACGCGGCCGGCGGCCACCGCCTCACTTCCGATGAACACCACCACGAGGTGACACCCTCGCCCAGCCGCCGATGGCGGGCCGTCACCCATCCACAGGGTGATCGAGCCGGTACCCAGAGCGAAAATCGCGCGCGTTCGACGCTCTGAGTACCGAATCAAAGCCTGAGCTTCGGCGGGTACCGCAAAAAAAGGGCCCGGTGCATGCGCACCGGGCCCTCTGCGGGGTTGAGACTAGTCGCTCTGGAAGTAACTGAGCAGACGCAGGATCTCGATGTAGAGCCACACCAGGGTGACCGTCAGGCCGAGGGCGATGCCCCAGGCGGCCTTCTCGGGCGCACCGGCGCGGATCATCTGGTCCGCGGCGTCGAAGTCGATGAGGAAGCTGAACGCCGCCAGCCCGATCACGAACAGCGAGAACAGGATCGCGATGGGTCCGCCGCTGCGGATGCCCAGGCCCTCGCCGCCGCCGACGCCGAACATCGCCAGGACCAGGTTGCCCAGCATCAGCACCAGCGCGCCGATCATGCCGGCCACGATCATGCGGGTGAACTTCGGCGTGACCCTGATGGCACCGGTCTTGTAGACGACCAGCATGCCGAAGAACACGCCGAGTGTGCCCAGCACGGCCTGGCTGATCATCACGCCCGCGTTGGCCCCGGACACCAGAACGTTGGTGAACAGGAACGACACCGCGCCGACGAACAGACCCTCCAGCGCGGCGTAGCTCAGCACGATCGCCGGGTTGTCCATCTTGCGGCCGAAGGTGGCGACCAGGACCAGCGCCAGCCCGCCGAGCGCACCCACCAGGGTGAACGGCATGGCCAGCGCGGGGTTGCCCGCGACCAGGAAGTAGGAGACGGCGGCGACCGCGGCCAGCACACCCAGGGTGATGCCGGTCTTGGTGACGACGTCGTCGATGGTCAGCGGCCGCGAGACGCCCGTCTGGGGCGGAGTCGTGTACGGCTGATAGCCCTGATGTACCTGCGCGGTCGCGGCGCCAGCAGCACCGGTACCGAATGTCGCGTACCCGCCCTGCTGCTTGGGCAGCGAACGGAATACCGGATTGGAGGTTTCCCGCACCGTCGGATCCTTTCCTGTGAGGTACCTGAAAGTCTTACACGAACAATCGTCTAACGAACCGGAACCCGTCGCCAGTTCCCGATGTGCTGGGATTTCTGCGCGGACCCGTCACCGCTAGGTTACCCGTGGGCGCCTGCCGAGGGGCGGGCCCGAGATACTAGGATGTCCAACCATTGGTGCATCCCGCACGATACGACCTCGACGACGGAGCCCGCAGCACATGAGCGACGAGATCCTCACGCACGTCGACAACGGCGTCGGCATCATCACCCTCAACCGGCCCAAGGCCATCAACTCGCTGACTCAGGCGATGGTCGACGCGCTGGCCGAGGTGTTGCCGCGCTGGGCCGACGACGACGACATCCGCGCGGTGGTCCTCACCGGCGCCGGCGAGCGCGGGCTGTGCGCCGGCGGCGACGTGGTGGCGATCTACCACAGCGCACGCGCGGACGGCGCCGAGGCGCGCAAGTTCTGGTTCGACGAGTACCGGGTCAACGCGCTGATCGGCGACTACCCGAAGCCCTATGTCGCCCTGATGGACGGGATCGTGATGGGCGGCGGCGTCGGCGTCGGGGCGCACGCCGGGGTCCGGATCGTCACCGACACCACCAAGATGGCCATGCCCGAGGTGGGCATCGGCTTCATCCCCGACGTGGGCGGCACCTACCTGCTCTCCCGCAGCCCGGGCAGCCTGGGCCTGCACGCCGCCCTGACCGGCGCCCCGTTCTCGGGCGCCGACGCCATCGCGATGGGCTTCGCCGACTACTTCGTCCCGCACGCGGCGCTGGCGGCCTTCGTCGACGACATCGTGGCCCACGACGTCGACACCGCGCTGAGCAACCACGCGGTGGAACCGCCGGCCAGCGCGCTGGTCGAGAACCGCCCGTGGATCGACGAGTGCTACGACGGCGCGACCGTCGCCGACATCGTCGCCGCCCTGCGCGGGCATGCGGAAGGCCCCGCCAATGACGCCGCGCAGGTGATCGCCGGGCGCTCCCCGATCGCGCTGATGGTCACGCTGGAGGCGGTGCGCCGGGCGGCCGGCCTGCAGACCCTGCGGGACGTCCTGGTGCAGGAGTACCGGGTCTCGTCGGCGTCGCTGAAGTCCCACGACCTGGTGGAGGGCATCCGCGCGCAGCTGGTCGACAAGGACCGCAACCCCCAGTGGAACCCGTCCTCGCTGGCCGCGGTCAGCAGCGAGGATGTCGCACGCTATTTCGACCCCGCGGATCCCGATCTCACGTTCGACTAGTCGAGATCAACCAGTCGAGATCAACCAGTCGAGTTCAACCAGTCGAGGAGGACCGATGAGCTACGAGACCATCATCGTCGAGCGCGAGGACCGCGTCGGCCTGATCACCCTGAACCGCCCCAAGGCGCTCAACGCGCTCAACGGCCAGGTGATGAACGAAGTGACCGCGGCGGCAAAGGAATTCGATGCCGACCCGGGCATCGGCGCCATCGTGCTGACCGGTAGCGAGAAGGCCTTCGCCGCCGGCGCGGACATCAAGGAGATGGCCTCGCTGAGCTTCGCCGACGTCTTCGGGTCCGACTACTTCGCCAAGTGGGGCGAATTCGCCGCCGTGCGCACCCCGACGATCGCGGCGGTCGCCGGCTACGCGCTGGGCGGCGGCTGCGAGCTGGCGATGATGTGCGACCTGCTGATCGCCGCGGACACCGCCAAGTTCGGCCAGCCGGAGATCAAGCTGGGCGTACTGCCCGGGATGGGCGGCAGCCAGCGCCTGACCCGCGCCATCGGCAAGGCCAAGGCGATGGATCTGATCCTGACCGGGCGCAACATGGGCGCCGAGGAGGCCGAGCGCGCGGGCCTGGTCTCGCGGGTGGTGCCGGCCGCCGATCTGCTGACCGAGGCCAAGGCCGCGGCCGCGACGATCTCGCAGATGTCGCTATCGGCGGCCCGGATGGCCAAGGAGGCGGTCAACCGGGCATTCGAGTCGACCCTCGCCGAGGGACTGCTCTACGAGCGCCGGCTGTTCCATTCGGCGTTCGCCACCGAGGATCAGACGGAGGGAATGGCGGCCTTCACCGAGAAGCGCGCTGCGGACTTCAAGCACCGCTAGAGTGCTCAGGCGTGACTGAATCGCAGGCCGAGCAGTCGGGGGGCGCGGACGGGCAGCCCGGGGACGGGTCCGACGCCGCGGCGCAGCGGACAGCCACCGCAGAGCCGGCGGATCAGTCTGCCGGCCAGCCGGCGGATCAGTCTGCCGGCCAGCCGGCGGATGCCGAACCCGGCGGTGAACGACCGCCGTGGTGGGCCCGGCACTACACGTTCTTCGGCACCGCCGTCGGCCTGGCGTTCGTCTTTCTGTCGCTGACCCCGTCGCTGCTGCCGCGCGGCCCGCTGTTCCAGGGCCTGGTCTCCGGCGGTGCGGGCGCGGCCGGATATCTGATCGGCGTGTTCAGCGTGTGGCTGGTGCGCTACCTGCGCGGCAAGGACACCAGTCCCCTGGCGCCGCGGTGGGCCTGGCTCACGCTGCTGGTCGTCGGACTGATCGGCATGGTCGGCATGCAGTTCTTCTTCAGCCGCTGGCAGAACGACGTCCGCGACCTGATGGGGGTACCGCACCTGCGCTGGTACAACTACCCGCAGGCCGCGGTGATCGCGATCGTCGTCCTGTTCATCCTGGTCGAGATCGGTCAGCTGGTGCGCAAGTTGGTGCTGTTCCTGATGCGTCAGCTCGAGCGCGTCGCCCCGCCGCGGGTGTCCGGCGTCGTCGCCGTCGGGTTGGTGCTCGCGCTGACCATCGCGCTGCTCAACGGCGTGGTGGTGCGCGTGACGATGGACTGGCTCAACGAGACCTTCGCCGCGGTCAACGACGAGGACGACCCGGACAACCCGCCACCGACGACGCCGCTGCGCTCCGGCGGGCCGGAGTCGCTGGTGTCCTGGGCCTCGCTGGGGCACCAGGGCCGCATCTTCATCTCCGGCGGGCCGACGGTGGACGAGCTCACGGAGTTCAACGGCGCCCCGGCCACCGAGCCGATCCGCGCCTACGCCGGTATCGGTTCGGTCGACGACATCAAGGAACGGGCCGTGCTGGCCGCCAGCGAACTGCTGCGCACCGGCGGCCTGGACCGCAAGGTGGTCGCGGTGGCGACGACGACCGGCACCGGCTGGATCAACGAGGCCGAGGCCTCGGCGCTGGAGTACATGTACAACGGCGACACCGCGATCGTCTCGATGCAGTACTCCTACCTGCCCAGCTGGCTGTCCTTCCTCGTCGACAAGGAGAACGCGCGCCAGGCCGGTCAGGCGCTGTTCGAGGCGGTGGACGCCCTGATCAAACAGATGCCCGAGGGGCAGCGCCCCAAGCTGGTCGTCTTCGGTGAGAGCCTGGGTTCGTTCGGCGGCGAGGCCCCGTTCCTGAGCCTGAACAACCTGCTGGCCCGCACCGACGGCGCGCTGTTCTCCGGGCCGACGTTCAACAACACCATCTGGACGAACCTGACCGCCAACCGCGATCCCGGGTCACCGATGTGGCTGCCCATCTACGACAAGGGCGAGTACGTGCGGTTCGTGGCGCGGCCGGACAACCTGGGCCGGCCGCCGTCGGAGTGGAGCACGCCGCGGGTGGTCTATCTGCAGCACGCCTCGGATCCGATCGCGTGGTGGACACCGGATCTGCTGTTCCGCGAACCGGACTGGCTGCGCGAGCCGCGCGGCTACGACGTCTCCCCGAGCATGGACTGGATGCCGGTCATCACGTTCCTGCAGGTGTCCGCGGACATGGCGGTCGCGGTGGATGTGCCCGACGGGCACGGGCACCGCTACGTCAAAGACGTGGTCAACGGATGGGCCGCGGTGCTGGAACCGCCGGGCTGGACCCCGGAGAAGACCGAGCGTCTGCGCCCGCTGATGCACTCCGACGAGTAGCCGTCCGGGATGGCCCGGCACCCAGGACACCACGCAGGGCACGGTAGCCGCCGATGACATCGGTGGCCCGGAACAGCCCCAGGTCCTGCAGTGCCGCGGCGGCCAGGCTGGAGGTGTAGCCCTCCGAGCACAGCAGCACCCACTCGACGTCGTCGCCGGTGGCCTGCGGCAGGCGTGCCTCGCTGGTGGGATCGCAGCGCCACTCCAGCACGTTGCGTTCGACGACCAGCGCGCCGGGCGCCTCCCCCTCGTCGGCCCGCTGCGCCGCGGGCCGGATATCGACCAGGACGGCCCCCCGGTCCAGCGCCGCGGGCACCGCCGCGGCGGGCAGGCGCCGCAGGCGGGCCCGCGCACGGTCCAGCGCGGTGTCGATGCGGCTGGTCACCGATGCTCCGGGCCGCCGTGGGTGAGTTCGGTGCGGTTGCGCCGCAACGTCGACCGCGCGGTGACCTCGTAGTAGGACATCGCCGTCAACGGGGGCGAGTAGGCGTGCACGCTCAACGTGGGCTCGGGGTCGCTGGACGGCGCCCACGCCACGTCGTGCACCCAGCCCAGCGGGAACGCCGCCTGATCGCCGGCCTCCAGCCGGCGGACGCGCAGCGCGCTTCCGTCCCAACGATATTCGGCGAGCGCACCGGACAACAGCGTCAGCGCGCCGAGGGAACCGCCGTGGTCGTGCAGCTCGGTCGGATACCCCCGCACCCAGCTGATCAACCACAGGTCCAGGTCGTCGTCAGCGTGGAGCCGCAAAAACCAGCGACGGTCCCCGGGTGGTCCGCCCTCGGGCAGCAGATGGTCATAGCGGCCGCTGAGGAATTCGTCGGCGGCCCGGTCGGTGGCGTGCAGCAGATCGGGGATGCGCAGCCGGGTGGGGCCGGGCACCGTGGGGATGGCCGGGGGAATCGCAGAGTCGGGCAGCACGGGGAACACAGAAGTAGACATGGGAAGAAACTCCGGAAGTGACGAGGGGTCGGCGGCGGTCGGGCGTCATACGGCCCGGCAACACTCCCGGAACCCGAGGCTCTTCGTCACGTCGTCCAGTGTTGCATAGATTGACTCGCATGCGCATCCACCAGCATCGGGCCGCCCGGCACTGGGCACTGCTGGCCGCCGCGGCGGCCACGGTCGGGGCGGGTTGTTCATCGGGTGAGCAGACGGCCCCGGCGACCGACACCGCGGGGTCCACGGTGACGGCCCCGACCAGCGAGCCGCCGCCGCTGCCGGCCCAGGCGGTGCCGCCGGGCGCGGTGGCGGTCTCCCCCGGCGGCGTCACCACCGGGGTGGACGTCCCGGCCGACGCCACCGAATCCCAGTACGGGCAGGCCTGCCACGCCGCCAAGCTGTGGATGGACACCCAGCCGGGCGACCCCGTCGCCCTCGTCGAGCCGTATCTGAGGATCCTGCAGGGCCCCGCACCGGTGGGTCCGGGCACCTTCAACAGCCCGTGGGCCGACCTGACCCCCGCCCAGCAGGCCGGGGTGATCATGGCGGTCAACGGTGCCGCCACCGGCCAGTGCGAATAGCCGCAGCCAAGCTGACCGCGGCGGTGGCCGCCGACCGTTGTCGCACCAATCCGGGTGCGCGACAATGGCGCCATGCGTGTTGCGCTGGCCCTCGGTAGCGGCGGGGCCCGGGGTTACGCCCACATCGGGGTGATCAACGAGCTGCACGAACGCGGCCACGAGATCGTCGGCATCGCCGGGTCGTCGATGGGTGCGCTGGTCGGGGGTCTGCAGGCGGCGGGCAAGCTCGACGAGTACGCGCAGTGGGCCAGTTCGCTGACGCAGCGTGCGGTGCTGCGGCTGCTCGACCCGTCGATCTCGGCCGCGGGGGTGCTGCGCGCCGAGAAGATCCTCGACGCGGTGCGGGAGATCCTCGGCGAGGTCACCATCGAGGAACTCCCCATCCCGTTCACCTCGGTGGCCACCGATCTGATCACCGGGCGGTCGGTGTGGCTGCAGCGCGGGGCGCTCGACGACGCGATCCGCGCGTCCATCGCCATCCCGGGGGTGATCTCGCCGCACGTGCTCGACGGCCGGCTGCTGGCCGACGGCGGGATCCTCGACCCGGTCCCGATGGCGCCGATCGCGGCGGTCAACGCCGACGCCACCATCGCGATCAGCCTGTCCGGCGACGATCCCGAGGCCCGCCGCGCCCAGCCCGAACCGCGGGCCACCACCGAATGGCTGAACCGGATGTGGCGCAGCACGTCCTCGCTGCTGGACACGAAGGCCGCTCGGTCGCTGCTGGACAATCCGTCGGCGCGCTCGGTGCTCAACCGCCTCAGCGGCGGCGATGACGAGATCTCGGCCGACGACGTTCCTGTGGTGCCCAAGCTGGGCGGGTTCGAGGTGATGAACCGCACCATCGACATCGCCCAGGCCGCGCTGGCGCGGCACACCCTGGCCGCCTACCCGCCCGACCTGCTGATCGAGGTGCCCCGCAGCGTGTGCCGCAGCCTGGACTTCCACCGTGCCACCGAGGTCATGGACATCGGGCAGGAGCTCGCGGCCGCGGCGCTGGACGTGCTGGGCGCACCGGCGGTCACCGCCGCCGACGCGCAGACCCCGCGCACCGAGACGACGACGGCGCGGCCCGACCCGGGCGGCGGCGACCCACCGGCGCTGGGCCCCCAGTCGCAGGCCTCCCAGTCACAGGCCCCCGAGCCAGAGGCCCCCCAGTCACAACCCTAGGAAGGTCGCGATCCGCTCGGCCTCGCGCCGGCCCTGCTCGCGGCCGGCCCGCGCCGCGGGGACCCGGGATCCGGGGTCCAGCGGATTGGGCCCGAACTCCGCGCGCGCGGCCGCATCGGCGAACACCGCCAGGGCCGGTCCCGGGAAGCCGGCGATCTCCTCGGCGACGCCGGTCTCCCACGGCGACGGCGCGTCGGCCCCGGACGGCACCAGCACCAGCGCGCTGTCACAGTCGTGGGCCACCGCGGTGTTGGCGATGCTGGCGACCCCGCCGTCGATATAGCGGCGGCCCGCGATCGTCACCGGCGGCCACACCCCCGGTACGGCGCAGCTGGCGGCCACGGCGTCGACGAGGTCGACGCCGGAGTTCCGGTCGAACACCACCAGCTCGCCCGTCGCGATGTCGATGGCGGTGATCCGCAACGACCGCTGCGGCCAGTGCTGCGAGGGCAGCCGGTGGGCGATCACCGCACGCCGGACCGGCTCCGGGACCGTGCCGGTGGCGGCGGCGATGGCACCGATCTGGCGCAGCTTGTCCTCCTTGGTGGCGCCGGGGGTGAGCATCGCCGACAGGAACAGCTCGGCGACGGCCTCGATGTCCACCCCGGAGTCGATTTCGTGGGAGGGGGCCGCCACCTGCCGGTCGAACAGCTCGGGCAGGCTCAGTCCGCTGCCCAGCTGGGCGGCCACCGCCGATCCCGCCGAGGTCCCCACCAGCACCGCGGAGTCGACCAGGTGCTGCGCCACCGCGGGCGCGGCGTCGGCGATGCCCGTCAGCACGCCGGTTTCCCAGGCGATCCCCGCGATACCCCCGCCCGCGAGTACCAGTGCTCTCTTCACGCTCACGGTCTCCAGAGTGTGCCAGCCCGGGTCGGGCGTCAGTCGTCGCCGGCGCTCAGGTGCGTGTCGAAGAACGCCAACACCCGGCGGTAGGCGTCGTCGGTGGCGGCGGCGTCGTGGCCGAAACCCGCCACGCGCAGGAAGGGCTGTCCGGGCAGGTCGTTGGCGAACGAATGCCCGATGCCCGGATACACCTTGACGTCGTGCGGGATGCCCGCGGTCTGCAGCGTCTTCTCCAACCGCGGCCCGTTTCCCACATTGACCGGATCGCGGCCCCCGTAGCTGGCCACCACGGGGCAGGCTCCCCCGTCCAGGAAGGAGTAGTCACGCATGATCGACGGGTAGAACGGCGCCGAGGCGTCGAAACCCTTGGGCGCCATCACCAGAGCGAACCCGCCACCCATGCAGAATCCGGCGATGCCGACCCGGCCCGTGCAGTCCGGCCGGCCGGCCAGCGCATCGCGGCAGGCCAGCAGGTCGTCGACGGCGGGCCCGCTGTGCCGGGACAACGAGCGCATCACCGACCGCACGCAGCGCACCATCCCGCCGCGCGAGTACAGGTCCGGGGCCAGGGCCAGGATCCCGTGCTCGGCGAACCGTCGGAGGTGGTTGCGGGCGTCGTCGCCGAGCCCGAACGCGTCGTGCACCACCACGACCCCGGGCCACGGGCCGGTCCCGGTGGGCACGGCCAGATCGGCGGCCAGCGGCCCCGCCGGGGCCGGCACCTCGATGCGTTCGGTCATGGCGCTGCTCCCTTCAGTGGATGTCGGTGGATCCCGGTGAATCACGGCGATTCTCAACGGACGGTCTGTGCGGAGGCCGCGTCGGCGCTGAGATCGGAGCTGAGGTCGGCGAGCGTGAGTTGGTTTGCCGGCGGGTCCGGCAGCAGGATCCGCCGTTGGATGTTCAGGCCGGCATCGATGTGGACGAGTTCGCCGGAGCGCAGCGCGGTCCAGTTCGGGTCGTCGTCCATCGGCTCGCTGGCCACGATCGCCGACGGCGCCGAGGCGAGGTGCTCCGACCGTGCGCGGATGCGTGCGCTGGTCAGTTCGAACCGCGCGTGCTCGGCGGGGTCGCGCCGGTCCAGCAGGTAGAGGGCATGGGTGTCGGGATAGCGCAGTGCCCACATCTCCGTCGCGGTGCACAGCAGGATGTTGAGCGCGAAGATCGGAACCGCGCCGGCCAGCCACTGCAGCGCCTCGCTCAGCCCGGTCGGCACATCACCGTCCCGGGCGCGGACGTGGCCGGTGATCAGGGCGAAGACACGTTCGGAGTCGGAGTCACCGGCCACCAGATCCGCGGTGCCCAGGTCCTGCAGCCGGTGCTCGATGACGTCCAGGCCCTCGACCACGCCGTTGTGCGCGAACAGCCGGCCGTCCTGTAGGAACGGATGGGTGTTGACCGCCGCGACCGCCCCGGTGGTGGCGTAGCGCACGTGGGCCAGAAAGGTTGTTCCGTCGAGTTCTTTTGCCTCGGTGGCGAATTCGGCGTCCCGCCAGGCGGCCATCGGCTGTTTGCGCAGAATCGGGTGTCCGCCGGGACCGAACACCCCCAGACCGGTCCCGTCCGGATTGCGGTGGCTCTGCTGCGCGAGGCTGTCCGGCGCGCCGAGCAGCCAGAACGTTGCGGTGGCGGCGACGCGGCCGGCGTGCAGCCCGAACAGCCGGCACATCTAGCCGAGCAACCGTTCGGACAGCTCTTCGAGGCCCTGGCGGGCGAACCCCTTCCACAGCCACGCGAACGCCGGCATCGCCGCCGCGGCCGCGGCGGATTTCGGTTGCACGGTCCACCGCCACGTCACCCGGGTGCCGGTGCCGACCGGTTCGAACGACCATTGCCCGTCGATGTGGTGGACCAGCGCGGAAAGCGGTCCGGTGACGTCGGTGAGGCGGTAGGCGAACCCGCGCGGCGGGTCGACGCGGGTGAGTTCCTCACGCATGCTGGCACCCCCGGCCTGCACGATGGTGCGCGTCTGCCCGATGTTGGCCCATTCGCCGCTCTGCCCGGTCACCGACGTGACCGGGGCGACGGGCCCGTACCAGCGGCTCATGATCGTGCGGAGATCGATGGGCAGGGTGCCGGAATAGGCGGCGTCGACACCGACCGGGATCGCGCGGGACTGCTCCATCACATAGGACCGGGCCATGGTGGTGATGGTAGTCAGTGACCGAGGCCGGGCGCCGCCTTCGCGCTGATCAGTGGGAGGTCGAGGTAGGTGGCGATGCCCGGCGCGGCGGCACACACCGCCGGGACGGAGTTGACGCAGTGCGCCGCGGTGGCGGTGATGCCCGTCTCCGGCCCGGCCGTCCCGTCGGCGGCGATCTCACCCTGGAAGCCGCGTACCACGACGGTGAAGTCGGGGTTGCCGTTGACCTCCATCTCGTAGCGCTGGCCGGCCGGCCCGAAAGTCCATGGTGGATCGAGCTTTTCTTCGCCCATCAGCCAGTTGACGGTGACCCGCACGACCGGGGTGCCGTCGACGAGGGCTTCCCAGTGGAATTTCCGGCCGGCCACCTGTCCCGGCTGGATGACCCCGAGCGGGGAGTCGATGGGCGCGGTGGCCACGGCGACGTCCTGCGTGGCGCGGATCTCGGGGTCGGCGGCGAACCCCATGGTGTCGACGACCATCTTGACCGACTGGATGAACCCGCCGTCGAGCAGTTTCTGCATCGGCCCGCTCAGCGCCTTCTCGGGGGTGTCGCCGAACCCCATCACGTGGCGCAGCACATCGGGGGCCTCGTAGGTGCGCAGGTCGGAGAACTCCTCGGCGCGCACGAAGGTCACTCCCGTGGACATCGCCGAGAGCATCAGCGGAAACTTCTCACTGATGCCGCCCGGGGCGATTCCCGTCCCGTGCAGGGTGACACCGCCGGCGAGCGCCGCCTCGCGCATCGGGGCGCCCAGGCGTTCGCCGGGGTAGATCCAGCCCACGGGCGTGACCACGTTCTTGCCGGAGCGCAGCAGTGCGGCCACCTCGTCGGGATTGGGCATCAGCGGCGCATAGACGACGGCGTCGGCATCCAGGCCCAGGATGTCCTCGATGCTGGTGGTGGCGGTGACGCCCAGCGGCTCGCCGCCGATGATGTCGCCGACGTCGCGGCCGTTCTTGGCCTCGGAATGCACCCAGCAGCCCGCCAGTTCGAGCTCGGGGTGCTCGAGGATCCCCCTGATCGCGGCGACCCCGACACCGCCGGTTGCCCATTGCACGACCTTCAGGCCCATCCGCCGCACTCCCGTCTCAACTAGAACACGTTCTAGTCGCATTGTGTCGTGCCCGGGCCCGTCTGTACACGACATGCCGGAATCGCCGCGTCGATGCCGGCTTTCGCGGGCTTCACGCCGCCGGGCCGCGACGATAAGGTCGACCAACGAGCGTGCCGCGATCGGAGGAGATCACCATGGGACGTGCCGCCAACAGGGTTTACGTGGTCGGCGTCGGAATGACGAAGTTCGAGAAGCCCGGCCGCCGCGAGGGCTGGGACTACCCGCAGATGGCCCGGGAGTCGGGCACCAAGGCGCTGGCCGACGCCGGGATCGACTACACCGAGATCGAGCAGGGCTACGTCGGTTACGTCGCCGGCGACTCCACGTGCGGCCAGCGCGCCCTCTACGAACTGGGCATGACCGGCATTCCGATCGTCAACGTGAACAACAACTGTTCGACCGGGTCCACCGCGCTCTTCCTGGCGGCACAGGCGATCCGCGGCGGGCTGGCCGACTGCGTCCTGGCCCTGGGCTTCGAGAAGATGCAGCCCGGCGCACTGGGCGGCGGCGCCGGGGATCGCGAGTCCCCGATGGGACGCCACATCAAGGCGCTGGCCGAGATCGACGAACTGGCTTTCCCGGTGGCGCCCTGGATGTTCGGCGCCGCCGGTCGCGAACACATGAGGAAGTTCGGCAGCACCGCCGAGCACTTCGCCAAGATCGGCTACAAGAACCACAAGCACTCGGTGAACAACCCCTACGCCCAGTTCCAGGACCAGTACAGCCTCGACGACATCCTGGCGGCGAAGATGATCTCCGACCCCCTGACCAAGCTGCAGTGCTCCCCCACCTCCGACGGTTCGGCGGCGGTGGTGCTCGCCGGCGAGGACTACGTCGCCGACCACGACCTGGCCGGGCAGGCCGTGGAGATCGTGGGGCAGGCGATGACCACGGACTTCGAGTCCACCTTCGACGGCAGTGCGGCCAATATCATCGGCTACGACATGAACGTGCAGGCGGCCCGGCGGGTGTACGACCAGAGCGGGTTGGGCCCCGAGGACTTCCAGGTCATCGAGTTGCACGACTGCTTCTCGGCCAACGAGCTGCTGCTCTACGAGGCCCTCGGGCTGTGCGACGAGGGCGAGGCGCCCCGGCTGATCGACGACGGGCAGACCACCTACGGCGGCCGCTGGGTGGTCAACCCGTCCGGCGGGCTGATCTCCAAGGGCCACCCGCTGGGCGCGACGGGCCTGGCCCAGTGCAGCGAGCTGACCTGGCAGCTGCGCGGAACCGCGGACGCCCGTCAGGTCGACGACGTCGGCGCCGCGCTGCAGCACAACATCGGGCTGGGCGGCGCCGCGGTGGTGACGGCCTATCGGCGCGCGCAGCGCTGACGGGCGGTCAGCCCAGCGTTTCGACCTTGTACTCGCCCTCGGCGTGACGGGACCGGATGGTCTTCTTGTCGTACTTGCCCACGCTGGTGCGCGGCACCTCGTCGATGAAGGCCCACCGCTCCGGTAGCCACCAGCGAACCACCTTGTCGGCCAGGAAGTCCCGCAGCTCGGTCGCGGTCACGACGGCCCCCTCCTTGACGACGACGGCGGCCAGCGGCCGCTCCTGCCACCGCTCGTCGGGCACGCCGACCACGGCGGCCTCCAGCACCGACGGGTGGGCGATGAGGTGGTTCTCCAGCTCCACCGAGGAGATCCACTCGCCGCCGGACTTGATCACGTCCTTGGCGCGGTCGGTCAGGGTGACGTAGCCCTGCGCGTCGATGTTGCCCACGTCGCCGGTGCGCAGCCAGCCCGACTGGAACTTGGAGGTGTCGTGGTTGCGGTAGTACGAGCCGGTGATCCAGGCGCCGCGCACCTCCAGCTCCCCGACCGACTCGCCGTCGTTGGGCAGCGCCGCCCCCCGGTCGTCGACGATGCGGGTCTCCACCCCGCACATCGGGCGGCCCTGGGTGGAGCGCAGCTGCCAGTGCCGCTCCTCGTCGGTGCCGGGCGGCGGCCAGGCCAGGGTGGCCATCGGCGAGGTCTCGGTCATGCCCCACAGCTGGCGGATCTGCACGTGGTACTTCGCCTCGAAGTCCTTCATCAGCGACAGCGGCACCGCCGAACCGCCGCAGGCCACCAACCGCAGCGACGCGATGTCGTGGCCGGGGTTCTTGTCCAGGTAGTGCATGACGTCGTTCCAGATGGTGGGCACGGCACCGGCCACCGTGGGGCGTTGGGTCTCGACGAGATCGACCAGCGAGGCGGCGTCCATGAACCGGTCGGGCAGCACCATGTCGGCCCCGGCCATCAGCGCCGCATACGGCAGGCCCCAGGCGTTGGCGTGGAACATCGGCACGATCGGCAGGGCGCGGTCGCTGAAACTCAGCCCCATCCCGTTGCCGCTGCACACCGCCATCGAGTGCAGGTAGCTCGACCGGTGTGAATACACCACCCCCTTGGGGTGGCCGGTGGTGCCACTGGTGTAACACATTGCCGCAGCGGCGTTTTCGTCGATCTCCGGCCAGTCGAACTCATCGGATTCGGCCGCGGTGAGCTCGTGGTAGCGCAGCACCTGCTTGCCGGAGGCCCGGAACGGCGCCAGGTCACCGTCGCCGACGGCGATCACGGTGTGCACCGTTTCCATCGACCGCAGCACCGGGGCCAGGATCGGCGCCAGGGACAGATCGGCGATCACCACCTGGTCCTCGGCTTCGTAGGCCACGAACTCGATCTGTTCGGGGAACAGCCGGATGTTGAGGGTGTGCAGCACGGCGCCCATCGCCGGTACCGCGACGTAGGCCTCCAGGTGCTCCTGGTTGTTCCACATGAAGGTGGCGACCCGCTGATCGCCGGTGACGCCGAGCCGGCGCAGCGCGTTGGCCAGCCGTGCGGCCTGTGCGCCGAGTTCCCGGTAGGTGCCGTGTCGGTACTCGCCGTTTCCGACGGCGGTGGTGACCGTGCGGTCGCCGTGGACGGTCGTCGCGTAGCGCAGGATCGCCGCGATGGTCAGCGGATAGTCCTGCATTGTGCTGTGCATCGGTGAACAGCCTCCGAGTCGGTACGGGCGGTGGGCCTTACGCTAGCGCCGGTGACGATAGCAAGCTCGGTTTTGTTGTTCACCGTCACGGCACACCGCCGGACTCGGGGAGGCGCCCGGCTCGCGCCCCGAGGGTGCTGCGGCTAGACCCCGGCGGGCTCGAGCTCCAGCATCGGCACGTCGATGACGTCGCAGCCGATCATCTCGGCGAGCAGCTTGTTCGAGGTCCACGCGACCGCGAGCACGGTGAGCCCGCCCCGGTAGTCGCCGACGAACAGCGTGCCGCCGTCCTCGCTCTCCCGGACGGCGGACGGCTCGGCGGGGGTGACGATGTGGTCGACGATCTCGTGGGTCGCGGTGCACAACACGGTGACCCGTCCGCCGTTGACGATGTAGGCGCGTTCGCCGTCGACACTGAGTTCGACCCGGCTGACCCGCTCGCCCAGTTCGATGGTGTCGGTGATCCGCAGCTGGCGGGCATCGACCACGTCGACGGTACCGCCGAGTTCGGCGTCGTCGCTGACGACGTAGACGGTCTTGCCGTCGGGGCTCACGGCGATATCGCGGATCGCCGAGGGGACCGCCACGGCGCCGACGATCCGCCGGACCCGGGCGTCGACCGCGGCCAGCAGGCCGCCGGTGTGGTCGACCGAGGCGACGTAGACGCGGGTGCCGTCGGGGCTCACGGCCAGCGCCACGGGCGCGGCCGCGCCGAGTTCGACGGTGCTGATCCGCCGCGCGGCGGTGTCCAGGATGGCCAGGTCTGCGCCCTGCGAGTGGGTGCGGGCGAGGTAGACGTGGGTGCCGTCGGGCGAGGCGGCCAGGCTGCGCACGCTGCCCTTGACGGCGATGGTGGAGGCCACCCGCCCCCCGTCGATCACGGTGACGGTGTCATAGGACGGCGAGACGGTGCTGACGAACACCCGCCGACCCAGGGTGGACATGGTCTGGGGTTCGTAGACCTCGCAGAAGTTGTCGACCAGCGCCAGGGTGCGCGCGTCGAGCACCGTCACGCTGTCGTCGGCGTAGTTGGCGGTGAACACCCGCCCGCCGGCCACGGCGAGGTCGCTGATCGGACCGGTGCCCACGGCCCGGTGCCGCAGGACCTTGAAACCGAGCATGGGTTCGACCGCGGCGTCGTCGGCACCGAGCGCGGACACGGCATGGCGTCCGCCCGCGGCGCGCTGGACCTGGGCGCGGACCCGGCTGGAGACATCTCGCATCGACGGCAGCCAGTGCGAGGCGGACGGCACGGCGGCACGCTCGGCGAGCGCGCCCCCGTCGATCGCATCAGTCACTTCGTCCACATTGGCAACGCTGTTTGCCATGTTGCTCCCTCGATGATCAACCCCGTTTGACGCAAGGGTTCCGGGTCTGGCGCCGCGGCGGCGCCGGCTAAGAACTACTCTAGCGTTGAAAAACGCCGCTTTTACGGTCGTTGCCACCGGCATCGACGCAGTCCGGCCGCCGCGTTCAGACCACGCTCAGACGCCGCCGTGACCCATTCGCGGTGTTTGCTGTTAGCTATCCGGTAACACTGCCTTTACATGCCCGGATCCGGCTCCCGGCTAATTAGCAGTTTCACGCTCTTCGAGCTCTCTTATTTAGGTTTCTCTAAGCACATCCGACGAAAATGAGCGGTAAATCACAAGCCGTTTTCCCGTCCCCGGCCGTGTCGCGGCCCGCGACGCACCCGCGGCGCCGCGACGCCGTCGTCCGCCGGGCACCCGGACCGTCCCGCACACGACGCCCGCGGACGGCGGCCTTCGCTGCGGGCGGCGTACCGTCGTTCCCGGACACGCCGGCGCGACGTACCAGAGGAGGGAATCCGGCATGCCGAGACCCACCGTCGTCCTCGCGACGAGCGGGTTGCTCGCCGGCTGGCTCACCGCCTGCTCGCCGGCCGTCGTCAACACCGAGGGCGTCTCCGACTACATCCCGGAGCCCTCTACGACGGCTCTGCCCGCTCCCGACGGCCCGCCGGGCAACGATCGGCTGCTCGACGCCTCGGAGTTCTACGCCACCTCCGACGGGTTGACGGCGTACTTCTTCACCACGCCGAGCATGAGCTGGCGGTGTGCGATCGTGCCGCACACGCTGGCCGGCTGTCAGGCCGCCGGCGGCCGGGCGAACCTGGGCGTTCCCGGTCAGCCGGACACCGTGACCGACACCGACGGCGAGCAGAAGGCACCCAATGCCATCGTCGTGGCCGCGACCGGCGAGCCCCGCTTCACCGTCCTGGACGGCGAGGAGTTCCGGCTGGTGCCCGGACCGCCGCGCCCGGTGGACTTCGGGCAGGTCCTGGCCGCGGCCGGGTTCCGCTGCAACGTCGGCGACGCGGGCATCTCCTGCGCCAGTGAGACCACCGGCAAGGGCTTCACCTTCGATGCCGACGGGTACCGGTTCGCCTACACCGAGGCGCCACCGCCCTGAGCCTGGTCACAGGCTGGCGATCAGCTGCGCGGCCACCACCTTGACGATCATCGCCGTGGGGTAGACCAGCGCGTAGCCCAGCGACACCCGGGCGTCATAGCCGGTGCGCTCGTTGGCGAAACCGAGAATGGCGGGCTGGGTCTGCACACCCCCGAGGATGCCGGCGCTGCGCACCCCGCCGAGCCGGAAGACCCAGCGCGTCAACGCATATGTCCCGCTCGCCAGGACGGTGGTACCGACGGCCCCGACACCGACGAGTTTGAGCACCTCACCGGAGCCGAAGGCGGTGCCGATCATCGAACCGGCCTTGCAGCCCGCGTAGGCCAGGAAGAGCATCAGACCGATGTCGGCCAGCACCGTCGAGGACGCCAGCGGCATGGTCGTCAGGATCCGGCCGACCCGGCGCACCCGGCCCATCACCAGGCCCGCCAGAAGCGCGCCGGCGGCCGCGCCGACACTGACCGTCATGCCGCCGGGCAGCGGCACCGGAATCAGGCCGACGGCGAGCCCCAGCGCCAGCCCGCCGCCGAGCGCCACCGGGGCCAGCGCGGTCATCCCCCGGCTGGAGTCCCCGAGCAGCGCGGTGACCGCCGCCATCTGCTCGGGCGGCGCCACCACCCGCAGCCGGTCGCCGAGGTGCAGCTTGAGCCCGGGGGCGCTGATCAGGTCGACGTCGCCGCGCCGGACCCTGGACACCGTGGCGCCGTGCCGGGGCCCCAGCTGCAGCTCGGCGACGGTGAGGCCGCCGTAGGCGGGATTGGACAGCGTGATCCGGCGGAAGTCCAGGTGCGCCCGGTCGGAGGTGAGGTCATGGGTGGAGCGGTGGCCGAGATCTGCGACGATGGCGTCCACCTCCCGGTTCGGGCCGACGACCGACACCAGGTCGCCGTGGCCGAGAACGGTGTCGTCGGTCACGGCGCTCACGCCGGTCTGCCCGGACGGACACAGCCGCACGAACGTGACGTGGCGACCGGCGGCGATGTCGGCGACCGCGACGGGGGTGCTGCGGTCCACCCGGATGGTGACGTCGACCAGCGGCTCGGGCGCATCGGTGTCGGTGGTGCTGCGGCGCAACGACATCGCCGTGGCGACCAGCATGCCCAGCACACCGAACAGGTAGGCGCAGGCGTAGCCGACGGTGGCCTGGGCACCGCCCCCGGCGGCCGCCAGCGCCGGGGTGTTGGTCTGCGATCCGGCGAACACACCGGCGATGGCCTCGGGCTCCAGTCCGACCAGCCGGCCGAGCCCGAAGGTCACCACCGCGGCACCCAGGATCACCCCCGCGACGGCGAGCATCAACGGCCAGGACGATCGCAGTGCCTCGAAAAACCCTGGCCCGGAGATGATCCCGGTGGCGAAGGCGAACAGGACCAGCCCGAGGAATCCGACCGGCTCCGGCACCGCGATGGTGACGCCGTCGGCGGCCCCCCAGGCGGCCAGGCCGATCGCGGCGAACAGTATCCCGGCGCTTCCCAGCGACACACCGGCGATCGAGACGGCTCCGAGCGCGGCGCCCAGCATCACGGAGATGCCGAAGGTGATCATCGGCTGGTCGGCCAGCAACTGCAGCAGCTCGGACGTCGGGGCCTCCGTGGGTTCGGGTGCCCGTCAACGATAGGGCGGTCCGGGCCCCCGCGCACGCCGGGCCGGACTGGGTCACAGCACCCCGAAGTCACTGGGCGACCGCGAGAATGGCGGTGAGCCGCCGACGGGTGTGGCAGCATCAGCGGATGGAGTCCGACGATGACCCCGAGGCGTACATCCGGGAGCTGGAACGCCCGCTGACCGACGCGGCGCGGGCCTCGGAGCTCGGGCTCACGCCGCCCCACGGGAACGCGTCCGTGCCGCCCGTACCGACCGGCCATGTCCCGCCGATGCCCTCGCCGTGGTATTCCGAGGGCCCCTACCCGATGCCGCCGGCGTCACCGTCGCCCCGGGCGCCCCGGCGCGGGCCGCTGGTCCTGCTGATCATCGGCGTGATCGCGGCCGCCGGGCTCATCGGCGTTGTCGCACTGGCCAGCTCGGTGCGTGACATCTTCTCCGGTGCACGTTCGGCCCTGGAGTCCCCCGAGGGCCCGGCGTCCCCCGCGCCCGCACCCCCGGGCCGGGACTCCGGCATCGCCCCGGTTCCCGTCCCGGTCCTTCCGGCCGGCCCGCAGGCCCCCGGCGCCGGCTCACCGGTAGCGCTGCCCCCGGGCGGGGAGTTCAGCCTCGGCGGCGTCGGCGAGAACCGCACGCTCGTGTGCAACGACGGGGTCGTCCGGGTCAGCGGGGTGTCCAACACGGTCGAGATCGGCGGGCACTGCCTGCGGGTGGAGGTGTCGGGCATTCAGAACATCATCACCGTCGACTCCGCCGACGAGATCAGCGCCTCGGGGTTCGACAACCGGGTGGACTACCGGTCGGGCACCCCGCGGGTGCAGCGCGCCGGGCAGGGCAACAGCGTCGAACAGCGCTGAGATCCTCGGCACGCGGGGCCGGCCCAGACCGGCCCGCCTACACCGAGGCCTGGATGCTGCCGAAGGGCACCGCGGCGCGGGAGGCGAGGTACTCCGGTCGCCGCCGCGCGGCCGCGAACGGCTCCACCAGGGCGTTCTCGACGGAGTTGAACACCAGGAAGATGTTCGACCGCGGGAAGGGGGTGATGTTGGAGCCCGACCCGTGCAGCAGGTTGGCGTCGAACCACAGCGCGGTCCCGGGCGGACCGGTGAATTGGTCGATCCCGCACCGATCGGCGACCTTGGCCAGCGTCGTCTGGTCCGGGACCCCGATCCGCTGGTTCACCAGCGAGGCGGTGTGGTGATCGTCGGGGGTGGCGCCGACACACGGATAGAAGGTCTCGTGCGAGCCGGGCATGACCATCAGCGACCCGTTGTACGGGTAGTTCTCGGTCAGCGCGATCGAACAGGACACGGCGCGAATGGCCGGCATCCCGTCCTCGGCGTGCCAGGTCTCGAAGTCCGAGTGCCAGTAGAACCCCGTCCCGGTGAACCCCGGCATCATGTTGATCCGCGCCTGGTGGATGTAGACATCGCTGCCCAGCAGCTGACGCGCGACCGGGAGCACGGTGTCCAGGGAGACCACCTCGGCGATGAGGTCGCTGAGCAGATGCGGTTCGAAGACCGACCTGATGCTCCCGCCGCCGGGCTCACGCACCACCCGCGGGTCGTCGGCGTCGAGATCGGCGCCCAGGCGGTTGAGTTCCTGGTTCAGCGGCGGCAGCCAGTCCTCCCCGAGCGCGCGGTGCCTGATGAGGTAGCCGCCGGCGCCGAAGGCGTTCAGCGCGTCGTCGTCGAGGGGTCCGTGCTCCCGGCCGCCCCACACGGTGGGTTCCACCCGGGGAATCGGCGGGATCGCGTGGTCGAGTCGAGTGGGGTAGTTGTCGTGACTTTCCTGCATTGTGGCCTTGCTCAGTGTTCCCAGTGTTCTCAGTGTTGCGGTGGCGGTGGGTACGTTCCGGACTCGTCATGCACCTCGCGCCCGGTCACCGGGGGGTTGAATACGCACAGCATCCGCAGCTGCTCGTGACACGTGACGCGGTGGCGCTCGTGACCGTTCAGGAGGTACATGGTCCCTGGTGCCAGCTTATGCTCTTCTCCGGTTTCCAGGTTGGTCAACAGACCCGATCCCTCGACGACCCAGACCGCCTCGACGTGGTGCTGATAGTGGAACTCGTTGATCGAGTTCGCGTTGATGGTCGTCTCGTGGAACGAGAACCCCACCCCGTCGCCGGCCAGGATGATCCGCTTTGACCGCCATGCACCGTCCGACACGTCCCTCTCGGTGCCGGTGATCTCCTCCGTGGTACGCACAATCATCGGTGAAACTCCTCGAAATCAGGGCTAGGGCGCCGCGGATGGTCAGGCCGCCGACGTGGCGACCGACTCGGCGATGATGTCGAGCCCGGCTGCCAGGTCATCGGTGGACGTCGTCAACGGGGGCAACAGCTTGACGACTTCGTCAGAAGGTCCGCTGGTCTCGAGCAGCAGTCCGCGGTCGAAGGCCGCGCGGCATACGGCACTGGCGGCATCCGCATCCTCGAACTTCAGCCCCTGCACCATACCGCGCCCACGCGCGGTCACACCGTTCGCGGTGGCGGCGATCGCCTCGAGGCGCTCCCGGACCAGCTTGCCCTTGGTCTTGGTCTCCTCGGCGAACTGGTTGTCGCGCCAGTAGGTCTGCAGCGCCGCGGCGGCGGTGACGAAGGCCGGGTTGTGGCCGCGGAAGGTGCCGTTGTGCTCGCCGGGCGACCAGACGTCGAGGTCGCGACGGAACAGCGTCAGCGCCATCGGCAGGCCGTAGCCGCTGATGGACTTCGACAGGGTCACGATGTCGGGCTTGATGCCGGCCTCCTCGAAGCTGAAGAACGGCCCGGTGCGCCCGCACCCCATCTGGACGTCGTCGACGATCAGCAGGATGTCGCGCTTTCGGCACAGTTGCTCCAGCGCCTGCAGCCACTCCATCCGCGCGACGTTGACGCCGCCCTCGCCCTGCACGGTCTCGACGATGACCGCGGCGGGCCGGTTGAGTCCGCCCCCGGAGTCGTCGAGGACGCGCTCGAACCAGTGGAAGTCCTCGGTGACACCGTCGAAGTAGTTGTCGTAGGGCATCGGAGTCGCGTGCACCAGCGGGATTCCGGCACCGGCACGCTTCATCGAATTGCCGGTCACCGATAACGCGCCCAGCGTCATGCCGTGAAAAGCGTTGGTGAAGTTGATGATCGATTCGCGACCGGTCACCTTGCGGGCCAGCTTGAGTGCGGACTCGACCGCGTTGGCCCCGGTCGGACCGGGGAACTGCACCTTGTAGTCCAGCTCGCGCGGCGTGAGGATCAGCTCGTCGAACGTCCTGAGGAACTCGGTCTTGGCCACCGTGGCCATGTCCAACGAGTGCACGATCTTGTTGCCGGACAGGTATTCCAGCAGGGGCTTCTTGAGCAGCGGGTTGTTGTGCCCGTAGTTCAGCGCGCCCGCGCCGGCGAAGAAGTCCAGGTAACGGTTTCCGTCGGTGTCGGTGATCCAGGAACCCTCGGCGACGTCCATGACCGCGGGCCAGCCGCGGCAGTAGCTGCGGACCTCGGATTCGACGTGGTCGTAGACCTCGGGGAGGTCGGATTCGGAACGGGCGATTAATGCGTCAAGCGGCGACATGGCGTCCTTCCGTTGATGAAATCAACTGTTGTTCAGATCTTCGGTAAAGGGACCGATACGGAGAACGGGTTCGTCCTCGTGGCCCCCCTCGGGGTCCATCAGTGCGGCATCGAACCGCGGTTGTTCGATCAGCGGCACACCATGCCGCCGGGCGAAGCCACCGAACAGAGCGCGCGATGCCGAGTTACTCGGCGCGACCGTGGCTTCCACGGTCACCGGGTGACCGTGACGGTCAGTGCGTACCCGGTGGAGCAGCGCGTCAAGCATGGCACCGCCCAATCCGGTTCCCTGGGCGGACTCGGCGACGACGACCTGCCAGACGAACAGCACCTCGGGGCGGGTCGGCGGGTGGTAGCCGGTGATGAAGCCACACAGCCGGCCGTCGCGCTCCGCCACGATCGAGGTGTCGGCGAAGTCGGTTGCCAGCAGCAGGTAGGCGTAGGACGAGTTGGGGTCCAGTACGCCGCTGTCGGCGACCAGCCGGCCCATGCCGATGGCATCGGTCGCGCGCGGACGCCGCAGGTACGGCGCCCAGGCAGCGGGGGTCAGTTCACTTTTCGAAGCTTGCATAGACAGTTTGCTGTCACCACCGAACGGGTTATCGATTCTCTACAGTTTGCGATCTTCGGCGATGTGACCGTAGGACAGTCACGAACGCCGGATCAAACCGAGAATCCCCGCGGATCTGCCCCCGAACGGCCCAAATACACGCGACACCTGCGCGGATACCCCCAATCGGAGGGACCTCGACGGTTTCGCGTATGTTACTGAATTGTTACATTGACGCGCGCGGAGAAATGTTGCCTCGTTCGCCCCACCCCGCGTTCCTCCCTGCGCCGCGGGGGCGTCGTCACCGGTAGGTCCGTCACGCACCGACGCCGGTTCCGACGCGGAGTGGCCGACCGGGAACCACGAAAACGGGAACAACGAGTAGCGCGCTACTCGCGCCGGAGACGCCGCCGGTGGGACAATGGATGGGTACCGACATCCGCCGATACTTAGCACGATCCGGGGGATCGAAATGTCTGTATTGCATGAAGCGCCGCCCAGCGCGGGCAGTGACCACGGTGACTTCCGCAGTGACGTCTACGGCGACGTCCACGGCGACCTCCACGGCGACGTCCACGGCGCGGTATGGGAACTGAGCCACCACCCGGTGCACAGCGTCAACGTAGCGCTGCACTGGGTGTTCGACGAGAACGCGCACCAGGAGCACGCTCCCCATTGCCCGATGCACTACAACTTCATCGAGGACGCCGCCATGTCCCGTGCGATGGGCAGGCTCTGACGCGCAGCAGGCCGTGTTCGCCACGGCGACCGCGCGCCGAGCCGGGCCGAAACGATTCACGGCCGGGCCCCGATGAACAAGCTAGGTCGGGAATCGCCCGGAGTGGACGGAGGCGGGCCGATGAGACCGTCACGAGCAACAGCACGAGCGGTGACGGCGGCTGCGGCCGGATTGGCGGCGCTGGGCGCGCCGCCCGGCCCCGCCTCGGCGGACCAGACCGCGACCGACACCATCGAATTGCTCGAATACCAGGGCTACACCGTCAACGTCGACCGGGTGGGCAATCTCCCGCTGGAACGGTGCGTGGTGACCAGCGTGCGGAATCCGCAGACCGTGATCGGCTATGAACGCGTCGGCGACGGCCGCAAGCACCACGGTCACGACGGCACCCACCGCGGCGACCGAGGCCGGGACGACTTCATCGTCGTGCCGGTGGTCGTGAGCAGGTCCATCTCGGTGTCGCTGGATTGCACCGGATAGAGCCCCGTCCACGAGCGTGTTCCCCGCGGCGCCGGCGACGGTGATACTGGGGTCACCGGGTTCACTGCCGAGGAGGTTCCCGTGACCACATCACCCGGCCCGGAGCCGGACTTCCCCGCCGCGGCCGCCGCACGCGGGCGCGTCGAACCGGCACCGCGGCGGGTGCGCGGCTTCGCCGGGCACGAGCTGGTGTTCGACACGACCGCGGCACGCTACGTCTGGGAGGTGCCCTACTACCCGCAGTACTACATCCCGGTCGCCGACGTCCGCCCCGGGTACCTCCTCGACGAGGAGCGCCCCCAGCGGGTGCAGTTCGGACCGTCGCGGCTGTACTCACTGGTCGGCGGCGGTCGACGTTTCGCGTCCGCGGCACGAGTCTTCGACGCCGGCTCCGAGAGCCCGGTGGCGGGCCTGGTGCGATTCGAGTGGGCGGCGCTGAGCTGGTTCGAGGAGGACGAGCCGATCTACGGCCACCCCAGGAACCCCTACGCGCGGGTCGACGCACTCCGCGCACACCGGCATGTCCGCGTCGAGCTCGACGGCATCACGATCGCCGAAACACACAGCCCGGTACTGCTTTTCGAGACCGGTCTGCCAACCCGGTACTACATCGACAAGACCGACATCGCCTTCGAGCACCTGCAGCCCAGCCCCACGCAGACCCTGTGCCCCTACAAGGGGACGACGTCGGGCTACTGGTCGGTGCGCGTCGGCGAGGCCGTGTATCCCGACCTGGCGTGGACCTACCACTACCCGCTGCCCGCGGTGGCCGCCATCGCGGGGCTGGTGGCCTTCTACAACGAGAAGCTGGACATCACCGTCGACGGTGCGCGCCTGGCGCGCCCGCACACCCATTTCGGCTAGTCACATGTCCGGGCCAGCCGGCGGCCACTGCACCTGAGCCCGCTGCCAGCAAAAACTCGAACGACCCGACGACACGACGCGAAGCTGTTGACATTGACGCCTCGCAGACCTAACAATCAGTCTGTCTTTCCGGGCATCCACCGCGAAAGGCCGCCCGGGGGGGCGAGACAATCAAACAGGGGGGGATTCCCATGCGCTACAGCCATGCCCGGCACCGGGCGGCGCCGCGTATTTCCATCAGCCAGTACCTGACCGCGGGGTTTGCCGGGGCCGCAGTCGTCGGGGCCGGCGCCCTGGCCGCGGTCAACGCCAGCGTTCCGCAGCCTCGGGTCGCAGACATCCAACTTACTTCCGGAGAAGAGGATTCCGAGTTCTTCTGGCTGCAGTATGCCGGCCTGGGCAACGACAGCCGCCCGGTGGCCGCGGCCCCGGCGACGACTTTGCGACCAATGTTCGGCGACGGCGGCTGGCTGGTCGGCGACGGCTTGGACGCGGCGGCCGACTGTATCGGCTCTGCCTGCAACGGCGGCAACGGCGGCTGGCTGGGCGGAAACGGCGGAAACGGTGCCAACGGCGGCAACGGCGGCGACGCGGGGTTCTTCTTCGGCAACGGCGGCAACGGCGGCAACGGACTGGCGGCGGTGTACGAAAACGGCAAACTTGTCTCGGCGGCCACCGCCGGTGGCGACGGCGGCGACGCCAGCATGTGGTTCGGCAACGGCGGCAACGGCGGTAACGGCGGCGAAGACTTCAACGAACTCTCCGATCCCGATCCGGAGGGCACCACGGACGACGCGTACGGAGGCAGCGGCGGCGTTGGCGGTTTGGCCGGCCTGCTCATCGGGCACGGCGGCCACGGCGGCGACGGCGGCTATGCATACTCCGAGCACGGCAGCGCCACCGGCGGGTCCGGGGGTGATGGCGGCAACGCCACCGGCGGCAACGGCGGCAACGGCGGCGACGGCGGCGAGGGCGAAGCGTCGGCGGCCGGCAGCCAGGCGGCCGGCGGCGCCGGGGGCAGCGGCGGACGCACGCAGGCCGGCGCCGGGGGTACGGGCGGCGACGGCGGATTCGCCGACGCCTACGACGCCGCCACCGGGGTCGGTGGCCGCGGCGGAGACGGCGGCGGCACGCTGAGCGGTACCCCCGGTGCCGGCGGCACCGGCGGCGACGCCGATTCCGATGATGGCGAGGCCACGGGCGGCCGGGGCGGCACCGGCGGCCGGGACAGTACGGGCGCCGGCGGTGCCGGCGGCTCCGGGGGCAATGCCAACTCCTGGGAGAGCGGGGACGCCACCGGAGGGACCGGCGGCACCGGCGGCCAGGGCGGTCAGGTCCTCGGCGCCGGCGGTGACGGTGGTCGCGGTGGTGACGCCGAGACCGACTCGGGCGACGCCAAGGGCGGCACCGGCGGAACCGGCGGCCCCGGCGGTCCCGTCGGCGGGCGAGGCGGCCACGGCGGTAACGGCGGCGACGCCTCGACCGCCAGCGGCACCGCGACGGGCGGCAATGGCGGATCGCCCGGTAAGCGCGGCATCGGCGGCCGGCAGGGCCACGCGGGCAACCACGGGTCTCCGGACTCCGGCAGCAGCAACTAGCAGATCAGCGAAGGGGCACAGCCGGGTGTGTTCAGACATCCGGCTGTGCCCTTGCTCTCCCTCAGCCAGCGGCGATTCGGGCGCTGCGGGTGCTCGATCACACCCGCAGCATCTGCGAGCGGCCGGTGGAACGATGCCGACGGTGACCGAGTGCTCCCGACTACTTGTAGGCGATGGCCGCACCCGACGGGCCGTCGAGGGCGATCGTGTCGAACGAACGAAAACCCGCCGCCGAGCACCACTGCCGGAAGTCGGCGGCGGTGTAGTCGAACGCGTCACCGAACTCGATCAACATATTCAGCGACATCGTGAGCCCAAAGGTGTTGGTGCGCCGGGCATCGTCGATCAACGACTCGACCACGACGAAGGCGCCTCCGGCGGGCAGTGCCTCGTAGGCCTTGGCGACGAGGGCCTTCTTCTGCTCGAGGTTCCAGTCATGCAGGATCATCCCCATCGTGATGACCTCGGCCGGCGGCAGTGGGTCGGTCAGGAAGCTGCCCGCCACCGCGCGCGCCCGCTCCCCCAGCCCCGCCGCGGCCAGTTTGCGGGCCGCGATCTCGGTCACCACCGGCAGGTCGAAGCTCACGCAGCTCAGGTGCGGATGTGCCGCGGCGACGATCCTCGTCAGCAGCGCATCGGCACCGCCGACATCGCACAGGGTGGCGTAGCGGCCGAACGGGAACCGGGCGGCCAGCAGCTCGAAGTTGCGCCGGGACGAGGAGTCCATGGCCGCCATGAACGCTTCGAGCCGGCGCGGGTCGGCGTAGAGCGTCTCGAAGAACGGCCGGCCGGAATGTTTGACCTCGCTCTGCGCCCGGCCCGTCCGCAGCGCCTCGGTCAGGTCCGCCCAGTAGCGGTAGTTGCGTTCGTCCCAGATCCTGAGCAGCCCACCCTGATACGCCGGGCTGCTCTCATCGAGGAAGTGCGCCGTCTCCGCGGTGTTGCGGTAGCGCGCCTGCGGTCCGTCGCCGTCGCGGGCCAGCAGCTCGAGCGAGACCAGCGCATCGAGGAAATCGGTGGCCGGCCGCGGCACCAGCCCCAGCCGCTCGGCGATCTGGGCGGCGGTCATCGCGTCCTCGCCGAGCACCGTGAACAGCCCGAGGCCCACCGCGGACAACAGCACCTTGGCGCCGCAGTAGCCGCCGCCGATCGCCATGATCCGATCCGGCCGCAAGTCCTCCATCGCCGCACCCCCGGTGTGCCGCCGACAACGTCAACCCACCGTATCCCCGCGCCCGCACCGGCGACGGGATTCAGGGCCCGTCGGCCCGGGGGGATTCGGGCGGCATCCGCTGCCGCAACGAGTCGTAGATCGGCGGGGAGGCCACCAGGTAGGCGGTCAGCACCGCGGCGGCGGTGGCGGCCAGCATCGGGATGGCCGTCGCCGTCGTCGCCGTCATCTCGATGACCAGGACGATCCCGGTGACCGGGGCGCGCACGGTCGCGCCGAAGAAGGTGGCCATGCCGACCAGCGCCATCGGTACCGCCAGCCGCGAGACGTCGGTGGGCCACACCGCGTCGAAGGCGCCCGCGAACAGCAGTCCCCACAGCGCCCCCACCGCCAGCAGCGGCGCGAACAGCCCTCCCGGCACGGCCGCGGAGTACGAGAGGGGCCCCGCCACGAACCGCACCAGCAGGTAGCCGATGACGACCGGCAGCACGATGTGGTGCCCGCTGACGATCAACTGGGTCAGGGTGTCTCCGCCGCCGACGGCCAGCGGGTAGATGTACATCGCCACCCCGACCACCCCGCCGATGACGGCGGCCTTGATCACCGGCGGCACCCGCCGGATGTCGCGGACATGGTCGAGGAACCACAGCACCAACCGGTTGTAGGCCGCACCCAGGCACCCGGTCAGCACGCCGAAGACGACGAACAGCGGAAGAAAGCGCAGTTCCGGAGCCCCGATCGGTTCGACGATGAAATCCGGCCGGTTGCCGATCAGCAGGCGCGAACACCCGACGGCCGCGGCCGCGGCCAACATGGTGGCCAGCACCGTCTTCAGGCGGAACGAGCGGGTCACTTCCTCGAGGGTGAACAGCGTGCCGCCGATCGGCGCGTTGAACGCGACCGCGAGCCCGGCCCCGCCCAGCGCGGTCTGCATCATCCGGACCTCGGCGTCGGGCAGCCGGACCCGTCGTGCCGCCTCGGCGCCGATCGCCGCGCCCATGTGCACCGTGGGCCCCTCGCGGCCCAGCACCAGTCCGGAGCCGATGCCCAGCACCCCGCCGACGAACTTGGCCGGCAGCAGCCGCAGCAGCGGAGGCCTGGCCTCACCGCGGAAGACGGCCTCGACATGCTGGATGCCGCTGCCGGCGGCCAGCGGCATCCAGCGCACGATCAACGCGGCCAGGGTGGCGCCGGCGGCGGCCACGGCGATGGGGATCAACCAGCCCGGCCCCGGAAGCCCGTGCGCCCAGTCCACCAGGTCGATGCGCAGGCGTTCGGCCTCCTGCAGGCACCAACGGAACGCGCCGCCGACCACGCCGATGAACACCCCGGCGACGACGGCCGTCACACAGATGAGAACCGACCCGTGCAGCGAGTCGTCGGGCTGGCCCGCGGCGGGCTCGTTCTCGGGTGCGGGCTCGCTCATCTCGGCGGGTGCGCCGATCCCGCGGGGCGCGGCCGCGAGCAGCCATCACAGTGCACCAACAGGGGTTCTCCTTCACTGCTCGACAGGCCGAGCCTCAGTCTCGCAAATCGCCGCCGCCGGCACCCGACATGACCCGGCGCGCCGATCTGCCCGTTCGGCTTGACGGCGGACCCAACAGGGCGCACGATGTTGCGCATTACGCAATACGTTCCGTAACGCGCAACACTGTGGGGTGGTCATGGGCGGTCCGAAAATCCTCGTCGTCGGTGCGGGCATCGTGGGGTGCTCGCTGGCCGACGAGCTGACAGCGCGCGGCGCCGGCGACGTCACCGTGGTCGACCGCGGGCCGCTGTTCTCCACCGGCGGGTCCACCTCCCACGCACCTGGTCTGGTCTTCGCGACCAACCCGTCGAAGACGATGACCGCATTCGCGCGCTACACCGTGGAGAAGTTCTCGGCCCTGCACCATCCCGGCGGCTGGGTCTTCAACCCGGTCGGCGGGCTCGAGGTGGCCACCACCGCAGAACGGTGGGCCGACCTGCACCGCAAGGCCGGCTGGGCACAGTCGCGGGGCATCGAGGGCCGGCTGCTCGACGCGGCCGAGTGCGCCGCGCTGCATCCGCTGCTGGATCCCGACCAGATCCTGGGCGGTCTGCACACCCCCGCCGACGGACTGGCCAAGGCCCTGCGCGCCGCCGAGGCGCAGGCCCGGCGGGCCATGGCCCGCGGGGCGGTGTTCCGCCCGCACACCGAGGTCCTCGGCGTGGAGTCGGCCGGCGGCCGGGTTACCGGGGTGCGCACGAACGAGGGCGTGCTCGAGGCCGACATCGTGGTCTGCGCGGCCGGCTTCTGGGGTGCGCAGCTGGCCCGTGGGGTCGACCTGGTGGTGCCGCTGGTGCCGATGGCCCACCAGTACGCCAAGACCGGGCGGGTGGGGCCGCTGGCCGGACGCAACACCGAAAGCTCCGAGGCCGGCCTGCCGATCCTGCGCCACCAGGATCAGGACCTGTACTACCGCGAGCACGTCGACCGGCTCGGCATCGGCTACTACGGCCACAAGCCGATGCCGGTGGACATGACGACGCTTCTGGTCGACACCGCCGAGGAGCCGATGCCCTCGATGCTGCCGTTCACCGAGGGCGATTTCGCGCAGGCCTGGGAACAGTCGGTCAGACTGCTTCCGGCGCTGGGGGATTCGAAGCTCGACGAGGGGTTCAACGGGATCTTCTCCTTTACCCCCGACGGTTTCTCGATCCTGGGCGAGCACCGCGACCTCGCCGGGTTCTGGGTCGCCGAGGCGGTGTGGGTCACCCACTCGGCCGGCGTGGCGCGCGCCGCGGCGGAATGGATCCTGCAGGGAACCCCGTCGCTGGACGTCAGCGAATGCGACCTCTACCGGTTCGAAGACCTCGCGCGCAGCCCCCGGTTCATCGCCGAGACCAGCAGCCAGGCCTTCGTCGAGGTCTACGACATCGTGCACCCGCACCAGTACCGCACGGCGCTGCGCGGCCTGCGGACCAGCCCCTTCCACCACCGTCAGCGGGAGCTGGGCGCGCACTTCTACGAGGCCGGCGGATGGGAACGCCCCGCCTACTTCGACGCCAACCTGCCTGTGCTGCAAGCCCTGCGGGCCGAGGGCGTGGAGTTCCCCGACCGCGACGAGTGGTCGGCCCGGTTCTGGTCACCGGTCGCCATCGCCGAGGCGCACTGGACCCGCCGGCACGTCGCCCTCTACGACATGACCCCGCTGACCCGCTACGCCGTCACCGGGCCCGGAGCCGCGGACTTCCTGCAGCGCCTGACCACCAACGACGTCGACACCCGCGTGGGCGCGGTGCGCTACAGCCTGATGCTCGACGAGACCGGCGGCATCCGCAGCGATCTGACCGTCACCAGGCTCGCCGGGGACGAGTATCAGGTGGGCGCCAACGGCCCCCTGGACTACGACTGGATGACCCGTCACCTGCCCGCCGACGGCAGCGTCACCGTGCGTGACGTCACCGGCGGGACGTGCTGCATCGGGGTGTGGGGGCCGAATGCCTACGACGTCGTGGCCCCGTTGTGCGACGCGGACCTGACGCTGGGCGCCATGAAGTACTTCTCGGCCGTGCAGACCTACCTCGACGCGCTGCCGGTCACCCTGCTGCGGGTGTCCTACGTCGGCGAGTCGGGATGGGAGATCTACACCGACGCCTGCTACGGGGCCGCCCTGTGGGATCTGCTCTGGCAGGCCGGGACACCGCACCGGGCGATCGCCGCCGGCCGGATCGCGCTCAACAGCCTGCGGCTCGAAAAGGGTTACCGCGCCTGGGGAACCGACATGACCGCCGAGCACACCCCCGAGGAGGCCGGCGTCGACTTCGCGGTCCGGATGACCAAGGGCGATTTCCTCGGTCGCGCGGCCCTGGAGGCCGCTTCCCCACCCCGGCGGCGGCTGATGACGATCGCGCTCACCGAACCCACCGCGATGCTGATGGGCAAGGAGCCTGTCTTCGCGCGGGGCGGGGGCGGTGAGCTCGACTGCGTCGGGTACGTCACCAGCGCGGGCTACTCCCCGACCGCCGGATGCTGTCTGGCCTACGCGTGGCTGCCGCCCGACACCACCGCGGGAGCGTCCGTCGTCGTGGACTACTTCGGGTCCCGCCATCCCGCCACCGTGGTCGCCGACCCGGTGGTCGACCCCACCCTCTCCCGGATCCGGAGGTAAGCATCCATGACCAGCTATGACGTCATCGTGGTCGGCCTGGGCGGAATGGGCAGTTCCGCCGCCTACCATCTGGCCGCCCGCGGTCAGCGGGTGCTGGGGCTGGAACGGCACCGGCCCGCCCACGACCGGGGGTCCAGCCACGGTGGTTCCCGGATCATCCGGCAGTCCTACTTCGAGGACCCCGCCTATGTCCCGTTGCTGCTGCGCGCCTACGAACTGTGGGAGGAGCTGGCGCGGCGGGCCGACCCCGACGTCTACCGGCTCACCGGCGGGCTGTTCATCGGCCCTCCGGAGTGCCAGACCGTGGCTGGCAGCCTGCGGGCCAGCCGCGAGTGGGGGCTGCCCCACGAGGTGCTCGAGGCCGCCGAACTCGCCGCCCGTTTCCCCAACTTCACCCCCAACCCGGGCGATATCGCCGTCTACGAGCAGAAGGCCGGATTCGCCCGCCCGGAGCACACCGTGCGCGCGCACCTGTCGCTGGCCGAGCGGGCCTCGGCGACACTGCGGTTCGACGAGGCGGTGCTGGACTGGGAGGCCACCGCCGCCGGCGTCCGGGTGACCACCGCCCGCGGCAGCTACACCGCGGGCCGGTTGGTCATCTGTCCCGGCGCCTGGGCGCCGCAACTGCTCGGCGAGTTCGGCGTGCCCATCACCGTCGAGCGTCAGGTCATGTACTGGCTCGACCCGGCCGACGGCGGTGCCGCCTTCACCGATCACCCCATCTTCATCGACGAGAACGCCTCCGGCGCACAGATCTACGGCTTCCCGGCCATCGACGGGCCCGGTGGCGGAGTGAAGGTCGCCTTCTTCCGCAAGGGCATCTCCTGCACTCCCGACGACATCGACCGAACCGTCGGCGAGCATGAGGTCGCCGAAATGCGCACGCGGGTGGGAGAACTGCTGCCCGCCCTGGACGCGCCGTGTCTGCACGCGGCCACCTGCATGTACTCCAACACCCCGGACCAGCACTTCGTGATCGCCCACCATCCGCAGCACGACAATGTCACCGTGGCCTGCGGATTCTCCGGGCACGGCTTCAAATTCGTTCCGGTGGTCGGCGAGATCCTCGCCGACCTGGCCATCGACGGCCGCACCGCACACCCCATCTCGTTGTTCGATCCGCAAAGGCTGGTGTCCGCATGACCGCTATCGACGAGCCGGTGCAGGAGTCGTCGCTACGGGCGACCCTCGGTGGCGCCCATTACACCAGCCCGGCGGTGTTCGCCGCCGAGCAGGAACTCGTCTTCGAGCGCATGTGGATGTGCGCCGTGCGCAGCAGCGACCTGGCCCAGCCCGGCCAGTTCAAGACGGTCCGGATCGGCCGCGAGAGTGTGCTGGTGGTGCGCGGACGCGACGGGGCCCTGCGCGCCTTCCTCAACATCTGCCGCCACCGCGGCGCCACCCTGTGCACCGAGCCCGAGGGCCAGGTGCGGCGAAACCTGCGCTGCCCGTATCACTCCTGGGCCTACGGGCTGGACGGTCGGCTCGTCGGGGCCCCCAACATCGGCGCCCTCACCGACGAGAGCGGCGCCGGCATCGACCGCGAGCGCTACGGGTTGATCGGGGTCGCGCTGCGGGAGTGGCTGGGCTACGCCTGGGTGTGCCTGGCCGACGACCCGCCCTCGTTCGACGACGAGGTCATCGCCGCGGCCACCCACCGGCTGGGCCATCCGGAGGCGATCGACAACTACGGGGTCGACACCCTGCAGGTGGGCCGGCGGGTGGTCTACGACGTCGCCGCCAACTGGAAGCTCATCGTCGAGAACTTCATGGAGTGCTACCACTGCGCCACCATCCACCCCGAGCTCTCCGGGCTGGTGCCCGAGTTCGCCCGCGGCCAGGCCGCCCAATCCACCGTGGGGCGGGGCGCCGAGTTCGGTGCGGGCGTGTCCGGGTTCACCATCGACGGGGGCGACGGGTTCGCGACGTTGCCCGGTGTGGCCGACCACCAGGACCGCCGGTACTTCGCCATCACCGTGCGGCCCACGGCGTTCATCAACCTGGTTCCCGACCACATCATCTTCCACCGCATGTTCCCCACCGCGGCCGACCGCACCGTCGTCGAATGCGACTGGCTGTATTCGGCCGACGTCGTGGGCGACGACCGGGACGTCAGCCGCTCCGTGGAGCTGTTCCACCGGGTCAATCTCCAGGACTTCGACGCCTGCGAACGCACCCAGCCCGCCATGGCCTCACGCGCCTACCGCGACGGCGGTGTGCTGGTGCCCGCCGAGCACCACATCGCCGAGTTCCACGACTGGGTGGTGACGCGGACCGGCCCGGCATGAGCGGCTCGCTGACGGTCGCCACCGGGGCGGCCGGTAGTATCGGCGAGGATATGGCCATTGGCGACGACGGCGAAGCCGGGACCCGCGCATCTGCGGTGCAATCGGTCGACCGGGCGCTGCTGGTGCTGGAGATCCTCGCCGAGATGGGCAAGGGCGGGGTCACCGAGATCGCCGGCGAGCTGGGCGTACACAAATCGACGGTGTCGCGGCTGATCGCCGCGCTGGAGTCCCGCGGCTACGTCGAGCAGCTCTCCGAACGCGGCAAATACCAGCTCGGCGTGGCGGTGTCCCGGTTGGCGCGGTCCCGCAGCGGCAACCAGGACCTGGCCAAACTCGGCCAGGACGCGTGTAACCGGCTGGCCTCCGACATCGGCGAGACCGCGACGCTGGCGATCCTCGAGGAGGACCGGGCGGTCAACATCGTGGAGGCCACCAGCACCGCCGAGGTCGCGCTGCAGACCTGGGTGGGCCGGGGCTGCCCCGCCCACGCCACCTCCAGCGGCAAGGTCCTGCTCTCGGCGCTCTCCGCCGAGGACATGCGGACACGGCTGGGCTCCTCGTTGGAGGGGTTCACCGACAACACCATCACCGACCTCACGCGGCTGCGTTCGGAGCTGTCCACCATCCGCCGGGCGGGCTGGGGCAGCGCCCGCGAGGAGCTGGAGATCGGTCTCAACGCGGTGGCCGCGCCGGTGTTCGACAACACCGGCCAGACCGTGGCCGCGCTGAGCGTCTCCGGACCGGCCTACCGGCTCAAGGTGACCGATTTCGAGTCGGTGGCCACCCAGACCGTCGCCGCCGCCGGCGGCATCAGCCGGTTCCTGGGTTGGACCTCGCGCGCCAACTGAGCGCCGCGACCCGACACCCGACCCGGCGCGCCGTGCACGATCCGGCCCCGTTGCACAACTCGGCCCCGTTGCACAGCTCGGCCCCGTTGCACCGAGCGTGCGCCTGGATCGCCGCGGGCTGTCGCACGACCCGGCCCCGTTGCACCGAACGTGCGCCTGGATCGTCCCGCACGCACGGAACGCGATCTGCGCGCACACTCGATGCGTTGGCGCCGCCAACGGTGCCGCAAGCCGCCAGCGTTGCCGCACACGGAGGTGCCGACGGTGGCAGCGGCGATGGTGCCGACGGTGGCAGCGGCGATGGTGCCGACGGTGGCAGCGGGAAAGCACGCGACGGGGCCGGCGAGAACCTCAGAGCACCGGCAGCAGCCTGCGCAGAATGGCCGCCGAACTACCGGCCACCTCGTCGACGAAGGCCGGGAAATCGAAGCTGGAGTCCCGCCCGGCGAGGTCGGACAGCGCGCGGATGAGCAGCCAGGGGATCCCGAACGCCTCACAGACCTGCGCGACGGCGGCGCCCTCCATGTCGACGGCCGAACCGCCGAGCGCGCCGTGCAGCCGGTCGCGGGTGCGCTCACAGTGCAGGAACTGATCGCCGGTCAGGACCGTGCCGTAGGTGATCCGCGGCGCGCGGTCCGCGCCGCCGGCCGCCCGGGACAGCGGCGGCAGCGTCAGCCCGTCGAGTCGGTCTCGGACCGTGGCCGCCAGCTCGGCGTCCACGGCGTGCCCCAGCCGCTCGGTGGGGTTGATGAACGGCACGTGGCCGGCCTGGTAGTGCTGCAGCCTGTCGTCGTCGATGACGCCGGCGTCATGCTGGATCGCACGCATCCCGACGACGATGTCGCCGATGTTCAGCTCGGGGTCCAGCCCGCCGGCCACACCGGAGAAAACCACTGCCCGGCAACCGAATCGGTCCGCGAGCAGGGTGGCCACCAGCGCGGCGTTGACCTTGCCCATCCCGGCGCCGACCAGCACCACCTCGTGGCCGTCCAGGCGGCCGGTGTCGAACCGGGCGTGCGCCACGACCTCGCTGCGGGTATCGGTCAGTTCCCGGCCCAGGTGGGCCCGTTCGGGTTCGATCGCACAGATCAGGCCAATCGTCACCGGCGCATTCTCCCAGAGCGACCGCGACGAGCCGACCCTCACCGGTCGCACCGCCGCCGCGGCATCGGTGCCGTTGGTCCCCGATTCGGGCCGCCGACGGCCTCGAATTCGCCCGGCGGCGTCCCTAGGCTGGCCACACAGGAGGCTGATGATGGTTCCCTCAGGCCGAAGGCGCACCCCGCCGCGCCGTGACGAGGAAGTGGAGATCGTCGCCGGCGCGGTCCGCGTCGCCGGGCACCTGACGATCCCACCGGATCCGCGGGGCGTGGTGGTCTTCGCCCACGGCAGCGGCAGCAGCCGGTTCAGTCCCCGCAACATCTTCGTGGCCGACGTGCTCAACGAAGCCGGGTTCGCCACCCTGCTGTTCGACCTGCTGACCCCGGCGGAGGAGGCCGACCGCGCCAACGTGTTCAACATCGACCTGCTGGCACGCCGGTTGGTCGACGTCACCGCGTGGCTGGCCGACCAGGACGACACCGCACCGCTGCCGGTGGGGTTCTTCGGGGCCAGCACCGGCGCGGGCGCGGCGCTGCGGGCGGCCACCGATCCCCGCATCGAGGTGGCCGCGGTGGTCTCCCGCGGCGGCCGGCCCGATCTCGCGGGTCCGGCACTGGCGCGGGTCGACGCGCCGACCCTGTTGATCGTCGGTGGGCGCGACGAGGTGGTCCTCGAGCTGAACAAGCGGGCACAACAGTCGATCCCGGTCGAGTGCCGGCTGGCGGTGGTGCCCGGCGCCACCCACCTGTTCGAGGAGCCCGGCGCGCTGGAGACCGTGGCGGAGCTGGCGCGGGACTGGTTCCTCGCCCACCTCGGCCCGGGACGCACCTGACCCTCCCCGGACGCACTCTGCTGGACGAACGGCCACCCGATTCCGGGACCTGGGTCCCTAGCCGCCGGCTCCCCCGGGTGGTCGGATTGTGGTGCATCAGACAAGACCAGCCAGAAGGAGGAGTCATGAGCACCCTGGAACGACGCCAGCATTCGTCATTGTTTCCCGAGGTGGCCGACTTTTTCGCGGGGTTTCCGTCGTTCGCCAACCTCCGCCCGCTCATCGATGCCCGTGCGATGCGGCTCGAAGACGAGATGACCGAGGACGGCCGCTACGAGGTACGCGCCGAGATTCCCGGCGTCGACCCGGCCAAGGACGTCGACGTCACCGTGCAGGACGGCCGGCTGACCATCAAGGCCGAGCGCAGCGAGAAGAGCGAGAGCAAGGGGCGGTCGGAGTTCTCCTACGGCTCGTTCGTTCGCAGCGTGACCCTGCCCCAGGGCGCGGACGAGGAGGACATCAAGGCGACCTACGACAAGGGGATCCTCACCGTGTCGGTCGGCATCTCCGAACCCAAGAAGAGCGAGAAGAAGATCGAGGTCCAGGCACCCCAGTGAGCCGGTCCGGCCGGTGACCGGTGTTTCGGCGCCGCCGGAACGGTGAACCCGGTGGGTCGGAACACGTCGACGACCCACCGGAGGCCGACCGTGGAACAGAACAAGATCCCGCCGCCCACGCCGAAGGACGCCACCAGGGCCACCGAGGAGCAACGCGAGCTGCAGGACAAGCTGGACCACCAGAACGACGACCCGGAGGCGCCCGGCCGCCACCAGACCCGCTACGACATCCCCGACGAGTTCTAGCGCCCCGATCCGCGCCGGTACCGCCCGGGTGCGGATGCCGGAGATATCGCAGATGCCCAAGATGCCGCAGTGGCCGGGATCGGAGGACTTCACCTCGATGCGTCCCGGCGACGGCGCCGATCGGCGATAATCGAAGTCCTTCACCAGGGGAGGCGACCGCGGCGGCCGTGCCGTCGTCGCAGAGCGAACCGGGCCGCCCGCACGCCGGGGGCGGCCGGGACGTTCACGGAGCGTGCGCGGGAGGGGCGCACGGGAGGGGCAGGAGGCGAGCCGAATGCGGACCGCGCCACATTCGAGCACCCGGGCCAGGACCCGGGCCAGCATCCGGACTGGGTGTTCACCCGGCGGCGTGTCCGGGTAGTCACCCGGGGAGCGCAGGGGGACCGACCACCATGACGACCACGAGGGGGGCCTCAGGGACGGCCACGAGGCCGGCCCTGAGCACCGGCCACGGACTCGTCGACGTCGTGGTCACCGCCGTCGCGTCCACCACGCCGATCGCCGCGGACGCCGAGGAGACCTGGCAGGGCCTGCTCGACGGCCACAGCGGCATCGACGTGCTCGACTACCCGTTCATCGAGGAGTTCCACCTGCCGGTGCACATCGGTGGCCGGCTGCTGGAGGAGTTCGACGAGCACCTGACCCGCATCGAACTGCGGCGGCTGTCCTACATGCAGAAGATGTCCACCGTGCTGGGCCGGCGGGTCTGGGACAACGCCGGGGCACCCGACGTGGACACCACCCGCCTGCTGGTCTCGATCGGTCACGCCTTCGGCACCACCCAGGATCTGGTGAACCTGTATGACCAGTGGCGTGCCAGGGGTATGCGGGCGGCCAATCCGCTGATGGTGCAGATGCACATGCCCAACGCCCCGGCGGCCGCGGTCGGTCTGGATCGGCACGCCAAGTCCGGCGTGGTGGCGCCCATCCTGGCCGACGCCTCCGGGGCCGCGGCCATCGGTCAGGCGTGGCGGATGATCGCCCTCGGCGAGGCCGACATCGCCATCTGCGGCGGGGTGGAGACCAAGATCGAGGCGACGCCGGTGGCGGCGTTCGCGAACAGCGGCCTGCTGTCGTGCAACAACGACGACCCGGCGGGGGCCTGCCGTCCGTTCGACCGGGACCGCGACGGCACGGTGCTCGCCGAGGGCGGTGCGCTGATGGTCGTCGAGAGCGAGCAGCACGCCAGGGCTCGCGGCGCGACCATCCTGGCCAGGGTGATGGGCTTCAGCATGACCTCGGACGGCTATGACGCCGTGGCGTCGGACCCGAGCGGGGAGACGGCCGCCGACGCCATCACCCGCGCGGTTCGGCTGGCCGGTCTGACGGCCGCCGACATCGACTGTGTCAAGGCCCATGCCACCGGCACCTCCTCGGGCGACGTGGCCGAGACCCACGCGATCCAACGCGCGCTGGCCCACGGCCCGGCGGTCACCGCGCCCAAAGGTGCGCTGGGGCAGTCGATGGGAGCCTCGGGCGCCGTCGAGGCGGTGGTGACGGTGCAGGCCCTGCGCGACGGCATCGTTCCGCCGACGGTGAACCTCGAACATCTGGACCCCGAGGTCGACCTCGACGTCGTCACCGGTAAGGCCCGCTACGGCGACTACCGCTACGCGGTCGCCAACTCGTTCGGCCTCGGCGGCCAGAACGTGGCGCTGGTGTTCGGGGCCGCCTGAGACGTCCGGTCCGGTCCCCGCAGAATTTGACACGTGTCTGGCGAAAACGCCGCCGGGCGGGCGGCCGCCGTGCCAGGGTGACACCTGTGTTGCCCCCGAGTTTGCCGGCTCCCAGGTTGCTGTCACCGGTGTTCGGCGGTCTGTACGCCGCGGCGTACGGGGTCGGCGGGCAGGCCCTGCTGCGCCGGCTGGTGGACCGGCTCGGGCCGGTGGTGGCGTTGCCGGTGCTCGGATTCGGCCCCGTCGTGGTCGTGGCCGATCCCGCGCTGGCCAAGCAGGTGTTCACCGCCAAACCCGACGTGCTGCTGGGCGGCGAGGGTGTGGGCCCGGCCGCGGCGATCTACGGCCGCCGGTCCATGTTCGTCCTCGAGGAGCCCGAGCATCTGCGCCGGCGCAAGCTGGTGGCGCCTCCCCTGCACGGCGCCGCCCTGCGCGGCTACGTCCCCACCATCGAGGCCGCGACACGCAGCGCGATGGCGTCCTGGCCGGCCGGGGCACCGGTACGGATGCTCGACGCGGCCCGGGACCTGACGCTCGACGTGATCGTGCAGGTGATCTTCGGGGTCCACGAGCCCACCGAGATCGAGCGCCTGGGCGCGCCGTTCGCCGAGTTGCTCGACCTGGCGGTGTCCACCGAGACGCCGGTCCGCTACGCGGCGCGGCGGCTGGGGGCGCTGCGCGGCTGGGGCACCCTGTCCGCGGTCAACCGCCGGATCGACGAGCTGGTGCTGCCGATGATCGCCGCGCGGCGGTCGGCGGATGCCCGCGGCGACGCCACCGACGTGCTCGGCATGCTGGTGCAGGCACGCTCCGAGGACGGCGACCGGCTCTCGGACGAGGAGATCCGGGCCGACATCATCACGTTGATGCTGGCCGGGCACGAGACGACGGCGACGACGTTGGCCTGGCTGGCCGACCTGCTGTCCCACCACCGTCCGGTGCAGGAGCGGGTGCGCGCCGAGGCCGAAACCGGCGCCACCGCCTACACCGAAGCGGTCATCAACGAGACCCTGCGGCTGCGGCCCCCGGCACCGATCACCGGGCGGATGACCGCCGGCGAGTACCGGCTCGGCGACTACACGCTGCCGCCCGGGACGCGGATCGTGCTGCTGCTCGACGTGATCAACCGTGACCCGCAGACCTACCCCGAGCCGGACACCTTCGCCCCGGAGCGGTTCCTGGGTACCCGGCCCGGCCCGTACAGCTGGGTGCCGTTCGGCGGCGGAATCAAACGTTGCATCGGGGCCAGCTTCTCGATGTGTGAGCTGACGACGGTCCTGCACACCATGCTGCGGGAGGCCGAGCTGCGCCCGGTCAGCGGGCGCGAGGAGTCGCCGCCGGCGCACGCGGCACCGGTGCTGGTGCCCCGCCACGGGGCCCGCGTCCACGTCAGGCCGCTGTCGGGCCCCCTGTCGCGGAAGGGCGCCGTGTCCGCCTGAGCGACGCTCCGGTGGTCAGCGGGTGTCGCGGCGGCCGGCCCGACGTTCCCGTGCGGCGGCTCCGACCAGTCCGGCGTCCTGCGCGGTGACGACCACGCGCTCCCACCCGGCCACCGCGGCGGCGATCAGGGTGATCGCGGTCGCGAAGGCGACCGTGGAGGCCACGGTGTGCGCCAGCTCCGCACTGGCATAGATCGTTCCGAACAGGATGGCCAGGAACACCGCGGCCAACGCCGCCCTGGCCGTCGGTGCGCTTCGCCACCACCCGCGACGCCACCTACCGAGCGGCGCCGTGGCGACCGTGCGGGGCGGTGATTCGAGTAATGCGGTCATCACACCACTGTGCTGACCGTCACTGAGAAAGTCCGAAGGTTTCCTTGTGGAACCACTTTGGAAAGGTGGAACCACTGTGGATAGTGGACGCGACCGGGTGCGACCGGGTGCACTGTCGAAATCGCCGGTGCGGAGTAACGTCGCGCCACGACAACGGATGGCGACCGATGACGGTCCTGGGCGTGAGTGACCGGGAGTGACACCAGAAATGACGCCGGAGTGACACCGGAATGACGCCGGAATGACACAGTGAGCGGCAACGCGGCGGACACCTCGGCCGAACGGGGCCGCTACCGGGTGTTCCTGTCCCAGGGCACGCTGTACATCACGGGTTTGCAGCTCGCCAACGTCTCGGTCGTGCTGCCCTTCATCGCCGCGCAGTTCGACCTGCTGTGGGTGGCGGGGCTGGTGTATGCGGCCTACAGCGTCGGCGTGGTCGTGGGCAACTCCCTGTCGCCGTATGTGTTGCGGCGCAGCCACGCCAACCTGCACGCCGTCATCGCCGGCTCGACCGGCGCGATGGCGGTCTTCGTCGCACTCAGCGGTATCTCGGCGCGCACCGGTCTTCTCGTCGCGGCCGTCTTCCTGGCGGCCTCGCTGGCGGCGGGCCTCGTCTCCGGCCTGTCCAAAGTGGCTTTTTCCGAGGTGATCTCGAGCAAGCTGTCCGAGGATCGTCGCCGCGATCTGGTGCTGGTGCAGGGCGCGCTCGGCGCGATCATGACCGTCGGGATCACGCTTCTACTGGTGCCGTATCTGGCGCAGCGCGACCCGCGCAACAGCCAGCTGGACCTGCTCTGGCTGGGCGCGGGCTGCCTGGCCGCGGCCGCGCTGCTGGCCGTGTTCATCGGGCCGGTCACCGGGGTCGGTCGCCGGCAGCGCGTGACCTTCGCCGACACCTACCGCGAGGGCCTGGCGGCCGCGCGGTCGCAGCGCTGGTTCCGCTACTACGCCGCGATCATGGTGTTGTTCGTGCCGGTCAGCCTCGGCACCCCGTTCTACAGCGTGCACGCGTCGGTCAATCACTCCAACACCGCCGGATGCCTGCACGTGCTGATCATCTCGTCCAGTGTGGGCCTGGTGCTTGGTGCGGTGTTCTGGCGCTGGGTGAGCCGCCGGGCGGGCGTGCGGGCGATGTTCGTCCTCAGCGGCCTGCTGGGAGCGGCGGCGGCGCTGATCTGCGTCGTCATCGAGGTCCGCCAGGAATGGAACCACGTCTGGGTCTATTCGATCGTCTTCGTGCTGGCCACCGTCGCCAACCAGGCCATCTTCAGCGCCGGGCTGATCTGGGTCGGCGCGCATGCCGCCGACCGGCACCGGGCGACCCTGCTGGGATTCGGGGCCCTGCTGATCGCGGCGGTGTCCTCGCTGGTGGGTGCGGCGCTGGGCGCGCTCGCCCAGCGGGCGGCGATCATCGAGCCGCTGGCCGCTCTGCTGGCGTTGAACCTGATCGCCGCCGGGGCCGCGGTGGCGCTGTCCCCCAGTCGCCGGCAGCTCGACACCGCCGCCGGGTGACCCCGGGCCGGCGGCCGTCGCCGGAGGCCGCGCCGGGCAGAATCGTTCACCCGCCATGCGCCCGGGCGTTACCGGGGCCCACTAGGCTGCGGCCATCGCTATCGCCGGCAGAACTCGGGACGACGCCGCGGCCGCGTCACGCGGTGGCCGCCGGTGAGCGGTCCGATGTCCACTGTCGCCGCGGATCTCGTCGCCCTCGACGCACTGGGTCCCGACGGCGAGTACCGCACCCGCACCCGCGAGGTCCTCCGCGATGTCACCGGCTCCGCCGCCGTCGAGATGAGCGTGGTGCCCCCGCTCTACATCCGTCGTGGCCTGGCCGCGCAGCGCCGTGTCGCGCCGCTGCCGCCCGCGCAACGCGCAACCGCACTGTCGGCCGCGGCCGCCGCGTTCGTCGACGCGACGATCGGAGGCCTGGACTTCGAGCGGTACGTCCTGGCGGCCACCCGGGTCTCGGGGCTGCCGATCGCCGTGACCCGCGCCGCCGCCCACGGTGTCGCCGACGCGCTCGCATCGGCCATGACCGCCGCCGCCCCGGCGCGACCCTCGGGTTCGGTGACCGACTGGCGCCGCCAGCGGCCCGGGCAGGGCGGCGCGGTGTGGACGCGGCGCGCAGAAGTGTTCGCGGTCAACGCCTCCGGGAACACCCCCGGCATCCACGGGACGTGGCCGCAGGCTCTGGCGCTGGGATACCGGGTGGCCGTCCGCCCGTCCCGGCGCGAACCGTTCACCGGACACCGTGTCGTCGCGGCGTTGCGCGGCGCCGGTTTCCGCGCCGAGGACGTGCTGTATCTGCCCACCGACCACACCGGCGTCGACGAACTCGTCGGCCGCGCCGACCTGGCCATGGTCTACGGCGGCCAGGATGTCGTCGACAGGTACGCCGCGTCCGCGACGGTGTTTCCCAACGGACCTGGGCGGACGAAGATCCTGCTCACCGCCGAACAGGACTGGCACCGCCACCTCGACATGATCGTCGACTCGGTCAGCGGCCAGGGCGGCACGGGATGCGTGAACACGACCGCGGTGCTCTACGAGGGCGACCCGGCGCCGCTGGCCCACGCGATCGCCGAGCGCCTGGGTGCGCTGGAGCCGGCGCCCGCCCACGACGAGCGGGCGGTCCTGCCGACTCAACCGCTGGCCAGCGCGCGGGCGCTGGCGGGATTCCTGGCACGGCGGGCCACCGGCGCCGAGGAGCTGCTGGGCGCCGGGCAGGTCGTTGCCGACCTCGGTGACGGGTCGGCGGCGCTGCGCCCGGCGGTCCACCTCCTCGACCGTCCCGACCCGGACAGGCTCAACGTCGAGCTGGGGTTCCCGTGCGTGTGGGTGTCGCCGTGGTCGCGGGACGACGGTGTCGCGCCGCTGCGCCGTTCCCTGGTCCTGGGCGTCCACACCGAGTACGACGACCTCGTCGACGCGTTGATCGCGGAACCGACGGTGACCAATCTGTACCGCGGCACCCACCCGACCTACTACCAGGCGCCGCAGATCCCCCACGACGGCTTCCTCGCGGATTTCCTGATGCGTAACAAGGGTTTTCTCGGTGGCTGACCGCGCCCGGGGCGACGAGGGAAGACATGGGCCTGACGGAAGGGGTTGAGGTGGATTTCTCGCTGTTGGACGTGCCCAGGGCGGCCGCGGTCCTCGATCCGGACGCCTACCTGCGCACCGCAATGGCCTGGCATTTCGGCGCCGACACCGGGTCACGGTTCTGGCTGCGCGCCGCGGGTGATCTCGACTTCGACCCGCTGACCGACATCACGACCTTCGACGATCTGCGCCGGTTCCCCAACCTGCTCGGCGCGCTGCGGGACGCACCGGTCGAGGAGTTGATCCCGGCCGGATACCCGGGCACGGCGCTGCCGCAGATCTTCGAATCCGGGGGGACCACCGGGGCACCCAAACGCACCGTGCAACTGCCGGACTGGGTCGAGCAGGTGATCCGCTGGCAGACCGAGGACTTCGCGTCGGGCGGATTCGTAGCGGGTCGCGGGTTTCTGTGCATGATGCCCAGCGGTCCGCACGGCGTGGGCTTCTTCTCCCGGATGGTGGCCGGGCGTCTCGGGTCGATCTTCCACGCGATCGATCTGGATCCGCGGTGGGTCAAGACGCTCGCCGCCCGCGGTGGCGGCGAGCAGATCCCGGCCTACGTCGAGCATGTCATCGGCCAGGCCCGGTTCATCCTGACCAGCCAGGACGTGGCCAACCTGCACTGCACGCCGCCCCTGTTGGAGGCCATCGCCGAGGATGACGCCCTCGTCGACCTGGTCAACGCCAAGGTGCGCTACATCCTGCTCAGCGGCGCCCACGTCGACCTGGACACACTGGATCTGCTGCGCGGGATCTTCTGCGAGGCCTCGATCACGATGGCGTTCGGCAGCACGATGATTCTCTCGCAGGCCGTCACCCGCGCCCGATCCGGCCACGCGGATCCGTTCGTGTTCGATCCACGCTCGCCGTATGCGGTGTTCTGGGTGGTCGACCCGGAATCGGGTGAGCCGGTCCCGTACGGTCAGCGGGGTCAGGTGGTGATGAATCACGTGAGCAGGGGGATGTTCATCCCCAACAACCTCGAACGCGACACCGCCGTCCGGGTGCCCGGACCGCCCGGGCAGGTGGGCGACTCGGTCAGCGAGGTGGCTCCCGCCGCCTCCTTCGAGGGGGCGCCGGTCTACGAGGGTGTGTACTGAGCCGTCCGGGTGGACCCGCGGCGCGCCCACCAACGATCAATGACGACCTTTTCCGCGAGCCCAGGGCACTTCGGCCATGGCGGACACGCCCCCGACCCTCCTAGTCTGAAATCGGAAAGTGTCACTCTCTGAAAGGATTTGACATGACCGAGGTATCCGAAAGGCCGTCTGCTCCGTCACAGCCCGTCGAACTGCTCGACGAGGTGCGCGACTCGGCCAAGCTGGGGCAGGACGCCACCACAGAAGCGCTGCGGCGCTTCCGTGACACGGTCAACGAGGCGGTACCGGAGGCCCTTCAGCCGCTGCGCTCCAAGCTCGTCGACGCCGCGATCGAACTGGCGGACAAGCTCGTCACCGCCCAGTACCAGTTCAACCGCAACCTGGTCCGCACTGCCGACCACGCGCTACGCGCGTCTGACCGGCAGAACTGACCGACAACCGACCGCCCGGACATCTCGCGCAGACCGCGAGGTGCCCGGGCACCGACCGTCGCGTTGCGCGGGAATCCCCGCCGCGACGTACCGCGTCACTATTCGACAGCGCTTATTGGACAGCGCTGTTCTGATATGGCCGCTATTCGACGATGAAGACCGGGATCAGGCGGTCGGTCTTGGTCTGGTACTCCGCGTAGGGCGGGTAGGCCTCGACGGCCAGCTTCCACCAGTGCGCGCGCTCGTCACCGTGGATCTCGCGGGCGGTCATGGTGGCGACCTTGTCACCATCCTGGACCGTGACCGTCGGATTGACCTTGACGTTGTGGTACCAGGACGGATGCTTGGGGTCACCGCCCTTGGAGGCGACCATGGCGTAGCGGCCGCTCTCCTCCACACGCATGAGGGGGACGTAGCGCTTCGCGCCGGACTTGGCGCCGGTGGTGGTGAACAGCACGATCGGACGGTCCAGGACCTCCACGCCGTCGGTGCTGCCCTGCGCCAGGATGCGTTCGGTCTGCTCACGGACCCAGTCGGTGGGGCTCAGCTTCGGTTGCTCGGTCACGCACGACCCAACGCCGCCGCCCCCGAAATATTCCCCCGCCTGGTCCCCCGTCTGTTCCCTGGCGCGCTCGGCCCGGGACCGCGACGTTCAACGCCGGCGTCCACTCCTTCTCGCACGGTGGCCGCCGTCGCGCTATCCGCCCGCGGGCACGTCGGCCGGCGTGCGGGGCGATCGGCCCGCGAGGAACGGGGAGGTGAAGAACCCGTCCATCGCCGGCTGGCAAATGGCGCACAGCGATCCACCCGAGGACGGATACCCGCACGCTGGACAGATGGCCATCCGCCGGCTGTCAAGTAAGAGACTCATCGCCACAGGCCTTCCGTCGAGTGTCACCGAGGTCGCGTACGACTACCCGTTTCGGGTCCGGTTTACGCACCCGTCAGAACGGAACCTCCACGCCCGGCCTCCGGTGCGCTCTTCGTGAGGGTGTCGGACTCGGTTCCCGCCAAAGTGGCCGCTCACGCTTCCCGTTGAACCTTTCGGTCCGCTGTCCCGTCGAACCAGATGACAGTCACACCGAACAGAGAGGCACGGCCATGCGTGCAATGTTGTTGCTACTGAGTGGAATAACCGCATCGGGCATGGGGCTCGCCGCTCCCGCGGCGGTCGCGCACGCCGCGGAGTCGGCCGCGGTGACCATCGCGACGCTGGAGGCGCAGGGGTTCGACGTCAACGTCGACCGGCTGGGCAACGCTCCGCTGAACCGATGCCTGGTCACCAACGTGCGCAACCCCAAGGATCACACCCGCCTCGTGCGACGCGGCGGCGACGTGGTGCACGTGGTCGAGCGGCGCACCGTCACCGTGTCGCTGGACTGCTCGGGCTGACCGCCGCGACCGGCCGGAGGATCTGCCGACGCCCGCGTTGCCCAAACTGCGCGAAGACCGTCAGTTCACTGGATCGGCGGACCGGCCTCACCCGGGCCCACACGGCCACCGCGAGGCCCACACACGATGCAGGCCAGGAAACTTGCCCCAAACCCTCGTCGTTCGGACAGACAAGGGCATTCCCCTATTGCCATTCCACCGCCTCGGCCCGTACGTTGCTGGGAGCTCAACGGGGAGGTAGGCGTGGTGGGAATGGAGAAGTACGTCGGCCGCGTCGGCGCACTGGCCGTGGCACTCGGGATCGGGGCGGCGGTGGCCGCGGTGCCCCCACAGGCATGGGCCCAGCCCGGCGACACGACGTCGGCGAAGTCCTCGGAGCGGGGCGCCGCACGGGCCGCCGGGCACACGAAGACCCGGCACTCGAGCTCCCCCGGCGCGTCGGCGCGGCGGGGCGCCGGATCCTCCCACACCTCGGCGTCGGATCGAGCCGACCGTTCGCGCGCCTCCGGCGGGGATGACGATGCGGCGACGGGCTCTCGACCGCTGAACCGGCGTCGACACGACTCCCGAAGCGACACCGACGACGCGTCCACCTCGGCGCCGGACAAACGCTCGGATGCTTCCGATTCCGGTGACACCGGGCCCGATTCCACGCAGAAACCCGCCGATGATCGGTCTGCCGACGAATCCTCCGAGCCCCCCACGAAGCAGCCGAAGACGAAGCAGGCGAGCCGGCCGAAGAGCCAGCCCACGGGCCAACCGGAGAAGGCCGACCCGGCCGACGCTTCACCCGTGTCCGGCGCGGCGGGACAAGACGCCGAACCCGACACGAAGGACACCGAGTCCGGCACCGGGCCCGACTCCGAGACTAATTCCGAGCCGAATACCCAGCCCGACACCGAGACCAATTCCGAGCCGAATACCGCCACCGAGACGCCCGAGGCCACACCGACCGCGACGGTGCGGACCCTGTCCTCCCCGCCTCCCTCGTCACGCACGAGCGATGCTCCCGACACCCCGGTCGACTCGCCGCTGTGGGCGCTCGCGCTGGCCTACGTGCGGCGCCAGTTCGGCCCGGACAAGACCGGGACCGCGACCACGGCGACGGCCGACGTCAGCCAGCAGTCCGACTCGGCCGCGGCGGCGGACACCGACGCCACATCGATCCCGGGTACGGCCACCACCCCGACCGTCGTGGGCGCCGACGGAACCGTCTACCAGGTCACCACGGATGTGGATTCGGATGGCCTGGCGACCGGTACGACGAGGGTCAGCATCATCGGCGCAGACGGGCAGGTGCTCACCACCCGTGACATCAGGGGCGCCGCAACCACCACGCTGCCCGTGACCCGGCCCGACGGCAGCCTCGTGGTCGCCACCTACGTGCGGTCGCTGAACCGGACCATCATCTCGGTGGTCAACGACCGCGGCCGGGTGCACAGGGTGCGCTCGGTCAGCGGCGAGCCGGTCTCCCAGTTGTCGGTGGCGCCCAACGGCACCACGTTCCTCCAGACCCGACAATCGGCGGCCGGGCTGTGGGGCGGGCTCGGCTACCGGCTCGTGCGGGTCTCGAAGTTCAACACCGCGCGGGCGTACTCCGCCCTCATCGCTCCGGGCGCCCCGGTCGTGGGGCCGGACGGCAGCGCCTACATGCTGAAGTACACCTCGTTCCTCGGCACCTCAGCGATGCTCGCGGTCGGACCGCACGGGCTGTCGAGAACCATTCCGCTGCCAATGGGTTCGGCCGATGCCGTCGAGCCGGTGATCGGCGGCGACGGGCGCGCCTACTTCGCCATCAGCCCGCAACGGGGCGACTACACGACCACCCGCGTGTTCAGCTACAAGGGGATCTTCAGCACCGCCCACGACGTTCCCGGCATCACCCGCGACTCCCTGATCTCCGCCGGGGACGGGGTCTATTTCCTCACCTACAACTACCTCGCCCACCAGGACTGGGTTTCACACGTCACCGCGACGGATGCGACGACGGTCCTGCTCAACGGCAGCGAGAACACCCCGCTGCGGGTCACCCCCGACGGGACGGTCTATCTGGCGGTGAACAACAGCAGCGGCACGCCCACCGACAGTGTGGTGTTCATCAATAGCGACGGTGACACCACCGTCGTGCCGCTGCCGGGTGACGTCTACTCGATGGGCTCATGGCCGGTCAGCGACTACGGCACCCCGGATCCCAACGCCTACATGCCCTACTACGTCGACGACCGGTACTACCTGGCGGTGGTGACCCCCGACGGGACCGTGACCGATACCCTCACCATGCCCGAGGGGTCCACGATTCGGGAGCCGGTCAGCTTCGACCCCGACGGGAACACCTACCAGCTGATCCAGACGGTGGACGAGAGCTACAAGACCACCGGCGCCGCGGTGGTCGCGGTGGAGACCGGCGCGGTGACCGCGACGTTGCCGGGCACGGTGGTGGGGGGCCATAACTCCATCGAATTCGGGCCCGACGGAACGGGCTATCTCGTCACCCAGGAGGGCAGCGTCGCCGCGCCGACCTATCACATTCTGGCCTTCGACCGGGACGGCAACACCGTTGCGTCGTTGGACGTGGACGCCGGCCTGGTGCCACGCCGCGAGCAATACCGCACGCTGGGACTTCTCGACGAGCCCCTGGTGTTCGCCCCCGACGGCACCGCCTATGCCACGTTCGAGGGCGAAGACGGCGGAGTCTGGGCGATCAACGCGTCGGGAGCGACGAAGGTCCTCGACGTGACGGCCGACGACATCGTCTACGCCGTGACCATCGGCGCCGACGGCACGCCGTATCTGACGACCTCGACCCGCGTCGGCGACCAGGACGTCACCACCGTCAGGACCATCACAGCCACCACCACGGCCTGATCTCGGACCCACGCGACGTCCGGAGTCGTAACCCACTGCGCCGGAGTCGATCTCGAAGGTTCCGGCGAGCACCACCGAGCGCCCTCAGCAATGCCACCCACCGGCATCGGCTGACCGCTCGGCACCCGACAGGGACGGTACCCCACCCAACGTGACCTCGCTCACATCTTGCGCGGGGATCGAACCGGTCGGCGCACCTGTGTCGTACACGAACGGGCTCACGCCCCGGCAAGGTCCAGCACAGTGCGCGAAAAGGTGGATGCGTGAAACGACGAACAGGGTTTCCTCCCCCGTCCTGGATTGATGCGCCGGTGACTCGTCGCGGCGCCCTTCTCGGCATGGCCGCAGTGGGCGGCTTCCTCGCCGTCGACATCGGGGCGGTGTTGTATGCCCGGGGCCCACTCGGCTCGGGTGGCCGGCTTGTTCCGCAGACCTTCGTCGATGCTTTCCGGCACGTCTACGGCCGCCATCCCGGCTATCGGCTCAACCACGCCAAGGGCGTTGCGGTAAGCGGCTACTTCGACGCCAACGGCGCGGCCGCGGAGCTGAGCACGGCGGCCCTCTTCCGGACGGGGCGGACCCCGTTGGTGGGTCGCTTCTCGCTGGCCGGCGGCGACCCCCATGCCGCGGACACCCCGGGCGCCGCACGCGGGCTCGGGCTGGCGATCGGCTATCCCCATCCTGGCCAGTGGCGTACGGCCATGCTGAACCTCCCTGTGTTCCTCGATAATTCGCCGCAGGGTTTCTACGACCGGTTGTTGGCGTCCAAACCGGACCCGAACACGGGCAGGCCCGATCCCGCGGCGATGGCCAAGTTCCTCGCGGACCACCCGGAAACGGCGCGGGCGATGAAGGTGGTCAAGGAGCACCCGCCCACCTCCGGTTTCGCCGATAGCACCTTCCGCGGGCTCAACACGTTCCTCTTCGTCGACGATTCCGGCGAGCGCACCCCGGTGCGCTGGTCGCTGGTGCCTACGCGGGAGTCCCGCCCCCCGAGGCCCACACCGTCGGGCCCCGATCGGTTGTTCGACCAGGTGGTCCGCGACATCCGGTCGGGCCCGGTCCGGTGGCGGATGCTGATCACGGTGGGTGAACCCGGGGACGACCTGGGCGACGCCACTGTCGCGTGGCCACCCCAGCGCCGTGTCGTGGAGGCCGGGACCGTGGTGCTCGAACGCGTGGAGACCGAGATGCCCGGCAATGCCAGGGACATCAACTTTGATCCGATGGTTCTGCCCGAGGGCATCGAAGCTTCCGAGGATCCGTTGCTGCCGGCCCGTTCGGCGGTATATGCGGCCTCGTTCCGCCGCCGGGCCGGCGTCGCCGGCGCGCCTCCGGCAATCGACAGCGACGAGGTGACGCCGTGAGCACGGCGACCCGAGTCAGGGTGTCACGGTTCACTGCGGGCACGCGGGTGCTGCACTGGGTGGCCGCCGTGCTGGTGTTCACCACCCTGCTTGTCGGGTTCGTCCTGGCCAACTCGCTGGGTAACTACGCCGTGCTCCTCGGCGTACACATGGCGCTGGGCGCATCGGTGTTCGTCGTGTTCGTGGTCCGCGTCATCAACCGCGTCACCCACCGGGCACCCGCTCTGCCCGCCACCGTAGGGGGTGCCGAACGGCTCGCGGTGGCGGCCTCGGAGGTGGCCCTCTATACGCTGATCCTCGCCCAACCGCTCGTGGGCTGGGCGATGTTGTCGGCCAGCGGGGTGCCCGTGGTGCTGTTCGACGCGTGGCGGCTGCCGGCGATCGCTCCGGTTGATGCGGCGCTGTACGGCCCGCTGCGCGATGCGCATTCGCTGCTGGCCTATGCGCTGGTCGTGTTGATCGCCGCGCATGTCTCTGCGGTGCTACTGCACACCGTGACACTGCGTGACGGCATGCTGGGCCGGATGACGTTCGGTCGTGCCGAAAGTTCCAGCGCCCAAGGTGAACCGAATGCCTAGCGTCATCGTAGATACCAGTGTGAATACACATATCAGCAGAACCCTTGGATGTGCACTGGCCGCTGCCGCGTTGACGACGACGCTGGCCGCGTGCGGTCAGGCCGCCCGCGCCGACGCGAGCGGAGCGCCGATTCGGGCAGAGGAGGTCGACAACCTGGGCGACATTGTCGTCGCGGCGGACGGTATGACCGTGTATGCCTTCGAAGGGGACTCCGGCGCGGTGAGCGGCTGCCTGGGCCCGTGCCTGAAGAATTGGCCGATCGTGGCCGCCCCCGACACGGTGCCCGAGTCCGCGAACGGCATCGGGGCACCACTCGGCACGATCGTCCGCCAGGACGGGGTGCGGCAACTGACGTTGGACTCCCATCCGCTGTATACGTTTGTCCAGGACACTGCCCCGGGGCAACATAATGGCGTGGGCAAGAAACTCGGTGACTACAGGTGGGGTGTCGTGCTTGCCGACGGCACACCCCGGTATTGACCCATGCCCTTGCGCCCGCGTCACCAATCCTCGGCCAAGCGGGCCGATCGGGGACTCGACGACCAACTGCTGACCACACTGCATTCCGCCCACGCCGATGAGGTGTGGCGGTTCGTGGCCGGACACATCTCCGACCCCCAGACGCGCGACGAGATCGTGCAGGAGACGTTCGTCCGGGCATGGCGCAACATCGATCGCATCGACATGGACAACGGCAACCCGCGGTCGTTTCTGTTCACCACCGCCCACAACCTGATGGTCGACCAGTGGCGTCTGCAGTCCCGGCGCGGTGAGGTCATGGCCGACACCGACCTCACCGCGCCGACCGCAGACACCGTCAACAAGTCGCTGGAGCGAATCCTGATCGGCGACTCGTTGCGTCGGCTTTCACCCGAGCACCGTCAGGTGATCAAAGCGCTGTATTTTGATGACCTCACCGTCGCCGAGGCTGCCGAACGCCTTGACATCGCGGTCGGCACGGTGAAATCCCGGAGCTACTACGCCCTGCGGGCACTGCGGGCGGTCTTCGACGAAATGGGGTTGTTGTGAGCGACGAGCCGCACATCCTGCTGGGGCCCTACATCCTCGGCGGCCTCGACGCGGAGGACCGCAGAAGATTCGAGGCCCATCTCGAGGGGTGCGTGCAGTGCCGGGCCGAAGCCGCCGATTTCGCGCCCTTGCCCGCGCTGCTGAGCAAGGCTGACCCCGCAGATCTGGAGTCCGACCCGAGGCCTTCCGACACCGATGTGTCGATGTTGCGCAAGGCGGTCGCGGCGCGACGCGCCGGTCGACGTCGCAAGCGGCGCATCCTGGTCGGAAGTGTGGCCTCCGCCGTGGTGGCCGCCGCGGCCGCCGTGGTCATCGGTGTCCTGGCCATCCCCGGCGGTGAGCAACTGCCGCCGGGATCCGGCACGTTCGCCATGCACCCGGAGGCCGCCGACGTCACCGGTATGGTGACGTTGACGCCCAGGCCATGGGGTACCGCCATTTCTCTTGATCTCAAGAAGCTTCCGCCCGACGGCGTGTTCACCCTGCGGACGATGGACGACGACGGGCGGATGCATCCCGCAGCCAGTTGGTCGGCCACCTCCGACGGCGTGGGCATCGTCGAAGGGGCGACCTCGATTCCGATGCCCAAGCTGCGCAAGCTCAATGTCGTCGACGCCGACAACCGGGTGCTGGCAACCATGGAGCGGTGATTGCCCGGCGGCACATTGCCGCCTCGTCCCGCAGGGCAGGCCACGGGACCCTTTCCCTCACTGGTAGCCAGAACAGCAGTACTGCAAACATATTCATGCGGTCGTAACGCGGCACCCGAATCGCCGATCACATTCCGGACGTCGCATGCCCAAGTCACGCGCCAGCAACGTCGCGGCAACACGGCCTCCGTACGGTCGGGTGATCGACAAGGGAAGAAGTCACCATGAACCACTCGTTGGGACACACCGCCGCCCGCACCATCGCCGCGGGGATAGGCCGACGCGATTTCGTTCGCGCAGTCGCCGTCGTGGGAGCGGGCGCCGGAGCCGCCGTCGCCTGCTCTCACCAGAGCTCGCCCTCACCGAGCGGCACCACGACGGGCTCCGCGGCCCTGGCCGAGGGCGCGGCGATCCTGCAACCGCAGCAGGGCGACATCCCCGGCGACCACTATCTGCCGTCCACTCCGGATCAGGTGCTGTGGGGCTATGTCCCCAACGTGCACGCCAGTGCCGTCATGCAGGTTCCGTCCGGGTCCACGATCACTGTCGACACCGTCTCCCATGAGGGCATCCTGGAGGACCAGGGACGTGACCCGATCAGCTACTTCGGCGGCCACGGCGTCAAGGAGAGCGCGGTGCTCGAGGACGCCATCGGTGTGGCTACCGACTACAGCGTTACGCCAAGGGATTTCGACAAGGACGGCCCGCACGTCGTCACCGGTCCGGTGTTCGTCGAAGGGGCCCAACCCGGGGACGTCCTGAAGATCGAGACGCTCAGCGCGGTCCCGCGGGTGCCCTACGGCGTGGTCTCCAGCCGGCACGGCAAGGGCGCGCTGGCCCGTACCGCCGACGGTGGGGCGCCCGCCGGTATCGCGCTGTCCGAGGTGATGCCCCCGGTCGCCACCGACGGCCGCGACACCCACGACCCGATGTCCTATAACAACGTGTCGACATTCACCGCCGTCGAGGACGGCCAGGGCGTGATGCGCTACGGCGATGCCGAGGTCCGGTTTCCGCTGCAGACCTTCATGGGCATGATGGGGGTGGCGTTCTCCCAGGATCACGAGGTGACCGCACCGACATCCAACTCGGTGCCACCCACGCTGGGCGGCGGCAACATCGACATCCGGTTGCTCGGCGAGGGTTCGACGTTCTACCTGCCCGTCTTCGCCGAAGGGGCACTGTTCTACACCGGTGATCCGCACATGGCGATGGGCAACGGTGAAGTCGCGCTGACCGCCATGGAGGGATCGTTGCGCGGCACGTTCCGGCTCACGGTCTGCAAGCCGGGATCCGGGGACGCACCATCGGTGGCATATCACTATCCGTTCGCCGAAACCGCCGACGCCTGGGTGCCCATCGGCCTGTCCGACCCCGACAGCGCCCGCGACGGCCAGGTCAGCGACCTCGACATCGCGATGCGGCGCGCGGTGGTCAACGCGCTGGACTACCTGGAGACCGACCGCGGGATGGACCGCGCCACTGCCTACGCCTACCTGTCGGCGGCGGGGGACTTCTGCGTGTCACAGGTGGTGGACAAGACCGTGGGGATCCACGGGCAGATCTACAAATCACATTTCAGCTGAGCGGCACCGGCTGACCCGGTTCCGCTGTTCGTCCCGTGCGCCGCTGTGGTGAATCCCCTGCGCCGCAGCCTGACCGACTCCTGACTATCGTTACGTGCCGGTGGCCTCGGCCACACCCGTGCCCGGTTCGCGTCGGACCAGTTCGACGGCGTCACCCACATCGACGGTGACCGGGTCGTCTTCGGGCGGGGCCACGAAGGCGATCCGGTGCAGACCGTAGAAGTCGTCGGTCACGACGAAAGTGTGCGCGCGGGCGAACAACCGGTGCACGTCGAACACCCGCACCAGCAGCTTGTCGCGGTTCAGCCGGCCCAGTTCCAGGCCGGATTCGGGATCGGTGATCACCGGGCCCGTGGGCGAGCTGACGGCGAAGACCATGCCCGTCGCCACCCCGGCTTCGGCGCCCCTGTTGATCACCAGGGTGTAGTCGTCCTCGATGAGCGCGACCTGCCCGGTGATGGTCTCAGCGGTCACGAGGCCGCCAGCGAATTACTTTCCCGCAGCATCGATGTGGATCCTGCGCGGATCCGCGGCCGCGGGCTGTACTCAGCGGTGGTTAGCGGCAGGTCGATCGCCTCGGCGGTGTCCTGTTCGGTTCCCAGCGTGAGCTCGACGGCGGTCTTGGCCTGGAACAGGGCGATCATCGCCTGCTGGTGATGCTCGGTCCCGAAGGAGCCGAGGGCCAGCGCGAGTTTCTTGTCGACGTAGTGCACCGACCGCGCCAGCTCCGAAGGGGCCGGTTCGGATGCGTTGGCCGGTGACGTCGCCGCCGGCCGGGCCGCGCCGGCGCCCTGCCCGCTATACCAGCGGTGCCCGAGGGCTCCCAGAATGCTGGCACACACCGGGATCACCACGACTATGCAGGTCAAACCCCAGGAATTCTCCAGCGAGATCGCACCGACGACACCGACGAGCATGAGGACACCCGCGGCCACGAACAGTTTCACCGCCGGCGGAACATCCTCGACGGTGCGCCAGGCCGCGACGATGCCGCGGGCCGTGTACCGGGCCACCTCGGCGACGAAGCCGGAGACGACCGTCACCGCCTTGCCCAGGCCCGCCACCGCGATGCGCGCAAGACGACCCGCCTCGTCGGCGTGCCGACGGGTGATCGGCGACTTCGGCATGGTCCACACCTTCTGCTGTGGCGACGCAGGTGCGGGCGCCGCCGCTGCATCCGCCGCCGCGGCCGGTTGCACCGGCGGCGGGGCAACCTGGGGCTCGGCAGCGGTGGACGCGTCGGTCTGCCCGTCGGGAGCCTCGACCGCCGCCTTTTCGCGAGTCACATTCGTATCAACAGCCACATGAGTATCATCCCCCGACGCGGCCCTGATCGCGGGCCTGGCACGCCGAGGACACGGGGCTGGGGCCGAAAAATTCAGGATCCGAGCCGACGTTGGCCGTACCTGGACGAGGTGAACCGGCTGGCCGATCTGGTGCTGTGAGACACCTGGGAACGCCCGCAGCCAGGAATGCGCCGCACTGTCACCCCGGTTGCACGTCGTGACTCAACGGAAGGAGCGGCGGGTGCCTACCGGAAACGACTACCGATACGTGGTGATCGGCGCCGGCGCAATCGGCGGCTGTCTGGGCGGGGTGTTGGCGCGCGCCGGCGTGCGCGTGGTGCTGGTGGCGCGGGGCCGAAACGCCGAGGCCCTGGCCGCTGACGGGCTGACCCTGCGCACCCCGGACGGCACCTTCCGCGCACCCATCCAGACGGTGTCCAGCCCGGAGGATCTGCGCCTGACCGACCGTGACGTGTTGGTATTCGCCACCAAGACCCAACAACTCGACGCCGCACTGGAGCAGTGGGTCGATCACCCGGTGCATCTCCCGGATGGCACGGTGACCACCGCCGGCGAACGCCTGCCCGTACTGACCGCACTCAACGGCGTGGTCGCCGAGGAGAAGGCACTGCGGTACTTCGCGCGGGTGTTCGGTGTCTGCGTCTGGTGCCCCGCGGTCCACCTGGACCCCGGTGAGGTGATCGTGCGGTCGTGGCCGGTTGTGGGCCAGTTCCACATTGCGCGCTGGCCGGCCTCGATCCACACCGCGGCCGACGGCGAGTTCCTGGCCGAGCTGGCCGCGACGTGGACGGCGGCGGGGATCGGGGTGCGCACACCCGGGGACGTCGCGCCGTGGAAGTACAACAAGCTGCTGATGAACCTGGGGAACGCCATCGACGCCCTGGCGCGGCGCGACGCCGACGTGGGCCAGGTGGTGGGCGCGGCGATCGCCGAGGGCAGCGACGTGCTGCGCCGCGCGGGGATCGACTTCGTGCCGTTCGAGACGTCGGACGCCGTCCGCTCCGACGGACCGCACCCGCGCCCGGTGCCCGGGTTCGAGGACGCACCGAATAACTCCACCTCCCAGTCGCTGAGCCGCAACACCGGCAACGTCGAGACCGACTACCTCAACGGCGAGATCGTGCGACTCGCGCACCGGCACGGCATCGCGGCGCCGGTCAACGCCGCGTTGACCCGTGCTGCGCGTGCCGCCTCGCGCGACGGTCAGGGAACCGGGCAGTATTCGCCGGAGCAGCTCGCCGAGTTGGTGGGTCTGGACCCCGTTGCGGCGCAGCGGGGTTAGATGCTTACTTACCGCGGTGATCACACGTTCTTGGGCTGCTCGAGCACGAAGGGACGGTTGGCGCACGGGGCAGTCAGGCGCGATTCCCATCGCGTGACTCTCGGCCCCCGTTGTGCCGGCGGTACCGTTGAATCATGGCCACCAGGGCACTCGCTTTTGACGTCTTCGGCACGCTGGTGGACTGGCGTTCCGGCATTGCCCGCGCGTTCGCCGAGGCGGGCGCCCCGGCCGACGCCGCAGCACTGGCCGACTCGTGGCGCGCAAAGTACCGACCGATCCTCGCCGAGGTCAACGAGCACCGACGGCCCTGGGCCAACTTCGACGATCTGCACATGGTGACGCTCAACGAAGTCCTCGCCGAGAAGGACCTGGATCTGTCCAGGTCGGCGCGGAGTCAACTCGTACGCGCATGGCACACGTTGGAGCCCTGGCCGGATGTGCGTTGTGGGCTGGAATCACTGCGTCGCACGCATGTCATATCGATGTTGTCCAACGGCCATATCGCTCTGCTCATCGACCTGGCACGCCACGGCGATCTGCGCTTCGACTGTGTGCTGTCGGCCGAGCTGGCCAACGCGTACAAGCCTGCGCCGCAGGCCTATCTGACCGCCGCGAAGCTGCTGGAGGTCAAACCCGCTGAGCTGATGTTGGTCGCCGCCCACCCGTGGGACCTCGACGGCGCCCGCGCGGCGGGCCTGCAGACCGCGTTCGTCCGTCGCCCCCTGGAGTACGGTTCCGGCGCGCCCGCATCCGAAGACCCCGACGCGGACCTCACCGCCGAAACGCTCGACGAACTGGCGGGGCTGCTGTCGGCCTCGACACGCTGACCGCGCGGGCCTGGTGGCCCGCTCTTCGCTTCGCTCCGATCGCCCCGCAGAGCGTGCTTCGAGCCGGGGACGCGGCGGTGTCCGGCGGTCATCAAGAAGGCTGACAATCACTGGCGCGACCTGCCCTAACGGGGGATCGTGGATTCGGCACCACGACCGATCTCGGCTGTTACCGTGGATCGAGGCGTGATGCTGAGGGGGCCACGATGTCCGACCTGGTGACCGCTCTTCGACAGAGGCTGACGCATCTGAGCGAGTCGGGGCGCGCGGCGAAACGACTCTTCGACACCGGTGTTCTGGACGTCGCAGACCTGCCCGGCACCCTGCGGGGCGCCAAGCTGGTCCGGGTCTACGGACCGCAGGCGACCATGGCCATCCAGGGCGGGCGCCGGTTTCCCGACCTGCCGGCGGTCGCCGACGAGCGCGGCACCTTGACCTACGGGCAGGTCGACGACCAGTCCTGGGCGCTGGCGCACGGTCTGCGGTCCCTGGGTGTGGTGGAGGGTTCGGTGGTCGGGCTGCTGTGCCGCGACCACCGCGGCCTGCTCATCGCGATGGCCGCGTGCGGCAAGCTGGGCGCGCGGATGGTGCTGATGAACACCGGGTTCGCCAAGCCGCAGTTCGCCCAGGTCTGCGAGCGCGAGAAGGTCACCGTGGTGCTGCACGACAGCGAGTTCATCGGGCTGCTCGACGCGCTGCCCCCCGACCTACCCCGCATCCTGACCTGGGTGGACGCCGACGCGGCGCTCCCCGAGGGGGCGCAGACCCTCGACGAGATCATCGCGACCAACTCCACCGAGCCGCTGCCGGCGCCCAGCAGGCCCGGCGGCTCGGTCATCCTCACCAGCGGCACCACCGGGCTGCCCAAGGGGGCACCGCGCGACACCGTGTCCCCGCTGGCGACCGCCCAGATCGTCGACCGGATCCCCTTCCCCCGCAAGGGCACGATCGTCATCGTCTCGCCGATCTTCCACAGCACCGGCTGGGCCACCTACACCGTCGGCGCCGCGCTGGGCAACAAGATCGTGACCGCCCGGCGGTTCAAGGCCGAGGGCACCCTGCAGCTCATCGCCGAGCACAAGGCCGACATGCTGGTGGCGGTGCCAACGATGCTGCACCGGATGGTCGAGCTGGGTCCCGACGTGATGGCCAAATACGACACGTCCTCGCTGAAGGTGATCCTGATCGCCGGCTCGGCGCTGAGCCCCGAGCTGTCCACCCGGGCCCAGGACCTCTTCGGCGACGTTCTCTACAACATGTACGGCTCCACCGAGTGCGCCGTCGCCACCGTCGCCAGCCCCGCCGAGTTGCGGGCCGCACCCGGCACCGCCGGCCGCGCCCCGATCACCTGCGAGGTGGTGCTCTACGACGAGAACGACCAGCGCATCCACGGCGTGAACCGGCGCGGGCGGATCTTCATCCGCAACGGCGCACCGTTTCAGGGGTATACCGACGGGCGCACCAAGCAGATCATCGACGGCTACATGTCCAGCGGCGACATGGGCCATTTCGACGAGAACGGGCTGCTGTTCGTCGACGGCCGCGACGACGACATGATCGTGTCCGGCGGTGAGAACGTCTTCCCGCAGGAGGTGGAGAACCTGCTCGAGGAACGCGAGGACATCGTCGAGGTGGCCGTCGTCGGTGTCGACGACGTCGAGTTCGGTAAACGCCTGCGCGCCTTCGTCGTCTCCGAGCGGGGCGCCGGGCGCGACGCCGAGGAGATCAAGCAGTACGTGAAGAACAACCTGGCCCGCCACAAGGTGCCCCGCGACGTGGTGTTCGTCGAGGACCTACCCCGCAACGCCACCGGCAAGCTGCTGCGTCGGGTGCTGGTCGAGATGGAGGTGGATACCTGACCGGTGGGGCGCGGCCCCGTCGTCAATGCGGGCCGTGAGGCAATACGCCTACCCGGCCATGAGCGGCGCAGGTGGCCGGTCAGCGGGCGGCCAGCGGCGCGAACAGCTCGTCGTGCAGTGACCCCGGGACGCCGATCACCACCAACCGAGCTCCGGCCGGCGCCGCCGCGGAATCCGCGCGGGTGAGGCGTCTGCGGGTCCCCACCACCTGCACCACCCGCACCGCGGTGGGATCGCCGGCCAGCCGCACCATCCCCTTGGCACGCAGAACCCCGTCGGGCAGCTCGTCGAGCCAGCGTTGCAGGGCCTCGGCATCGACCGGGTCGTCGGAATCGAAGCTCGCGGTGTCGAGGTCGGTGTGTCCGTCCGGGCCCGGCGGCGCCGCCCGGTCTCGGCCATGGGGCTGCAAAGGCCCCAGCAGTACATCCAGTGGCACCGCGCCGCCGGCGGTCTGCAGCATCGGAACGGCGGGCGCCAGCGCACCCACCAGCGCCCGGGCGGCACGGCGCTGGTCGGCGGTGGCCTCCTCGACCTTGTTGAGCACGAGCATGTCGGCGCTGGCGATCTGTTCGCGCACGGCTTCGCCCACGTAGCGATCCCGCGCCCGGACGGTGACGTCCACCGCATCGACCATCACCACGATGCCGTCGAGCCGCAGGCCCGGCCCACCCACCGCGCCGACGAGCCCGCGCGGCAGCGACACCCCGCTGGCCTCCACCAGGATCTGATCGGGTGGCTGATCCGACCGCAGCAATGCGGCCAGCCCCTCGCTCAGGCTGTCGCCGAGGCTGCAGCAGATGCAGCCGTTGCGCAGGCTGATCGTCTCCGCACCCGCCGACTCGATCATCGCCGCGTCGATGTCGAGGTCACCGAAGTCGTTGACCAGCACCGCGATCCGGTGACCGACCGTCCGCCGCAGGATGTGGTTGACCAGCGTCGTCTTGCCCGACCCCAACGGGCCGGCGATCACCGTCACCGGGACCGGTGCGCTCACCGGGGCACCCGCTAGGCGTTTCCGGGTGCGGGCCGAGGCACCCCACCCACGACGGTGCCCCAGATCTCGATGTCGCGCAGTTCGCTGGGATCCACCGCGAGCGGGTCTTGTTCGAGGACCGCGAAATCGGCGAACTTGCCCGGCTCGATGGATCCGATCTCGGCGTCCCACTTGTGTTGGTAGGCGCCTCCTATCGTGACGGCCTGCAACGCCTCGGGAACGCCGATCTTCTCGTACTGGCCGTAAACCCTTCCGGTGGCCGAGATCCGGTTGACCGCACACCAGGCCGAGTGCAGCCCACCCAGCGGTGTGATCGGCGCGTCGGTGTGCAGCGACAGCGGAACGCCTTCGCGCAGTGCGGTCGCCGCGGCCTCCATCCCGTCGGCGCGGTCGGGCCCGACCACCATGGACGCGTGCTGATCACCCCAGTAGTAGATGTGGTTGGAGAACACGTTGACACACATCCCCAACGCCCGCATGCGCCGGTACTGGTCGGGAGTGGAGAACTGCGAATGCTGGACCGTGTGGCGGTGGTCGAAGCGCGGTGCGGCCGTCAGCGCGTGCTCGATCGCGTCGAGGAACGCGTCCACCGCCAGCGAGCCGTTGCAGTGGCAGTGGATGATCAGGCCCGCCCGGTGGAAGGCCTCGGCGATGCGGGGCAGCTCGTGCGGATCGATGTTCCAGATCCCCTGCGGGGCCCCGTTGAAGTAGCCCGGGAAGCGGAAGCACGCGGTGAAGCCCTGCGGCGAACCGTCGATGACGAGTTTTATTCCGGGGTAGCGCAGCTTGTCGGTCTGCTGGGCGGCCAGTGCGGTGACGTATTCGGCGGCCTCGGTGGGGTCAGCCGGGCCGCCGAAGGCGGTGCAGGCCAGGATCGACACCCGCGCCGGGAAGTCGGGGTCGTTGACGACGTTCGCCCACCGCTGCGGCATCCCGGCCGTGTAGATGTTCGCCGAGGCCAGCTCGCCCAGGGCGGTCACCCCGGCGTTGCGGGCCTCGGCGGCCCAGGTGCGTATCGCCAGCTCGTCGTTGGCGGCGGTCATGAAGGTGCCCATCATGCTCGGGGCGCAGCCCATCGCGGCGACCTCCTGCAGCACACCGGTCGGCCGGCCGTCGGCGTCCTTGAGGACGCCGTCGACGTCGGTGTCCGGGCCGATCCCCTCCTGCCTCATCAGCGCCGAGTTCACCACGGCGACATGCCCGCTGGCGTGCTGGACGAAAATCGGCCGCTGGGGTGACACCCGGTCCAGATCGCGGGCGGTGAACTCCACTCCGGGGGGATAGTAGATCGGGTCCAGACCCCAGCCGATCAGCGGCTCGGCCGGGTCGGCCATCGCCTCGGAGGCCTGCTTCAGCCGGGCGATGACGGCGTCCTTGCTGCGCAGACCGGCCTGCATCGTGCCGTCGGGGGCCCGACGCTCGAACCACCCGACGTAGGGCCAGCGCCACATCGCCCCTGCGTGCACGTGGGCATGCGCCTCGACCATGCCCGGCATCAACACCTTGTCGGCGAAGGTCCCGTCCACGGTGTGCTCACCCCAGCCGGCCAGTTCGTCGACGGTCCCCACCCCGACGACGCGCCCGTCGCGCACGCCGACCGCCTCGACGCTGGGGCGATACGGATACATCGTTTCGATCCGTTTGGCGGTGTAGATGGTCAGTGCGGTGCTCATCGCATTCCCCCTTGTTGTCGCTTGGAGCCTTCCGGTGGGCCGGCACCGCGATCGCGCGCGGCGCGCAGTCCGCGTCTGAACCGCTCGACGGTGCCGCCGGCGTCCAGCGCGAACAACGTGGCGAACCCCATCAGCGCGATGAGTGCGGCGCAGACCGCCATCGTGATGTCGAACCCCTGGGTGTAGGCCTTCTCGGCGGCCTCCACGGCGGCCCTGCCGAGCGCGGTGGTGGGCTCGACCTGCTGTTGGGCGAAGCTGCGCACCTCGTCGACACCGGCCGCGACCTGCGCCGGGGAGACGATGTCGGCCTTCTGCAGCGCCCCGGCGAAGCGGGCGTGGCCGAAGGACTGCACGAAGACCACGCTGAGGGCCAGCCCGGCGGCGTAGCCGATCTGTCCCACGGTAGTGCGAAACGAGGTCACCGACCCGAGGTGCTTGGCCGGGGCCTCGGCGACGAACATGGCGGCCTGGGGTACCGAGATCAATGCCAGGCCGATCCCGACGACGATGGTGCCGGGGACCACCACCCACGCGGGCCAGGCCTGCCGGGCCACCACCATCAACAGCAGACCGAGGACACAGCACGCGAAGCCCGACCCCAGCAGCCGCCGCAGCCGGTCGCCGTGGCGTGCAAGGTAGTTGCCGACCATGACCGATGCCGCGAACAGCACGGCGAGCATGGGCAGCTGCAGCACCGTGACCGTCAGGGTGGAGCTGGCCTTGGTGAACTGCCACAGGTTGCTGGTGGAGAGCTGGACCACGGCCTGACCGAAGTTCCAGGCCACCCCAGCCAGCACCGCGGCCACGAACAGGGCGCTGGTGAACAGCCTGATCGGGAACGCCGGCGCCGCGCTGCGCACCTCGACGAGGGCGAACAGTCCGTAGCCGGCGATCCCGACGGCCACGGGGACGTAGAAGGTGGGCGAGCTCAGCGAGGCGGCCGCCCGGCTCAGGCCGTAGAGTAGCAGCACCGTCGAGACCCCGACCAGCACCAGTCCGGGATAGTCGACGGGGCCGGTGCCCGAACGCGGCATGACGGGCAGCACCCGCGGTATGAACACGACGAACAGCACTCCGAGCACCGGCACCAGCAGCATGGCCGCTCGCCAGGACACCTCGGCGATCGCCCCGCCGACCGGTGAGCCGACGATCAGCACACCGATCATGATGGCGCTCCACAGGCCGAGGGCGGCACTGGCTTTCGCCCCGGGGGTCACGAAGTGCACGTAGGCGAACGTGGCTGCCAGCGCCGCGCCGAGCCCGATGCCGGCCAGGGCCCGCCCCGCCAGGTAGACCTCGGTGACCGGAGCGACCGCGACGACGACGTCGCCGATGACCGCCAGGAGCAGGGCACCGACCAACACCCGCCGGCGCCCGAGACGGTCGGCGGCGACACCGGCGGCCAGCACCGTGGCCGCCAGCGCCAGCGTCGACACGCTGGCCCCCAGCGCCCGCTCGGCCGCGGTGAAACCCAGCGCCTTGCCCGCCTTGACGATGGCGGTATTGGCCACGGCCGGGTCGAGCAGCTGCAATCCGGCGATCACACCGAGCAGATAGATCTGGGCCCGCGGGATGGCCGCATCTTCGTCGAGCCGGTCGGACTCGGGCCTATCGGTGATCACTCGCCATATCGCTCCCGTTCAGGTCGGCCATCGCCGACGGGCGACTCAGCAGAGCCCGCTGTGGCGGGCTCGCCGAGATGCTGGGACCGCCACGCTGTGGCGACGAGGCTTCCCGGCCGCCCGCGGCCTGGCCGGCGCGGGCAAGCAGCCCCCTCACGGGGAAGATCAAAACGCCCAGCGCGGCGCCCACGGTGTAGGCGACGCTGCCTTCGGCGGCCAGCACGGCGGAGACCACGCGCGAAGCGTAACCCGGGAGGCCGGGCGCGGGCCCCGATTCTGCGGCGGACACGGCTCTGCTCGACGGGCCCGAGTCGGCGCCGTCGTGGGCTGGCACCGCGAGGTTGGGAGGGTCGGGGTCGCGATGTGGGTGGGGACGGGCAACGGCCGTTGCGCCGGTCACCATCGGGGTCTGCTTTCTCGCGTGCCCACTATCTGTTCTGGTCATCCTTCTGAGGACGGGCAGCACAGAGGGCCTTCGGCATGTTGCCACCGCGATGCGCGTACAGGGTGGCGCTCCTCAGACGCGCGGGCAGGAAGCCGACGACTAAGTGAAAACGCAGTTGCGTCCGCTACACGATCAGGTGACCGTTTGACCTTGTTCCACTGCACCAGATAACGCGCCGCGCCGCAGTGATTTACCCGCCATAGTTACTTCAGGGATGCGTTCGACGGGCCGCTGCCCATAGGTCGCCGAGTTGTTCGAACTGACCAATGGTCGGTGTGATCAGGTCGCGGACGACGTGAGCCGCGCGTGGCAGGGGCGCATTCAGACGTGTGCTGATCTGGATTGCCAGTCCGTGTTCTTCGCCTTCGATCGGCAGCCACGTGGTGGCGTTGTTGTGGTCCAGAGAGTCGGCGGGTACTCCTATTCCGAGCCCGACGCCCTGCCCGACGAGGGCGGTCAGGCTGTACAGGTTAGCGACCTCGGCGACGAGGCGGGGATGAATAATGTTGTGGTGCACGATCTCCGCTATTGTCGTGCCGGCTCGCAGCGAGATGATGCCGTGGTCGCTGAGCTGGCTCCAGCTCAGTTGTGCACTGGAGGCCAGGGCGTGCCCGGTGGGAACGCAGACCGCGACCGGAACCCTGGCCAACACTCGCCGACTGATGTCCTGGCCCTGGCCCACTTGCGGTTGGCGGCCGGGCGTGGTGATCAGAGCAAAGTCTGAAATACCTTGGCGGACTGCGTTTTCGAGTTGCTCGCGGTCCGAGGTTTCCTGGAGCGATACCTGTAGCCCCGGATTGGACTGGCGGAGCTGAGCCAGCATGGGGGCGATCGCCCCGGGCGTGAGCAGGGGTACGGCACTGATTCTGACTACACCGGTCAATGCGCTTCCCTGGTCGCCCGCGGCGTCAACGAGTTCGCGTTGGGCTTCCAGAAGATTGAGGGCGTGGGGCAGGAGCCTTTGTCCGGCCGCGGTGGGGATGACGCCGCGCGGGCTGCGGTGCAGCAGGACGACGTCGAGTTCTTCTTCGAGCGCGCGAATTTGGTCACTGAGCAAGGACTGCGCGACGTCGAGGCGGTCAGCGGCAGCCCGCAGCGAGCCCGCGCGCACGGCTTCGACGAAGTAGGCGACACGTTCGACTCGCATGAGATGAGGCTACTTTCCTGTACCCGCAGATCATCGAGGGGCGGGGCGACCGATCTGCGGTGGGGTCCCTCCGATCCCGCAGGCGCCGTGATGTCATCGGCGACGCCTGCGGAATCCGAGGATGGTGCTCGCTTACCCCTGGCCGGTCGGGAGCCGACTGACTGCCGACTGACAGACCACTGACAAACCGGGCCTACATATCAGTTGGCGGGCTTGGGCCGGGCGCCGGCGGAGGTGGCCTTGGCCGCCCTGTCCGCCTTCCTGGCCGCCGCCTTGTCCGCCCTGGCCGCCTTCTTGGCCTCCCTGTCCGCCTTCTTGGCCTCCCTGTCCGCCTTCTTGGCCGCCTTCTTGGCCGCCTTGGCCGAAGTTGCGGGTGTGTCCGTCGACGCGGCCATCTCCTCCGCAGATTCCGACGTCTCCGTCGACGCGGCCGTCTCCTCCGCAGATTCCGACGTCTCCGTCGACGCGGTCGTCTCCTCCGCAGATTCCGACGTGTCCGTCGACGCGGTCGCCTCCTCCGCAGATTCCGACGTCTCCGTCGACGCGGCCGTCTCCTCCGCAGATTCCGACGTCTCCGTCGACGCGGTCGCCTCCTCCGCAGATTCCGACGTCTCCGTCGACGCGGCCGTCTCCTCCGCAGATTCCGACGTCTCCGTCGACGCGGCCGCCTCCTCCGCAGATTCCGACGCGTCCGCCGACGCGGTCGCCTCCGCTGCACTTGCCGGCGTGACCGCTGATGCCGCACTTGGCGGTTTCAGCGAGATCGCCTCCGCGAGCACCTTAAACGCCTGTTGTCCGAGCTCGGCCAGCTGAGTTCCTACGTTTGCCCAATTCTTTGATGTCAACGGGTCGTAGCTGTGTGAATTCATCATGGCAACCGCTAGGTCGTTACGTGCATTGATGAAGCCAGCGGTGATACTGGTCGCCGGATCGGTAATCGTCTGGTTCAAGACCCGTAGCAGTCCGCCTAGACCCGCACCCGACGCGATGGCTTCGTGTACCCGTCCGATGGCCACGAGAACGGGTAACACAACGTCCCTCGCCAGCAGCGGTACATTTTGCACGAGTGCCGAGAAAGCGCCCCGTGGATTCGCGAGCATACCCTGGGCTACAGGGAGGATATGCGGGCGCAAATTGGAGTTGAAGATCCGGTCCATTACCGAAGGAACGTCTTTTTGGCTACCGAAAATCGAGTCGAACTCGTCGGCGCCCATTGCGTTCTTGATCTGATCGAACTCGAGTGTGTAGGTGACCCAGCCGATGTTGCGACTCTGATCGAGCATGTAGCCGTTTTCGAGCACTCGCAAATTGAGTTCAGCGGCACGTTGACGGGCGGTGACCACGGGGAAATCAGTTGGCAGATTACTTTTTACATCCGCAAGGTTCACCACCTGGGTCGTGATAGCGGGATAATCCGCGGTGGTGCCGCCTGGAGGCAAGTCGGCGAATCGCATATACACCTCCCCGTCGGGATGTCCGTCAGTGTTGAGCCAGTTCGCGACTCCCGGGTCCGAGCTACTGATCACGTAGTAGGTGTAACCGTCAGCGCCACGGAACGTCTGACTGGGATTAAGACTGCCCGTCTGGATCGAGGAACCCAGTGGGTTCGTCCAGACGTTGATCATCTCGGCGTTTTGGTACCCGGCCTCGACCGGGGGCACCTTGACGATAAGCGCTTGGTCGGGCAGGAGCGTGAAGTTGCCGAAGGTACTGACCTGCTGCCCTTCATTGGTGGTCCCGAGAACGGGGGGAGGCGGACCTATGGGACTGAATGTGTTGGCCGGTATCCCACCGAGATATTCCTGTTCTCCCATAACGGGACCGCTCCTGCTCACCGGACCGATCTGTTGAGCGACAACGGACAACAGAGTCGCAATTTGAGTATCCGAAAAAACAGGCGGAATGATAGGCGCCGATTCACCCGCTGGCGTAATTGTCACCGCGTTGTGTAGAACACCCCAATCGGCGGCAGTGTCCCGAATGATTACCTGGCTGATAGGAGCCCCGTCCGGATTCGAGGTATCCAGCCAGTTACCAGTCTGGGGCGTTGGGCTCATCGTGATGGTATAGCTGCCGTCGGGATTGGGCGTGAAGTCATCGAGGCCCACGGAGGGCTTGCTTACCAGCCCCGCCGATGGCGCGAACGAGAAACCCCCCGTGCCCGGAGCCGGAGTAATCTGAACCACGTATGTTGAATTCGGTTTGAGAGCTACAAAGTAGTACAGATCATCCGGATTGGTGACTTTGATCATCGGGAACTGATTGGCGCCTGGCGCGTTCAAACCGATAGGCACGACACCGCCATTCAAATTCATCGCGTTGCCCAGAACGGGACCAAGCGCGAGGCCGAGTACCGACTGCGCAAGAGTTTGGTTGAATTCCGGAATCAGTGTTTTGTCATAGGGCGTGACAAAGTCGAATGCGTTGTTTTGTACATTCACGCTGGCTTGCGCTGCAATCACCTTGGCAACAGCGGCTTGCACAAGGGGCGACGAACTCGCGGCCAGACTGACGTCCAACGTGCTGGAGATGTGGGCAGGCGCACTGGCCACCTGGCTATGAGTGAGACTCGGTGCGGCAGTCACCTGCGAGGCTGCCAATACGATCGCCAATCCACTCGCAGCCGTACTCATCGCCAGAGCGCCCCCTCGGACACACCGCCGACAACGTGAGACGGCTCGTGTTCGCGGGTGCGCTTGCGGCGCCTCCGGCGTCTGGATCGGCAATTGTGTTGCTGCCATGCGATTCTCCTTGGCGAGTCCCCGATACTGAGTCCACCCGGTGAGCGTCAGACCGCTTCTCCCCGTGTGTGGTGCACAGCACACCACCGCGGCGGGAATTTACGGAAGAAACAATTACTGCACCCTGTGTTCAGGATTGCCGAACACTCATGGCACCGAATTCGGAAAAACCTGTCGGCTCCGATCGAATCCTGCGCAGTTTCTTCCGGGGTGAGTCCTAGTCAACGTCGCAACGCTGAAGGACTGCCCGAGGGAAGCGCCAGGCGGCCTCTTCGGCGGCGCTCAATTCGCTCAAATGTTCGACTCGATTGCGTAGATTTGTTGACACCGGCGGCTGGCATCCCGGGCTAAGACCCGCCGCGGTTCAAATCCGCGGAACCCGGCCACCTTGCGGTACTCGCCTCAAGAATCACAGCAGCAACACTGCAACGCACGGGCACGTGACTCCGGAAGGAACGAGAGGGTTACCTAACCTACTTAATAACCTCAAGAACCAACTACCCAGCACCTTTACCGTGCCCCCAGTCGGACTCGAACCGACACTGTGCGGATTTTAAGTCGGATTTCCCAGCCTCAGCCCAGTAGCTGCAATGGTTCGCGGAGCCCTAGCAGGACCGCTATTCCCCTATTCCTAGCTGGGCAGATAACGGTCTAGTGGGCCAGCAGTGGCCACGCTGACCGTTTGCCCATTTCCGCAAGTTGTCGTCCAATTATGGACGCGCCGTGGACGCCGGAACGAAGCATCTTCCCCGGACGAGCCAAATTCAGTCGTCGCCATCCGCAACAACTGCCGCTTCGCCGTCATCCTCTTCCTCCTCCCAGCCTTGGAAGCTGGCCGCGAAGGCCAGCACTCGCGGCGCGAGCAGGATCATCGGCGGCGCCATATTCCGTCGAGTGAAGCCCGGTCCATTCTGGAACGCACGCTGCCCCTTCGCGCCATCGGGATACAGGGCCAAGTATTCGCGTACCGTTGCTGCGTCTTCCCCGGCGCCCGGATACAGGATCCGGTCCAACTTCTCTTGCAGCGACCCGATTAGCGGCTGGACCTTCTGGATCATGTCCAAAACGCTGGGATCAGACTTGCTGTCTTGCAACTCATTACGCTTGAGCCAGGGCTTATTCCTGGCCTCCTTGGTGAAGTCGAACATGTATTGGCTATGCATGTAAACGTTGACGGCGTTCTCACCGTGCAGACGCGCCGCGAAGTCGTACTTGAATGCGTTGATGTCACCGTGCAGCAGTGCATCACGCATTTCAAGCAGCCAACGGTAGTCAAAGGATTCCGCCTTCAAGTCGTTAAACAGGCCCAGGACTGCCTGTTCTTGCGGCGAGCGGCGGCCGAAGGTGTCACGCACCGCGCGGATCGTCTGATGAGCAATGATCAGAACTTGTGGATGACCCTCGGTGTGGGGGCGTGAAAGTGGGCGCACCTTCCCGAGGATGATCTGAAGTCCAAGGTTCTCTGATCAAGACCGGCGTTGGCGCGCTGGTTGGGAAGG
>NZ_NVQF01000210.1 GCF_002592005.1 Mycolicibacterium palauense | reverse complement strand
GGTCTCGCCGGCCACGCTGTACAACTGGCGGCGCACCTACGGCGGCATGGATACCGACGCCGCCAAGGAACTCAAAGAGCTGCGCGAGCAGAACGCCCGCCTCAAGCGGCTGCTGGCTGACGCCGAACTCGAAAAGGACGCGCTACGGGAGGTCGCCAAGGGAAAATTCTGAGCCCAGCTGCCAAACGCCGTGCCGTCGACATGCTCAAGGAGACCTTGAGCATGTCCGAACGGCTGGCGTGCAAGGCCGTTGGGCTGGCTCGCTCCACCTACCGCCGCCTGCCGCTCGGGCAGACCCCCGACGATCCGGATGCCGAGATGCGGGCCTGGCTGCGCTCCTACGCCACCAAACACCCGTGCCACGGGTTCCGGCGTGCCTGGGCGGCGTTGCGCTACGACGAGCGCCGTGAGGTGAACAAGAAGAAGGTCCACCGGCTGTGGCGCGAGGAGGGCCTGCAGGTCCGTGTGCACAGCCCGCGCAAGCGGGCTGGGATCTCCTCGGTCCCGCCGGTGGAGGCCGACGCGCCGAACGTGGTGTGGGCGATCGACTTCCAGTTCGACTCCACCACC
>NZ_NVQF01000209.1 GCF_002592005.1 Mycolicibacterium palauense | reverse complement strand
CCCGCACCGGGCGGCCGGTGGCTATCCGCCCCCGCCGCCCGGTGCGGGCGGCTACGCGCCCCCGCCGCCGATGAGTCCCAACGCGATCGGCGTGCTGCCCCAATCGGCCTACACCCCGTGGATCACCCGGGTGGTGGCGTGGGTCATCGACTACCTGCCCTACATGATCATCGTGGGGATCGGTGTCGGCATCGAGGCGGCCACCCAGGAGACCGCCTGCGTCACCGACGTCTCGGAATACGATCTCGGCGAGTTCTGCGCCACCGGCAACTCCACGCTCGGGGTCGCCGCGTTCATGATCTCGGTGCTGATCGGCCTGGTGTACCTGATCTGGAACTACGGCTACCGCCAGGGCACCACCGGCTCGAGCATCGGCAAGTCGATCATGAAGTTCAAGGTGGTCAGCGAGAAGACCGGCCTGCCGATCGGATTCGGTCTGTCGATCGTGCGGCAGCTGGCGCACTTCGTCGACGCGATCATCTGCTACATCGGCTACCTGTTTCCGCTGTGGGACTCCAAGCGGCAGACGCTGGCCGACAAGATCATGACGACGGTCTGCCTTCCGACCACCGATTGACCGAGACGCGGCGCCGACTCGTCGGAGGTGGACGGGTCGGCGTTGCCGTGTCGCGACGACCGCAGCGAGAGGAGAGATCCCCATGACCGATTCGCCGACTCCTCCCGGTGGATACCCGCCCCCGCCGCCGGAGGGCGGTTA
>NZ_NVQF01000021.1 GCF_002592005.1 Mycolicibacterium palauense | reverse complement strand
GTCCGGTGTCGCCGTCTCGGTGACGGTTTCGGTCACCGCGGGCGGGGTCTGCTGCGGCACGGGGGCCGGCGGCGCGGCACGGGGGCCGGCGATGGTGCGGGTCACCGGGGCCGGAGCCGGAGAATCCGCCTGTGCGCACCATCACCGCGGCTCCGGGGAGGCATCGGGAATCTGCGCGGGAGCCGCGACCTCGGCGGCGGGCGGGCCCGGTTGCGCCGTCTCGCTGACGCTCGGTGCGGGGGTGCTCACCGGCGCGTCCTGAGAATCGCGGGTGAGCACCACCCCGATCCCGCCCGCGGCGGCCAGCAGCACGACCGCGGCGGCAACCGTCGCGCCCACGGGCCGCCGATACCAGCGCACCGGCTCCGGTTCGGCGAGCTCGGCCGGTGCGGCGAATTCGACCAGCGGCCGGGCGGCCCCGGTCACGCCCTCGGCGCCCGCCGCAGCGGCGCCGGGCGCCAGTTCCAGGCCACTGAACTGTGGCTCGGGATCCTCGTCGACCTCCGACCAGGCCAGCGCCGGCTCGGCGCGAGGTGGTTCGGCCGCCTCGGCCGGCGGTGGCCCAAGCGCCTCGGCCGGCGGTGGCCCAAGCGCCTCGGCCGGGGCGTCCTGCGACACCGCACCCCGGGGCGGAACCCCGGCGGAGGGGCGCCGCGTCGGGGCCATCGCGGTCTCGCTGTCGTCGGCGACGGCGCCGAGAGCGGTGAGCGCGGCTCCGGTGGCCGCGGCGATCTCGGGACTCGGTGGGGTCAGCACCGGAACCCGCAGTTCCTGCGAGAGCATAGTGGTGACCGCGGCGATGGACGCCCCGCCGCCGACCGTGGCCACCGCGGACAGGTTCGCCGGTGCGATCCCGTTGCGCTGCAGCATATCCCGAATCCCATCGACCAGTCCGGCCAGCGGACCGTGGATCAGGTCGTCGAGCTCGGCCCGGGTCACCCGCACCTCGCCGCGATAGTCCGGCAACTCGGCGGCCAGGGCGGCGACGGCCCGGGCCGACAGGGTCTCCTTGGCGCGGCGGCACTGGCCGCGCAGCGCGCTGAGTGCACCGATCGCCGACGTCGAGGTGACGTCGACCGCGCCGGCGCGCGCGAGCTCGCCCACGACGTGGGTCAGCAGGGTCTGATCGACGAGGTCTCCGCCGAAGTCGTGGTGGCGGACCGGCTCACCGATCGGCGCGTACCCGTGTTCGGCGTCGACGAGGGTGAGGGTGGTGCCGCTACCACCGAGGTCACACACCGCGACGACCCCGTGCACCGGCAGCCCGGGCTGGCGTTGCAGCGCGGTGAGCGCGGCGGTGGCGTCGGGCACCAGCCGCACCCGTCGGTGCGAGAACTCCGGGACCCGCCGCAGCGCCCGGCGCAGGGCCTCCGTCGCCGCGCGGGACCACTGCACCGGGTAGGCGACCGTGATCAGCGCGGGCATCTCCCCTCGCCCGACGGCCGCGCCGGCCAGCACCCGCAGAGCCTCGGCCAGCAACGCCTCGGCCCGGTGTGGCGAACCGTCGGGGGCCAGCATCGCGACCGGGTCACCCACCCGATCGACGAAGTCGGTGAGGACCACCCCACGATACTCGGGCCGGTCGGACCGCAGCGACTCGCGGTGCTCCCAGGGCCGGCCCAGCAGCGGTGGGCGGTGCCCGAACAATGTCAGCACGGCCGATCGCCGCACCGTCGTGTCGCTGGTCACGGCGGTCAGGGCGGTGGCGCCGACGGACAGCCCGACCGCCTGCAACTTTGCGCGCGTCATCTCATCCTTCGTCTGGGCCCACGCAGCACGCAGCCCGGGATAACTTCACCGGGTTTCTCGCTCCGGCACCCGCCACCGTTACGTCGGCGGTTGTGTCGGCAGCCATATGTCGGCAACTATGCCGGGCCCGGCCTCCCGCCGGCGGCGGCACCCGTCTCCGCGGTGGATCGGCGGTAGAGGATTCGGCCGAACACGCCCGTCAGGCCGAAGACGACGCAGCTACAGGCCAGCACCAGCGATCCCGCGGCCAGCACCGCGGGATCGAGGTCCATCCGTGTGGCCTCCAGCGTGAGGTAGAACAGCGCCGACACGCCCACCGGCCCGAACCAGCCCAGGTAGAGCGCGTCCGGCGTGGGCAGGCGCAGCGGTCGGCGCAGCAACAGGATCAGCGGGACGCGGCGCAGACACAACACCGCGACCACGAGGACCGCCGCACCCCAGCCCAGCTCGGCCCATTGCCGCCACGGCAGGGCCGCGCCCAGCAACACGAACAGCGGCAGCACCGCGAACCGGTTGACGGCCTCGTCGATGGGCACCTCCGAGGACCGCTGGTGGCCGGTGCCCGCGAAGTTGAACGCCAGCCCCCCCGACGAAAACCGCCAGAACACCGTCGACACCCATCAGGCCGGACAGGCCCAGAATGCCCAGGGCCAGCACAACGGTGAAGAACAGTGCGGGCCCCGCGTCGGTGGCCCCGTGTTCCTCGCCGAGCCGCAGCGCCCGCCCGGCCAGCCCGCCCATCACCACACCGACCACGACGGCGCCGCCGACCTGCCACAGCGACTCGATGAGCGCGTCGGAGACGCTCATCGCGCCCGCACCGGCGATCGCTGCCAGCACCAGCGGGAGCGCGAGCCCGTCGTTGGAGCCCGACTCCAGCGACAGGATCTGCCGGCCCCGGGCGGGCAGGTCACGTTCGGCGTCCGTACCGGTGACCACGCTGGAGGCCAGCACCGGGTCGGTGGGGCTCACGGCGGCACCGAACAACACCGCCGCGGCGATCGGCAGACCGACCAGCGCCCACCCCAGCGCGGCCGAAACCGCCGCCATGCCCGGCAGCGCCACCAGCAGCAGCAACAGCACGGGGCGCCAGCGGGCGGCGGCGTCGGCGATCGAGTAGCGCAGCGCGACGGCCATCACCGAGATCGCCAGCAGCACCCGGCCGGCCTCGTGCAGCAGTTCCGAGTCCTCGGTGAGCGGCGCCACCGCCAGCACGTCGAGCACATAAGGTCCGAGTAGCACCCCGGCGAACAGCCCCAGCATCGGTTCGGAGATCGGCAGCCGCCGCATCTGCGACGACGCCGCGGCCACGACGAGGCCCAGGACGCCCGTGGCCACCAGCACAAGGTCGACAGTCACGGTCGACTACTTCCCGCTTCGGGGGAAGTGCAATCCGGGCCGGCGCGCCGAGCGGTCAGCGGATGGTGCCCACCCCCGGAATCAACGGCAGGTCCAGCGGGGTGACCCAACCCGGCGGCAGGTCGTTGACGGCGGGCACCGCGTTGAGTGCACGCAGGCCGGTGGCCAGACACCCCGCCGTGGCCGGGTCGCGCCCGGAACCGTCGGTGAACCGGAACGCGGTCTCCTGGAAGATGCTCGGGGTCCCCTCGATGTCCACCCGGTAGACATCGTCGTCGTTACCCGAGGGCCAGTCCGGGGCCGCGTCGTGCCCGATGCGGTTGACGTGTTCGAGCTGGATGCGGGTTTCGCCACGGTACACGCCGTTGATGGTGAACCGCACCGCGGCCACCTGGCCGGGCGCGATGACGCCCTTGACGGTCTTGCGTTCGGTCGGGGTCACCCATTTGTCCCAGGTGGTGGTGATCTCGTCGAGCTCGATCCCGGCGGCGTAGGCCATCATCGGCACCGTGGCACCCCAGGCGAAGACGAGCACGTCGGGGTTCTCCAGCAACGGGCGGAATTCGGGTTCGCGCCCGATCCCCATCTCGAATTCGTAGTCACCCTCGTAGTTGGTGTAGTCGAGCAGTTCGGCGGCCCGGACCGTGCGCACCTCCGAGCACAACCCCATCAGGGTCATCGGGAACAGGTCGTTGGCGAACCCCGGATCGATGCCCGTGGTGAAGCACGAGGCGCCGCCCTCCTCGCACGCGCGGGTGATCGGCTCGATCCAGTTCGGCGGATTCTGTTTCATCGGCGGCCACACCCACGGCGTCATGGCCGTGGAGCACACATCGATGCCCGCACGCAGAAATTTGCCGATCAGGGCGATGTTGTCCTCAGCATGGGCGGCGGTGGGCCCGTAGTGGACCAACGCGTCGGGGCGCAGCGCGATCAGCGCGTCGACGTCGTCGGTGGCGGTCACACCGACCGGTTGGGCCAGCCCGCAGATCTCACCGACGTCGCGGCCGGCCTTCGCGGGGTTGTTGACGCCGACTCCGATGAGATCGAACTCGGGATGTTCGACGATCTCGGCGATGACCATCCGGCCGACGAAGCCGGTCCCCCACACCACGACCCTCTTCGGCACCCTCTCCGGCACCTGCTCCGGGGTCCGTCTCGGCTCTTCTGCAGTTCCGGTCGGCATCCGGCCACCTTTCGGTACGTGCGGTCAGTCGCGGCTCGGATCTCAACATAGGCAGCCCCCACCCGTGCGGGGGCGCAGTTGGCGCTAGCGGTTCGACCACGCCTCCTCGCGGTCGTGGTCGCGGACGCTCAGCTTCGCCGTCAGGTTGCGGATCTCGGCGCGCAGATCCTCGATCTGTGCGGCGGTGGCGGTGCGGTTGGCGGTGTCCTCCTCCGACACCCGCTCGACGATCCAGGAGGCGACCGTGGCGGTGATGACACCGATGAGGCTGATGCCGCCGATCATCAGCATCACCGCGATGACCCGTCCGGTCACCGTCACCGGGTACATGTCGCCGTAACCGACCGTGGTGATGGTGACGATCGACCACCACACGGCCTTGCCGAAATCGGTGATCGTGGCGCCGGGCGCCGAACGCTCGGTCTCTAGCATGGCCAGCGAGGCGACGTAGACCAGCAGCACCGCGGCGCTGGCGGTGTAGATGGCGACCCGGCCGCGGATCACGTCGCCGCCGGCGCGGTGCATCACCTTGACGAGCACCAGCAGCCGCAGGAGTCGCAAAGGACGCAGGAACGGCAACACCACGATCGCCAGGTCCAGCAGATGCCGGAAGAACCACCGCCCGCGGCGCGGCGCCAGGGTCAACCGGACCACGTAGTCGATGACGAAGGCCAGGTACAGCACGCTCATGACGACGTTGAGGGTGTCGTTCAGCTGCCGGCCGGGGGCGGCGAGGACCTGGACGGAGTAGACCACCAGGAAGACGACGGCCACGGCGGCCAGTGCCCACTCGCTGCGGGATTCCCACCGCTCAAGCCGATCGGCTGAACTCACGGTCGACACTCACCTTCCCGTCGTCGAAGCTCGTCCCAGAAGCTCGTCCCAGAAGCTCGTCCCAGGAGCGCGTCCCAGGAGCGCGTCCCAGGAGCGCGTCCCAGAACGCTAGGCCTCCTCATCATTGCGGCAGTACGGCCGGACCACCCGGCGGCCAGCATGGCACGCGCCGGTCACCGGCGCGGAACCGCGACCCCGAGGGTACGCCGCCACACCCGCACCATACGTATCCGAAATTTGCCGTCACTGCGCTTTCGTACCCGTTTCTCGTATTACAGCAAACATCGAGGCGTAGGCTCACACCGACCCGCACCGCGGCCAGGGGGATGGCTCCGGGTCACCGAGGGGGCACCATGGGTGGATATCGGCACCGTTCGGGCGGCAGGCACCGCGCACGACGCTCGCGGTGGCAGCCCCATCATCGAGACGGACGGCCGGACGGGCAGCGGGATCGGCAGCGCACTTCGCGGCGCGCCCCCGCCGCCGCGTGGGTGCGGCTACCGGCGCTGGGTACCGCCGGCATCGCGGTGACCGCCGCGGCGGTGATCGGGGCCCTGCCTCCCCTGGCGGCGGGACCACAACTGGCGGCCACGCTGCACTACCTGCGCGGCACCAACATCGGCGACGAGCCCACCGAGGATCAGTTCCGCGACTTCATCGGGACCGTGATCGACGGCACCGGCATCCCCGGGGTCGACCCGGGCTATCGGAAGGTGCCCTACAACGCCGGCTTCCGGCCGTTCTCCCACGGCGGCTTCACCGACCTGACCTACGACGCCTCGGTCGCCCAGGCCGTCGCGCTGCTGCAGGAACAGGATCCGGCCCACGGCGACGTGATCTTCGGGTTCTCGCAGGGTGCGGTGGCCGCCTCGCAGTACAAGGCCACCCACACCGGTGACACCTACCTACTGGTGGAGAACCCGAGCCGGCCCAACGGCGGCGTGATGCAGCGCTTCGACGGGCTCGTCGTACCGTTCCTGAACGTCACCTTCACCGGTGCGACGCCCAACAACGGAGTCGACGGGGCGCCCGGCGATCTGACCATAGACATCGCGCGACAGTACGACGGCTGGGCGGACTTCCCCACCTACCTGTGGAACCCGGTGGCCGTCGCGAACGCGGTGATGGGGATCCTGCTGGTGCACGGCGACACCCAGACCGAACTGACCGTCGCCGATCTGCAGCAGGCGCAGCAGGCCGGCAGCGACTACTACCAGCACGACCCCGCCTCCAACACCACCTACTACGTGATCAAGACCTACCCGGTTCCGCTGTTGATGCCGCTGGATCCGATCCTGCCCGACCCGGTGATCGCCGCGCTCGACCGGCCGCTGCGCAAGTTCATCGAACTCGCCTATGACAGAAGCGATTACAGCGCACCGACCCGTGCGAAGTTCTTCATGCCGTTGGTGCCGCCGGGGAACAACGCGGGAGCCGCCGCCACGGCCGACGACACGGTGGACGACACGGCCGACGAGACGGCGGACGACGATCTCGCGGCAGCCGCCGCGGCGGACGAGACGGCGGCCGACGATCTCGCGGCGGCGGCCGTGGCGCCGACCCCCGTCACCTCGCGCGGGGCCCCCGCGGTCGAGTCGGCCCCCGGAACGGACCCGGGACCCGATGAGGCGGCGGGCGCGACGCCGGGCGAGGCGGCGGGTGACGAGCCGGACGCCGATGCGTCCGCTCCGGCGGCCGGGCCCGGCACCGATTCCCCCGAGCCGGATTCTGCTGTCCAGCAGACGGTTACGAGTCGCGCGCAGGCGGATGCGGCGCCGGTGCGGACATCCGGGACGGACTCCGCCAACGAGTCCGCGAACGGCGAGGATCCGGCGTTGCCCGCGCGGAGGACGCCGTCACGGAGTGACGCCGGGGCCGCCGGCAGTGAGACCACCGACGCCGACGGCACCGGGAACGGGTCGGGTGCCGAGCCGAAACATCGTGCCCTACCGCGGTTTAACGGGCTGCACCGTCAACACACGGGTCCGCCCGCGAGCAGCGCACGCAGCGGCGACCACGCGTAGTCGCGCCCGCATCGGGATCCGGTCGGAGCGCGCCGCGTGGCCGGTCGCTGCGCCGACGAACGTCCGCCGCGCCGCCGGCTCAGGTTTACATCTGAGGCGACCCGGGTAGTGTGCGATGCGGGACATGGCCCGCGACATGAGAGTAACGGTGATGAAGCGATCGGCGGCGGTGACCGCTGTGGTCGTCGCGCTGCTGGTGGCGCTGACCGCCTGCTCCACCGGCCAGCGCGTCGACCTGGGCGAGGGGTCCGCCGACAACCTGGTCGCGGCGATCTCCGGCGAACCCGATCAGCTCGACCCGCAGAAGACCACCGCCTATTTCTCCTTCGAAGTGCTGGAGAACGTGTTCGACACCCTGGTCGAACCCGACGAGAACCTGGAGATGCGGCCGGCGCTGGCCAAGTCGTGGGAGGTCTCCCCCGACCAGCTGACCTGGACGTTCCACCTGCGCGACGGCGTCACCTGGCACGACGGCCGGCCGTTGACCGCCGACGACGTGGTCTACTCCTACCGGCGCATCATGGACGAGAAGCTGGCCAACGTCGACAAGTTCGCCGCCGTCACCGACGTCAGCGCACCGGATCCGGCGACCGTCGTCATCCGCGTGGACCATCCCACCCCGAACCTGTTGACGAACCTCGGGGGCTTCAAGGGCATGGCGATCGTGCAGCGCGAGAACGTCGAAAGCGGACAGATCGCCACCCATCCGATCGGCACCGGCCCGTTCTCGTTCGTGGGCCAGAGAAGCGGCGACTCCATCACGTTGAAGGCCAACCCGGACTACTGGGACGGCGCCCCGGGCTTGTCCGGCGTCACCTACCGGTTCATCTCCAAACCGTCGACCGCACTCTCGGCGCTGCAGGCCGGCGAGATCGACTGGACCGACTCGGTGCCCACGCAGCGCGTGGCGCAGCTGGCCAATGACGACTCCATTCACCTGGCGGTGACCCCCAGCAACGACTACTGGTATCTGGCGCTCAACGAGGCCCGGCGGCCGTGGGACGACGTGCGGGTGCGCCAGGCCATCGCCTATGCGATCGACCGGGACTCGATCGAACAGGCCACCAACTACGGCACTGCCACGGTCAACCAGCTCGCCATCCCCGAGGGCAATCCCTGGTACACCCCCTACGACCGCTACAGCTACGACCTCGACAAGGCCAGGAGCCTGCTCGCGGAGGCGCAGGCCGACGGCACGCCGCCGCCACGCAATCTCGACATGTTGGTCACCGGCGACTACCCCGAGACGGTGACCGCCGCGCAGATCATCGCGGACAACCTTGCGCCGCTCGGGATCACGGTGAACATCCGCACCGTCGACTTCGCCACCTGGCTCGACGAACAGAACAACGGCAACTTCGACATGCTCATGATGGGCTGGCTGGGCAACATCGACCCGGATGACTTCTACTACGCCCAGCACCACACCGACGGCACCAGCAACGCCCAGAAATTCTCCGACCCCGAGGTGGACCGGCTGCTGGATGCCGGGCGGGTGGAAACCGACCGCAAGGCCCGGCACGAGATCTACGACAAGGCGGCCAGCCGCATCGCCGACGAGGTGAGTTACATCTTCCTCTACAACCCTTCGGTCATTCAGGCCTGGAATCCCGAACTGTCCGGGTATGAGGCCCGCCGCGACGCCGCGGTGCGGTTCCGCCACGCCTCGCTGGGTGAGGACGCGGCCTCATGACCGCCCCGGTGCGCAACGCCGGGCTGCCCGCTCCGGTGCGGGGTGTGCTGACCCACCCGATCGTGCGGTTCCTGGCCCGCCGGCTGCTCTACTCGCTGGTGGTGCTCTTCGGGGTGCTCATCCTCGTTTTCGCGCTGGTGCAGCTCGTTCCGGGCGATCCGGTGCGGATCGCGTTGGGCACCCGCTACACCCCGGAGGCCTACAACGCACTGCGGGCGGCCAGCGGCCTGGACCGTCCCCTGCTCGAGCAGTTCTTCGGCTACGCCGGCTCGGCGGTGCGCGGTGATCTGGGTGTCAGTTTCCGCAACGGCGACCCGGTCACGCAGATCCTGATGGAACGCCTGCCCGCCACGGTGTCGCTCGCGGTGTTCGGGATCCTCATCGCGCTGCTGATCGCGATTCCCGCCGGGATCTACTCCGCGCTGCACGAGGGCAAGGTCTCCGATGCGATCATCCGGGTGGCCAGCCAGTTCGGGGTGTCGGTGCCCGACTTCTGGATGGGCATCCTGCTCATCGCCCTGTTCTCCACCACGCTGGGCTGGCTGCCGACCTCGGGGTACCGCCCGCTGTTCGACGATCCCGGCGGGTGGCTGCGCCACGTGATCCTTCCCGGGCTGACCGTCGGGTTCGTCGCCGGGGCGATCATGACCCGATACGTGCGTTCGGCCGTGCTGGAGGTCTCCGGCATGACCTACGTTCGGACCGCGCGGTCGAAGGGCCTGGCGCCGCGGATCGTCACGATGCGCCACATCGTGCGCAACGCCCTGGTGCCGGTGCTGACCATCACGGGAATCCAGCTGGCCACGATCCTCAGCGGGGTCATCGTCGTGGAGGTGGTGTTCGCCTGGCCCGGACTGGGCCGGCTGGTCTTCAATGCCGTCGCCGCGCGCGACTACCCGGTGATCCAGGGGGCGGTGCTGCTCATCGCCGTGCTGTTCCTGCTGGTCAACCTCGTCGTCGACCTGCTCTACGCGGTCATCGATCCGAGGATCCGGCTGTCATGACCGAACAGACTCCCCCGGCCCCCGACAACACGGCACCCGACGAGACGGCCCCCGATGCCGGCGAGGCCCGGATGTCGTGGATCCGGGTGCTCTTCGGCAACCCGGTCACGCTGATCGCCGGAATCGTGCTGGCGGCCGTCGTGTTCGTGGCCGTGACCGCGAGCTGGATCGCCCCCTACGGCATCAACGACGTCGACGTGCCCAACGCCCTGCACGCGCCGAGCACCACCAACTGGTACGGCACCGACGAACTGGGCCGCGACGTGTTCTCCCGGGTGCTGGTGGCGGTGCAGGCCTCGATGCGGGTGGCGGTCATCAGCGTGGCGCTCGCGGCGCTGGTCGGCGTGACCATCGGCGTGCTGTCCGGATACCGCGGAGGTTGGCTGGACACGGTGTTCATGCGCGTCGTCGACGTGATGTTCGCGTTCCCGGTGCTGCTGCTGGCGTTGGCCGTGGTGGCCATCCTCGGCCCGGGTATCACCACCACCACGCTGGCCATCGCGATCGTCTACACGCCGATCTTCGCGCGGGTCGCCCGCGCCAGCACCCTCAGTGTGCGCTCGGAACCCTATGTGGCGGTGTCGCAGACGATGGGCACCGGCCACGGCTACATCATCACCCGGCATATCCTGCCCAACATCACCGCACCGCTGATCGTGCAGGTGTCGCTGTCGCTGGCGTTCGCGATCCTCTCCGAGGCCGCGCTGTCGTTCCTGGGTCTGGGCATCCAGCCGCCGCAGCCCTCACTGGGCCGGATGATCTTCGACTCCCAGGGATTCGTGACGCTGGCGTGGTGGATGGCGGTCTTCCCGGGCGCGGCCATCTTCGTGGTGGTGCTGGCGTTCAATCTGCTCGGTGACGGGTTGCGCGACGTGCTCGATCCCCGGCAACGCAGCATGATCGAGGCGCGGAGGAAGCGGTGAGCGAATCCGTTCTGAGTGTGGCCGATCTGCGGGTGCGCATCGGGCGCCGCGACATCGTGCACGGTGTCTCCTTCGACGTCGCCGCCGAGCAGACGCTGGGCATCGTCGGCGAGTCGGGCTCGGGCAAGTCGATGACCGTGCTGGCGGCCACCGGGCTGCTCGATGCGCCCGGCGCCGTCGTGACGGGTTCGAGCACCCTCAACGGCGGAAGCGATCGCGAGACAACGCAACTCGTCGGTGCGGCCCCGCGCGTGCTGCGCAGCGTGCACGGCAGCCGGATCGGTTTCGTCTTCCAGGACCCCGGCACCTCGCTGAACCCACTGCTGACATTGGAGCGTCAGATCACCGAATCGCTTCAGGCGCACCGCAACATGACCCGCCGTGCGGCGCGGGAGCGTGCGGTCCACCTGTTGGAGAGTGTCGGCATCCCCGATCCCGAGAACCGCCTGCAGGCCTACCCGCACCAACTTTCCGGGGGGCAGCGCCAGCGGGTGATGATCGCCATCGCGCTGGCCTGCGACCCGAAGCTGCTGATCGCCGACGAGCCCACCACCGCGCTGGACGTGACCACCCAGGCCCAGATCATCGACCTGGTGGCCGAGCTGCAGCGCGACTTCGGGGCGGCGGTGGTGTGGATCAGCCACGATCTGGGTGTCATCGGCCAGGTCGCCGACGACGTCACCGTACTCAACCGCGGCGAGGTGGTCGAACAGGCGCCGATCCTCGACGTGTTCGACCATCCCCGGCACGAATACACCCGGGAGCTGCTGGCGGCCCGCCCGGTCATCGGCGTCGCCGGGCCACCCGAACCGCCGGCACAGACCCCCACCCTGCTCAAGGTCGGCGACCTCGACGTGCGGTTCGACGTGCAGACGCCGACGGGCACATCGAAGATCCACGCGGTCCGCGGCGTCAGCTTCGACATCCGCCGGGGAACGACGCTGGGTCTGGTCGGCGAATCCGGCTCGGGCAAGTCCACCGTGGCCGGTGCGCTGACCGGGCTGGTCGCACCCGACGGCGGGACCGCCGAGCTGGACGGGACCGATGTCTTCGGGGTTCGCGGTTCGGCGGTCAAGGCTCTGCGGCGCCGTATCAGCATCGTCTTCCAGGATCCGTTCTCCTCGCTCAACGGCCGGCTGAAGGTGGGCACCGCGGTCGCCGAGCCGTTGATCGTCCACGGGCTGGCCGACGGGCGGGACGCCAGGCGCGCACGGGTGGCCGAGCTGCTCGACCTGGTCGGACTGCCGCGGTCGTTCGCCGCCCGCTACCCGCACGAACTCTCCGGTGGGCAGCGGCAGCGGGTCAGCATCGCGCGGGCGCTGGCCGTCGAGCCGGACCTGCTCATCCTCGACGAGTCGACCGCATCGCTGGACGTGTCGGTGCAGTCGCGGGTGCTCGACCTGCTCGAACGGTTGCAGCGCGAGCTGTCGCTGACGTATCTGTTCATCGCCCACGATCTGGCCGTCGTGCAGCGGATGTGTCACGACGTGTTGGTGATGCAGGCCGGACAGGCGGTCGAGCACCGCCCGGCGGCCGAGTTGTTCGCCGATCCGCATCAGGAGTACACCCGCACGCTGCTGGCCGCGGTGCCCCCGGCGCGTCCACGCGCGGCCGAGACCACCACCTGATCCAGCCACCGCAGAGGCGGTGCGGCATGAGAAGGTCGGATCATGACCGATTTGACCGGCAAGGTTGCGTTGATCACCGGGGTGTCCTCGGGTCTGGGTGCGGCGACGGCCGTCCTGTTCGCCCAGCGGGGCGCGACGGTGTTCGGCGTCGCCCGCGACAGCGCCCGGATGGAGCAGGTGTTCACCGAGGTTCCCCGCGGCAAGTACGCCTCGATCGACATCGCCTCGCCGCAGCACTGCGCGGTGGCCGTGGAGGAATGCCTGGGGGCCTTCGGCCGACTCGACGTGCTCGTCAATGCCGCGGGATTCCACGAGATGCGGCACACCGTCTCCCTGACCGACGAGAACTGGGCCCACGATCTCGCGGTCAACCTCAGCGCGCCGTTCTTCCTGTGCCGGGCCGCGCTTCCGCACCTGCTCAAGACGGGCGGCAACATCGTCAACGTGTCCTCCGTGGCGGGGCTGGAGGGCGAGGTGTATTCGGCCGGGTATTGCGCGGCCAAACACGGGCTGATCGGTCTGACCCGTGCGCTGGCCGTCGAGTACAGCGCCGAGCGGCTGCGCGTCAACGCCGTGTGCCCGGGCGGGATGCTGACCCCGCAGGTCACCGAATTCGCCGCACCCGAGGATGCCGACTGGAACCTGATCATGCGGATCGCCGCGCCGCGCGGAATGATGGACCCCTTCGACGTCGCCAAGACGATCGCCTTTCTGGCCAGCGACGACGCCGCGGCCATCCACGGCGCGGTGTACCGCGTGGACAACGGCAAGGGGGCCGGCTGAGCGTCTTTCTCCCGGTAAACGGTTGCCCCGCGGCCCTCGCGGTTTCATGCTGAGACCATGAGATCCCTTGCGCGTCTTCGCGGGCCCACCAGGTCGCACGGAGTGTCGAACTCGCTGGCCACAGACCGCAGCGCCGGGGTGGCCGGGTCGCTGGCCACAAGCCGCAGCGCCGGCGTCGCCGGATCGATGGCCACTGCTCTCAGCGCCGGGGTCGCCGGGTCGATCGCGACCGTCGCCAGCGCCGGGGTGTCGGGCTCGGTCGGCACCGCAGGCAGCTCGGCCGTGGCGGGCAGCGCGTTCACGGCGCTGTCCTTCGCACTGCGCGAATGTGCCGGCTGCGCGGCGTGTTTCGCGTGCGCGCGCTGCGCCGGGTGCCTGGGCTGTGCCAAATGCACCGACTGCCGCGGTTGCGTCGGCTGCTACAACTGCTCCGGGCTGCGCAACGCCGTCGGCCTCCGCGACGTGCACCTCTGAGCCGATCACGGGTCGTCACCTTCGACGGGCCCGTCGCGCCCCGGATCGGGGTCGGGCGGGTGACGCAACACCTCCTCGGGGTGGTGGAACGGGTTGACCTGTGGGGGTCCGGTGCCGTCGGTCCAGGCCAGCCGGCCGTCCTCGGTGACGATGCTCCGGTAGGTCCCCTCGGCGGCGGCCTTGTTGGACGGTCCGCACGCGAAGAACAGGTTGTCGGCGTCGGTGTTGCCACCCGCGCTGAAGTCCACCGCGTGGTGGACCTCGCTGTGGTAGCCGGGTTCGGCGCAGTGCGTGCAGCCGTGGTCGCGCCCGTAGCACGCGATGCGCTGATCGGCGGTGGCCAACCGGGTGGCACGACCCAGGTACAGCGGCCGGGCCGAGTGGCCGTCGAACACCAGCAGATAGTGCAGCGCCCGACTGGCCATCGCGATGAGATCCCGCATCGGCAGCGCGGACCCGCCACCGGTGCGCGCCGGCGGCGGCATGGGTAGGGCCGGGTCGGCGACGGCACGGACGGCCTGTTCCAGCGCCGTCACCGTCGTGGTGACGATGACCGTGACCGGCAGGCCGCGGTGGGTTCCCAGGTTGCCCGAGCCCAGTGCGGTCTCCAGCCCCCAGGCCACCGCGTCGTGACAGCGTTGCGGCCCGGTTCGCGTGTCGGCGGCCGCCTCGACCACGGGCTGCGCGGAGTCCGGCACGTGATGGCCCGGGCGGACGGCGGCGATCACCGCCTCGAAGTAGGACCGCGCCCGTGGTGTCAGCCACCCCGACAGCCTGCTCATCCCGTCGGGCCCCTGGCGGCCGAGCACCAATCCGCGGCGGTTTTCCCGGTCGCGCTCGTCGAAGATCCCGTCGGGGTTCAGCGTCTGGGCCAGCTCGCGCCCGATCGCCGCGACGAAGTCGGCGTCCTGCTCGGTGGCCTGCTCGACGAGCACCTCCTCGGCGCGGGCACGTTCTTCGGCCGAGACGACCTTGGGCAGCACATCCAGCGCGCGGGCGACCTCGCGCAGGTGGTCTTCGCCGACGGCGCCGGCGCTGACCGCCTCGGCGAGCACGGGCAGCTCCGGGGGCACCGGAGCTCCCGTGAGGCTGCGGCTGGGCCGGATCCGCGCTGCCACCCGCATGCGGCGGCGCACCTCGGCCGCGGTGATCCGCAGGCGTGACCGCAAGGCGTCTCGTAGCCGCACCCCGGGAGGCAGCCCCACGCCCTCGTCGCCGTCGGGCGGGTCGGACAACTCGGCGAACACGCGGTACATCAGTCCGCGGTTCAGCCGCTGCTGGTGCTCGAGGCGTTCGGCCAGCTCCAGCCGGAACCCGGCACCGACCAGATCCGTCGAGCACTCCCGAAGCCGGCCGTACGCGGCCTCCACGGCATCGAGCTCGGCCCGCACGTGGTCGCGGGCCACCTCGGGCGGCAGCGGGGCTGAATCGGTCACATGTTCGACGGTATTCGAATGCATGTTCGACAGGCCATGCGGGAATTCCCGACTGTGGAGAAAGTCGGGACTGTGGACAACCTCGCACGGCCGCGTTTGCGACGGAAGTGAACAAAGCGATCAGAGTGAAGGAAGATCACCGTCAGGCGTCCTCGGCCCAGGCCGCCACGAGCGTCCGACGAGGCCCGCCTCCGGTGGCGAATCCGCTGTCGACCAGTCGATCTCGGCGGTGATCTGCCCAACGCCCCACCGATTCGCGGACCGCCGCCGCGAACCGGCCAACCCCCGGTACCAGCACCCTCGGCCGTTTGCCGCAGCGCGGAACCACCGATGAGATAGGGCATCTTCCAAGGTATTTCGATTTGTTATCAATTCCATTGCAGATGCTGGGAGCGGCCCCGAAATCACTTTTCAGCAACGTCGGATTGCTACATTGAGACGATTCGACATCGGTGGCGGACGTCGGCGCCGAGAAGCCGGGAGGTTCTGAGTATGGGTGCAGCGGCACACGTGGGTCGCATCGGCGCTTTGGCGGTGGCCCTGGGAGTCAGCGCCGCCGTAGCGACCGGACCCGGAGTCGCGTGGGCCGAGACCGGCAGCACCTCCGGCGGGTCGTCCTCGTCGGCCGGCGGGTCGTCCTCGTCGGGAGCGTCCTCCGGCTCCTCGACCACGTCCACGAAGAGCGGCTCCACCCGCACGAGCAGCGCAGGCAATTCCGGCTCCGGGACCGACGACAGCGGCGGCGGCACCCGCTCCCGCACGAACAGAGACTCCTCAGACACCGACTCGCGCACCGGTAAAGAGACCGGAAAAGAGACCGGAAAAGACACTGGCAAAGACACCGGTGAAGACAGTAAAGACACCGGTAAAGACAAGGACACCGAGAAAGACACCGGCTCCGGCATCAAGAAGGACGCCGGCACCGACACCGACGACACTGACGACACCGCGGACGCGAGCCCCTCCGACGGGAGCGACAAGAACGAGGACGCCGGTGACAGCGGTGACGCCTCGGAGACCCCCTCGGAGTCCAGCCCTGAGACCAGCCCGGGGACCAGCCCCGAGACCGGCGGCGGGGACACCCCGGCCACCGGCGGGACCACCCCCGAGGACACCACCCCAGGCACGACTCCCGACACCAGCCAGGACGCGACGACCCCCGACGCCACCGATACCGAGGACCCGGGCCCCGCCCCGGCCGAGGCCCCCCGAACCGGCCGGGGTCAGTCCGGGAGCGCCGCCAAGGACACTGCCGCCGTGGACACTGCGGCCGAGGAGACGGCCGGCCGGGACGCGGGCGTCACCGAGACCGACCCCGACCCCACCGACAACAAATCCGACAGCAAGACGGCCGCCACGACAACCACGGTGAGCTTCACCCCGATGTCGGCGACGTCCACCGTCGCGGCCACGGCACCGGCGACCAGCCCGGACAGCAGCCCGGACGGCAGCGCGGGCGCCGGCCCGGACACCACCGCGATCACCCCGACCGCGGCCGAGGCCACCCGCGCCCACCCCATCCGCACGCTGGTCTCCGGCCTGCTCGCCGCGGTCGGGATCTCCCCGCTGGCCGCCGGCACACCGGCGACCCCCGCACACCCGCCGCTGCTGTGGACCGTGCTGGCGTGGGCGCGCCGCGAATTCGAACGCATCACCGGCGTGCAGACCACCCAGGCCACCACGCCGGTGACCGGGACCAGCCTGCTGACCGCCCAGGCCGGCACCGCCGACGCGGCCGAGGCTGCTCAGGTGGTCCTCCCCGACCTGCCCAGCAGCCTGACGTCCGCCCCGGTCGGCTGGGTGACCGGGCAGAACAACAACGCCTTCCCCGGCCTGTTCTGGAAGCAGACCAACAACACCGCCGGGTTCGGGATCTACGGCACCGACCTGGGCATCATGTGGGACGGCGGCATCTGGAACGGCAAGCCCTTCGTCCACACCGCCTACGGCGACACCTTCAGCGGCCCCAACATGACCGGCGACTGGCGCTCCAACGTGCTGCTGATCAGCACCGACACCAACCTCAGCAACGGCCTGTCGCTGGAGCAGACCGGCTACGCCTACCAGTTCATCCCCAGCAACCGCGGCGCGCTGTCGTGGTTCACGCGGGAGGTGACGGTGATCCCGACCGCCGGCATCCAGATCGACGGCAAGCAGTACGTCAACTACATGTCGGTCCGGCAGTGGGGCAACCCGGGCAGCTGGAGCACCAACTACTCCGGCATCGCCGTGTACAACCCGGACACCGACAAGTGGAGCCTGGCCAACTCGACGATCCGCTCGGCCGGCCTGTTCCGCTCCTCCAAGCCCTACGTGTGGGGCAGCAACAACTTCCAGATGGGCGCGTTCGTCCTGCCGCCGGAGGGGTCCGCCCAGGCCGACGACGGCTGGCTGTATTCCTACGGCACCCCCGCCGGGCGCAGCGGCACCATCTACGTGTCGCGGGTCCAGCAGGACGAGATCCTGAACCTGTCGAAGTACCAGTACTGGAACGGCTCGGACTGGGTGTCCAACCGGCCCTCGTCGGCCGAGCCGATCCTGCCGGGTACCACCAAGAGTTCCTTCTTCGGGCTGTTCAAGAGGACGGTGTACCCGAGCGCCGGTGAGCTGTCGGTGCAGTACAACCAGTACCTGGACAAGTACCTGATGACCTACACCGACGGGGGCAACAACGTGGTCATGCGGCTCTCGGATTCGCCCGAGAGCGGTTGGTCGGATCCGATCACGCTGGCTACGTCGCTGCAGTACCCGGGCCTCTACGCGCCGATGATCCACCCGTGGTCGGGTACCGGGAAGCTGACCGACTCCAGCGGCGACGGCGACTACAGCACCCTGTACTGGAACATGTCGTTGTGGGGCAACTACAACGTCGCGCTGATGGAGACCGACCTGTCCGGACTGCAGACGATCCTGGTGTAGGTGCTGGTGTCGATGATCTGGTGGCGACGATGAGGCGAGCATTGTTCTGGGCGCTGCCCGTGCTGACCGCGGCCGCCTGCGCCTCCGCGGTCGGGCACGCCGAGCCCGAGGCCCCGCAGGCCGACGCGTCCTGTGCCGGGCTGCCGGCCGGGACCATGGCCCGCACCGCCGCCGACGCGCTGGTGCAGTGCAGCGGTGACCGCTGGCAGCCGTTCACCGGCGTGTATCCCTCCAGCGACACGTGGCTGTCTTCAGGGTCTGAGCCAGAGTCTGAGCCGGGGTCTGAGCAGGGGCCCGCCCTGGTGCTGCACGGCCAGGCGCGGCGCAATCCCGAGATGATGGCGGGCACCTGGGTCGGAGTCCCGCAGGATCCGCAGGGCAGCTGCGGGGCCACGGTCTCCGATGTCATCGCCGCCGGCGAGATGGCCCCGCCGAAACAGCTCACCGCCGACCCGGGCCAGAGCCTGACCATGACGGTGAGCACACAGGCCGCCACCATCGAGCTGACCGGCCCGTGCCTGTGGCAACGGATCAGCTGAGCCGACAAGCGGGAGACCTGCGCCCGTCGGGAGCACCCCCGTCGGGCAAGATGGCGCCATGGCCGGTCCCGCCGAACCCGTGACATCCCGCGACGGGTTGTCATGGGTGCTGGGGTTGCCCAAGCGGATGCTGTCGCTGCGCACCATCGTGATCGTCTCCGAGGTGTCGGTCGTCGCGGTGATCCTGGCGATCGGCGCCTGGGTGTGGATCGGCATCACCAATGACCAGTACAACCAGCTCGACCGCCGGCTCGACTCGGTGAGCAGCCTGGGCGACTTCAGCACCCTGCTGACCCTGCCCCCGACGTCCGGGGACGCCCAGGTCCCGCCCGCGGAGGGCAGCGTGGTGCGCACCGCCCGGTTCGGCTCGGCGACGGTGTCGGTGCCCAGCAACATCGTGTTGCCCAAGCTGGAGGACGGCTACGCCAACACCACCATCGACGGCGTCGAGTACCGGGTCCGCACCTTCCGGGCGGGGCCGGCCTCGATCGCCCTGGGCGCCCCGCTGGCCGAGACCAAGGACCGGATCGACGCCCTGCACACCCGGGTGTTGATCATCTGCGGCAGCCTGATCGTCGCGACCGTGCTGGTGGGCTGGGTGATCTCGCTGATCATGATCAACCCGTTCCGGCTGCTGGCCCAGCAGGCCCGGGCGATCAACGCCCAGTCCATCCCCGACGAGGTGCAGGTGCGCGGCGTCTGGGAGGCCGTCGAGATCGGCGAGGCCGTGGAGGGCATGCTCGACCGCCTCGGCAAGGAGCAGGATCGCACCAAGGCCGCGCTCGAATCGGCCCGCGACTTCGCCGCCGCGGCCTCCCACGAGTTGCGCACCCCGCTGACGGCGATGCGCACCAACCTGGAGGTACTGGGGACCCTGGAGATGCCCACCGAGCAGCGCCTCGAGCTGATCGGCGACGTCATGCGGACCCAGAGCCGCATCGAGGCCACGTTGGCAGCGCTGGAGCGGCTCGCCCAGGGCCAGTTGACCACCGTCGACGATTTCGTGCCGCTGGACGTCACCGAGATCCTCGACCGCGCCGCCCACGACGCCGAGCGCTCCTACCCGGATCTGGCGGTGTCGCTGGACGCCACGACCTCGGTGCTGATGCTGGGGCTGCCCGCCGGCCTGCGGCTGGTGATCGACAACGCCATCGCCAACGCCGTGAAGCACGGCGGCGCCACCGAGATCCGGCTCGACGCGACCAGTTCGGCCGACGGCGTGACGATCACGGTCGACGACAACGGCTCGGGGGTGCCCGACGCCGAACGCACCGAGGTCTTCGAACGGTTCTCCCGCGGGTCGACCGCCTCGCGCTCCGGGTCGGGGCTGGGTCTGGCGCTGGTGGCTCAGCAGGCCGAGCTGCACGGCGGGACGGCCTCGCTGGAGGAGAGCCGGCTCGGCGGTGCCCGGCTGGTGCTGCGGCTGCCCGGCGTGCAGTGATCCGGGGCGCCGCCCGGGGTGCCACCGGCACCGAAAATCCGAGGCGCCACCGGCACCGAAAATCCGAGGTGCCACCGGCACCGAAAATCACAGTCGCCAATGCAGTTGATAACAAGGCGGTGACGGCCCCGCGTCGGGCTTCTCGGCCCCCGAACCCCTTGCTAGCTTGCCGTTGTCGGGGCAACGGACGGGGCGGCGGAAGGTGAATCGCACGTGACGGTCAGTGGGGTCCACATCTGGCGCGCGGTGATGGTATTTGCGCTGGCGGGGCTGCTGGTGTTCGCCGGGCAGCCGGCGCCCGCGGGCGCGTACTCGCAGAACCCCGGCGTCGAGCAGCTCGACGTGCCCTCCCCGTCGATGGGCCGCACCGTCCGGGTGACGTTCAAGAACAACGGGCCGCACTCGGTGTACCTGCTCGACGGGCTGCGCGCGCAGGACGACTTCAACGGCTGGGACATCAACACCGCGGCCTTCGACTGGTTCGACGGCTCGGGTGTCTCGGTGATCGCGCCGGTAGGCGGGCAGTCCAGCTTCTACTCCGACTGGTACCAGCCGGCCTGCGGGAACAACGGCTGCTCCACCTACAAGTGGGAGACCTTCCTGACCCAGGAGCTGCCGGCGTGGCTGGCGGCCAACCGCGGCCAGTCCCCGTTCGGCAACGCGGTGGTGGGTCTGTCGATGGCCGGCGGCGCCGCGCTCACGCTGGCCATCTGGCATCCGCAGCAGTTCGTGTTCGCCAGCTCGCTGTCGGGGTTCCTGAACCCGTCGCAGGGGCTGTGGCCGACGCTGATCGGGCTGGCGATGAGCGATGCAGGCGGCTACAACGCCCGCAACATGTGGGGCCCCTCCAGCGACGTGGCCTGGCGGCGCAACGACCCGATGATGAACATCAACCGGCTGGTCGCCAACGGCACCGCGCTGTGGATCTACTGCGGCAACGGCTTTCCGTCCGACCTGGACGGCGGATCCGACTTCGGGACCAACTTCAGCGCCCAGTACCTGGAGAACATCACCCTGAGCACCAACAAGGAATTCCGGCAGCGCTACCTGGCCGCCGGGGGCCGCAACGCGGTGTTCAACTTCCCCACCAACGGCACCCACAGCTGGGGGTACTGGGGCAGCCAGCTGCAGGCCATGAAGCCCGACATCGTGCGACTGCTCAATCCGCCACACCGGCTGCCGGCTGAGCGCCACGGCGCTAGGTTGAAGGCATGGTCGACACCGGCTGGGGCCTCGACGCCTCCGATGGCGAACTGACAGTGCACACCGGCGTGGACGGGCGGGCCGCGCGGATGGGCCACCGGCTGACGATCCGGATGCAGACCTGGCGCATCGCCGTGGACTGGAACGGGGACGTCCCGGTGTCGGGGCAGCTGGTCGTCGACGTGGACTCGCTGCAGGTGCTCAGCGGCGAGGGCGGGGTGACGCCGTTGTCCGGTCCGGAGAAGGGCATCGCCCGCTCCAACGCGCTCAAGACGCTGGGCGCCGAGAAGTTCCCGACGATCGAGTTCAGCGCCGAGACCATCGCTGCGCGCCCGGGTGGCTATCGGTTGAGCGGGCCGCTGCGGATCCACGGGGTCAGCCGGGCGATCGAGGTGGACCTCGACGTCGACCAGGACGGTGAGGGCGGGTCCCAGTGGCAGATGTCGACCTCCGCCACGGTCTCCCAGCGCGACTTCGGCATCAAGCCGTACTCGATGATGATGGGCACCATGAAGGTGGCCGACGAGGTGACCGTCCGGTTCGCCGCGCACCGGTCCAAACCCTGACCGAGTCCGTCGCCACCGCGTAAAAGTGCGTTAACACGCGAATGTCAGACTGACCCGTCCTCCCCCATATCGGGGCGAGCAGCAGGGAGAGAACCAGTGACCGATATCGCGCAGACACCCTCCGGGAATCCGACGTCCATCGACGGTGCGGCACTTCCGAATCGCGAACATTCGCGCACCGGCCTGTCGGCCGAGGCCCTGCGCCGGGCCGTCGCCGATCACCTGCTGTATTCGATCGGGCGCCCGCAGTCGGTGCTCCAGCCCGAGCACTACTACCGGGCACTGGCCCTGGCGGTGCGCGACCGGATGCAGCAACGCTGGATGGCCACCACCCAGGACTGGCTGGATCTGTCCAACAAGGTCACCTGCTACCTGTCGGCGGAATTCCTGATGGGCCCGCAGCTGGGCAACAACCTGCTGAACCTGCAGATCGAGGATGCCGCGCGGCAGGCATTGGCCGAGCTGGGCCAGGACCTCGACGAGATCATCGCCTGCGAGGAGGAACCGGGGCTGGGCAACGGGGGGCTGGGACGGCTGGCCGCCTGCTACCTCGATTCGATGGCGACGCTGCAGCGGCCGTCGATCGGGTACGGCATCCGCTACGAGTTCGGGATCTTCGACCAGGAGATCAAGGACGGCTGGCAGGTCGAGAAGACCGACAACTGGCTGGTGCACGGAAACCCTTGGGAGATCGACAAGCCGGACGCCAGCTACCTGGTGTGCTGGGGCGGCCATACCGAGCAGTACAAGGACGTCGCGGGCAAGCTGCGGGTCCGCTGGATCCCCCGCCGGGTGCTCAAGGGCATCTCCTATGACACCCCGGTCCAGGGGTACGGCGTCAACACCTGCAACACCCTGACGCTGTGGAGCGCGCGCTCGGTGCAGTCCTTCGCGCTGGACGCCTTCAACACCGGCGACTTCTACAAGGCCGTCGAGGACGAGGTCCTCTCGGAGAAGGTCTCCAAGGTCCTCTACCCCAACGACGAACCCGAGGCCGGCAAGAGGCTGCGGCTGCAGCAGCAGTACTTCTTCGTCAGCTGCTCGCTGCAGGACATCCTGCGCATCCACCAGGAACGGGTGGGGCAGCCGCTGCACACTCTTCCGCAGAAGTGGGCCATCCAGCTCAACGACACCCACCCGTCGATCGCGGTGGCCGAACTGATGCGCCTGCTGCTCGACGAGCACCACATGGACTGGGACGAGGCCTGGCGGATCACCGTGGCCACGTTCGGCTACACCAACCACACGCTGCTGCCGGAGGCGTTGGAGACCTGGCCGCTGGCGCTGTTCGGCCAGGCCCTGCCGCGGCACCTGGAACTCATCTACGAGATCAACGAACGCTTCCTCGACGAGGTGCGGGCGAAGTTCCCCGACGACGACGACCGGGTGCGCCGGATGTCGCTGATCGGCGAGGAGGGCGGCAAGAGCGTGCGGATGGCGCACCTGGCCACCGTCGGCAGCCACGCCGTCAACGGGGTCGCCGCGCTGCACTCCGAGCTGCTGAAAGACAGTGTGCTCAAGGACTTCTACGAGATGTGGCCGGAGCGCTTCGGCAATGTCACCAACGGGGTGACCCCGCGCCGGTTCCTGGCGTTGTCCAATCCGGGACTGCGCGAGCTGCTCGACGAGACGATCGGCGACGGCTGGCTGACCGACCTGCAGCAGCTGCGCGGGCTGGAGGCCCACGTCGACGATCCCGCCTTCCGGCAGCGGTGGCGGGAAGTCAAGCGCGCCAACAAGAGCCGGCTGGCCGAGTACGTGCATTCGGTGACCGGCATCGAGCTGGACCCCAGCTGGATGTTCGACGTCCAGGTCAAGCGCATCCACGAGTACAAGCGCCAGCACCTCAACGCACTGCACATCGTCACGATGTACCGGCGCATCAAGGCCAACCCGGGTCTCTCGATCTCACCGCGCGCCTTCATCTTCGGCGGCAAGGCCGCACCGGGCTACTTCATGGCCAAGCGGATCATCAAGATGATCACCGCGATCGGGGCGACGGTCAACAACGACCCCGAGGTCAACCGCTTCATGCGGGTGGTGTTCCTGCCGAACTTCAACGTCAAGAACGCCCACCTGGTGTATCCGGCGGCCAACCTCTCCGAACAGATCTCGACGGCCGGCAAGGAGGCCTCGGGCACCGGGAACATGAAGTTCATGATCAACGGTGCGCTGACGATCGGCACCCTCGACGGCGCCAACGTCGAGATCCGCGAGGAGGCCGGACCGGAGAACTTCTTCCTGTTCGGGCTGACCGAGGACGAGGTGGAGGACGTCAAGGCGCAGGGCTACCGGCCGGCCAACTACATCGAGCACGACCCGGAGCTGGCCGCGGTGCTCGAACTGCTCGCCGGTGGGCGATTCACCCACGGCGACACCGAGGTTCTGCGCCCGGTGGTGGATTCGCTGATCCACCACGACCCGTTCCTGGCGCTGGCCGACTACCGCTCCTACGTGGACTGCCAGGACATCGTGGGCGCCGCCTGGCAGAACGGCGAGGAGTGGACGCGCAAGTCGATCCTGAACTCGGCACGCAGCGGCAAGTTCTCGTCGGACCGGGCGATCGCGGAGTACTGCGACGACATCTGGGACGTCGGCCCCATGTCGGTGCGGCTGTAGGCGCCGGGGCGCGGGGACCGATCCCGGCGAAGCCCGCCGGACAGCAGCGCCGTTGGGCCCCCACGCCTTAGGGTCAAGACGTGAACCGCCTCGACCGCTTCTTCGAGATCTCCGCCCGCGGATCGTCGGTCGCCACCGAACTGCGCGGCGGCATCGTCACTTTCATCGCGATGGCCTACATCATCGTGCTGAACCCGATCATCCTGTCGGGCACCGCCGACGTCGCAGGCAACGAGCTGGGCTTCGGCCAGGTCTCGGCCGTCACCTCGCTGGCGGCCGGGTTCATGACCATCCTGTTCGGCGTGGTGGCCCGGCTGCCGTTCGCGTTCGCCGCGGGCCTGGGCATCAACTCGTTTCTGGCCAGCTCCGTGGTCGGCTCGCTGACCTGGCCGGAAGCGATGGGGCTGGTGGTCATCAACGGCCTGATCATCGTGGCGCTGGCGGTGACCGGGTTGCGCCGGCTGATCTTCGACGCGGTGCCGATGCCGCTGAAACTGGCCATCACCTCCGGTATCGGACTGTTCATCCTGTTCATCGGGCTGGTCGACGCGGGCTTCGTGGCCGCCACCGGCCTGCCGTCGCCACCGCTGGGGCTCGGTGGCGACGGTGCGGGATCGATCAACACGGTGCCGACGGCGATCTTCGTGTTCACGTTGCTGGTGACGGGCGTCCTGATCGCCCGCCGGGTGCGCGGGGCGATCCTGATCGGCCTGATCGCCGGGACGGTGGTGGCCGTCGTCGTCGAAGCGGTCTGGCACCTGGGACCGGCCACCGAGAATCCCGGCGGCTGGGGCCTGTCGGTGCCCACCCTGTCGGGATCGCCGTTCTCGCTGCCCGACCTGTCGCTGGTCGGCCAGGTGAGCCTCGACAGTTTCGGCCGGGTCGGCATCCTGGCCGGGGTGATGCTGGTGTTCACGCTGCTGTTCACCAACTTCTTCGACGCGATGGGCACCTTCACCGGGCTGTCCCGGCAGGCCGGGCTGGCCGACGACAGAGGCAACTTCCCCCGGCTGCAGTCCTCGCTGGTGGTCGAGGGCACCGGCGCGGTGGTCGGCGGCGCGGTCTCGGCGTCGTCGAACACGGTGTTCATCGAGTCGGGCGCCGGGATCGGGGAGGGCGCACGCACCGGGCTGGCCAGCATGGTGACCGGGACGCTGTTCCTGGCCGCGATGTTCCTCACCCCGCTCGCCGCGATCGTGCCCACCGAGGTCGCCGCCGCGGCCCTGGTCGTGGTGGGCATCATGATGGCCGCCCACCTGCGCGAGATCGATCTGTCCGACTTCACCGTGGCCCTGCCGGTGGTGCTCACGGTGGCCGTGATGCCGTTGAGCTACTCGATCGCCAATGGGATCGGCGTCGGATTCATCTCCTGGGCAGTGGTGCGCAGCGCCGCCGGAAAGGCGCGCGAGGTCAGCCCGCTGCTGTGGATCGTGGCGGTGGGGTTCCTGCTCTACTTCGCGCGCGGCTGGATCGACACCATGGTCGGGGTGTAGCGGGATCCTCCCCGCGTCACCAGATGCGCACGTAGTCCACCAGCATCTGCGCGGGATAGCTGCCGCCGCCGGGGTCGCCGCCGCCGGAGCCGGCGACCGCCAGGTTGAGCACCGGCACGAAGGTGTAGCCGGGGTTGTTGAACGGCCACGGGTCCATCGAGAAGGCCGGCACCTGGAAGTACGGCTGCATGCCGTCGACGTAGTCCTTCCAGAAGTAGAAACCGTTCTGGTCCCACATCGCCCGCCAGGTGTGCCAGTTGCCGTCCACGGACATCGGCATCGTTTCGTGTGACGTGCCGTCCAGGGTGGAGTGCACGGTGGTGCCCGAGGGCCACTCCCCGTTGCCGTACCACTCGATGAGGTCGACCTCGCCGCCGACGGCGGGGTGGTCGTTGAGGATCCACCAGGCCGGCCAGCACCCCGCGGTCAGGCATTCCATCTTGATCCGGGCCTCCCAGTTGCTGCCGATACCCACCGGCCGGGTGCCCCAGATCTTGGCGCTGACGTAGTTACTGCCCTGTTTGGTGGCGCGGATGACCAGGTTGCCGTTGCCGTCGAGGAACAGGTTCTCCCGGCTGTCGCGGTACTGCCCCATGTTCTCGGGGCGATCCCAGAACACCGGGTTGCGGATGGTCTCGCGCTCCAGCGCCGGGCGCCATTTCGAGTAGTCCGGCGGCGCACCGGCGGGGCCGTCGAACTCGTCGGCGAACAGCAGACCGCCCTGGTTGGCCGCTCCGGGCGCCGGCGGCGCCCCGGGACCCGGCAGCGGCGGCCCCGGCGGGTTGTCCGGTTGCGGCGGCTCGGCCAGGGCCTTCGGCGCAGACAGGGCCGCGCCGAGCACACCGACGCCGGTCATCAACATCATCTTGCGGCGATCGATCACAGTCGAAGAATAGGGGCCGATCCGTCGTCGTGAGGGGATTCCCGCCCCGCGTCGCCGCGATTCGGTGGCCGCGACCGCGCGGCGGTTCAGGCCGTCCGGTCGGCTTTCCTGGCCGCCGGAGCCGGTCCCACCAGGCCCGATTGCACCAGAGCGGCGTCGATGAACCGCTGCACGGGGCGGGTGAAGAAGCCGGTGTGCCCGCCGCGGTACCAGACGATCTCGGGTTTGCCCCAGTGCTCCCACAGCCGCTCCACCTGGTGGCGCGGGTGCACCACCCGGTCGGCGACCCCGCCGTAGACGAAGCGGCCCGACATCGGCACCCTGGGCTGCAGCGACAACGGGGAGACCATCCGGCCCAGCGGCGCCGCATGGTCCACGGCCTCGCGGCGGGGATCCTCGGGCCCCATCCAGGAGTGCCGGCCCAGGAGTTCCACCAGGTCGGCGACCGGAACACCGAGGATCGCGCAGGTCAGGCCGTCCTCGAGGCTGGCCACCAGCGAGGTGACGTAACCGCCCAGCGAGATGCTGTTGAGCCCGATGGCCGACTCCGGCTCCTGGGCCCGGATCCAGGACAGCACCCGACGAACGTCCCACACCGACTGGGCCGCGAAGTGCACGTCGTCGAGGACGTCCTCACCGGGGATGGACCTGCCCTTGGGCAGGTTGCGCGCCCGGGGGCCGTGCATCGGCAGCACCGGCAACAGCAGGTTCAGGCCGAAGTCCTCGTGCAGGTGCCAGGCCCGGAACAGGGTGAGGTCCACCCCGGCGCGGCCCATCTCGGCGCCGTGCACGCAGACCAGCCAGGGGCGGGGCTCCGGATGCCGCAGCAGCAGACCGTACACGCGCCGGTTTCCGGTGTAGCTCTGCCACCGCTCGGCGCCCGGTTCGGCGGGGTCCGGGGCGTATCCGCTGTCGAACACCAGACGCTGGTAGCTGTGGCGCCGGGTCTTGACCGGCTCCAGGGTCAGGTCGGTCAGCTTCGGCGGACGTTTGAAGAACTTCTCGGGTTTGTCCAGGTAACCCTTCGCGCCGTAGAACTCCAGCGCCTCGGTGACCTCGAGGTTGATCCGGTCGAAGGCGTCGCCCTGGCTCAGGGGGCGCTGCACCCGCAGGCCCTGCAGGACGATCTCGTCGCGGAGCGCGTGCGCCGCCAGGGACAGGGTCGGCCGGGTCAGCGGAAGCTCGCCGCGGCCCCGTCCGCTCAGGTAGTGACGCCACGAACCCGCGTAGTACCGCCCGGTCCTGGCCAGCGGGCCGATTGCGGCGTCCAGCAGGGCGTTGCCGGGAAGCGCTCGGTGCTGCTCCCCGGCACTCGGCTCCGCGGAATCGTCCGAAGCATCCGGTTCGGTCACAGTTCGATCGTAAGACGGCTTACGACGTCGTCAAGCCCCGGGGTAACGCCATTACCGATCGATCGATCGAATCCGCAGGCGAATCGCGGCTCCATCGACCGGGTGCGGCCTACACTCACCGGCGAGTCGCTCGAACCGGAATCGAGGCGCCGTGGTCGACCGCAGCCGCACCGCACCGCGCGTCCTCCTGCCCGCCCTGCTGCTGCCGGTGGCGCTGATCGGCGCCTGCGGCCACGGTCCGGGGCCAGCCAGCGGCACCGGCACTGGCACTGGCACCGGCACAGCCGCCTCCTCCCCCGCTGCGGCCGCACGGCCGGCCGCAACGCCGCCGTCCCCGGCGCCCGGGCCGCACCCGGAGCGCTGGATCGACCTGGCCGCCGGCGAATGCCTGTCCGCGGCGCCGCCCACCGACCCCGGCGTCGTCATGGTCACCGTGGTCGACTGCGCGGCACCGCATGCCGCCGAGGTGTACCAGCGGGCGCCGGTCGAGGTGAACGCGGCCGTCGCCGACGTGGCCAACCGCAGGTGCGCCGAGAGTCTCGCCGACTACACCGGCACACCGGTCGACGCCGGCGACTACGTGATCTCCTATCTGATCGACTCCCGCCAGGACCGCACCTCGGCGAATCCGTTGCCCAGCACCGTGATCTGCCTGCTCCAGGCCCCCGACGGTGCGACCCTGACCGGGTCGGCGGCCGGGCCCCGGTAGGCGTCGCCGCACACGCCGGCCCGATTCGTCCGACAGGACCGCCAGCGGCCCCGCGATGCACCGTGGCCGGGCACCCGCGTCCTAGAGCTCCATCTGGTCCCGCATCGCCTCGAACGTCGGTTCCCGGTCCCGCTCGATGTGTGCGTAGGCGACGGACTCCGCCACCCGTTCGTTGCCGGAGGCGATGGCGTCACGCAGCACAACGTGGTCATGGAAGGCCTCGTCGGCGGGCAGTCCGCTGGTCAGGTAGAACAGCCAGGTGATGCGCCCGGAGATGGTGCCCATCAGCCGGACCATCAGTTCATTGCATGAGGTTTCGACGACGGCTTCGTGAAATGCGGTACTGCCCTGGGCAATAGCGTAGGGGTCCCCGTCGGCGACGGTGCGCTGCGCGCGCTCCAGCGCTCCGTCGAGGATCTCCATCGACGCGCCCCGGCCCACCGCCCGGGCCGCGTAGCGGGCGGCCCCGACCTCCAACGACAACCGCACGTCGAAGAGATCGTCGATGGACTTGGCGTCCCACCGCGCCACCACCGCACCCCGGCGCGGATAGGAGTGCACGAATCCGTCACGTTCCAGCAGGGGAACGGCCTCACGCAGCGGCACCCGGGAGACGTGCAGTTCCTCCCCGATGCGCTGTTCGGGCAGCCGGCTGCCCTGCGGATACTGCCCGAGGATGATGCGCTCACGCACCGTGGCATAGATGTGCCGGGACAGTGATTCCCGGGCTGATTCCCGGGCTGATTCCCGGGACGACCCGTTGACCGTCTCCGCGGGCTCGGTCCCGAAGGCATCGACAGTGCCGGACATTTTCCTCGCTTCCAGACCGGCCTTCGGGCCGCACTCCGGGCCCGCCGGGGTGGGGTCGCACGCCTGCGCGTGCGACCCCACCGTCTCACGTGGACACACCGAGCAGTGAGAAGTTCAGCTCGTTGGCTCCGATGTTCTGACTTTCCGGCACACCGGTCAACCAGTCCTGGGCGAGCACCCAGTCCTGGTTGTAGGACAGGTTGAAAAAGCAGCCGGTCTTGCCGTAGAGATCGCCGGCCTTGACGTAGGTGGCCATATCGCCGGTGCGCAGGCCGTCGTCGAGCAGTGTGTTGACCTCCTCGGACTGGCAGCCGAAGTAATTGATCCCGCCGGAGGCGTCCCAGAACACGTGACCCCACATGTAGGGGTCTCCGCCGTCGGGCCCGTTGTTACCGTCGACGAAGGCGTCCGGGCCGGTGGGCGGATCGTTGATCCAGCCGAACACCGTCGAGGTGTCGTAGCCCTGCGCGGAGGCATCCAGCCCGATGGACTGCAGGTTGGCCACCACGATGTTGGCCATGGACTGCGCGTTGACGTTGCCGTTGGCATAGCCGATCACCAGCTTCTTGTCGGTGCCTGCGGGCAGCCCGTCGACGTAGCCCTTCAACGCGCCCGCGTCATACGAGATGGCCTGCTTGTCGACCACCGCGGGGTCATCGGAGTGGATCATGCCCTTGGCGTACATCGTGGTGGCCACCTCGGAGCGCTTGCCCAGCACCTGGTTCACCAGCGACTGCTGGTCGATCGACTTGAGGAACGCGACACGCGCGTCGGCCCCGGCGAAGAACGGGTGGGTGGGGTTGACGGTCACCATCGCCCCCTGCAGCGTCGGCAGGAAGTAGTTGGAGACACCCTCCCTGTCGGCGTACTTGTCCAGGCTCGACGAGGGCAGGGCGGCCACGATCACATCGACGGTGCCGTTGTCGAACGCCAGCTCCAGCGCCGACTCGTCGGTGTACACCGGCAGCTCGATCTTCGTGAAGGGCGACTTGGGACCCCAGTACCCGTCGTAGGCGCTCAGTTCGTACTTCACCCCGGTCTCCGCGGCGGTGAGCATGTACGGCCCGGTGCCCAGGTCGTGGCTGGACAGGTAGGTCTGGGCGTCGTCGCCGCCGGCATTGGCCTTGAGTCCTTCCGGCGACTCCATTTTCGGCCCGAACGGCGAGGCCAGGTAGCTCAGGAAGGCCGTGTTGGGCTCGTTGAGCGTGATCACCGCGGTGTAGTCGTCGGGTGTCTGGACGCTCTTGACGACGTCGACCATGTAGGCCGCCCCGCCCTTGACCGCGATCCGCCGTTTGAACGCGACGTCCACGGCGGCCGAGGTGAACGGGGTGCCGTCGTGGAAGGTCACCCCGTGCCGGAGGTGGAAGGTGTAGACGTCATTGGTCGGGTTGACCTCCCAGGACTCCGCCAGCCGCGGCGCGATCTCCACCTGGTCGGTGTTGTTCTTGTACTGCACCAGGCCCTCGTAGGCGTTGATCATGATCGCGGTGCCGTTGTTGGCGTAGTAGATGTCGGGGTCGGGCGGCTGTCCGATGTCACCGAGCAGACCGACGATCAGGGTGCCGTCGGCGGGGGCGGACCCGCCGCCACCCGACGAGTTGGGGGTGCCGGAACTACAGCCGGCCAGGGCCAGGGTCAGCGCGGCGCCAACGGCGGCGCCGATGCGCAACGGGCGGATGTGCATGTGTCTCCTAGATTCTGACGTGCGTTCGGTACGAGAACTGCCGATGCATCGCGCGGATGCGGGAAGAACCTTCACCTCCTCACTCGGCCGCGACACGGGGGTCCGCGGCAGCCTGCAGCAGGTCGACGACGACGTTGGACAGGACGTAGATGGCGCCGAGGACAAGCGTCACCCCGGCGATCGCCGGGAAGTCGGACACCGGTATCGAGGCGGCCAGGTAGTTACCGATGCCGGGCCAGGAGAAGATCTGTTCCACCACAACGACACCGGCGAACATGAAGCCCAGCTGCAGGCCTCCCATCGACAACGCGGGGCCCACCGCGTTGCGCACCACGTGGTGGGCAACAACCTGGCGCTCGGTGAGTCCCTTGGACCGCGCGGTGCGCACGTAGTCGACGTCGAGCACCCCGGTCACCGACGCGCGGAACACCCGGCCGATCGCGACCGCCGGGGCGATCGACAAGACGATCGCGGGCAACGCCAGGTGTTGCAGCGCGTCGAGGAAGGCGTCGGCCTGACCGTGCAGAGCGGTGTCGAGCAGCTGCATCCCAGTGGGCCCCGGATCCTGGAAGTCGCCGACCCCGCGGGCCGGCAACCAGCCGAGTTGACCGAAGAACACGATGATCCCGACCAGCGCCAGCAGGAACGGTGGGGCCGTTGCGAGCAGCAGCAGCACTCCCCGGCCCAGCGCCGCGCCGGGCCAGCGCAGCGCACCCGAGAGCGCGAACAACGTCGCGAACACCAGCGCGAGCAGGAATGCGGCGACGACGAGCTCGACGGTCGCGGGCAGGTAGGTGGCCAGGTCGGCGGTGACGGGCTGGCGGGTGCGCAGCGAGCGGCCGAGATCCCCGGTGACCAGCCCGCCCAGGTAATGGGCGTAGCGGGTGAAGAACGGGTCGTCCAAACCCAATCGGTGCCGTTCAGCGGCCACGGTCTGCGGGGAGGCGTTGGCGCCGACGTAGGCGCGCGCCGGGTCGCCGGGCGACACCGATTGCAGCACGAAGATCACCATCGTCAACACCAGCAGGATCACCACGGCCGCCGCGAGCCGGCGGGTCAGAAAGCTCACCATGGTCTCACCGCCCCACCAGGTTGCGGATGGCGTCGCCGCCCAGGTTGGCGATCAGGCTCAGCAGTAGCACCGCGATCCCGGGGATGCCCGGCACCCTCCACTGGCTGAGCAGCTGACTCAGGGCGCGTGCGGTGTCCGCACCCAGTTCGGGCGCCGGCGCCTTCTGGCCGAGTCCGAGGAAGGACAGCGCCGCCAGCAGCAACACCACGTTGCCGATGTCCAGGCTGGCGCTGACCACCGCCGTGGGCACCACACCGGGCAGCAGGTGCCGCAGCAGGATTCGCCGCCGCGGTACCCCGGACAGCCGCGCGGCCTCCACGTGGGGGCGGGCCGCCAGCGCCTTGACCTCGCCGCGCACGATGCGCGCGTAGTACGGCCACCAGACGATCGCCACCCCGATCAGCGTGTTGACCAGACCGGTTCCCAGGGCGGCGACGATGGCGATGGCCACCAGCGCGCCGGGCAGCGCCAGGAACAGGTCGGTGATCCGCATCAGCACCACCGAGTCGAGCCAGCCTCCGGTGGCGCCCGCGATCAGGCCGATGGTGCCTCCGATGAGCAGCCCGCCGGCCACCACCACCAGTGCGCTGAGCCAGCTGACCTGGATGCCGATCAGGGTCCGCGACAACAGGTCCCGGCCGATACCGTCGGTACCCAGCAGATGCCCGGGGCTCAGCGGAGGAAGGTTGACCGGGCCGACGGGCTGGATCGGGTCGTAGGGCGCCAGCATCCGGGCGCAGACCGCCAGCAGGGTCACCAGGCCGAGCAACCCCACCGGGACCCAGGCGCCGGTACGGGCCGCGCCGGCGGAACGGGTCGACGGTCGAGCCCGGGAACGGGTCATCAACGTCGCGATCATGGTGTGGCCCCCTCCGGCGCCGCGCGTGTGGCGCGGATCTCGGGGACCGCCGCCAGCAGGGTACGGGTGTAGTCCTCGCGCGGTCGGGCGATCACCTGTTCGGCGGGGCCCAGTTCGACGACACGCCCGGCCTGCATCACCGCGATGCGATCACCCATCAGCCGGGCCACCGCCAGATCGTGGGTGACGAAGAGCACCGTCATCCCGAGCCGGGCCCGCAGATCGCGGATCAGCGCGAGCACGCTCTTGGCCAGCGACGCGTCCAGCGCGCTGGTGGGTTCGTCGCACAGCAGGACCGCCGGCGGGATCATCGTCGCGCGGGCCAGCCCGACCCGCTGCCGTTGCCCGCCGGAGAGCTCCCCGGGACGGGCCCGGGCCACCTCCGGCGGCAGGCCCACGGCATCCAGGGCTGCCCGCACCCGCTGGTCCACCTCCGATCGCAGCAGGCCCCGGAACCCGCGGCCGCCACGCAACCGCTCCCCGAGAAGCTCTCCGACCCGCATCCACGGGGTCAGGGAGGAACCCGCGTCCTGGAACACCATCTGCGGCCCGCCGCCACCGGACAGCGTCACCGAGCCCGCCGTCGGTGTCTCCAGCCCGGCCACGATGCGCAGCAGGGTCGACTTACCCGAGCCGCTCTCGCCGACGATCGCCAGCGACTCCCCCGCCGCCACCTCCAGGTCGACCCCGTCCACCGCCGCCAGCTGCCCGGTACCGCCGCGGCGCAGGCCCCGTCGCCGGCCGGCGTTGCGCACCGCGAACGTCTTGTGCAGCCCACTGATCCGCAGTGCCGGCGCGGGACTCTCGGCGTCGCGGGTGAAGCGCTCGTCGCGCGGCATGGTCAGGGTCAGCCGCGCCGCCAGCAGCGAGCGGGTGTATTCGTGACGCGGGTCGCGCACCACGCGCGCGGCAGGTCCGATCTCGACGAGCTCACCGCGGTAGAGCACGGCCAGCCGGTCGGCGATCTGGTCGGCCACGCCGAGGTCGTGGGTGATCAGCAACACCGAGCAGCCGAAGTCGTCGCGGAGTTCGCGCAGCAGGTCGAGCAGCTGGGCCTGCACCGTGACATCCAGTGCGGTGGTGGGTTCGTCGGCGATCACCAGTGCCGGGCGCCCCGCCACCGCGATCGCGGCCATCACCCGTTGCCGCAGTCCGCCGGAGAGTTCGTGGGGGTAGACCCGCAGCCGCAGCGCGGCGTCTCGGACCCCGACCGTCTGCAGCAGCCGCACGGACTCGGCGTCGTCGTGGGTGGCCTCGCCGATCTGCCGACCGACGCGCATGGTCGGGTTCAGGGAGGTCATCGGGTCCTGGAAGATGGCGCCGAGCAGATCGCGGCGCACCCTGCGCAGTTCGGCCTCCCCGGCCCCCAGCATGTCCACACCCCCCACGGTGACGCTGCCGTGGGCCTGAGGCTGCGAGGCGCGGGGCAGCAGGCCGAGCAGGCTCAGCGCCAGCACGCTCTTGCCGGAACCGGATTCGCCGACCAGGCCGAGGATCTCGCCGGGCGCGATCCGCACCGAGACACCGTCGAGTACCCGGCTGCGGGTGCCGTTGCGCACCAACGACAGCGAGAAGTCCTCGACCGCCGCCACCGGCGGCGCGTCGGTCTTGATCACGGCGTTCACGTGCTCACCTCCGTGACCGCGGGCGGAGCCGCCGCGGATTCGACCACCGCGCGGTGGATCTGGGCCGGGGTGGTCGGCCACACGCTCTCGGCGGCGGCGATCCGTTCCAGGGCCCGGCCGACCGCGGCCAGCCGGAACGGCACACCGGTGATGAAACTGTGCAGCACCACCGACATCACCAGCGGTTGCCGGCTCGCGGCGCGGGACAGTTCGGCAAATTCGTCGTCGATCATCGCCTCGAACTCCCGGGCGGAGGCCTGCCGGCCGATCATCGTCGTGGAGTCGTTGAGCTCGGCGTTGTACGGGATGGCCAGCAGCGGGCCCGAGGCGGTGTGGATCCAGACGGGCTGGTCGTCGGGGCGCAGGTCCAGCAGGTAGCGGTAGCCGGTGCCGGCCAGCAGGTTCAGTGTGTCCGGTGAGTGGCTCAGCCACGGGCTGGACCATCCGCCCGGCGCGGCGCCCTCCTGGGTGCGGATACGCTCGGCGACGTCGGCCAGGTAGCGGCGTTCGTCGGCCGGCGTCATCCCGGACAGCACATCGGAGTTGGAGCGGCCGTGCCCGACCACCTCCGCGCCGACCCGCCGCGCGGCGGCCAGCACCGCCGGCGCCTCGTCGTAGACGTCGGTGTTCAGCAGCACGGTCGGCGGGATCCCCAGGGCCGCGAGGCGGTCGAAGAGCCGGAAGGCGCCGACCCGGTTCCCGTAGTCGCGCCAGGCGGTGTTGACCCGGTCGGGTGCGGGCACCCCGGGCATGATGTCCTCGGTGTGCCCGTCGCCGAAGCGGTAGGACTCGACCCCGACGCAGACGACGAGGGCCAGCCGTTTCCCGTTGGGCCAGCTGCCGGCCGGTCGTTCGGTGATGGGACTGTAGGCGTATCCGGCCGCTCCGGTCATGACGGCGACCTTCCGTTGTGCGCACCCACCCAACGGGTGAACCCCACGTCGGTGCCGGCGGCGCGCTCAACGATGTGCCGGTAGGCGGGTAGCAGTCCGGCGGCCCGGGCGCGGGCGGTCTCGACGGCGGGTCGCTTGCGGGCGAACAGTTCCCGCGCCTCGGCCAGCAGCGCGGGCTCGTCGACGGTGGTGAGCCGCCCGTCCTCGATGACGATGCGGCCGGCCACCATGGTCAGCACCACGTCGCGTCCGTCCTCGCAGTGCACCAGCTGTTCGCGCAGATCGTTGAGCGGAGTGAAGGCCAGCGAGTGCAGGTCGACGCAGACGAGGTCGGCGAGCATGCCGGGCACGACGGCGCCGAGGTCCTCGGGCCGGCGCACCGCGCGCGCCCCGCCGCGCCAGAGGGCGTCGAGAACCTCTGTGGGCGTGGGCCATTGGCCGCAGTCGGCACCGGAGATGTTGTGGATCAGCCCGGCGGTCTTGGCCACGGTCCAGATGTTGATGCTGTCGTCGCAGATGGCCTCGTCGGTGCCCAGCGCGACCGGCACTCCGTGGTCCAGCAGGGCCCGCCAGGGCGCCACCCCGCTGCCCAGCCGCAGGTTGCTGACCGGGTTGTGCACGACGGTCGCTCCGGCCGCGGCGATGTCGGTCAGGTCGGTGTCGTCGACCCACACGGCGTGGATGACGTTGGTGTGCGGCTTGAGCAGCCCGGCGGCCGCGGTGTAGCCGACCAGCGAGCGGCCGCCGAAGCGGGCCTGCTCGGTGATCAGCGTGCGTTGCACCTTGGTCTCCAGCATGTGGGCGTAGAGCGGGATGCCGTGCCGTTCGGCGAGATCGTCCAGGGCGGCGAAATAGTCCAGACTGACCCGCTGGGGCGCGGAGATGGACACCGCGGCGCGGATGCGGTCCTGCGCGGCACCGTGCCAGGTGCCGATCAGGTGCTCGTAGCCGGCCAGCAGTTGCGCCGCGCCCGCCGGTGCGGGCCGGTCGAGTTCGCGGCGCTGCCCGGCGGCGAGCTCACCGACGAACGGCAGCTTCTCGGCCTCGGTGAGTTCGGGTTGGTCCAGCGCGACGAAGGCCCGGATTCCGCTGTCGCGGTAGGCCGATACCACCGCGTCGATGATCTCGGGCCGTGGGTGGGGCATGAAGAACGCGTCATCCTGCACACAGGTGATCCCGTTGTGCAGCATCTCGATGGCCCCGAGCATGGTCCGCAGGTAGGCCTCCCGGGGGGTGGGCTCCAGGGCGGGGTCCACCGGGGACTCGTAGAGCATGAACAGCTCCAGCGGCATGCTGGGCACCGAACCCTTGAGGTGGTTGGCCGGGGAGTGGAAGTGCGCGTTGATCAGCCCGGGCAACACCAGATACCGCCCGGCGCCGTCGATCACCCTCGCCTCCGGCGGCGCCGCCACGTCGTCGCCGACGGCGGCGATGCGGTCACCGGCGACAAGCACGTCGGTGGGCCCGGTCATGGCCTCCGGCGCCGCGGCGTCGAAGACGTGGACCCGCCGCAACAGCACGCTCATGACGTCTCCAGCCGGTAGTCGGGCAGCTGCACCGCGGCGAAGGCGCCGGCGCGCGAGGTGTTCAGCCCCATCGCGACCAGGCCGGCGGCGATGCCGACGCCCGCGGCGACCCCGTCGATCACGGGCACCGACAGCCGTTCGGACAACGGTCGGGCCAGTTCGGCCAGCCCGGCACAGCCCAGCACGACGGCCTCCGCGCCGTCCCGCTCCATCGAGGCGCTGGCAGCCACGGTGAACGCCTGCAGCAGGTGCGCCGACCCGTCGACCAGATCGCCGACCGCGACGTCGACGGCGGCCACCGTGCACCGGTGTCCCAACCCGAGGGTTGCGATCACCCGTTCGGAGTGCGCGATGGTCCGCGGCGGCAGCGTCAGGATGGAGAATCGGTGCGCCAGCAGGCTGGCGGTCTGCAGCGCGGCCTCGGTCATCCCGACGACGGGGCAACCGGCCAGTTCACGGGCGGGTGCCACCCCGGTGTCACCGAAGCAGGCGACGACGAAGGCGTCGGTGTCGTCGCGGTGTTCGCGGACCTGTTCGAGGACCCCCAGCGCGGCGATCGCCTCCTCGGCGTGGCTTTCCACGCTCGACACCCCGACCGTGGGTGCCACCGCGCGGACCCGGACGTGCGGGGCGGCGACCGCGCGGGCGGCCCCGCCGATCGCGTCGGTCAGCGCCGCGGAGGTGTTGGGGTTGATGACGGTGATCCGGGTCATCGGGACAACCCCGGGAGTCGGCCGTCCGGAGAGTTCTGTACCGCGGCCAGCAGACCGCCCACCCCGGCGGCGCTGACGGCGATGCGGGCCACGGCGGCACCGGTTCTGGCCGCGGCCAGGGCGTCGCCGCTGCGCAGGTGTTCGGCGGTGAAGGCGCCGCAGAACGCGTCGCCGGCCCCGGTGGCGTCCACCGGGGCGACGACGTCGGTGGGCACCAGGACGGCACGGTGCTGCCGCCGGGTGGCCACCAGGGCGCCGGCGGCCGCCAGTTTGACCACCACCACCTGGGGGCCCAGGTCCAGGAAGGTGGCCGCGGCCCGGTACGGGTCGGCCGTGCCGGCCAGCGCGCAGGCCTCGATCTGGCTGGGCAGGAACACATCACAGGTGCGCACCGCGTCGCGCAGGGCGGCCACGTTGCCGGCGATGTAGTCCTCCTGCGGGTCGAAGTACAGCGTCGCGGCGGTGTTGGCCCGCATCCAGGCGGCCAGGGCCAGCTGGGCGTGCAGCGCCATCGCCGACATCAGCACGCCCGAGGCGGCCAGTGCGCCGGCGGGCACGTCGGCGGGATGCACCGACATCGCCTCGAAGTGCTCCTCGCCGTGAACGAGATCCCACGCCCGGCCGCCGGCCGCGTCGTAGCGCACTTCGTTGCGCACGGTGGGCAGGTCGCGGCGCGGCAGGATGGCGGGGTCGGTCCCGGCGGCGTCGAGGGCCGCCAGCAGTTCGGGGGTGGCGTCGTTGCCCAGCGGCGCCAGGATCGTCGCGTCGGCGCCGGCCAGCCGGGCTCCGAGCGCGGCGAAGAGCGCGTCCCCGCCGACGGAGCCGACACGCTCGCCGCCGGGGGCGACCGCCTCGTCGAGGGTGAGGTTGCCGATGCACACCACGGTGGGTCGGTCAGTCATCGGCGCCGCTGTCCTGTTCGGGCCCGGCATGTTCGGGCCGGGCATGGTTGGCGCCCACCGCCCGGCTGGCCGCCGCGTAGCAGCTGAGCCCGAGGTGGTAGCCGACCAGCTGGGCCGGCAGCAGATAGAGCAGCGGGGACAGCGGCTCGGGCACGGCCGGGAGCGGTATCAACCGGTCCTCGCCGGCCAGCTCTCCGAAGGCGCCCTCGCCGTCGGTGGTGACCACGTAGAGCCGCCCGCCCCAGCGCAGCGCGTCGGTGGCGGTGTCGACGGCCCGCGGCACCGAGGGCCCCGACGGCGCCAGCACGAACAGCGGCTCGCCGGCCTTCTGCGAGTTGTAGTGGTGGTACTCCTCGACCTGGATGTCGATCGCGTGCAGGGTGGTGCACTCCTTGACCTTGGCCGCCCCGACGATCGCCGAGGCCAGATTGGGGCCCGCGCCGGAGAACAACACCGTCTGTACCCCGGCGGCGACCTCGTGTTCGGCGATGCCGGCGATCTGCGGGTCGATGCGCTGCAGCACGCCGGCCATCGCGTCGGGCAGGGCGTCCAGGGCCGCGCGCAGCGGCGCCGCACCGGCCGGGTCGCGGCGCTCGCCGATCCGGACCGCCAGCTCCAGCAGCAGCGCCAGGGCCGCGGTGGAGGACTGGGTGGGCCAGCCGACCCGGGTCGCCTCAATGGTCAGGGCGACGTCGGCCTCGGCATGCAGGGTGGAACCGACGGTATTGGTCAGCGCGACGGTATACGATCCGGCGTTCTGGGCGACCAGCAGCGCTTCCACGGTGCGGGTGGTCTCCCCCGAGCTCGACAGGGCGATCACCGCGGTGCCCCGGTCGAGCAGTCCGGCCCGGTAGTAGGCGAACTCGAGACTCTGGACGGGTTCGCACGGCACCCCGAGGGTCTGTTCGAGTGCGCGGCGGGCGGCGATCATGACCGCCAGCGAGTCGCCGCAGCCGACCAGCGCCACGCGGCGTACACCGTCGCAGAGACGCTCGGCGATACCATCCAGGACGGTGGAGTTGAGCTGCAGTGTTTCGCGGATCGCGGCGGGCTGGCCGAACAGTTCCGGTCCGGTCGCCTGCACCCGCGCGCGCAGTGTGGCGTCCAGCGGGTCGTTGCTGGGCAGGGCCAGGATGTGGGCGCGCTCGGCGTCGGAGACGCGGCGTACGACGGCTCGTTGACGGGCGTCCAGCGGGCTGGTCCGACTGTCCAGCAGCGGGCTCACCACAGCACTCATCGGGAGGGACACCGCCTTTGCTCAGCGTTGGTGCGGACCACTTCGACGCGGGCCGGCTGCGGACCAACAGGAGGCAAACGGTATACCGTTTCTGTTTCGTCGGGGTGACGCGCGGTAGCGCCGGGGTTACGGCGCCGAGCGGGACACCGGCTCGCGGACAATGGCTTCTCGACATGGTCGAGACCCCCGATACTCCCGAGAACCCCGGGACCCCCGAGAGCGCGTCCCGGTGGCGGCACATCCTGCGGTTGGCGCTGTTCGCCGGATTCCTGCTGGGGCTGTTCTATCTGGTGGCCATCGCCCGGGTCATCGACATCGGCGGGATCCGCGACGCGGTCGCCGCCGCGGGCCCGCTCGCACCGCTGCTCTATGTCGTGGTGTCGGCCGCCCTGGGTGCGGTGTTCGTGCCCGGGCCCATCCTGGCCGCCGGCAGCGGCGTGCTGTTCGGCCCGCTGCTGGGCACGTTCGTCACGATCGGCGCGGCGGTGGGAACCGCGGTGATCACCAGCCTGGCCGGGCGCCGGGCCGGGCGCCAGAGCGCGCGCGCCCTGCTGGGCCCCGAGCGTGCCGACCGGCTCGACACGCTCATCGAGCGCGGCGGCCTGTGGGCGGTGGTCGGCCAGCGTTTCGTCCCGGGAATCTCCGATGCGCTGGCCTCCTACGCCTTCGGGGCATTCGGGGTGCCGCTGTGGCAGATGGCCGCCGGGGCGTTCATCGGGTCGGCGCCGCGGGCCTTCGTCTACACCGCGCTGGGGGCCTCGATCGGTGACCTGTCGGCCCCGCTGGTCTACGCGGCGATCGCGGTGTGGTGCGTGACCGCCATCGTCGGCGCGTTCGCCGCGCGGCGGGGCCTACGGAGTTGGCGTAGGAGTTGACGCGACCACTGTGACCGCGGCCGGTGAGCCCGCCTTGCGCGCCAGCAGCCACGCCAGCCCGTCGCCCTCCCCGGCGTCGATGACCGTCAGGCCGGCGAAGGCGGCGGGCAGTTCGCCCGCGGCGACCCGGAACGGCCCCGGCCGGGCACCCACTTCGCTGAGCGCCGCGACGGCCAGCAGGCCGCCGGGTGCCAGCCGCTCGATGATCGCCCGGTCCAGCCGGGCGTCGCGGAACCGATGGCACAGGATGACGTCGGCCGGCGGGCCGGCGGTCAGGCCAGCCGGCAGGCCGTCGTCGAGGTCGGCGACGCTGAACCGGCAACGCTGCGCCACCCCGCACCGGCGGGCCAGCGTGCGGGCCTGCGCCACCGCCACCGGCGAGACGTCGACACCGTGGACCCGCAACCCCCGCAGGGCCAGCCACACACTGGCCTGACCTGCGCCGCAAGCCAGCTCCAGGGCCGTGCCCGAGGTGCCGAACACCTCGGTGTGCTGTGCGAACGCTGTGGGTGGTCCCGGCTCGCGGTCGGTCGGGCCGCCCCCCGTGTACCGTTCGTCCCAGCGAACGCGGTCGGCTTCGCTCATCGAGGCCAGCCTAGGAGCGGGCCCGGGATCGCGGCGCCGGCACGCGCAGACAGGTGCCGGTCGGCGGCGCGGTCTGGTAAGACAGGGGGCGGATCATTGGCGGCACGGCGAGGGAGGACAGCCAAAGTGCCCATCCCGCACGTCGCGCATCCCAGGCCGTCCCACGGTGCACGCCGGTGTCGCTGACCAGGCTCGATCCGCTTTCGGTGACCGGGTGATGCGCGGGTGAAATCCGACACCGCCGAGACCACCTCCGGGCGCCCGGCCACCCATTCGGGGATCCCGCTGTGGATCCGGCGCTTCTCCATTCCGATCATCATCGGCTGGATCGCGCTGGTGGCGGTGCTCAATGTGGCCGTCCCGCAGCTTGAGGTGGTCGGGCAGATGCGCACGGTCTCGATGAGCCCGCAGGATGCGCCGTCGGTGATCGCGATGAAGCGCATCGGCAACGACTTCCAGGAGTTCCACTCCGACAGCTCGGCGATGATCGTGCTCGAGGGTCAGGAACCACTCGGCGACGCCGCGCACCGGTACTACAACGACCTGGTCGCCAAGCTGGAGGCCGACACCAAGCACGTCGAGCACGTCCAGGACTTCTGGGGCGACCCGCTGACCGAGGCCGGCGCGCAGAGCCACGACGGCAAGGCCGCCTACGTGCAGGTCTTCCTGGCCGGCAACATGGGCGAGACCCTGGCCAACGAGTCGGTGCGCTCGGTGACCGACCTCGTGGACAGCATGGCTCCGCCGCCGGGGGTCAAGGTGTACGTGACGGGGGCCTCGGCGATGCTCGCCGACCGCCAGCTCGCCGGCGACCGCAGCATCCAGATCATCGAGCTGCTCACGTTCGCGGTGATCATCACCATGCTGCTGCTGGTCTACCGGTCCATCATCACGGTGCTGCTGGTGCTGGTCATGGTGGTGCTCGAGCTGTCCGCGGCGCGCGGCGTGGTGGCGTTCCTGGGCTTTCACAATCTGATCGAGCTATCGACGTTCGCGACCAACCTCCTGGTCACGCTGGCGATCGCGGCGTCCACCGACTACGCCATCTTCCTGATCGGCCGCTACCAGGAAGCCAGGACACTGGGCGAGGATCGCGAGACGGCCTACTACACGATGTTTCGCGGCACCGCCCATGTGGTGTTGGCCTCGGGCATGACGATCGCCGGAGCCACGTTCTGCCTGCGGTTCACCCATCTGCCGTATTTCCAGACGCTGGGCGTTCCGATGGCGGTCGGGATGGTGGTCGCGGTGAGCGCCGCGCTGACCCTGGGACCGGCGGTGATCACCGTGGCCAGCCGGTTCGGCAAGGTGCTGGAACCCCGGCGCGCCATGCGCATCCGCGGTTGGCGCCGACTGGGCACCATCGTCGTGCGCTGGCCCGCGCCGGTCCTGCTGGCCACGATCGCGTTGTCGCTGGTCGGTCTGCTGACCCTGCCCGGCTACCGGACCAACTACAACGACCGCAACTACCAGCCTGCAGATCTGCCCGCCAACGAGGGCTACGCGGCGGCCGAACGGCATTTCGGGCCCGCCCGGATGAACCCGGAGTTGCTGCTCATCGAGACCGACCACGACGTCAGGAACTCGGCGGACTTCCTGGTGATCGACAAGATCGCCAAGGAGGTCTTCGACCAGTCCGGCATCGGCAACGTCCAGGCGATCACCCGCCCGCAGGGCGATCCGCTGGACTTCTCCACCATCCCGGCGCAGCTGAGCATGAACGGCACGCTGCAGACGATGAACCGCGACTACCAGATGGCCCGGATGGCCGACATGCTCGTCCAGGCCGACGACATGCAGAAGACGATCGACACGACGAACCAGATGATCGCGATCATGAAGGAGATGAGCGCGACCACCCACAGCATGATCGGCAAGACCCACAACATGGTGGCCGACGTGCAGGAACTGCGCGATCACATCGCCGACTTCGACGATTTCATCCGGCCGATCCGCAACTACTTCTACTGGGAACCGCACTGTTACGACATCCCCGTCTGCTGGGCGATGCGCTCGGTGTTCGACACCCTCGACGGTGTCGACATCATGACCCGTGACATCGAGCAGCTGCTTCCCGACCTGGACCGCCTGGACTCCCTGATGCCGCAGATCGTCGCGCTGATGCCGCAGACGATCCAGACCATGGAGACGGCGCGGAACATGATGCTGACCATGTACCAGACCCAGAAGGGTCTGCAGGATCAGATGGCCGCCATGCAGGAGAACCAGACCGCCATGGGGGAAGCGTTCAACGAATCCAAGAACGACGACACCTTCTACCTGCCGCCGACGATCTTCGACAACAAAGACTTCAAGCGGGGCATGAAGAGCTTCATCTCCCCCGACGGCAAGGCCATCCGGTTCATCATCTCCCATGACGGCGATCCGCTGACGCCCGAGGGCATCAAGATCATCGACAAGATCAAGCTGGCCGCCAAGGAGGCCATCAAGGGCACGCCGCTGGAGGGGTCCAGGATCTACGTGGCCGGCACGGCGGCGGCGTTCAAGGACATGCAGGAGGGCAACAACTACGACCTGCTGATCGCCGGTATCTCGGCGCTGTCGCTGATCTTCATCATCATGTTGCTGATCACCCGGAGCCTGGTGGCCGCGGCCGTGATCGTCGGCACGGTGGTGCTGTCGCTGGGTGCGTCGTTCGGGCTGTCGGTGTTGTTGTGGCAGCACCTGATCGGGCTGGAACTGCACTTCATGGTGATGGCGATGGCGGTGATCATCCTGTTGGCCGTGGGCGCGGACTACAACCTGCTGCTGGTGGCGCGGATGAAGGAGGAACTGCCCGCCGGCATCAACACCGGAATCATCCGTGCGATGGGCGGCAGCGGGTCGGTGGTGACCGCGGCCGGGCTGGTGTTCGCGTTCACCATGCTGTCGATGTCGATCAGCGAGCTGACCGTGATCGCCCAGGTCGGTTCGACGATCGGGCTCGGTCTGCTGTTCGACACGCTGGTGATCCGGGCCTTCATGACGCCGTCGATCGCCGCGCTGCTGGGCAAGTGGTTCTGGTGGCCGCAGGTGGTGCGGCAGCGGCCGGCCCAAGGGGTGGTCGCGCGCTCCATGGCCCGCGACGGGTGACCCGCCGGGGGGCGCCCCGCCGCACCCGCCGATCTGAGCGCACACTCGCTGCGCCCAGGCCCACCACCACACCCACCCACCGATCCACACGCACACTCGCTGCGCCCAGGTCCACCACCACACCCACCCACCGATCCACACGCACACTCGATGCACCCAGGCGGCCGACGGCTGAACCCGCGCTTGCCCGGCGGGTCACGGCGGGAGGGGTGAGGATGGTTGTCATGGACCACATCACCTTCGTGCCGACGGCGGAGCAGCTGAGCTACACCTTCGGCGGTGCGCAGGCCGTGATGCGGATCCGGACCCCGAGCTTGCTGACCCTGTGGACCGAGGACGCCTACGGCGGGCGGATCACCAGCCGCGACGACGTCGCGAGCATCGCGCTGGACACCGAGGACCTCAACCCGCAGACCGGTCCGTTCTTCATCGAGGGCGCCGAGCCCGGCGACACCCTCGCCGTCCACTTCGTGGATCTCACCCCCGCGCGCAGCTGGGGAGCCTCCACGCTGATCCCGTTCTTCGGCGGGCTGACCAGCGTTCCGGCCAGCCCCACCCTGCAGCCGGCGCTGCCCGAACACACCTGGATCTACGAATACGACCCGAGCACGCACACCGTCGGCTTCACCGCCCACTTCGGCGCCCGCGGAAGCGATTTCGAGCTCGCCCTGCCCGCCAACCCGATGCTGGGCACCGTCGGGGTGGCCCCCGCCCGCCGCGAGGTGCGCACGTCGCTGGTGCCCGAGGCGTTCGGCGGCAACATGGACACCCCGGAGATGGCGCCGGGGGCGACCTGCTATCTGCGCGTCAACGTCGAGGGTGCCCTGTTCTCCCTGGGCGACGGCCACTACCGTCAGGGCGAGGGCGAGTCCTGCGGGACCGCGGTGGAGGGCGCGATGAACGTCACCGTCATCGTCGAGCTGATCAAGGGCGGCGGCCCGGCGTGGCCGCGGCTGGAGACCGACACCCATCTGATGGCGGTCGGGTCGGGGCGCCCGCTGGAGGAGGCGTGGCGGGCCAGCCAGGTCGAGATGACCACCTGGCTGGGCGAGCTGTACGGCCTGCATCCGCTCGACGCCTACCAGCTGCTGACGCAGATCTCGCAGGTGCCGATCGCCAACGTCGTCGACGTCAACTACAGCGCCGTCACCAAGATCGACAAGCGGCTACTGCCGGCCGCGACCGCCTACGACGGCGTCCACGCCGAATTGCGCGGCGCCGCGCGGGCGTTGGGCACCATCACCTACTAGCACCTACTAGCACCTACTAGCCGAAAGCCGAGGCACATCATGGAACTGGGACTGTCAGGCAAGCGTTTCGCCGTCACCGGCGGCACCCGCGGCATCGGCCGCGCCGTGGTGGAGGGACTGCTGGCCGAGGGTGCACGGGTGGCCTACTGCGCCCGCACGGCCGAGGCGGTGGCCGACACGCAGAAGGAGCTGGCCGCCGAGGGGGCCACCGTGCTGGGCAGTGCGGTCGACGTCGGTGATCCCGCGGCGCTGGCCGACTGGGTGGCAGGAACCGCCGAGTCGCTGGGCGGGCTCGACGGGGTGGTCGCCAACGTCAGCGCGCTGGCCATCCCCGAGTCGGCCGAGAACTGGCAGACCACCTTCGAGGTGGACCTGCTGGGCACGGTGGGCCTGGTGGACGCCGCGCTGCCGCACCTGCTGGCCGCCGGGGCGGGCTCGATCGTCACCATCGCCAGCGTGTCCGGCCGCGAAATCGACTTCGCCGCAGGGCCGTACGGAACCATGAAGGCCGCCATCACCCACTACACCCAGGGCGTGGCCTACAAGTACGCCGGGCAGGGCATCCGCGCCAACACCGTCAGCCCCGGCAACACCTACTTCCCCGGCGGGGTGTGGTCCTCGATCGAGGAGAACGACCCGGAACTGTTCGCCACCGCCCTGGCGCTGAACCCGACCGGCCGGATGGCCACCCCCCAGGAGGTGGCCAACGCCGTGGTGTTCCTGTCCAGCACGGCCGCCAGTTTCATCACCGGCACCAACCTCCTGGTCGACGGCGCACTGACGCGCGGCGTGCAGCTCTGAGAGCGCCGCACAGACCGCTACCGAGCCACCACCGGGGCCGCTACGGTGGAGGTCATGAAGTTCCTCGACGTCGACGGCCTCGGACCGGTCAGCCGAATCGGCCTGGGCACCTGGCAATTCGGCTCGCGGGAGTGGGGGTACGGCGACTCCTACGCCGCCGGGGCGGCCCGCGACATCGTCGGCCGCGCCCGCGCCCTGGGTGTCACGCTGTTCGACACCGCCGAGATCTACGGGTTCGGCAAGAGCGAACGCATCCTCGGTGAGGCACTCGGCGACGAGCGCGCCGACGTGGTGGTGGCCAGCAAGGTCTTCCCCGTCGCCCCGTTCCCGGCGGTGATCCGGCAGCGCGAGCGGGCCAGCGCCCGCCGGTTGGGCCTGGACCGCATCCCGCTCTACCAGGTGCACCAGCCCAACCCGGTGATCCCCGATTCGGTGATCATGCCGGGCATGCGCAGCCTGCTCGACGAGGGCCGCATCGGCGCGGCCGGGGTGTCGAACTACTCGCTGGAGCGGTGGCGCAGGGCCGACGCCGCGCTGGGCCGGCCGGTGATCAGCAACCAGGTGCACTTCTCGCTGGCGCATCCGCAGCCGCTGGAGGACCTGGTGCCCTTCGCCGAACGCGAGAACCGGATGGTGATCGCCTACAGCCCGCTGGCCCAGGGCCTGCTGGGCGGCAGGTACGGCGTCGACAACCGGCCCGGCGGCGTGCGCGCGGTCAACCCACTGTTCGGGACCGAGAACCTGCGCCGCGTCGAGCCGCTGCTGAACACGCTGCGCGAGGTCGCCGCCGAGGTGGACGCCAAACCGGCGCAGGTGGCGCTGGCCTGGCTGATCAGCCTGCCCGGCGTGGTGGCCATCCCGGGTGCCTCCAGCGTCGAACAGCTGGAGTTCAACGTCGCCGCCGCCGATATCGAGCTGTCCGCCGACTCCCGGGACGCCCTGACGGCCGCCGCGCAGTCCTTCCGGCCCGCGCCGGCCACCCGCACCCTGACCGACATGGTGCGCGAGCGGATCGGCCGCTGACGCGAGCGGTCGTCGACTCACCGGGGTCGCCCCGCACAGGGACCTTTGGCCACCATCCACGGGCCGAACGCCCGACGCGCGGAGCCGCCGGCCCGCCCCAGGATGGAGTCATGGGCTGCGATGCTCCCGGTACCCCAGGCCTGACGCCACCGACGGCGGTGTTCGACGAGACGGGCCTGGACCGCCTCGTCACCGTGCTGCGCGAGCGCGGCTGTGAGGTCATCGGCCCGGTCCGGGGCGAAAGCGCCATCGAGCTGGGTCCGCTGCACTCGGCCGACGATCTGCCCCGCGGCTGGGGGGTGCACACCGAGCCCGGGGTCTACCGCCTCGAAAACCGCGGCGACGGTGCGCGGTTCGGCCACTCGGCCGGCCCCCAGTCCTGGAAGCAGTACCTGCATCCCCCGCGCCGCAGACTGTGGTCGAGCGGCCCCGACCTGACCGGTGACCCCGAACCCGCACAACCCGAGGCTGTCCCGCGCTACGCCTTCCTCGGGGTCCGCGGGTGCGACCTCGCCGCCATCGCCACCCTGGACCGCGTCCTGGGCGGCGGCGGCCACGAGGACTCGCACTACACCGGCCGGCGCCGGCGGGTGTTCGTCGTCGCGGTGAACTGCACCGAACCCGGTGAGCTGTGCTTCTGCGCCTCGATGCACACCGGACCGGCCGCCGGGCCCGGCTACGACCTGGCGCTCACCGAGCTCGTCGACGGGCAACGCTGCCGCTATGTCGCCGCGGCCGGCAGCGACGAGGGCGCCGAGGTGCTCGCGCAGATCCCGCACGAGGCCGCCGCACCGGCCGATCGCGACGCCGCCGCCGACGGGGTGCGCCGGGCCGCCGACCAGATGGGCCGGCGGATGCCCGACACCGACCTGCGCGCGCTGCTGCTGGAGTCGCGGGAGTCCCCGCACTGGGACGACGTCGCCTCGCGCTGCCTGACCTGCGGGAACTGCACCATGGTCTGCCCAACCTGTTTCTGCACCAGCACCGAGGACGTCACCGACCTCACCGGCGGGCACGCCGAACGCTGGCAGCACTGGGCGTCGTGTTTCGAGCTGGACTTCTCGCTGGTGCACCAGGGCAGCGTCCGCCAGTCCGGTGCCGCCCGCTACCGGCAGTGGATCACCCACAAGCTGGGCACCTGGCACGACCAGTTCGACATGTCGGGCTGTGTGGGGTGTGGGCGTTGTATCGCCTGGTGCCCCACCGGGATCGACATCACCGCGGAGATGTCCACCCTGGCCGGGCTGGCCGAACGTACCCGGGACGGTGACGATGACTGACACCGCCGCACCCACCCGGCCGACCCCGTCGCCCGCGACCGGCTCCGGTCCTGGTGCCAATGCTATGGCCCCGGTGCCCTACCGGGTGTGCTCCCGCACGGTCGAGAACAGCGAGTCGGCGACACTGCGGTTGGAGCCGCTGCGCGAGCGCCTCGCCACCCCGCTGCCCGGCCAGTTCGTCATGCTCTACGCCTTCGGGATCGGCGAGATCCCGATGTCCTACAGCGGCGACCCGGTCCGCGACGGGGCCGTGCTCACCCACACCATCCGTCGCGTCGGGGCGGTCAGCGCCGCGCTGCGCGACGCCGCCGTGGGCGATGTGGTGGGTGTGCGCGGCCCGTTCGGCACCGACTGGGACCTGGCCTCCGCGACCGGGCGGGATCTGGTGATCGTGGCCGGCGGCTGCGGGCTGGCGCCGCTGCGCCCGGTGGTGCTCTCGGTGCTCGCCGAGCGCGACCGCTACGGCACGGTGGCGCTGATCGTCGGGGAGCGCACCCCGGCGCATTTCCTGTTCGGCCCGGAGATCGGCGGGTGGGCGGGCCCGCGGCTGTCGCTGGTGGCCACCGTCGACCATCCCGGCGACGACTGGACCGGGCGGGTCGGCGCGGTCACCGAGCCGCTGCGTGATCTGCCGGTGCGACCCGACCGGACCACCGCGCTGGTGTGCGGCCCGGAACCGATGATCGTCGCCGGCGCCGCGGTCCTGATGGGGAAGGGTGTTGCGGCCCGGGACATCCGGGTGTCCCTGGAACGCAACATGCGCTGCGGGATCGGCTGGTGCGGGCACTGCCAGCTGGGGCCGCTGCTGCTGTGCCGCGACGGGCCCGTCGTCGGCTATGACGTCGCGGCGCCCCTGCTGCAGGTCGAGGAGCTCTGAGATGGCCACACCGAGCCTGGCGGTGTTCAAGTTCGCCTCCTGCGACGGCTGCCAGCTGACGCTGCTCGACTGCGAGGACGAGTTGCTCTCCGTGGCGGCACGATTCGAGATCGCCGATTTCGCCGAGGCCTCCAGCGCGCGCATCGACGGTCCCTACGACGTGACGCTGGTCGAGGGGTCGATCACCACCGGGGCCGACCGGGAGCGCATCCAGCGGATCCGCGAGCAGAGCCGGGTGCTGGTGACCATCGGGGCGTGCGCCACCGCGGGCGGGATCCAGGCGCTGCGCAACCTCGCCGACAGCGACACGTTCAGCGAGAAGTTCGCCGCCGCCGTCTACCCGCACCCGGAGTACCTGGACACCCTGGCCACCTCCACCCCGGCCTCGGCGCACGTCAAGGTCGACTACGAGCTGCACGGCTGCCCCATCGACCGGGGCCAGCTGCTGGAGACGCTGTCGGCCCTGGCGATCGGGCGCAAGCCGCGGCTGCCGGAGTCCAGCGTGTGCACCGAGTGCAAGCGCCGCGGCACCGTCTGCCTGACGGTCGCCGAGGCCATCCCGTGCCTGGGGCCGGTCACCCGGGCCGGCTGCGGCGGGCTGTGCCCGGCGCACCACCGCGGCTGTTTCGGCTGTTTCGGGCCCGCCGACCGGCCGGCCACCCCGACGCTGATCCCGCTGCTGCGCCGCGACGGGATGTCCGGGGACGAGGTCGACCGGGTGTTCTCGACCTTCACCGTCGGCGCCGACTGGAACACCGGACCGGAGACGCGATGACCACCACGACGCGCAACCTCTCGCTGGATCTGATGACCCGCGTGGAGGGCGAGGGTGCCTTCGACGTGACCTTCGACGGTGACCGGGTGGCGCGCGCCGAGCTGCGCATCTTCGAACCGCCGCGGTTCTTCGAGGCGTTCCTGCGGGGCCGCTCGGCGCTGGAGACCCCCGACATCACCGCGCGCATCTGCGGGATCTGCCCGGTGGCCTACCAGACCAGCGCCTGCAACGCGGTGGAGGACGCGCTGGGTGTGCGGCTGGACCCGATGATCGCCGCGCTGCGCCGGCTGCTGTACTGCGGCGAGTGGATCTCCAGCCATGCGCTGCACATCTATCTGCTGCACGCCCCGGACTTCCTGGGCTATCCCGACGCGATGACGATGGCGGCCGACCACCGTGAGGCGGTCGAGCGGGGCCTGGCGCTGAAGAAGACCGGCAACCAGCTGCTGGAGCTGCTCGGCGGGCGCGCCGTGCATCCGGTCAACGTGCGCGTCGGCGGGTTCTACTCGCTGCCCTCCGACGCGGATCTGCAGGTGATGGCCGGGCGGTTGCGCACCGCGCTGGAGGCCGCGGTGCAGACGGTGCACTGGGTGGCCGGGTTCGAGTTCCCCGAGCTGGAGGTCGACCACGACCTGCTGGCCGCCCACACCCCCGAGCAGTACGCCATCGAGACGGGCACCGTCACCACCAGCACCGGGTTGCGGTTCGAGGCGGCGCAGTTCGCCGAGCACGTCGTCGAGTCCCAGGCGCCCTACTCCACCGCACTGCAGGCCCGCCTGGACGGGCGGCGCTACCTCACCGGCCCACTGGCCCGCTATTCGCTGAACTCCGCGCAGCTCTCGCCGCTGGCCGCCGAGGCGGCGCGGTCGGCCGGACTGGGTGCGCAGTGCCGTAATCCGTTCCGCGCCATCGTGGTCCGCGCCGTCGAGGTGGTGTATGCGATCGAGGAGGCGCTGCGCATCATCGACGACTACCGGCGACCCGCGCGGCCGTTCTCCGCGGTGACACCGGGTCCGGGCACCGGGCACGGGGTCAGCGAGGCGCCGCGGGGCCTGCTCTACCACCGCTATGCCCTCGACGCCGAGGGCATGGTCACCGCGGCGAACATTGTGGCACCGACGTCCCAGAATCAGGGCGCGATGGAACACGACCTGACCACCGTGGCCACGGCCAACAACGGCCTGGACGACGCGGCGCTGACGACGTTGTGCGAGCGCACGATCCGCTGCTACGACCCGTGTATCTCCTGCGCGGCGCACTTCCTGACGGTGCGGGTGCGGCGGCGGTGACCGCGCTTCCGGGGCACGCCGTGCTGGTCGGTGTCGGCAACCGCTACCGCCGTGACGACGGTGTGGGCCCGGCCGTCGCGGCGGCCTGCGCGGCCCGCGGGCTCCCCGGGGTCCGGGTGTGTGCCGAGCCGGCCGACCCGACCGAACTGCTCGAGGTGTGGACGGGTGCGCCGCTGGCCGTGCTGGTCGACGCGGTGGTCAGCGGTGCGGTCCCGGGAACGGTGACCCGCCGCGCGGTCGACGAGTTGCACGACGCGGCGGCCGTCAGCTCGCACGGCATGGACATCGCCTCGATGGTCCGGCTGGGACGGGCGCTGGACCGGCTGCCCGCCGAACTGATGGTGATCACCGTCGAGGCCGCCGACACCGGCCACGGGGCCGGACTGACGCCGGCGGTCGCCGCGGCGGTGCCCGACGCGGTGCGCGCGGTGTGCGCCCTGCTCGGTGAGGTGACCCGCGCCGGCGTGCGCCCCCGGCTCTAGTCCCCGACCACGCCGACGGCCCGCTCCAGTTCGGCCAGCGCCGCCTCGGTCATCGGGATCAGCGTCTGGATGTCGGGTACCAGGTTGCGGCCCGCGACGTAGCCGATCGAGACGGTGCCCGCGTAGCTGCACATCGTCACGTTGAGGCCCAGGCCGTCGAACACCGTCGAGATCGGGTACAGAGCGTCGAGGTGGGCGCCGTTGAAGTACAGGTCGGTCTCGGGCCCGCGCACATTGGAGATCGGCACGTTGTATCCGGTGCGCCACTTGGGGATCAGCGGCACCAGCGACAGCAGCAGGCTGGGCACCAGGTTGGGCACGGTCAGCACGGCGGTGGCGCTCGAGCCGCGCCGGGCCACCTCCCGTTTGGCCCAGCGCATCGAGCGGTTGATGAGAGTGAGCCGGGCGACGGGATCGTCGAGGTCGGTGCCCAGCGGGCACTGCTCAAGGCCGAACAGGTTGCCGCGTTCGGGCTCGGGTTGCCCGTCGGCGATCCGGACCGCCACCGGGCAGAACCCGACCAGAGACCGGCGCGGCAGCTCGTCGTGGGCCTGCAGCCAGGCCCGCAGCGCTCCGGCGATCACGGCGGTCAGCACGTCGTTTGTGGTGACACGGTTTGTGGTGACACGGTTTGTGGTGACACGGTTTGTGGTGACACGGTTGTCGGCCGCGCCCGCGGCGTCCTCGATCGCCCGGATGCGGCTCAGCGGCCAGCTGCCGCCGGCGACCGCGCGCCGGTGGCCCAGCCGCTTGTTGAACCGGGTGAACGGCGCGGTCAGCGGCGGCGGGCTGTCGCCGCGGACCGCGCCGGCCAGGTAGTCCGCACCGCCGCCGATGATGCTGCGCGCCAACGCGACCGAGGACGTCGCCACGCCGGCCAGCGACGACAGTGTCGATCTCTGCGTCGATCTCTGCGTCGATCTCTGCGTCGGGCGCTCGTCGGGCGGTGGTTGCCCGGGCGCCGCGTAGAAGTGCTTGCCGTTGCGCTGCTTCGGGTCGGGGCTGAGACCGTCGATGATCATCTGCATGCCGGCCACGCCGTCGACCAGGGTGTGGTGCACCTTGATGTAGAACGCGAACCGGCCGTCGGGCAGCCCGTCGATGAGGTAGGCCATCCACTGCGGGCGCCGGCGGTCCAGCGGGATGCCGTGCAGGTCGGCGATCAGCTGCCACAGCGCCCGTTCGGATGCGTGACGGTCCAGGCCCGGGGGCAGGATGCGCCGCTGCAGGTGTGCCGAGAGGTCCACCTCCACGTCCTGCCAGGTCCACATCCCCAGGGTCTCCGGGCCGATGTGGGGACGGCGGCGCATCCGCGGGTCGAGCGGGTCGGTGCCCAGCACCGCCGCCCGGTACAGGTCGTCGACATAATGCTCGTCGACATGCTCGTCGACACCGTGTTCGGCGGCACCGGGCGGCGGGCTGAAGACCAGCAGCGCGCCGACGTGCATGGGGCTCGCCAGCGCGTCGCCGGTCATCATCGCCGCGGCCAGCGGCTCCATCACGTGCACGGTCCGGCCCTCGCCGCCGCGGTCAGTGCGCTCCGGTCGCCGTTCCGGCCGCGTCCATCAGGCCCGGCGCCGGGTAGCGCAGCAGGGCCGCGACCCCGTCGACCAGGTCGATGTCGTCGGCCGAGCGGGTCACGCAGGCACCGACGGTGAGCGCGACGAACGGCAGCACCTCGTCGGCACGCACCACCGCACCCGGCGCCTCGCCGAGCTCGGAGAGGGTGTCGGCGTCGGGAGCCACGACGGGGCGCGGGGACCCGATGACCACCGTGGCGTCGGCGAGGTCACCGACGATGAGCGTGTCGACGTCGCCGGCCCGCAGTGCCGCGCACACGGCCGGCAGGCCCTCGGCGGCTAGATCGGAGCCGCGGCCGATCTCGGCGCGCAACCGCGCGTCGGTGTCGGCCATCGCGGCGTCGCGGCGGCGGTCCAGTTCGGCGGTGATCAGCTCCTCGGCGTCGTCCTCCTCCATCCGGCGCCCCGAGGAACCCGCCGGCAACGCCACCACCCGGGCGGCGATCCGTTCGGGCAGCGCGGCGAGGGTCTCGGTGCGGGCGCCGACCTCGGCGGAGACGAACAGCACCTCGGCCCCGGTCTCGTCCACCACGGCGGTGAGCCGGTCCGCGACGGCGCGGGCGTTCATCCGGGCCGCCTCCTCCGCGGAGTGCCCGACGTCGCCGTAGCCGTGCCAGCCGGCGGCCTTGGGCTTGTGGACCGGGTACCCGTCGCCCTCGACGTGCTCGGTGCGGGTGGTGTCACCGTGGTGCGCGGTGATGTCGGCGCCGAGGTGGTCGACGGCGGCGAACACGTACGGCGGGCGCCAGGCGTCCAGCAGCGGCAGGAAGTAGGGGTACTCGCCGACCCGTACCAGGGTGTGCAGCGGCGGGCCGGAGAGCTGGACGTCGACGAGGACCTTGCCGCCGGCGGCGATCACGGCACGACCGCGCCGGCCGACCGGGGCGGGTCCGTGCTGGATCACCTGGTCCACCGCGGTGGCGGTGGCCTCGTCGGCCCCGGCGTCGAGCGCCTGTCGCATGATGTCGCGGCGGCGGGCGTCGACCTCGGCCGCGGCCTCGGCGCTGTCCCGGGAGTCGTCGAGATACACCGACAGGTAGGGCCCGTGGGCGCTGGTCAGTGCTTTGAGGTGGTCCGACTTCATTGTCATTCTCCTTCTCACTCGGCTAGTCAGCGCGAGCAAACTTCACATACCGGTCGACGTCGAACCGGTGGTACAGGTCGCGGCGCCGGGGCGGCAGCTGCGGTTCGGCCGTGTCGGCGTCGATGACCTCCGGGTCGCTGACCTGGTAGGTGCGTCCGTGCGTGGTGATGGTGGCCTGCCCGTCGGCGAGCACGTTGCGCAGCCAGTCGACGCCGGTGCCGTAGGGCAGCGGGACGATGATCCCGTCGGCGACCACGTCGGCGACCACCGGTGTGGAGTAGGACCTGCCCGACCGGCGCCCGGTGTGCCGCAGCATCGAGGCGTACCAGTAGCGGCGCCCGGCCAGCAGCCGCATGACGGGATTGAGCACGCGCTTGTTGAACGCGCGCACGGCGTCCCGCACCCGGGGATTGGTGTAGGTCGGCATGATCCCAGCCTTCCCTGGCACGGGGCCCCCCACCAGGGCCGCGGGCCCCAATTTCAGGGACTTCGGTCCCGGGCTGAGATCGCCGGCGGTTTCAGCTCGGCCGGGCGTAGCGGGAGGTGAAGCGCCGCAGGATCGACGGCGGATGATGGGCGTCGCGCTTGCGGGCGGCGGTCTTGAGTTCGTCGGCGGTCTCCGGCGCGAAGTACCCATAGTGGCGGTAGACGTCGATGCGGGTGCAGATGCCGTCGGCGTCGAGTTCGGGGTGGAACTGGGTGGCGTAGACGTGCTCGCCCACCCGGAACGCCTGCACCGGGCAGTCCGCCGAGGACGCCAGGTGCAGGGCGTGGGCGGGCAGCGCGGCGGCGGCCTCCTTGTGCCCGCCGTAGGCGTCGAACTCCTCGGGCAGATCGGCGAAGAGCGGGTCCGCACGCCCCGCGGCGGTCAGGCGCACGGTGAGGCCGCCGACCGGCTCGCTGTAGGTGCGGTCGATCGTCGCTCCGATCACCGCGCCCAGCGTGCCCACCCCGTAACAGCAGCCCAGGAACGGGAAGTCGGCCGCCACGATCCGCTCGACGAGTTCCAGCAGCTCCGCCTCGGCCCGCCGCTGCGTCGGCGACTTGTCCGCCGCCGGGTCGCTGACGTTGTAGGGCCCGCCGCCGAGGATGACGCCCGACCAGTCGTCGAGGTCGATGTGCCCCAGCGGCTGGTGGGTCAGGTTGATCCGGTGCAGCCCCGTGTCGTCGAGCCCGCCGAAGCGCTGCATGGCGCGGTACTCGTCGTCGGCGGCCTCGGCCTCGGCACGGATGGACAGCAGCAGAAACGGCGCGCTCGCGGGGGTCATGCCGGGTCAGATCAGCGTGACCCCGCGGGCGGCCGCGGTCAGCTCGGCGCGGAAATCCGGGTGCGCGATCGAGATCAGCGCCTCCGCGCGCTCCTTGGTGGACCGCCCGCGCAGATTCACCGCACCGAACTCGGTGACCACCCATTCGACGTCGTTGCGGATGTCGGTCACCATGCCCACCTTCGGCACGATGCTCGACACCGTGCCCTTGCGGGCCGTCGACGGCAACGCAACGATGGAGCGGCCGTTGCGGGCCATCGAGGCGCCCTTGACGAAGTCGAACTGGCCACCGGATCCGCTGAACTCGTGACCGGCGATGAACTCGGCGTTCACCTGCCCGTACAGGTCGATCTCGATGGCGGTGTTCACCGACACCAGGTTGTCGTTGGCGGCGATGACACGCACGTCGTTGACGTAGGAGGAGGGGTGGCTCTCGAAGGCGGCGTTGTCGTTCATGAACTCGTAGGTGTCCGCGGTGCCGACGGCGAAGGTGAACACGTGCTTGTGCTGGTGCAGGTTCTTGCGGCGGCCGGTGAGCACGCCCTTTTGCACCAGCTCCGCGATGGCCGGGGTGAACAGCTCGGAGTGCAGGCCCAGATCGGAGTGCCCGCTCAGCGCCCGGGCCACCCCGGTCAGCAGCTTGCCGATGCCCAGCTGGATGGTGGAGCCGTCCGGGATCATCGGGGCCACGATCTCACCGATCAGCGTGCCCTCCTCCGAGGGTTCGGAGGAGCCCAGCTCGAGGAGAGGCACGTCGTTCTCGATGATCGCCGACACCTCCGAGACGTGCAGCAGCGACTGCCCGAAGACCCGCGGCATGTTGGGGTTGACCTCGACGATCAGCCGCTTGGCGCGGCGGGCGGCCACCGAGGTGAAGTCGTTGTTGGTGCCGAAGGAGAAGTAGCCGCCGCGGTCCATCGGTGAGACGGTGACCAGGAAGGTGTCCAGGTCGATGGTGTCCTCGAAGACCCGCGGCACCTGGCTGAAATGCACCGGCACGTAGCTGACCACCTTGCGGCCGCTCTTGATCTGCCCCTTGATCAGCTCGTGGTCGCGGCCGTGGATGAACATCGTGTGGGCATCCACCTTCTCGATCACGTCGTCGGCCAGCAGCGTGGTGGCCAACGGGTCGAGGGCGAACTTGTAGTACAGCCGGATGCCGGACAGGTCGCCGCTGCGCAGCCGGTCGGCCAGCGCGGACAGCAGCGCCGGCGGCTGGGCGACGGCCATCGCGCAGGAGACGTACTCCCCCGCGGCGATCGGGGCGACGGCCTCCTCGGCGGTGGTGAGCTTGGCGGAATACTGCTCTTGGGCGCTGTCGCCGGCCAACGGAACCTCCCTGACGGACCCTGAGTGTCGACGCGGCCATGCTAAACGCCGGGCGGCCGTTTCGGGCGCCGAGGCGTACCGGGCTCATTCCACCGGCCGGGCCCGCCGTTCGAAGTCGTCGAGGGTCTCCTGGCCGCGCAGCTTGTTCAGCGCGTCGACGACGCAGAAGTCGACACCGGACGGGTCCCGCATGATCACCCAGCGCCCGGGGTGATCCGCGAAGGAGTCGTCGACCATGGTCGCGCCCAGGCCCAGCAGGCGCTGCACCTCGGCGTCCAGGTCGTCGGTGTGGATGTCGAAGTGGACGCCGGCGCGCCCCGGGCCGACGTCCTGGACCACGATCCGGTTGCCCGGGGAGGCGTCTTCGAGGATCTGGTACTCGTCGAGCCCGGTCGGGGTGACGGTCGCCCCCAACGCGCCCGCCCAGAACTCCGCGGTCTGGTGGTAGACCCCCGACGGGGCGTCGATGATGAACGTCTTCAACAGGTTCCGGTGCACGGGTCGTCCCTTCGTTGCTGGGTGGTCGTTGCTGGGTGGTGGTGATTCGGTGTGGTGGTGGGGTCAGGCGCGGGAACGCGCGGGCGGGTCGGGGTGCAGCGAGCGGGCGTGGGCCAGGATGCGCTCCCGGGCGCGGGGCCGGGCGATCGTCAACAGGCACAGGTCGAAGGCGTGCCGCGCGCCGGCGCGCAGCTCGTCGGTGTCGATCTCGCCGGCCGTCCAGCGCCGCTGCAGGTGGAACAGCACCATGGCGGCGTGGTCGGCCAGCACCGCCGGGTCCACGTCGTCGCGCAACACCCCGCGGCGGGTCGCCGCACGGATCTCGGCGACGATCGGCTCCCAGCCCGTCCAGTCGCGGTTGACCTCGTTGACCATGCGGTCGTCCATCAACACCGCACGCACCACCGACCTCGGGATCTCGGTGACGAGGGTGTCGATCGACACCGCGGCGGCCTCCCAGATCCGGTCGAGCGGATCGGTGGACGAGAGTTGTTGGGTCGCAACGTCCAGTGAGTCCAGCGAGTCCCGGATCAGCGCGGTCAGCAGCCCGTCGCGGTCACCGAAGTGGTTGTAGAGGGTGCGCACGCTGACCCCGGCCTCGTCGGCGAGGCGGCGCATCGAGAGCTGTTCGACACCGTGTGCGTCCAGGTAGGCCCGCGCGGTGTCCAGCACCCGGCGCCGGGTGCGCTCCTGCGCGCGGGAGATCACGACCACCCACGGTTGACACACACGTGCAAAAGTATAACGGTGTTGAACTTCCGTGCCGCCGGCCCGGCGATCGTCGCAGTTCACCGGATTTCGCCGCCGGCCGGTCTACCATCGAGGGGCCTTGCCGCCCACCGAGGACCCCGCCGTGCAGATCCGTGACGAGCCCGCATCGCCGGCGCATCTGCTCGGTCGCGGCAACGGGGCGCGACTGTTCCCCGTGGTCGGCGCGCTGGGGGTGGTGTTCGGCGATATCGGCACCAGCCCGATCTACACCATCCAGACGGTGTTCAACCCCACCACTCCGCATCCGGTGCCGATGAGCACCCAGCATGTGTACGGGGTTGTATCGCTGATCTTTTGGACGCTGATGCTGATCGTCACGCTGACCTACGTGACGCTGGTGATGCGCGCCGACAACGACGGCGAGGGCGGCATCATGGCGCTGATCACGATGGTGACCCGCTGGGGCCGGGCCCGCGGGGACCGCACGGCGCTGGCGCTGGCCGGGCTGGGCATCTTCGGGGCCGCGCTGTTCATCGGCGACTCGATGGTCACCCCGGCGATCTCGGTCCTCTCGGCGGTCGAGGGCCTCAAGGTGCTGCAACCCGAGCTCGCGGCCTGGGTCGTGCCCATCACCGTGGTGATCATCGTGGTGTTGTTCTCGGTGCAGCGGCATGGCACCGGCACCGTCGGCAGGCTGTTCGGGCCGGTGATGGTGGTGTGGTTCACGGTGATCGGCGTGTGCGGGATCGGCGGGATCGCCGCACACCCGCAGATTCTGCGGGCCCTCTCACCGACCTACGCGCTGCAGTTCGTCGCCGGCGACTTCCGGGTGGCGTTCTTCGCGCTGGCCGCGGTGGTGCTCGCGGTCACCGGGGCCGAGGCGCTCTACGCCGATATGGGCCACTTCGGCCGGCGGGCGGTCACCGTGGCCTGGCTGGGCCTGGTGCTGCCGGCGTGCGCGCTGAGCTACCTGGGGCAGGGCGCGTCGCTGCTGGGCGACGAAACCGTCACGCACGCACCGTTCTTCCTACTGGCGCCGGAGTGGGCGCGGCTGCCGATGGTGGTGCTGGCCACCGCGGCCACGGTGATCGCCTCCCAGGCCGTCATCGCCGGGGTGTTCTCGGTGGCCTCGCAGGCCGGGGCGCTGGGGTTCCTGCCGCGGCTGCGGATCGTGCACACCTCGGCCTCGCGGCCCGGCCAGATCTACGTGCCGCTGATCAACGCCACGGTGGCGGTCGCGGTGGTGATCCTGGTGGTCAGTTTCGGCAGCTCGGCGGCCCTGGCCTACGCCTACGGCATGGCGGTCACCGGGACCATCACCATCACCACCCTGCTGTTCTTCTACGTCGCGCGGAAGCGCTGGCACACCCCGCTGTGGCTGGTCATCACCGGCGGCACGGCCCTGTGCACGGTGGACCTGCTGTTCCTGGCGGCCAACACCACCAAGCTGGTGCACGGCGCCTGGCTCCCGCTGGCCATCGCCCTGGCCTCGTTCACCGTGATGATGACCTGGCAGAAGGGCCGCACGATCGTCACCCGCGCCCGCCACGCCGTGGAGGGCAGCCAGGAGGAGTTCCTCGACGAGCTCTCGCGGCGGCGCCCACCGGTGCAGCGGGTGCCCGGCACCGCGGTGTTCCTGACCCGCAACACCTCGACGGCTCCCCTGGCGCTGCGGCTCAACGTCGCCCACAACCGGGTGCTGCACGAGCGGGCGGTGATCCTGTCGATCACCACGCTGACGGTGCCGCACGCCGGCCCGGCCGAGCTCACCGTGGAGCGACTCGACGGCGCCGGAATCGTGCACGTCGGGGTGTCCCTGGGCTACATGGACAACCCCGACGTGCCCGCGATTCTGCGGTCGCTGGGCCCCACCGCAGCCGTCGGGCACCACACCGATGACGGCGCCGACTCAGCAGCGGTGTCCTACTTCCTGTCGAAGCTGGAACTGCGCGCGGGCAAGGAGCCCACGATGGCGCACTGGCGCAAGCGACTCTTCATCGCAACCTCCCTTGTCGCCCACGACGCGGCCGAACACTTCGGGCTGCCGAGCGAGCGCACGGTGTTCCTGGGCTCGCGCATCGAGATCTGAGCGGGGCGGCCAGTCGCGGTCTGTCCGGCCGAGGGAGCCCCGCAAGATCGGCGATGCCGAACCGCATGGCGGTACCGGCGCGGTCGCGGCCGGTCGACGGCGGCGGCGGCGACGGCGACGGCGTTGTCAGCGCACGCCGACCTCTTCGGGAGGCGAGGGTGATCCGGGCCCGGCGTCCGCGTTGGCCGCCGTGGCCTGACTGCGTAGCGCGTTGGCGGCCACTGCGGCGGTGTCGTTGAGGTGGCGCAGCGTGATCGCGGTGACCGCGTCGGCATTTCGGATGCGGTAGGCGGCGATGAGCGCGTTGTGGTCATCGCGGGCACGCCGACGGCGCTCCGGGTCGGTCTGTACCGAAATGCCAACGTACAGCGCCGAGATGTCGGCCAGTCGACGCAAGAAGGCGTGCAGGTGCGGCTGGCTGGGCGCCCCGTCGAGCACCGTATGCAGCGCACGGTTGGCGTCGACCCATTCGGAGTCGCTCATGTCGAGGTTCATCCGCTTGGCGATGCTGTCGGCCTGGTCCAGTTCCTCGTCGGTGATGGTGGTGACTCGCTCGCGGATGGCGAGGGGAACGAGCACACGCCGCAGTTCGTAGATCTCCTCGAGCTCGTCGAGGGCGACGGCGTGCACCGTTGCGCCTCGGAAGGGATCGAAATCGACGAGCCCCTCGTTCTCGAGTTCGCGCAGGGCTTCACGCACCGGGGTCACGCTCACGTTCATGGTCTGGGCCAACTCAACCTGTGTCAGGTGAGTGCCGCTGGGCAGGACTCCGGACACAATCGCGTGGCGGAGTCGGTCTGCAACGTCGCGATGCGCAGTACGCGCGGTGCTGAGGCCCATGGGCGGCAGCGGTGCCCGCGCCGCTTTACCAGCGTCCTTCGACGGCGTCATGGTCTGGAGTCCCTCCCCTGTCGTTCACATGTGTTCTCCGGTGTCCCAGTCCGGTCAAAGAAAACAGCCACGCCCGGATTCGAAGGCGGCGACGACGGTACCCGGCAACGGAACGCCGCGGAAAGCCGCGCGCCGCGACTCCTGGCCTGGCCATAATCCCACAGGTCCGGTGGGCCCCGGGTCGACGATGAGCCTGGCACGCGACAGAGCCGCGCTGGGACGAAAGACCGCTTCTGCCCCTGTGGTCGACTTCTCCAGCGCGGTGGACAATGCCATCACATCCTGCTCGACTAGGGCGAGTAGCGCCGGCAGCAGGTGCTGCTCGATCTCCAGGCCCGGTCCGGTGTTACCGAGGATGGGCGCGTTGTGGTCGCTGGCGATCAGGTCGACGTGCTCGGCAAGCACCCCACGCAGGCTGCTGCGGGCGGGTTCACCGGGCACCGGTGGCAGCACGTGAAGCTCGGATGGACGCTCCGGTGGCAGCTCGACAAGAAAATGCGGTGACGTCTGACAGGTGGAGTCCGCACGTGAACCGATGTCGTCCGACATGGACTTGTCGATGACGTGGCGGAAATGCACCGGACCGGCGCTCTGCAGCACCCGCTCGTAGGACGATCGGTCGTAGAAGTAGATCGCGGCGCGGCATCCCGCGGCCCAGATGGCTTCGAGATTACGCCAGAAGTTGGGATCGTTCGAGTACAGCTTGATCGTAGGCATCCATGTGCTGCGGATCTGATCCCCGAAGCTCTCCAGCCAGGCCGCGAAGCCTGCACTGGAGGGGGAGTCGGCCACCGAAAGGATCGGCAGCATCCGGGGAAACGCCGTCGCGGCCAGGAATGTCGTGACCGCGTCGAGGTCCAGCGGTTCGAGCAGATGCCACGGCACCGCGGTGTTCAGGGACGTGACCCCGCCCGCGAGCGCCCGCCAACGGTCGGTCTCGCGCACACCGCGGTCCAGCACCGGGAGATGCGCGTCGGCATCGTAGAGGCCGGGCAGGACCCACAGCCCAGCCCCGTCGATGACGGGTTCGGGTGTGGCCCGGACCGGGCCGGGCACATCGAAGCTGATATCGGTCCGTTCACCGGTCAGCGGATCGAGGACGTCGGTGAGGCGAACCGGCGTATGGGTGTTGGGCACGTAGACCACCGTTTCTCTTCAAGGGTTCATCGGGGTGTGAGCGCATCGGGCAGGGCCCAGCTTGCCATATTTTATAGATTCTTCGTCGTTTCTTTGCCTTGCAGGGTGGATGCACGACGGGCCGACAGCGCATTCTGCGCGCGATAAGATCGCCCCTACCCGCCACGACAACGTATTTCGTGCAAGTAAACGTCATGTTGATTGAGGTGGTGTCGGTGGACGCATCGCACTCATGCTGGTTCACTTTTTATATGATGCGAAATAACTCCGGTATGGCAGAGCCCGGACAGGCCCCGGCCGCGGGAGCCGACGTGCTGGAGCGACTGGAGAGGCTCGAGGCCCAGGACACGATCCGCAGACTGAAGGCGGCCTACATGCAGGGTCTCGACGACCGCCTCCGCGGTGCGGTCGCCGACCTTTTCTGGGAGGACGCGATCTGGGAGAGTCTGCCCGACCGCCCGCTGGAAGGCGACGAACCGGTGAGCGCGGGCAGTCGCATAGTCGGCAGGGAGGCCATCGCCGAATCCTTCGTCGCGGCGGCAAGTGCGATGTCGTTCACCTCCCATTTCCTCACCAATGAGGAAATCGCCGTCGACGGTGACGCAGCGACCGGACGCTGGAAGCTGTTGCAGACCTGCAACGCAGGTCGTGACCGCGCCTTTTGGCAGGCCGGCATCTACATCGACGACTTCGTACGGCGCGAGGGCCAGTGGAAGTTCTCCCACCTGCGCCTGGCCCTGGACTTCCGAACTCCGTTCGACGTGGGCTGGCTCGATGTCCGGATGTGGGATCCCGCGCGACCCGGCTGAAGTGCTCCTACGGCACGGCCCAGCACGCACAGTACGACACAGCAGGAGGACCGAATCAGATGAGGGTAGCGAAGTTCCGCCACGGTGGCGCTGTATCCGCCGGTCTCGTCACCGGCGATGCCGTTGTGGCCGTCCGGCAATCGCTCGACGAGTTGATCGCCGGCGTGGCTGCCGAGCCGGCCGCGGAGGAAATCCCGCTTTCCGACGTCCAATTGCTGGCCCCGCTGGCGACCAATTGCCGAGGCGTGCTCTGTGTCGGCATCAACTACTTCGAGCATCAGCGGGAGTCGGCCGAGGCCTTCGTTGCCGAGGTGCCCGAGCACCCCATCGTGTTCTTCAAGACCGTCGCGGCTGTCACGGGACCTCGCGACGATCTGAAGCTCAGCCCCGATGTGTCGAGCGAATTCGACTGGGAGGTCGAGCTGGGCGTGGTGATCGGAACCGGAGGACGTGACATCGCCCGCGCGGATGCGGGTACACACATCTATGGCTACACCGTCGTCAACGACATCACTGCCCGCGATGTCCAACACCGCCACAAGCAGTGGCACCTGGGTAAGAACGTCGACGGCTCCACTCCGGTGGGACCCTGGATCGTCACTTCCGACGAGTTCGCCCGGCCGCCCGAGCTGGACATCACTCTGGAAGTCAACGGTGAGCTCATGCAGCGCGCCAACACGCGCGACATGATCTTCGGTATCCCCGAGCAGATTGAGGTGATCTCGCGCTATGTAACACTGCAGCCCGGCGACGTGATCGCCACCGGAACCCCGTCGGGAGTCGGGTTCGCTCGCACCCCACCGAGATTCCTCGTAGATGGTGATGTCGTAGACACCGCCATCACAGGAATCGGCTCGCTGCACAACCGCGTGGTGACCCACACCGACACCCCGGATGCGATCGCACTGGCCAGTGGGGCGGTGTCCTGATGGGCGCCAACGGCGTAGCCGGCACCGGCGGCAAGACCGTCGGGTTCTACTCCCCGGCGGTGATCTGCCCGCCCGGGGCCTCCCTGGCCGCGATCAGCGGGGTGCTGTCCGTCGACCGCGCCGGCGCGACCGTCGGCGCCGGTGACTTCGAACTGCAGATGCGCACCGTGTTCACGCTGCTGGGGCAGACGCTGACGGCGGCCGGGAGCTCGTTCGGCGAACTGGTCAAGATGACCACTTACCTGGTCGACCCGACCCATATCGACGACTTCTACCGCATCCGCGAGGACATATTCGCACAGCTGTACCCCCAGCGTCGGCCACCGGGCAACACCCTGCTGGTGGTGGCACGACTGGTACGCCCGGAGTTCCTGATCGAGATCGAAGGCATTGCAACAACGCACAACCAGGGAGTCACAGATGAGTTCGTCGGCTGAACAGATCACCTATCCCAGCGGTAGCCAGGTAGTCAGCGCTGCCGCGATGGACGCCGACAACGCCGCCGACGCCGGTGGCGCCTCCGGCGGACTGTCGCGTGGAACCGCCGCCTCAGCGGGTGGAATGTGGATGGGAGTCAGCGTGCTGCCACCCGGTCATCATTCGCTGGCACACCATCACCAGGGACAAACCACGATAGTATGCATCATCTCCGGCGCCATGCGCTTCCTTGTCGACGGCCCGCAGGGCGAAGAAGACTTCACCGCATTCTCGGGCCAGATCGTCGTGGTACCAGGCGGTCTGGTACACCGCGAGGAGAACCCTGGGGACGTCGACTGCCTGTGCGTCGTCGCCCGCAACGCCGAGGAGCCCGCAGTCGTCAACATCGGCTGACCGTAATACCACAGCATCCCAACTCTTTCCAGGAGCCCACCATGACTCGGCTGACCCGAGAGGTACGCGCGATCCTCGACGCGCTCGACACTGAATCGACCGACTACACGACCGCTCGCACCATGCCGTCGGCGGTCTACACCTCCGAGGAGTTCTACGAATTCGAGAAAGAGGCGGTTTTCGCCCGGGAATGGCTGTGCCTTGGGCATGTCAGCCAAATCCCCAACGAAGGCGACTACTTCACCATCGACGTGGCCGACGAACCGCTGATCGTGGTTCGCACCGGCGACGGTGTGGTGCGAGTGATGTCATCGATCTGTCAGCACCGCGGTTATCCGGTCACCGTTGACGGCGACAAGGGCAACACCAAACAGTTCCGCTGCGCCTACCACTACTGGGCCTACGACCTCAACGGAGATCTCGTCGCGGCCCCCGAGATGACCCGTACCTGCCCGCTGGCCGAATTACGTTCTGAGACTTCGCTTCCTCAGCTCAAAGTCGAGCTCTGGTACGGCATGATCTTCGCCAATATGGACCCTGATGCTGCGCCGCTGGCGCCGACGCTCGGCAAGCTGGCGCCGGAGATGGAGGCCTACGACGTAGGCAATCTCACAGTGGTGAAGACCATGGAGTACAAGAACCAGCCCTGGAACTGGAAGGGCATGCACGAGAATGCACTTGAGCCCTACCACACTTCGTTCGTGCACCAGGGCTATCACGACATGGCGCCGGCGTCGATGGCCGAGTTCCTGCCGTGGGACGACTCTGACGGCCAAGTCATGCATCCCACGCACTACCGGTGGATGGACGCCGGGTTCAACCCGACCGGCAAGGTCATCCTCCCGGTACTACCGAACCTGTCCGACGAGCGCCGCAAGCGAATCACTTTCGCGTCGGTGCTGCCGACCGTGTTCTTCGCGCTGAGCCCCGACCAGGTGTTCTACTTCCTGATCACCCCCGAGTCCGGCAACGCCATGACGCTTCGTATGGCGTGGCTATTTCCGGAGAGCTCGACAAAGTCCCCCGGGTTCGAGTGGGCTTTCGACATGCAGAACGCCGTCAACGAAGTCATCAACGAGCAGGACATCTACTCAAATACCCGGATGCAGTGGGGCCAACGTTCCCGGTACGCCAAACGCGGCCGCTACAGTTGGCAGGAGGGGACCCTGCCCCAGATGAACCGCTGGTTGACGCTGCGCTACCTGAGGTACGCGGCCGAGGTCGATCCCGGATCCGTCGAGTTGTCCACCCGGGTTGGCTGATCGATGGCGATGAGCCAACCCACACCAGTCGGCGGCGCCCGGCGACCCGTATCGGCGGTGCTGCGGTGACCCAGCTGGCGATGCCGCGCCGAGCCGCCGGGATGCAGCGCGCCTCCACACCCGGACGACGCCACAGCGTGCGCACCACGGCGCGAGTCGTCGCGCGCGGTGCCCTGGATGCGTTGTGGCCACTGGTCGCGCTGTTGGTGGCGTGGTGGCTGTGGGTGCGTCTGGCGGACCTACCGCCGGCCGTCGCACCGGATCCCGTTGATGTTATGGCCTACATCGCCTCTCAACCGGGAGGTTTCGCCCTCAACGCTTGGCACACCGTTGAGGTGGTTCTGGGTGGCATGCTGCTAGGGGTGGCCGCCGGGGTGCTGTTGGCTTCGGCCTCGTGGTTTTCCACCACCGCCCAGGCGATGATCAGCGGCCCGGTGTTGCTCACCCAGTGCCTGCCGGTGGCGGTGATTTCGCCGATCCTGGCGCGGGTGTTCGGCTACAACACCTCGACGATCGTCATCATCGCCGCGCTGATCGCGTTCTTTCCCGTCATGGTGTTCACAACATCAGGTCTGCTGGCCGTGCCCACGGGATCCGCCGACCTGTTCACCGTGCTCGGTGCCACCCGTTGGCAGCGATTCATCCGGCTCGCCGCGCCCGCAGCGTTGCCGCGCACCTTGGTGTCGCTCCGGCTTTCGGTGGTTGCTGCCGTCGCCGGCGCGATGCTGGCTCAGTGGATCATGGGCACCAACGGCCTTGGCTACCGACTGATCGTTGCGCAGGTGTCCTACCGCACCGCCGAGGCCTGGGCCTGCTCGGCGATATCCATTGCTTTGTCCGTCGTCCTGTTCTCCCTGGTTTCCAGCCTGTGTCGTCTGGCCAGTGAGCGATTCGAGTAGTACGTACCGACCAACAAACCATCGTCCCGAATCTGGAGCACCCGTGTCACCTCACCCAGCCACCACCGTCGCCGCCACCGCCATCTCCCGCCGCCGCCTGCTCGGCGTGATCGGGGCCGGCGGGGCCCTGGCCGCTGCCACTCCGTTGCTGACCGCCTGTGGATCACCCAGCGGCAGCGGCTCTTCGGCCAACAGTGACAGCACCGGCGCGTCGCCGGACGGGGTCAGCGACTTCTCGATTCAGCTGTCCTGGGTGCCCGACACCGAGTACGCACCACTGTTTCTGGCAGACTCCAACGGCCACTACGAGGATCAGAATGTCGCCGTCAGTTTCATCCCGGGCGGTTCGGACATCGGCGCCATCGAGGGCATCGTTGCCGCCGGCAAGGCCGACATCGGCATCGCGACCGACATCACCACCGTGGTGGCAGCGATCGCGGACGGCAATCCCCTAGTGTGCCTGGGCACGATGTATCAGAGCAATCTCAATGTCCTGATGTCGGACTATGAATCGCCGATCACGACGGTTCCCGACCTCGTGGGCAAGCGCCTGGGTGGGCCGCAAGGCATCCAGACCAAGTTTGACGCCATCTTCAAGCTCAATGGCATGGACCCCAACTATACGTTCGTGCCCACCGGATACGGCCCGGATGCTCTGATCAACGGTGACTGCGATGTGCTGGCCGGTTTCATCACCGATGAGGTGTTGTCATACAAGGCCGCGGTGGGTCACATGCCGGGCATCCTGTCCTTCACCGATGCCGGCCTACCCGCCTACACGCTGTCCATCTTCGTCACCACCGACACCCTCGAGGCCAAGCGGGACGCCTTAAAGGGATTCCTGGCCGCGACCCTGCAGGGTTTCGACGAAGACATCGCCGACCCCACCGCCGGGCCCAAGCTCGCCGTCGACGTCTACGGCAAGACGGATGGCCTGACCCTGGACAGCGAGATCGAGCACAATGCCGCGTATATCCCACTGGCCAGCAGTGAGGGCACCAACGAGCATGGGTACATGTGGATCGACGAGGAGTATCTCGCCGGGCCGATCTACCGGGGCATGGAGGCATCCGGCCTCAAGACCGTCGACGCCGCCAAAGTGGTCGACATGTCCCTGCTGAGCGAGCTGCACGGAGGGTCGTGAACACCTCCACGGCGACTGCCCGTCAAGTTCGCGGTGCCCCCATCGAGATCGACTACGTCGGCAAGGTCTACCCGATGCGGCGGGGGCGTTCAGTAGAGGCCGTCAAAGACGTTGCGCTCAAAATCAAGCCAGGCGAGTTCATCGCGCTGATCGGGCCGTCAGGCTGCGGCAAATCGACACTGCTGCGCATGATCGCCTCATTGGAGGAACCGACCACCGGCGCGGTCCGCGTCGGTGGCGCCGAGCCAGGCACGTTGGCAGTCGACCACCGGCTCGGAGTGGCGTTCCAGGACAATGCGCTGCTCCCATGGTTGACGGTGTACGGCAATCTCGCGTTGCCTTTCCGGGTGGCTCATCGGCCGGTCGACAAGCAGCGGATCACCGACCTCATCGCACTCGTCGGCCTGCAGGGATTCGAACAGGCACGGCCAAAACAACTTTCCGGTGGCATGCGTCAGCGCGTCTCCATCGCACGTTCCATTATGCTTGAGCCCGAGGTGCTGCTGCTCGATGAACCGTTCGGCGCGCTCGATGCCGTCACCCGCCGCCGGCTCAACGGTGAGCTGCAGCGAATCTGGATGGCCGATCCTGTGACGACCGTCCTGGTCACGCACGACGTCGACGAGGCCCTGCTGTTGGCCGACCGGGTCGTCGTGCTCTCCCCGCGGCCCGGCCGGGTGAGCATGATCCGGGAGGTGACCTTTACCCGCCCGCGGACCACGGATTCAACCCGCTCGCCGGAGTTCCACGCCCTCGTCGACGAGCTCACCGCAGAACTGGACACGCTCAGCGGAAACAACGACGCCGATGGCTGACACATCGGTCAACCCCGCCGCCCGCGCGAGGTTCTTCGCCGGAGTCGGCCTACTGGCCTGCCTGGTGGTGTGGCAGATTGTCGCTGCGAAGGAGGTTTTCGGGACCACGATCGCGGCACCCGACGCTGTCGTGCGAGTTTTCGCCGATACCGCGCAACGACATTCGCTTCTCGACGGAATGCGGGTGACAGGATTGGAATCGTTGCAGGGCTTTTCCTGGGCGTTGGCAGCGGCCGCTGTCATCGGACTGGTCGCAACGATGGTGCCGGCGCTGCGCCGGGGCATCGACCAACTCGGCACCATCGTCAGTGCTATCCCCTTCGTCTCATTGGCCCCGATCCTGCTGGCGCTTTTCGACCGTGACATGGTGCCCTCGGCGATGGCCGCCTGCACCGCCTTTTTCCCGTTGTACATCGCTTTGGTCTCCGGGCTGGCCGCCCTGCCGGGGAGTGTCGTCGACCTGCTCACGGTGCTCGGTGCATCGCGGTGGAATGTGCTGCTGCGTGCGAGGATTCCAGCCGGCCTGCCGGTGTTGACTACGGGCGCCAAGGTCGCCATGCCGCTCGCCATTGTCGGTGCGGTGATCGGTGAATGGTTCGGCAGCCAGGGCGGTGTGGGACCGATCATGCTCGTCGCGATGCGAAACTACCGCATGCCCACCATGTGGGCTGCCGTCATGGCGACCGTGGTGCTGGCGCTGGCGCTGTACGGGTTATGCGTCCTGGCCGACCGGATCGTGGCTACAAGATTCGGCTGATGCCGGCCACGCGGAGCGCGTCGTGCACCCGCTCCGGTGTCATCGGCATCGCCGTCGGACGCACACCGGTCGCGTCGCGGATGGCGTTGGCCACCGCCGCGGGAATCCCCACCATGGGCGCCTCGCCGAGCCCCTTGGCGCCCAGCTTGCCGCGTGCGCGACCGTCGGTCACATAGACATCGCGGATGTCAATCTCGGTGAGCATGGTCGGAATCGCGTGATCGAACAGGTGTACGTCGACGGCGTGCCCCTCGAGGTGGCGGGCCTGTTCGGTGAGTGCGACACCCGTGCCCTGCACGACACCGCCGACCACCTGCCCACGGGCCGAGTCCGGGTCGATCACCCGCCCGACGTCGTGCACCGAGGTCACCCGCTCTACCAGCACCCGTCCCGTGTAGGTGTCCACGGCAACGTCGACGAGCTGACCGCCGATCACCAGGCCGTTATCCGAGCCGAGCGCCTGGCCGTCCGCGCTGAGCCCGGTCAGTTCGTGCCAACCGACCGGCTGTTCGCCGTCCCGGCACGGTCCGGACGGAGTCCAGCGCAGCTGGCCGGCCGGCCAGCCCAGCTTGTGTTCGACCTGGACAGCGAGTTCGTCGATGGCATCGACGACGGCATTGCCGGTCATGTAGACGCCGCGGCTGGCGAACGTGCCCTCATCGTCGGGGCCGTGCGCGCTGGACAGCTGCTCGACGCGGATATCGTCGGGTTCGGCGCCGAACAGTCCGGCGGCCACCGATGCCAGCATGGAGTGCAGGCCCTGGCCCATATCGGGCACGACGGTTCCGACGACCGGACCATGCTCATCGAGCCGACACCGGGCACCGGCGATGTCCTGGTGCACCGCCGAAGAAGCGGCGCTGACGATCGCGAACAATGCCAGGCCGCGGCCCGGGAGCCAGCGCCCAGACCGGTCACGCGGTGGCGCTGGGGCGACGCGGCCGGCCTCGGCGAGCGCGTCAAGGCAGGCCTCGGAGGCGAACGAACGCACTGACCAGCCGTTAACGGGGTCAGTCTGGCCGGGACGCAAGACATGTCGGCGCCGGTAGACCACCGGGTCGACGCCGAACGCGCGGCACAACTCGTCCATGTGGCCTTCCATCGCGAACGACAGTTCAGCCGAACCGTAACCACGAAATGCGCCGGAGTTGGCGACGTTGGTCAGGACCGCACGCCCGGCCGCGCGGCTGACCGCGACCGGGTAGAGGCTCATCGCCAGCAACAACAGGTTCTCCAGGACCAGGCCGCTGTGGCTGACCTCGCCGCCGGCGTCGAGATCCACCCGGACGTCACGGACCAGGATCGTGCCGTCGACGGTGGTGCCCGAGGTGATGGTGACCGTGCCGCCGTGGCGGCGTCGGGAGCGGCCCAGCTGAGCCCGGGTCAGTTCCACTCGCACCGGATGGCCGCCCACAGCGCGCGATGCCACTGCAGCGGCGGGTTCAAGGAACATCTCCTCCTTGAGTCCGAAACCGCCGCCGAGCGCGACGGCTTCCAGATCGACGTCTTCGAGGTCGATTTCGAGTAAGGTCGCCAATCGGCGGCGTACCACCTGCGGAGTCTGTGATGTGGACCAGACGCGACAGCGACCGTCGTGCCAAGTAGCAACCGCTGCCGGGCGCTCCATGGCAGCGACCGGGCCCGGCAGGATCCGCACCGAATGGGTGAAGGTCCGGGCGGCGGCGTCTAGGGCGGCGTGGACTTCCTGTTCGGTGGCGCCGAATGCGAGTTGCACTGCGATGTTGTCCGGGTCGCCGGAACGGGCCAACGGCGCGTCGATGGCCAGCGCCTCGGCGAGCGTGTGCACGGCCGCAAGCTGTGTCTCATGCTGGTCGACCCGGGCGGCCATCTCCCGTGCGGCCTGGGGCGTTTCAGCGACGACCATCCCGACGATGTCGCCCTGGTACCGCGCTTCGGCAGTGAAGACGGCGTTTTCAGCCGGCCCCAGCACCGGGTCCTCGATATGCGGATTGGACCCGAATCGGCCGGGGGGCGAGTCCTGCGGCCCCAGAACGGCGACGGCACCGGGGACGTCCAGCGCAGTTCCCGGGTGTACGGTGACGCGAGCGTGGCTGCTGCGGCTGGTCAGGAGCAGGCCGGTGTAGGCACCGCCCGCGGCGTGGTCGGCGGCGAAGCGCTGGGTGCCCGCGACCTTTTCCGGGCCGTCGACCCGGGTGGAGGCGTTCCCGTCGGCGCCGGCGGCGACACGCAACACCGCGTCGACGAGGCCTTCGTAACCGGTGCAGCGGCACAGGTGACCCGACAACGCCCGCCGCACTTCGGATGCGTCGATCGGCACCCCCGCCGAGCCTCGTTCGAGAAGGGCGACCGCCGAGCAGACGACGCCGGGCACGCAGAACCCGCACTGCAGCGCGCCCCGGCGGGCCAGTTCGGTTCTCAATCCCGCTCCCGACCGAGTACGAACCGCCCCCGTCGCGCTCTGTACGTCGCGGCCGACGGCACGTGCCGTGGGCGTAACGCAGGCCAGTGCCGGCGCACCGTCGAGGAGTATCGTGCATCCGCCGCAGCTGCCCTCGCCGCACGGCATTTTGACCGCGGTCGTGCCCGCCTCACGCAATGTCTCGACCAGCGGCCGGGCGAACTCCTCGCCGGTGACCGGCACCGCCACGCCGTCAACGGTGATCTTCATGCGGCACCACCGAGCACGCCGAGGACCTCCGAGCCCAGCACGGCCAGCAGGCTGTGCCGGTACCGGGCGGAGGCGCGCGTGTCGCTGCGCAGCAGATCCATCCCCGGCGCGGCGGTCCCGGAGAAAGGAATGGGCACCGCGGTCGGCCCAACCGCCCCGGCGTACATCCGTGGATGCCCGGCAACGCGCACACCAGCGACGACGGCGATGGCCGGGCTAGGACCCACACGAAGGGCGAAACGACGATGGGCGCCGGGTGCAACGAGCCGGGGACGCACCGCCAATACCAGGTGGATGGGAGGAGCGTCGCTGAGATAGTCCGCAATGGGCATGTCCACGGTCCCACCGGCGACGCGGACACTCACCACCGTGTCGTGGGCGACCAGCGCGGCGAACAGGTCGCTCGTGGGTAGCCGGGCACCCAACGTGCCGCCGACAGTGGCTGCGGCGCGGACCTGCGGGGTGCCCATCGCGGAGGCGGCCTGCGCGATGGCCGGCCAGTCACGGCGAACCCGGGCGTCGGCGGCCAACTCCGCGATGGTCGTACCGGCGCCGATTGCGCCACCGTGCAGACCGGCCGGCAACACCTCGCACAGATCGACGGCAACCTGACCGAGTGCCGGGGCGAGGGCGGCAGACAGCAGCGCCACCGCGCCACCGACGGCGGTACCGCCGGCCGCCACCAGTGCTAAGGCTTCGTCCAGATCAGTGGGCCGTTGCCAGCGGACAGGACGGTGGGCGGCAGTCGGGTGGCCACGGCGGGCCGGAGGCGTCTCCACCCGAGATATTGCATCATATAATTGTTTCCCGCCGGTGACATGATCTGTAGACATCCAGCGCCGGCTGCAACAGCGCCGAGGCGCCCGACTCCACCGGCCGGGGCACCGGCTCGGGCATCCAGAGCACGGCGGTGTAGAACGCCTGGCGCCACGAAGGTGCTGGCCGCGGCCTCCAGGATGCGGCCGGCCGGTCCGACGAATGGCTGGTCGGTGCTCCTCGCTGTCGCCGGGCTGCTCGCCGCCGAGGGCCCTCCGGCACCGAAGGCCGTCTGGGTCGCGTCGGGGTGCAGATCGCGGCCCCGGCACTCGTCGGCGAGCGCACGCAGATCCCTTTCTGACGCCGGGAGGCCCCGCGGGTCAGCGTGGCCACCCACTACCACGGGTACCAGCTGACGCTCGGCCACATTCACGGCGCTTGGGTTGAACACAATTACACAGGGGAGCTAAAGGAATTTTGACCGGAGGTGTTTTAGTTCGGCCATTAGGAGGTACTTCACAGACATGAGGTACACAACTTTGACATCCAAAATCGCTGCACCGCTTCTTTTTGCGGGCGCCCTGGCAGCTGGCGGCGCGATGGCCCCGATGGCCGTGGCCGCACCGGCGCCGGGTGTCGTGACCGCACCGGCCGAGGCTCCCGCGCCTCCGCCTCCTCCGCCGCCCCCGCCGGCTCCCGGCGGCAGCGGCTGCGTGGACGGCGTGGGCTGCGGGGGTGGCAACAACCTCGGCGGCTGGGGCTGCATCCCGGGCGTGGGCTGCGGTGAGGGCGGCCTGCCGGGTGCTCCGAACCCGCCCGCCTGATCCGGCCGGACACAACTTCATACCGCGCGGCGTGTGCCTGCCGGGGTCGTCGTCGGCCCGGCAGGCACTTCGCTTGCGAGGGACGTGCGGGGGCCGGACCGCCGGCCCGGCCCCACGGGCGTGAGGGCTCACTCAGGTACGAGATTCCATGCGATTTTCGTACCTGAGTGAGCGCTCACGGTCGGCTGGACCATTTCGGGCCGGCCTTGCGCGATCCCGACGGCTCGGAGGGCCTCGGGGAGTGAGGTCCCGGTGGCGAATGACCAACACCGGCCCAGGCCCCGCATCCATGCAGATATGCGCATATCGGAGCTGGGACGCGTCGACGGCCGGCTGGCCGAGTTCGTCTTCGTGCACCCGGCGACCGCGGACCCCGTCGCGCATGGCAAATGCGGCCACGTGACAGCACCGACGTCCGGCGTAATGATGTAAACCCTACGGCCTCAAGGACTCTGCGTGGTCTGCGCAAAGCACTGCTCCGCGACCCATAGGCTGGGTGGCATGCAAGACCAGCGTCGCGCGAAGTGGATCGCAGCCGGCAAGCTGCTGCTGTTCTGCGAGCTGGCCGGACTGCTGGTCGCCGCCATGCTGTTCCCGGTCGCCGGCGGCGCCGGCGTGGTGGCCATGCGGGTGTCCAACTCGGTCACCGAGGACTCCACGGCGCTGGTGACCGGCGAGGTGCCGGTCGTGTCCACCATGGTCGACGCCACCGGTCAGCCGATCGCCTGGCTGTACGCCCAGCGCCGGTGGGTGGTGCCCAGCAACCGGATCGCCAACACGATGAAGCTGGCCATCGTCTCCATTGAGGACCGTCGCTTCGCCGAACACAACGGCGTCGACCTGCCGGGCACCCTGACCGGGCTGATCGGCTACCTGCGTGGTGACCTGGACACCCGCGGCGGGTCGACCATCGAGCAGCAGTACGTCAAGAACTACAACCTGCTGGTCGCGGCCCAGAACGACGCCGAGCGGCGGGCCGCCGTGGAGGTGACGCCGGCCCGCAAGCTGCGCGAGATCCGGGTGGCGCTGGCCCTGGACAAGACGCTGCCCAAGTCCGAGATCCTGGCCCGCTACCTCAACCTGGTGTCCTTCGGCAACGGCGCCTACGGCGTGCAGGAGGCCGCCCGCACCTACTTCGGCATCAACGCCGCGGACCTGAACTGGCAGCAGGCCGCGCTGCTGGCCGGGATGGTGCAGTCCACCAGCATGCTCGACCCGTACACCAACCCCGAGGCGGCGCTGGCCCGGCGCAACCTCGTCCTGGACACGATGATCGAGAATCTGCCCGGCAAGGCCGACGAGCTGCGCGCCGCCCGGCAGACGCCGCTGGGCGTGCTGCCCCAGCCCGACCCGTTGCCCAACGGCTGCATCGCGGCCCGTGACCGGGCATTCTTCTGCGAGTACGCGTTGCAGTACCTGGCCCGCGCGGGCCTGAGCAAGGACGAGGTGGCCCGCAACGGCTACCTGATCCGCACCACCTTGGACCCGACGGTGCAGGACAGCGTCAAGTCCGCGATCGACGAGGTCGCCGACCCCGACGCCGAGGGCGTGGCCAGCGTGATGAGTGTGATCACGCCCGGCAAGGACGCCCACCGGGTGGTGGCGATGGGCGACAACCGCACCTACGGGCTGGAGCTCGACGAGGGCCAGACGGTGCAGCCGCAGCCGTTCTCGCTAGTCGGCGACGGCGCCGGGTCGATCTTCAAGATCTTCACCACCGCGGCGGCGCTGGAGATGGGCATGGGCATCAACGCTCAGCTCGACGTCCCGCAGACGTTCCAGGGCAAGGGGCTGGGCAGCAGCAACAGCCCCGGCTGCCCCAAGGAGACCTGGTGCGTGAAGAACGCCGGCGGGTACCGCGGCTCGATGAACGTCACCGACGCGCTGGCCCAGTCGCCCAACACCGCCTTCGCCAAGCTGATCGCCCAGGTCGGGGTGCCGCGGGCGGTGGACATGGCCGTCAAGCTGGGGCTGCGCTCCTACGGCGAGCCCGGAACCGCCCGCGCCTACGAACCCGACACCAACGAGAGCCTGGCCGAGTGGATCAAACGCCAGAACCTGGGTTCGTTCACCCTGGGACCGTTCGAGCTCAACGCGCTGGAGTTGTCCAATGTCGCCGCGACGCTGGCCTCCGGCGGCGTGTGGTGCCCGCCCACCCCGATCGAGGCGATCTTCGACCGCGACGGCAACGAGGTCGCCGTCGACGCCCCCAAGTGTGAGCAGGTGGTGCCCGAGGGGTTGGCGAACACGCTGGCCAACGCGCTGAGCAAGGACGACACCAGCGGCACCGCGGCCGCCTCGGCGGGCTCGGTGGGCTGGAACCTGCCGATGTCGGGCAAGACCGGCACCACCGAGACGCACCGCTCGTCGGGTTTCCTGGGCTTCACCAACCGGTACGCGGCGGCCAGCTACATCTTCGACGACTCGACCAACCCGTCGGGCCTGTGCTCCTACCCGCTGCGCAAATGCTCGTCGGGCAACCTCTACGGCGGCAAGGAGCCCGCACGCACGTGGTTCCTGGCGATGAAGCCGATCGACGAGGAGTTCGGACCGGTGGAGCTGCCGCCGACCGATCCGCGCTACGTCGAGGGCGGCCCGGGCAGCACCGTGCCCAGCGTCTCCGGGCTGAAGCTGGACGCGGCCCGCACGAAGCTCTCCGACGCCGGCTTCCAGGTGGCCGAGGACCCGACCCCGGTCCCCAGCGGCTACCGCAAGGGCACCGTCGTGGGCACCACCCCCAGCGGCAAGACCATCCCGGGCTCGATCATCACGATCAACACCAGCAGCGGCGTGCCGCCGGCGCCGGTGTACCAGCCGCCGCCACCCGACCAGGGCCCGCCGCCGCCGGCCGCGCCCGAGGTGCCGCCGGCGGCACGCCGCTGCCTGGCCCTTATACACATCCCCATCCCCGCGCCCACGAGACCGAGGCTGACATCGTATGCCGGCTGCTGCTTGAAAAAACTGA
>NZ_NVQF01000208.1 GCF_002592005.1 Mycolicibacterium palauense | reverse complement strand
CTGTCGAACGGGCGGGGCGCCGCGGTGTCAGACGTCCGGTGCGGTGATGGTGCCCTCGGTGAGGCTGGTCATGATCGCGTCGACGATCTGGTGCCGGGGGGTGCGGTCGACCTTGGCGGCTTCGTAGCCGGCCTCCAGCAGCGCCCAGAACACCCGTCGGGCCCACCCCGGCGGCATCGATGCGCTGCGGGTGGACAGCCGCGTGAGCACCTCGACGATCGCCTCGTCGCCGGTGTCGAGATGCGCCCACAACTGCGGGTCGGACTGCACGCTGGGGTCGTTGAACACGAACAGCACGATCGGTCCCAGATCCAGCTGACTGTCGATCACACGGCGAAGCGCCTCCAGCGGCGGCCCGCACGCGGGATCGGCCCGTGCGATGGCCTCGTTGGACAGCGCGTGTACATGCAGCGCCAGGGCCCGGACGAGGTCGGTGCGTTCCGGGAAGTAGCGGTGCACCGTGCTGCGTCCCACCTCGGCGGCGGTGGCGATCTCGGCGACCGAGGCGCCGGGGTCGGCGCCGAGCACCGTCATGGCGGCGTCCAGGATGGCGCGCCGCGTGCGTGCGCGTGCCCCACCTTCCGAAACGCCGATGTCAGCCATGCCCCAGAATATAGCACCGGTATCCCACGATGAGACATCGCTGTCTCATCGTGCGTCCCGTCCGGGCGCCCCGTCGAGGCGCCGGAGGGGATCAGGTCGGGGGTGCGAAACCGTCGACGGACGGCGGCGCGGCGGGCGGCGGCGGGCCCGCCGCGCCGCCGTCCGTCGACGGTTTCGCACCCCCGACCTGATCC
>NZ_NVQF01000207.1 GCF_002592005.1 Mycolicibacterium palauense | reverse complement strand
CCACCACCGGACACCTCACACCCCGACGAACCCCCACCCTTCTAGGGGACCATCCGCAGCTCCTGGACGAACCCAGGTAGATCAACGCGCCAGGCCGGCGCCGGCGGCCCAGGCACCGAACCACGACAGCGCTTCGGGGTGGTCGACCGCGCCCGGCGCCGCGGCCTGCTGCGGATCCGGGCCCCGCACGATGCGCTTGACCGGCACTTCGAGCTTCTTGCCCCTCGGCGTGCACGGAATGGTCGGCGCTTTCTCTCCAATCTCCTTGTGCAGGACAACGGGCTCGCTGCCTGAGCGGTCTCCGGGGATCGTCGTCGGCGCCTCGGCCGAAGCTGGGCCACCGTCGTGAGCCCGCTCGACATCGAACGGCGCATTCGGAGCGGCAAGAGCGTCGTGCCATCAGCTTGGATGCGAGGGCGAAAGTGGCGTAAACCACGTCCGGGGCATGCGCATCCTGTTGGCGCCGACGGGCGCCAAGCAGAGCCCCTTCATGGCGTGGGTCAACGCCCCCTACGAGTCCGAAGATCTCCTAGCGGACTGAAAACCCCACCGCAAGCCTCGTCGGACCCCGACGAACCACGACCGTTCCAGGTGCCCCACGGCGGGATTCGAGCCGGCTGCCGTGGGAAGTACCCATAGTTGCCCCCGCGCAACCGCGTGTTACCCCATGCCACCCATGCCGCCGATGTCACCTACTCCGCCCATGCCGCCCATGCCGCCCATACCGTCGCCTGGGGGAAGGCCGGGAGGCGTGCCGGGGGGTGCACCGGGGCCGTCCCTTATACCCATCTGACCGTGCCGA
>NZ_NVQF01000206.1 GCF_002592005.1 Mycolicibacterium palauense | reverse complement strand
CAAACAACACGTCCCCCACCAACCCGTACGCCACCCTCACCCCACCCCCCACGGCCGACGCCAACACAACCGCGTGCGCAAACGCCGTGCGTACCGGCGATGTCGTCGGGCCCCCACTGACCACACCGGGCACCGACGTCGGCCGGCAAGCCGCCGCCCTGGCCAACAACCAGGTGGGGCTACTGGCCACCGATGCCGACGGAAGTACCGCTGGCCCCACGAATGACGCCTTTTCGGCAGCTAACTTGGTCAGATACGCGTACTACCAGGCCACACGGGGAGAGGTCACGTTGCCCAAGGACGTCGCAGCCCAGATCGACAGTGGCGATCGCGTCGACCCGAGCGCGATCAGCCCCGGTGATCTCGTCTTCTTCAACTTCACCCCCAGTCACGGGCCGACGGCCGTCATGATCGCGATCACCCCAACGCTGGGCATCGACGCCACCACCATCAACCAGCCGATCGCCGTGGGAGTCCTGCCCACCGGCAACGTCATCGTCAAACGACCCCGCACACAGGCCGAGCAGGAGGTGCCGACCCCGTGAGCGAAGAGCAGCTCGCCGACGCCTCCGCACCCCCGCTGCCTCCCGGTATCGGTACACACAGCGAGACCGGCTCGCGCGACAACCGCCGGGCCCCGATCCTGCCGATCACGCCGCGAATGCCCGGCAGCCCCACCACCGCGCCGCCGCAACAGCCAGCCCCCAACCCCGCCGCCCCAGCGGCCCCGCAGGCAGCAACCACCAACACGCCGACACCAGCACAACCCGCCGCAACGACGCCGCCCGGCACCTGTCCACTACCCACAA
>NZ_NVQF01000205.1 GCF_002592005.1 Mycolicibacterium palauense | reverse complement strand
ATCCCGAACCCGGAAGCTAAGCCTGTCAGCGCCGATGATACTACCCAACCCGGGTGGAAAAGTAGGACACCGCCGAACACACAAATAGAAACACCCCCCACACCGTGGGGGGCGTTTCTATTTGCGGATCCTTTTGCCCGGACCCTGTTGATTCCCATATTCGGAAAGCAGAATCCCGATTGGGAAATCGGTTAGTCGAAAAGGGTCGGAGTTGCCGCGTATTTCTCCAAGTCCAGCAGGGTTCTCTTGCGGTCGAGCCCGCCGCCGAAGCCGGTCAGGCTCCCGTTCGCGCCGATCACCCGATGGCAGGGGACGATGATCGCGATCGGATTGTGGCCGTTGGCCAGGCCGACCGCGCGCGACGCACCCGGGGCGCCGATCTCCTCGGCGATCTGCCCGTAGGAGCGCGTCTGCCCGTACGGGATGGACTGCAGCGCTGCCCACACCCGACGCTGGAACGCCGTTCCCTCCAAGCGCAGTGCGAGACCGAACTCGCGCAGCTCTCCGGCGAAGTAGGCATCAAGCTGGGTGACGGCCTCGGGAAAGGCGCGGTCATCGAGCAGCCAGTCGGCCCGGCTCGGTTCGTAGGTCTGATCGGCCATCCGCAGGTGGGTCAGCACGGTGCCCTCGCCGGCGAGTGTCAACGGACCGATGGGGCTGTCCACGACGCGATAACGGGTCACGCTCCTGACTTAGGACATGGTCGGCCGATTTTCGGACTGCCGACTCGTTGACCTGCGGGTTCATCGGGCTTAGTGCCCCGTATGGGGCACTAAGCGGGTAGTTTCGGGCGGTGGCGTACGTGCGGAAGGT
>NZ_NVQF01000204.1 GCF_002592005.1 Mycolicibacterium palauense | reverse complement strand
CACGCAGATCGGCCACCATCTGCACCGCCCGCGCCTTCAGCTCTTCTGGATACCGCCTCGATGACTTCGATCCCACGTGCCCATCCTTCCCAACGGAAGAACTCTCCCGACACGCCGGGGCTGATCAGTTCCGAGGACGATTCGGGTCCTGAGTCTGAGGAAGACTCGGCTCAATGACCTGGCTTCCCTCGATCCTGCCTTACGTCGGCGGTGGTGTGTTTGGCGCACTCTTCACCTACGGAGTCACTTGGGTACGGGAGCATCGCCGCACTCTGGATGCATACCGGTCGCCGCAGCGCCAAGCGATCGGTGACATCCTCACTGCAACGAACACGCTGATGGTGCGCGAACTCGAATCGCGCACCGCGCTCCTGGACTGCGTCGCACAAGCCCGCACTCAAGACAGTCTCGACCTGTCTGGCGAGCAATTGATAGCTACTTTGGCTGCGATGGGGATCGCGACGCTCGAAGCGGAACGGGCTTTTCAGGTCGGGACACTGACTGTCGTCGATGCGCCGTGCTGGGAGGCGATGGGGATCGCTTACGTCGACCTGACGCGCATACGCGTCGCGATGGCCAGCACCGGCGCGGGCGCGACCGAATTGCAGAGTCTTGAAGAAATCGAGCGCTACGTCGAACAGATCAAAGGACTAGCCGGCAGGTTTAACGAGAGTGTTCTCGGGTTGGTACATGCGGCAAATGAGCGTGTATCACCCGCTGAGAACTTGTGGAATCGCAGGCGTAGACGCAGCGCACGTCGCAGAATCAGTGAGCACAATCAACAACGGCTTGCGGCGGACTCGCCTCGACCAACATCCACCGACTAGGTGGTGTCTGTCAATTGCGGACGCGGTGGTTGATGATGATCGCGGCTAGGGTTACCCCTCCGAGGTAGCTCAGGGCGTACTTGTCGTATCGGGTGGCGATTCCTCGCCAGTGCTTGAAGCGGTTGAAGGATCGCTCGACAG
>NZ_NVQF01000203.1 GCF_002592005.1 Mycolicibacterium palauense | reverse complement strand
GCCAGGGCGCCCTTGTCCCGGCCGATCTCGGTGCGCGCGATGGTGCGCAGATGCACCTCGTCGGGCCCGTCGAAGATCCGCATCGCCCGCTGCCAGCCGTACATCCGCGCCAGCGGGGTGTCGTCGCAGACCCCGGCCGCACCGTGGGTCTGAATGGCCCGGTCGATGACGTTGCACGCCATCTGCGGTGCCACCGCCTTGATCTGCGACACCAGCCCGTGAGCGGCCCGGTTGCCGTGCTGGTCGATGGTCCAGGCGGCCTTCTCACACAACAACCGAGCCTGATCGATCTCGTTGCGCGACAACGCGATCGCATGCTGCACCATGCCCTGCTCGGCCAGCGGCTTACCGAAGGCGATCCGGTTGCTCACCCGGTCGGTCATCAACGCCAGCGCCCGTTCGGCCACGCCGATGGCCCGCATACAGTGATGGATGCGCCCGGGACCCAGCCGGGCCTGCGCGATCGCGAAGCCCGCCCCCTCCTCACCGAGCAGATTCGACACCGGCACCCGCACGTCGTCGTAGACGATCTCGGCGTGGCCGTGCTGGTCCTGCCAGCCGAACACACCGGTGGAACGCTTGATGTGCACACCCGGGGTGTCGGCGGGAACCAGGACCATCGACTGCTGCTGATGGCTGGCGGCCTCGGGATTGGTGCGGCCCATCACGATCAGGATCGTGCAACGCGGGTCGTTGGCACCCGAGGTCCACCACTTATGCCCGTTGATCACGTAGTGATCACCGTCGCGCACGATCCGGGTCTGGATGTTGCGGGCGTCGCTGGAGGCCACCGCGGGCTCGGTCATCGAGAACGCGCTGCGGATCTCACCGGCCAGCAGGGGCTGCAGCCACCGCGCCCGCTGTTCCTCGGTGGCGAACAGGTGCAGCGTCTCCATGTTGCCGGTGTCGGGGGCCGCGCAGTTGATCGCCTCCGGGGCGATCTCGGTGCTCCACCCCGAGATCTCGGCCA
>NZ_NVQF01000202.1 GCF_002592005.1 Mycolicibacterium palauense | reverse complement strand
GCCCCCGGGTGCCCGGGTGGCTGATGGCCGGGTTCGCGATGCTGGCAGTGGTGGCCGTTGCCGGGCTGGTGCTGGGGTTGGTGGGGCTGACGTCGGGGGGTTCGGATGACGATCCCGACTACTCGTCGGAAGAGGTGGCGCAGGCGAAGAAGGCGGTGTGTGAGGCGTTTGAGAAGGTCACCGATACATTGACTATTGACAAAAACCGTGCGGCCAACTTTCCCTCCGGGGATCCAAACAACCCCGTGGTAACCGTCAACTCGCGTGTCGGCACTACCGCGGGCGGCTCGCACATGCTGCTGGTACTGAGCGAGAACCCTGCTGCACCTGCGCCATTGGCAGAGAGCACTCGGCAATTGGTGTCAATCTGGCAAAACATCACTTTGGATCAGATTGCAGATGTTGAGCAATCAAAGCTTGATTCCGAATACAGTAAGTCCACTTCTCTGTGGAACGAGATCCTGGACAACTGCAGATAGGCCTCTAGCCTACGCAGCCAGATACTCGGGCCGAATCCGTCAATAATGCCTGTGGCACGTGGAGACGTCTTTTCGGATGTCGAAATCCGATCTCGATGCCCGACCCATGTTCAACCGCATGCGCGACGCCATCGAGGCCCACCTGAACATCGTGTTCACCGCACTTGCCATCTCTCATGCCATCTCGTCGCGCACCGGGCTGCCCATCGCAAGGTCGTCAAGCTCCTGCAACCGCTGCTCTCGGCGACCATCACCGTCAACGGTGCCACACAGACCTCCACCCGACGATTCGGACACCGAGCGCCAGATCCTCACCGATCTCGGCTTCAACCCTGGGCACTATGCAAAAGCCCAGACTCAGGTTGTCCTCAACTCTGGACTTGAGCTGGCCGTAGGGTCGGCATATCTGCCCACCGTTCTAGGTGGTGTCTGTCAATTGCGGACGCGGTGGTTGATGATGATCGCGGCTAGGGTTACCCCTCCGAGGTAGCTCAGGGCGTACTTGTCGTATCGGGTGGCGATTCCTCGCCAGTGCTTGAAGCGGTTGAAGGATCGCTCGACAG
>NZ_NVQF01000201.1 GCF_002592005.1 Mycolicibacterium palauense | reverse complement strand
CGCCCTCATCACCGCCGAACACGGCAAGGTCCTCTCCGACGCGCTCGGCGAGGTCACCCGCGGCCAGGAGGTCGTCGAATTCGCCTGCGGCATCCCGCACCTGCTCAAGGGCGGGTTCACCGAGAACGCCTCCACCAACGTCGACGTCTACTCCCTGCGCCAGCCGCTCGGCGTCGTCGGCATCATCTCCCCCTTCAACTTCCCGGCCATGGTGCCGATGTGGTTCTTCCCCCTGGCCATCGCCACCGGCAACACCGTCGTGCTCAAGCCCTCGGAGAAGGATCCCAGCGCCGCGCTGTGGCTGGCCGAGCTGTGGAAGCAGGCCGGCCTGCCCGCCGGGGTGTTCAACGTGCTGCAGGGCGACAAGACCGCCGTCGACGAGCTGCTGACCAACCCCACCGTCAAGGCGGTCAGCTTCGTGGGATCCACCCCCATCGCCAAGTACGTCTATGCCACCGGCACCGCCCACGACAAGCGGGTTCAGGCGCTGGGCGGCGCCAAGAACCACGCCGTGATCCTGCCCGACGCCGACCTGGACCTGGCTGCCGACGCCATGGTCAACGCCGGGTTCGGCTCGGCCGGAGAACGCTGCATGGCCATCTCCGCCGCCGTGGCCGTCGGCCCCATCGCCGACGACCTGGTCGCCAGGATCGCCGAACGCGCCGCCACCATCAAGACCGGCGACGGCACCAGGGACTCCGACATGGGCCCCCTGGTCACCCGGGCCCACCGCGACAAGGTGGCCTCCTACATCGACGCCGGCGAGGCCGACGGCGCCAAGGTGGTCCTCGACGGGCGCCAGGTGGCCACCGACGGCGGCGCGGACCGGGATCCGGACGGCTTCTGGCTCGGACCCACCCTGCTCGACCACGTCACCCCGCAGATGAGCGTCTACACCGACGAGATCTTCGGCCCCGTGCTCTCGGTGGTCCGCGTCGACAGCTACGACGACGCACTGGAACTGATCAACACCAACCCCTACGGCAACGGCACCGCCATCTTCACCAACGACGGTGGCGCCGCCCGGCGCTTCCAGAACGAGGTCCAGGTGGGCATGGTGGGCATCAACGTGCCGATCCCGGTGCCGATGGCCTACTACAGTTTCGG
>NZ_NVQF01000200.1 GCF_002592005.1 Mycolicibacterium palauense | reverse complement strand
CTCAGAGTCCGCCGCGGGTGATGAGTTGGGTGGCGATGACGTTGCGTTGGATTTCGTTGGTGCCTTCGCCGACGATCATCAGGGGGGCGTCGCGGAAGTAGCGTTCGACGTCGTATTCGGTGGAGTAGCCGTAGCCGCCGTGGATGCGGACGGCGTTGAGGGCGATGTCCATGGCGGTTTCGGAGGCGAACAGTTTGGCCATGCCGGCTTCCATGTCGGCGCGCTGGCCGCTGTCGTAGCGGTCGGCGGCGTGCAGGGTCAGTTGGCGGGCGGCGCAGAGTTTGGTGGCCATGTCGGCCAGGTAGTGGCCGATGGCCTGGTGTTTCCAGATGGGTTGGCCGAAGCTGTGGCGGTCCTGGGCGTAGGTCAGGGCGTCGTCGAGGGCGGCGGTGGCCACGCCCAGGGCGCGGGCGGCGACCTGGATGCGTCCGGTTTCGAGGCCCTTCATCATCTGGGTGAACCCGTGGCCGGGCACCTCGCCGAGGATCGCCGAGGCCGCGATCCGGTAGTCGTCGAAGGACAGTTCGCAGCTTTCGACGCCCTTGTAGCCCAGTTTGGGCAGATCCCGCGAGACGTGCAGGCCGGGTCCGTGTTCGACGAGGACCACCGAGATGCCGCGGTGTTTGGGGGTCGCGGCGGGGTCGGTCTTGCACAACAGGGCGATCAGCCCGGATCGGCGTGCGTTGGAGATCCAGGTTTTGGATCCGTTGATGACCAGTTCGTCGGGATTCTCGGGGGCGACCAGCGCGGTGGTGCGCATGTTCTGCAGGTCCGAACCGCCCCCGGGTTCGGTCAGGGCCATGGTGGCGCGCAGCGCTCCGGTGGCCATCGCCGGCAGGTACTGGCGCCGCTGGGCCTCGGTGCCGAACAGGGCGATGAGCTTGGCCACCACGGTGTGGCCGCCCATCGCCCCGGCCAGGCTCATCCACCCCCGGGCCAGCTCCTGGGTGACCAGCACATAACAGGCCGTGGATACCGGAGTGCCGCCGTAGTGCTCGGGCACGGCCAACCCGTAGATCCCGATCTGCTTCATCTGCTCGATCCACGCCTCGGGGTACTGGTTGGCATGCTCGAGCTCACGCACACTCGGGCGGACCTCCCGATCGACAAACAAGCGCACGGTCTCGACCAGCAGGGTCTCTTCCTCGCTGAGCTCACACGACATACCCCGCACCCTACC
>NZ_NVQF01000020.1 GCF_002592005.1 Mycolicibacterium palauense | reverse complement strand
GTTGGGAAGGGGGCCGGGGCCGGTGGCGGCCGCTCGAAACGCGGGGGGCCGCCCGCGGCCGGGTCGGCGGCGGTGGGCCGGCCGGTCCAGGGGAATCCGGCGAACGGGATGTCCAGCGGCTCGGTGTCGGCGTCCGGGTCGCCCACAGTCGGTGCCGACTCGACCGGCCCCGACTCGACCGGCACAGTCGGCCCCGACGGCGTCGCGGCGGGGTCATTCGGCGACGGGTCGTCCCCGGCACTCTCGGCGGTCTCGGTGGCGTCCTCGGAAGGGTCGGAACTCACCCGCGCACCTCGAGCTGCCTCGCGGTCACTAACCCACCCCCGTCGTCGGCCCGGCACGGCAATCGGTTCTGAGGGTAGTAGCCGAGGGCCGCGAAACCCGGCACCACCACCCTCGGTCCCGACCCACGGTGCCTACCTCAGCGCCGACTCAGTGCCGACTCGGTGCCGACTCAGCGCTGGCACGGCGCCGGCGGGCCCGGTCAGCCCAGGATCAGACCGGACGTGGGCACTCCGGTGCCCGCGGTGACCAGGACGTGTTCGACGTCGTCGACCTGGTTCACCGAGGTGCCGCGCAGCTGGCGTACCCCCTCGGCGATGCCGTTCATGCCGTGGATGTAGGCCTCGCCGAGCTGACCGCCGTGGGTGTTGATCGGGAGCCGTCCGCCGATCTCCACCGCGCCGTCGGCGATGAAGTCTTTGGCCTCGCCCTTGCCGCAGAATCCCAGCTCCTCCAACTGGATCAGGGTGAACGGCGTGAAATGGTCGTAGAGGACGGCGGTCTGGATGTCGGCCGGCGTCAGATTCGACTGCTCCCACAGTTGGCGGCCCACCAGACCCATCTCCGGCAGCCCGTCCAGTTCCGGGCGGTAGTAGCTGACCATCGTGTACTGGTCCGGGCTGGAGCCCTGGGCGGCGGCCTCGATGACCGCCGGGCGGTGCCGGAGATCGCGGGCCCGCTCGGGTGAGGTCACCACGATCGCGACCGCGCCGTCGGTCTCCTGGCAGCAGTCCAGCAGCCGCAGCGGCTCCGCGATCCACCGGGAGTTCTGGTGGTCCGCGATGGTGATCGGCTTCTCGTAGAAGTAGGCGTTCGGATTCTTTGCGGCGTGGCGGCGGTCGGCCACCGAGATCGCCCCGAAGTCGCGACTGGTGGCGCCGGACAGGTGCATGTAGCGCTTGGCGATCATTGCCACCTGCGCCGCCGGTGTCGAGAGCCCGTGTGGGTAGGAGAACGAGTTGTCCGCGCCGGTCGAGTCGGCCTCGGCGGCCGCGTTACCGGCCAGCCGCGTCTGCACCTGACCGAACCGCATTCCCGAACGTTCGTTGAACGCCCGGTAGGCCACCACACAATCGGCGACGCCGGTAGCGACCGCGATCGCCGCCTGCTGGACGGTGGCGCACGCCGCGCCGCCGCCGTAGTGGATCTTGGAGAAGAACTTCAGGTCCCCGATCCCGGCGGCGCGGGCGACGGCCACCTCGGTGTTGGTGTCCATGGTGAAGGTGGTCAGGCCGTCGACGTCGGCCGGGGTCAGCCCCGCGTCGTCGAGAGCGTCGAGCACCGCTTCCGCGGCCAGCCGAAGTTCACTGCGCCCGGAGTTCTTGGAGAACTCGGTGGCGCCGATACCGACGATGGCCGCCTTGCCGGAGAGCATTCAGTTACCGCCCATCGTCAGGGTCGCGGTGCCGATCACGTGATCGCCCAGGCTGTTGCTGCCGGTGACCTTGACGGTGACCAGCGGGCCGTCGACCGCGGTCACCTCACCGGTGAAAGTCGTTGTGTCATAGGCGTACCAGGGGACACCGAGACGCAGCTTGATCGACTTGACCAGGGCCGCGGGGCCGGCCCAGTCGGTCAGGTAGCGCTGCACCAGGCCGGTGTCGGTGAGGATGTTGACGAAGATGTCCTTGGACCCCTTGGCCTGCGCCTTGTCCCGGTCGTGGTGGACGTCCTGATAGTCGCGGGTGGCGATGGCCGTGGACACGATGAACGTCGGATCGCCGTAGAGCTTGAGTTCGGGCAGACGGGTGCCCACCGAGACCGTCGCCGCGCTCATTCGGCCGGCTCCCACGCGTAGAGCGTCCAGGCCGGCCCGGCATCGGAGTCCGGGAAGTCGATATAGGTTGCGCGAACGGGCATTCCGATCTCCACGGTGGCAGGGTCGACGTTGCGGAGCTCCCCGAGCATGCGCACCCCCTCGTCGAGTTCGATGAGGGCGATCACGAAGGGCAGGGTGCGGCCGGGCACCTTCGGTGCGTGGTGCACCACGAAGCTGAACACGGTGCCCGCACCGGAGGCGACCACGTACTCGGTGGGGGCTTCCTTGTCCGCCCACACCGCCGGCACCGGGGGATGCTGCAGCGTGCCGTCCGGGCGTTTCTGGATCCGCAGTTCGTGGGCGGCGACCCCGTCCCAGAAGAACTGGGTGTCGCGCGAGGTGGCCGGGCGCATCATCAGATCGGGGTCGAGGTCCTCAGGGACCGCCGTTGCCGGCGCGCCGTTGTCCGCCGGCCTGAACTTCATGATGCGCCACATCATCTCGGCGACCGGGTTCGTGTCGTCGTCTCCGCAGTACCAGCTCATCCGCTGGTTGATGAAGTAGCCCTCGCCCAGCGCGGTCTGCTTGGGGCCGACGACGTCGGTGAGTTCCGCGCTGATGCTGACCTCGTCCCCGGGCCGCAGGTAGCGGTGGTAGGTCTGCTCGCAGTTGGTGGCGACCACGCCGACGTAGCCGGCCTCGTCGAACAATTCGATGATCTTGCCGAGCGGATCGTCGTCGGGGCGCACGCCCCCGAGGCCCATCATCGTCCACACCTGGATCATCGCCGGCGGGGCGACGATGCCGGGGTGTCCGGCGGCCCTGGCGGCGTCGTCGTCGACGTAGATCGGGTTGCGGTCTCCGATCGCGTCGACCCAGTGGTGGATCATCGGCAGGTTCACCGGGTCTCGACCTGCGCGGGGCTTGCTGCGGCCCGCCGCCTTGACCTGTTCCACGGCCGCCTGGATGTCGCTCATCGGATCACCCGGGGCACGTTCAGTCCCGACGCCGCGATCATCTCCCGCATCACCTCGTTGACACCGCCGCCGAAGGTGATCACCAGGTTGCGTTTGGCCACCTTGTCCAGCCAGTCCAGTAGCTCACCGGTGTCCGCGTCGGCCGGGTTGCCGTACTTGCCGACGATCTCCTCGGCCAGCCGGCCTACCTCCTGGATGCGTTCGGTCGAGAACACCTTGGTGGCCGCGGCGTCGGCGACGGCGATGGTCTCACCGGATGCGGCGACCTGCCAGTTGAGCAGCTCGTTGATCCGCCAGATCGACTTGATCTGACCCAGAAGGCGTTTGACATCGTCGTGTTCGATCGGGGTGACACCGTCGGAGCCGGGTTTGGAGGCCCAGGTGTGGACGTGGTCGTAGATTCCGGCGACCCGGCCCGCCGGCCCCAGGCCGACGCGCTCGTGGTTGAGCTGGGTGGTGATCAGCTTCCAGCCGCCGTTCTCCTGACCGACCAGCATGTCGGCGGGGACCCGCACGTCGTTGTAGTAGGAGGCGTTGGTGTGATGGGCGCCGTCGGACAGGATGATCGGCGTCCACGAGTAGCCCGGGTCCTTGGTGTCCACGATCAGGATCGAAATCCCTTTGTGCTTAGGGGCATCCGGGTCGGTCCGGCAGGCCAGCCAGATGTAGTCGGCGTCGTGGGCTCCGGTGGTCCACATCTTCTGGCCGTTGACGACGTACTCGTCACCGTGGCGAACCGCGGTGGTGCGCAGCGAGGCCAGATCGGTGCCGGCGTCGGGCTCGGAATAGCCGATGGCGAAATGGACGTCGCCGGAAAGGATGCCGGGCAGGAACTTCCTCTTCTGTTCCTCGGTGCCGTACACCTGCAGGGTGGGCCCGACGGTCTGCAGCGTCACCAATGGCAGCGGGACGTCGGCGCGGTTGGCCTCGTTGACGAAGATCTGCTGCTCCACCGGGCCGAAGCCCAGCCCGCCGTACTCCTTGGGCCAGCCCACCCCCAGCTTGCCGTCGGAGCCCATCCGCTTGATGACCGCGCGATAGGCCTCGTTGTGCCGGTCGGTCTGCATCGCCTCGGCCTCTTCGGGCGTGATGAGGTTCGAGAAGTACTGCCGCAGTTCGGCTTGCAGCTGACGCTGCTCCGGGGTCAGATCGATGAACATTACGCTCCCACCAACTCGAGGCGATGCGACGGCCCGCCCAGCAGCCGGGTCAGGTCCTTGATCGAAGAGTAGTAACGGTCCATCGGGTAGGTGATGTCCATACCCATACCGCCGTGCAGGTGATGACACGTACGCATCGCCGGTGGAGCCTGGGAGGTCAGCCAGTACCCGAGCAGCGCCAGGTCGTCGTCGGCGTCGAGGCCCTCCGAGAGCAGCCACACCACCGAGCCGGCCGCCAGCGAGATGGTGCGCGAGGCGATGTAGACCTCCGAAAGCTGAGCGGCCACGGTCTGAAACGTCGACAGCGGGCGGCCGAACTGTTCGCGGGTGGCCACGTAGTCGGCGGTCAGCCGCAGGGCGCCGGCCACCAGGCCGGCCGCGTAGGCGCCGACGGCGGCCAGCACCAGTTGATTGACCCGGTGTGCGGAGGCGCCGGCGAGGATGTCCGCATCGGCCACCGGGGTGGACTCGAAGGTCACCACGAACTCGTCGGATCCGTTGGAGGTCGGCGTCCTGGTCAGCGTCACGCCCTCGGCCTGCGGCGAGACCACCACGATCCCGGTGTCGGCGGTGACGACCATCCACTGCGCCTGATCCGCATACGGGACACCGATCTTGGTGCCCGACAACCGTCCCGACGTCAGCGCGGTGGCCGGCTTCTCCGGAAGCGTGGTCCCGGGCTCGTTGAGCGCGGCGGTCAGCACCCCGCCGGTGGCCACCGAGGACAGGTAGCGGTCCTGCTGTTCGGCGGAGGCGAGATCCAGCAGCGGCACCAGGCCCAGCCCCAGAGTGGCCAGCGCGGGTCCGGCCGTGCCGTGGCGGCCGATCTCGGTCAGCGCGGTGGTCAGTTCGGGCAGCCCCAGCCCGTCACCGCCGAGCCGCTCGGGAACCCCGAAGGCGGTCACACCGCCGTCGACGAGCGCCTGCCAGCTGTTGTCGCGGCCCAGCGCCGAGGTGACGACGTCGGCCACGGCCTGCTGCTGCGGGTCAGGACTGAAATCCACCCGAATCCTCCTTGATCCGATTTGGTGTGTTCCGCCGTACGTCGATCAGCTGCCGACGGGGCACTTCCCGGTGTAGTCCACCTGCCAGTGCTTGATTCCGTTGAGCCATCCCGACCGTAGCCGCTCCGGATCGCCGATGGGTGCCAGGTCGGGCATCTGGTCGGCCACGGCGTTGAAGATCAGGTTGATCGTCATGCGTGCCAGGTTGGCACCGATGCAGTAGTGCGCGCCGGTGCCGCCGAAGCCCACGTGCGGGTTGGGATCGCGAAGGATGTCGAAGCTGTGCGGGTTCTCGAAGACCTCTTCGTCGAAGTTGGCGGAACGGTAGGACATCACCACCCGCTCGCCCTTCTTGATCTTCACCCCGCCCAACTCGGTGTCCTCGTTGGCGGTGCGCTGGAAGGCCGAAACCGGTGTGGCCCAACGCACGATCTCGTCGGCGGCGGTCTCCGGGCGTTCATTCTTGTACAGCTCCCACTGCTCGGGGTTGTTGGCCATGGCGATCATGCCGTGGGTGATCGAGTTGCGGGTGGTCTCGTTGCCGGCCACCGCGAGCATGATGACGAAGAACCCGAACTCGTCGTCGGTGAGCTTCTCGCCCTCGATATCGGCCTGGACCAGCTTGGTGACGATGTCCTCACCCGGGTTCTTGGCCCGGTCGTCGGCCATCTTCATCGCGTAGGTGATCAGTTCGAAGGAGGACATCGCCGGGTCGATGTCGGCGTACTCCGGGTCCTCTCCGCCGGTCATCTCGTTGGACCAGCGGAAGAGCTTGTCGCGGTCCTCCTGCGGGACACCGAGCAGCCCGGCGATCGCCTGCAGCGGCAGCTCGCAGGAAACCTGTTCGACGAAGTCGCCCGAGCCCTCCGAGGCGGCCTTCTCGACGATCGCCTGCGCGCGCGTACGGAGCTCGTCCTCGAGGCGGCCGATGGCGCGGGGGGTGAACCCGCGGGAGATGATCTTGCGCAGCCGGGTGTGGTGCGGAGCGTCCATGTTCAGCAGCACATTGCGCTGCAGGTCGATCGACTCGCGGGTCATCTCCTGCGGCCAGACCGGGATCGCGCCGTTCATCCAGCTGGAGAAGACGTCGCTGCGCGTGGAGACCTCCTTGACGTCCTTGTGCCGGGTCACCAGCCAGTAGCCGTTGTCACCGAACCCGCCGGTGCCACCGGGGACGTCGACCCAGTGGACGGGCTCGGCCTTGCGCAGCTCGGCGAGCTGCTCGACCGGTAGCGCCTTGAGGTTCACGTCGGGGTCGAGGAAATCGAAATCGCTGGGGATGTTGGGGCAGGCCATGTGTTACTCCTCATGTCCGGGCAGGCGTTCAACGATGGCGGAAACGACCTTCGAACAACTCAGTCTAGTTCCGATTGTGCCCATTGAAACACGGCTGCGCCGCAGATCAAAGGCAGTGAGGCATCCGCCCTTGTCAGAGTAATGAAACGTGTTCTAGCCTTCCTTCTATGGGTAATCCTGTCATCGTCGAAGCCACCCGCAGCCCGATCGGTAAGCGCAATGGCTGGTTGTCCGGCCTGCACGCCACCGAACTGCTGGGAGCCGTGCAGAAGGCCCTGGTCGACAAGGCCGGGCTCGATACCGGCTTCGAAGCGGGCATGGTCGAACAGGTGATCGGCGGCTGCGTCACCCAGTACGGGGAGCAGTCCAACAACGTCACCCGGGTGGCCTGGCTGACCGCGGGCCTGCCCGAGGAGGTCGGCGCCACCACGGTCGACTGCCAGTGCGGCAGCGCCCAGCAGGCCAACCACCTCGTCGCCGGGCTGATCGCCACCGGCGCCATCGATGTCGGCATCGCCTGCGGAATCGAGGCGATGAGCCGGGTGGGGCTGGGGGCCAACGCCGGACCCGACCGGTCCAAGATCCGGGCGGCCTCGTGGGACATCGACATGCCCGACCAGTTCAGCGCCGCCGAGCGGATCGCCGCGCGGCGCGGCATCACCCGCGCCGACCTGGACGCGTTCGGGCTGGCCTCGCAGCAGAAGGCCAGGCGGGCCTGGGACGAGGGGCGCTTCGACCGGGAGATCTCCCCGATCGAGGCCCCGGTGCTCGACGAGAACAAGCAGCCGACCGCCGAGCGGCACATGGTCGGCCGCGACCAGGGCCTGCGCGACACCACCCTGGAGGGGCTAGCGGCGCTGAACCCGGTGATGGAGGGCGCCATGCACACCGCCGGAACCTCGTCGCAGATCTCCGACGGCGCCGCCGCGGTGCTGTGGATGGACGAGGACAAGGCGCGTGCGCTGGGACTGCGGCCGCGCGCCCGGATCATCAGCCAGGCCCTCGTGGGCGCGGAGACCTACTACCACCTCGACGGGCCCGTCCAGTCCACCGCCAAGGTGCTGGAGAAGGCCGGGATGAAGATCGGCGATATCGACCTGGTCGAGATCAACGAGGCCTTCGCCTCGGTGGTGCTGTCGTGGGCGAGGGTGCACGAGCCCGACATGGACCGGGTCAACGTCAACGGCGGCGCGATCGCGCTGGGCCACCCGGTGGGCTCCACCGGCGCACGGCTGATCACCACCGCCCTGCACGAGATGGAACGCACCGACAAGAGCACCGCGCTCATCACCATGTGCGCCGGCGGCGCGCTGTCGACCGGAACGATCATCGAGCGCATCTAGTGGCCCCGCCGACCGGGTCCGAACCGGGACCGATCTCCGATGCCGACCGCATCGCCGCGGCGCGGGCCTATATCGACGCCCTGGTCAGCCACCACGCCGACGATGTGCCGTTCGCCCCGGACTGCACCCGCACCGAGGTGGGGATCAAGACCGGCTTCTCCGGAGAACACCTGCGCCGCAGCCTCAACCGGGGGCCGCAGTACCGGGTGATCGCCTCCGCCACCACCCCGGAGTTCACCGTCGACGGTGACACCGTGCGCGCACGGTTCGACCTGTCCACCAAACCGAGCGTGGCCGGCCGCCGGGTGGGCGCGCATGTCGACGAGACGTTCCACATCCGGTGCTCCGCCGCGACCGGGCGCGCGGAGATCGCGCATATCCGGGCCGCCATCCGCCCGTTCCTGACTCGATAAGGTGCACGCCATGGCCACACCGCCCAAGGGGCTCAACTCCAAGCAGGCCGGCGACATCATCAAGTGGATGTCGAAGTTCAACACCTGGGCCTACAAGGCCAGCGGCGGCCGGCTGGGCGCCAAGTGGCGCGGCGGGTCGAACCGGTTCTCGGCGCCGCCGCCGGTGGGCATCCTGACCACAATCGGGCGCAAATCCGGTGAGCCACGGGATAGTCCGCTGCTGTTCCTGCGCGAGGGCGACCGCGTGGTGCTGGTCGCCTCGCAGGGTGGTCGCGCCGCCAACCCGATGTGGTACCTGAATCTCAAGGCCAACCCGGCGGTGACCTTCCAGATCAAGAACGAGGTGCTCAAGCTCAACGCCCGCGACGCCACCGAGGCCGAACGCGGGCAGTACTGGCCGAAACTGGACGCGATGTACCCGGAGTTCGCCAACTACCGGGAGTGGACCGACCGGGAGATCCCGGTCGTCATCTGCGACCCGTAGGGCTCTGGCCGCACCGCCCGTATCAGGCGCCGTAGACCGGAACCGGCGGACGGGCCTTGGCCAGCAGGTCGGCCACCACCGGGCCCAGCTCGGCGGGGTCCCAACGCGCGCCCTTGTCGATCTGCGGGCCGTGTGCCCACCCCTCGGCGACCCGGATGCTGCCACCCTCGACCTCGAACACCTTGCCGGTGACCTGCCGGGACTGCTCGCTGCCCAGCCACACCACCAGCGGTGAGATGTTCTCCGGGGCCATCGAATCGAAATCCTTGTCCTGGGTGGCCATCATGTCGGCGAAGACGGTCTCGGTCATGCGGGTCCGCGCCGACGGGGCGATGGCGTTCACGGTGACGCCGTAGCGTCCCATCTCCGCGGAGGCGACCAGCGTCATCGCGGCGATCCCGGCCTTGGCCGCACTGTAGTTGGCCTGCCCCACGCTGCCCTGCAGACCGGCACCCGAACTGGTGTTGATGATGCGGGCGTTCAACGTATCCGGTCCGGCCTCACCGCTTTTGACCTTGGCACGCCAGTACGCCGCCGCGTGCCGCATGGTGGCGAAGTGCCCCTTGAGGTGCACGGCGATCACCGCGTCGAACTCCTCCTCGCTGGTGTTGGCGAACATCCGGTCCCGCACGATGCCGGCGTTGTTGACCAGGACGTCGAGCCCACCGAAGGTGTCCACGGCAGCCCCGATCAGCGCCGCGGCCTGATCCCAGTCGGCGACGTTGGAGCCGTTGGCCACGGCCTCGCCTCCGGCGGCGGTGATCTCGTCGACCACGCTCTGCGCGGCGCTGCCCCCGCCGGCCGGGGATCCGTCGAGTCCCACCCCGATGTCGTTGACCACCACCCGCGCACCCTCGGCGGCGAACGCCAGGGCGTGCGCGCGGCCGATGCCGCCGCCCGATCCGGTGACGATGACTACGCGGCCGTCGAGAAGACCCATTGCTGTGCTGCTCCTTGTTGTCGCTTATCTGTTGGCGTTATCAGTTGGCACTATTTGTTGGCACTGGAGGCGTCCAGATACGGCGGCGGCTCCCCGCCGCCGTGCACCTCGAGGCTCGCACCGCTGACATACGAGGCCAGGTCCGAGGACAGAAACGCTGCAGCCCAACCGATGTCAGCCGGTTTGGCCAGCCTGGCCAGCGGGACGGTGGCGGCGACCGCGGCCACCGAGGCGGCGTCGCCGTAGAACAGTTCGGACTGCTCGGTCTCGACCATCCCCACCACCACGGTGTTGACGCGCACCTTCGGCGCCCACTCGACGGCCAGCGTCGAGGTCAGGTTCTCGATACCGGCCTTGGCCGCGCCGTAGGCAGCGGTGCCCGGGGTGGGCCGCCGCCCGCTGACGCTGGAGATGTTGACGATCGCCCCGCCGTGGGCCTGCCGCTGCATCACGGCGTTCGCATGTTGGGAGACCTGCAGCGGTCCGATCAGGTTGAGCTCGATGATCTTCCGGCTGAAATTCGCCGAGGCCTCGGCGGCGGCCACATAGGGGGAGCCGCCGGCGTTGTTGACCACTACGTCCAGTCGCCCGTGGGTGGCGACCACCGTGTCGACCAGGGCACGCACCGAGTCGTCGTCGCGGACGTCACAGGAGTGGAACTCGTAGGGCAGGCCCTCCACCGGCCGGCGCGCGCACGTGACGACCGTGGCGCCCTGCGCGGCGAACACCGCGCTGATCCCGGCGCCGACCCCGCGCACGCCGCCGGTCACCAGCACCACCCGTCCGTGCAGGCCCAGATTGATCGGCCCCCCGCAGGCCGGCACCGCGGTGGCGGTGCCGGGGGAAGCGCTGTCAGCCGCATCGGTCACTGTGCTAGCGTACCAAGCAAGTGCTTGCTTAGGTTCTGCACCCCCGGAAGTCGTTGGTTCTGCACCCCCGGAAGTCGTTCAGGAGTTCTGATGACGATCACGTCCAAAACCGTCGAACCGGGCATCGTCGCGGTCACCGTCGACTACCCGCCCGTCAACGCGATCCCGTCGCGGGGCTGGTTCGAACTCGCCGATGCCCTCACCGCCGCGGGCCGCGACATGGACACGCACGTGGTGATCCTGCGGGCCGAGGGCAAGGGCTTCAACGCCGGTGTCGACATCAAGGAGATGCAGCGCACCGAGGGCTTCACCGCGCTGATCGACGCCAGCCGCGGCTGCTTCGAGGCGTTCCGCGCCGTCTATGAGTGCGCGGTCCCGGTGGTCGCCGCGGTCAACGGGTTCTGCGTGGGCGGCGGCATCGGACTCGTCGGCAACGCCGATGTCATCGTCGCCTCCGACGACGCGAAATTCGGCCTGCCCGAGGTGGAGCGCGGCGCCCTGGGCGCGGCCACCCATCTGTCGCGGCTGGTCCCCCAGCACATGATGCGCCGGCTGTTCTTCACCGCGGCCACCGTCGACGCCGCCACCCTGCACCGGTTCGGCTCCGTGCACGAGGTGGTGCCGCGCTCCGGCCTCGACGACGCCGCACTGCGCGTGGCCCGCGACATCGCCACCAAGGACACCCGGGTGATCCGCGCGGCCAAGGAGGCCCTGAACCTCATCGACGTGCAGAAGGTCAATTCGAGCTACCGCATGGAGCAGGGCTTCACGTTCGAACTCAATCTGGCCGGCGTGTCCGACGAGCACCGCGACGCGTTCGCCGGCACCGACAAGGGATCCAAGTGAGCGACAAGAGAACAACGCTGGACGAGGCGGTCGCCTCGATCGAGAGCGGGATGACGATCGGCATCGGGGGCTGGGGATCGCGCCGCAAGCCCATGGCGTTCGTTCGGGCGTTGCTGCGCACCGGCGTCACCGACCTGACCGTGGTCACCTACGGCGGCCCCGACCTCGGGCTGCTGTGCGCGGCGGGCAAGGTCAAGCGTGTCTACTACGGGTTCGTCTCGCTGGATTCGCCGCCGTTCTACGACCCGTGGTTCGCGCACGCGCGCACCACGGGCGCGATCGAGGCCCGGGAGATGGACGAGGGCATGCTGCGGTGCGGCCTGCAGGCCGCCGCGCAGCGGCTGCCGTTCCTGCCCATCCGGGCCGGGCTGGGCAGCGACGTGCGGGCGTTCTGGGGCGACGAACTGAAGACGGTGCGCTCGCCGTATCCCACCGGGACGGGCTACGAGGAGCTCATCGCCATGCCGGCGCTGAACCTCGACGCCGCCTTCGTCCACATGAGTCTCGGTGACGCCCGGGGAAACGCGGCCTACACCGGAATCGACCCGTACTTCGACGACCTCTTCCTGATGTCGGCGCAGCGCCGTCTGCTCAGCGTGGAAAAGGTGGTGTCCACCGAGGAGCTGATGAAATCGGTTCCCCCGCAGGCGCTGCTGATCAACCGGATGATGGTCGACACCGTCGTGGAGGCCCCCGGTGGAGCGCATTTCACCACCGCAGAGCCGGACTACCGTCGCGACGAGAAGTTCCAGCGCCACTACGCCGAGGCGGCCGGCTCCGAGGAGGGCTGGCGGGAGTTCGTCGCCACCTACCTGTCCGGCAGCGAGGCCGACTACCAGGCCGCCGTGCGCGCCTTCGCCGAGGCCCAGGCCGCACAGAAGCAGGCCGCACAGAAGGAGGCCGGCAAGTGATTTCCGTGAGCAGAGCCGAGGTCTGCGCCGTCGCCTGCGCCGAACTGTTTCGCGATGCCGGCGAGATCATGGTGAGCCCGATGACCACGATCGTCTCCGTCGGGGCCCGGCTGGCGCGTCTGACCTTCTCCCCCGACATCCTGCTGACCGACGGTGAGGCCCGGCTGATCGCCGACACCCCCGCCATCGGCGCGGCGGCGGCGATCGAGGGCTGGATGCCCTTCGGCCGGGTCTTCGAGACCCTGGCCTGGGGTCGCCGGCACGTGGTGATGGGCGCCAACCAGATCGACCGGTTCGGAAACCAGAACCTCTCGGCGTTCGGGCCCCTGCAACACCCCACCCGGCAGATGTTCGGCGTCCGCGGCGCCCCGGGCAACTCCATCAACCACGCCACCAGCTACTGGGTGGGCAACCACTCCAAGCGCGTCTTCTGCGACTCCGTCGACATCGTCTCCGGAATCGGCTGGGACAAAGTCGATCCCGATAACCCCGCATACCGCTTCGTCAACGTCTACCGCGTGGTCACCAATCTGGGTGTGTTCGACTTCAACGGACCCGACCACACCATGCGCGCGGTCTCCCTGCACCCGGGCGTCGAGCCCGACCAGGTCGCCGAGAACACCTCGTTCGAAGTGCACGGGCTGCACGGCGCCGAACAGACCCGGCTGCCCAGCGGCGAGGAGCAGCGCCTGCTCCGCGAGGTGATCGACCCGAAGTCGCTGCGGGACAAGGAAGTGCGGGTATGACGCGGCTGGTCACGCCCCTGACCGAGCTCGTCGGGATCACCCATCCCGTGGTGCAGACCGGGATGGGGTGGGTGGCCGGCGCCCGGCTGGTGTCGGCCACCTCCAACGCCGGCGGCCTGGGCGTCCTGGCCTCGGCGACGATGACCCTCGACGAACTGCGGACCGCGGTCGCCAAGGTCAAGGCGGCCACCGACAAGCCGTTCGGCATCAACATCCGCGCCGACGCCTCCGATGCCGGCGAACGGGTCGACCTGCTGATCCGCGAGGGTGTGAAGGTGGCGTCGTTCGCGCTGGCGCCCAAGCCCGATCTGATCGCCAGGCTCAAGGACAACGGCGTCGTCGTCATCCCGTCGGTCGGGGCGGCCAAGCACGCCAAGAAGGTCGCCGGCTGGGGTGCCGACGCGGTGATCGTGCAGGGCGGCGAGGGCGGCGGGCACACCGGACCGGTTGCCACCACCCTGCTGCTGCCCTCAGTGCTGGACGCGGTCGCCGACACCGGCATGCCGGTGGTGGCCGCCGGGGGATTCTTCGACGGGCGCGGCCTGGCCGCGGCCCTGTCCTACGGCGCGGCCGGGGTGGCCATGGGCACCCGGTTCCTGCTCACCACCGATTCGACGGTGCCCGACGAGGTCAAGAGGCGCTACCTGGCCGCCGGGCTCGACGGCACGGTGGTCTCGACCCGCGTCGACGGCATGCCGCACCGCGTACTGCGCACCGGGTTGGTCGAGAAGCTGGAGAGCGGGTCACGGGTGCGCGGTTTCGCCGCGGCGATCCGCAACGCGCAGAAGTTCAAGAGAATGACCGGCATGACCTGGCAATCGATGATCCGCGACGGTATGGCCATGCGGCACGGTAAGGACCTGACCTGGTCGCAGGTGGTGATGGCGGCCAATACCCCGATGCTGCTCAAGGCGGGGCTGGTGGAGGGCGACACCTCGGCCGGCGTGCTGGCCTCCGGGCAGGTCGCCGGCATCCTCGACGATCTGCCCTCGTGCGCCGAGCTGGTCGAGGCGATCGTGGACGATGCCGTGGCACACCTGCGGGAGGCCGCCGCCCTGGTGCACTGAGCACCTAGTGAAGGTTTTAACTTCATTTTCAGATAATGAAGTTATAATGTTCATAACATGACTATGAAGCTGGAAGCTTCATCAAGCGCGGCGTTGCTCGGCGACGTCGTGGGTTCCCGGTCCGCGCCGGACCGACGGCGACTGCACCGCGCGCTCACCACCGCACTGGCCGGAGTCGGTGCGGGCGCCGTCGACCCGCCGCGGCTCACCGTCGGCGACGAGTTCCAGGGCCTCTTCGCCAGTGTCGGCGCCGCCCTGGACACCGCGTTGTCGTTGCGGCTGGCGCTGGCACCGGCGATCGATGTCCGGTTCGGCATCGGCTGGGGCGCGGTCACGGTGCTCGACCCCGATTCCGGGATTCAGGACGGGCCGGCATGGTGGTCGGCCCGGGAGGCCATCGACTGGGTGGCCGAAACCCAGCGACAGTCCGGGCTTGCCCTGGTGCGCACCGCATTCCGGCCCGCCGACGATGCCGCGCCGCCCGGCCCCAGCCCCGCGGCCGTCAACGCCGCGCTGATCTGTCGGGACCATCTGCTTGGATCCCTCGATGACCGGTCCCTGCGAATCCTCCGGGGGCTGCGGGCCGGTCGGACGAAGAAGGAGTTGGCGATGACCGAGGGGATCAGCCCGTCTGCGGTGTCCCAGCGCGCCGGGCGGGCGGGGCTGGATCTCCTCCTGCTCGCCTGCGAGGAGTTGCGGCGGCTGTGATGAGTGCGCTCGGGGTGTTCCTGGTCGCCGTCGGGGTGGCCGACATCGTCCGGCGCCTGACCGACCGCACCGCGCTGGGCGCGCTCGCCGGCGTGACGGCGGTGATCGTCACCACCGCCGTGTGCGGATTGTGGCATCTCGGTGACGTCGTGCTGTTGGTGCCCGCGGCCGGCGCCTGCCCCGCCTGGGTGTGGCTCGGCGCGCGGGCAGAGGCGTCCGGCCGCCACGAGGGCGCGGCCCTTGCGGTGTTCGGCGGTGCGGCCGCGGTGCTGCTGGTTCTGGCCGGGCTCGGTTCGCCGGTGACGGGTCCGGCCGCGCACTGGCTGACCTGGGTGGGTCTGGCCGGGGTGGCACCGGACACCGCGCTGCTGGCGGTGGGGGCGCTGCTGGTGCAGCTGGTCACCGGGAATCAGCTCGTTCGGCTGGTGCTCGGCGCGGTCGGGGCGGTCCGCCCGGCCGGCGAACCCCAGCCCTCGGACCGGCTGCGGGGCGGACGGCTGCTCGGCCCGATGGAGCGGATGCTGATCATGGGTCTGGGGCTGGGCGGTCAGCTCGGCCTGGCCTCGGCCGTGGTGGCCGCCAAGGGCATCATCCGCTTTCCCGAACTGAGCGCCCAACGCCGCAACGACAAGGACGGCTCCGGCATCGATCAGGTGGTGGAGTACTTCCTGGTGGGCAGTTTCGCCAGCTGGATCGTCGCGATGGCCGGGCTGGCGCTCGCCCTGCACTGAGGCGCCCCGGCCTCGGCGAAAGCCCGACCCGGCCGTTGCGGGCTTTCTAGACTTCGACCGTCGGGCAATCACGCCACCCATCGATGATTCGGGGAAGCCGCATGAAGATGAACGCCGCCGTGCTCTGGGAGGTCAACGGAGACTGGAACATCGAGGAGGTCGACCTCGATCCGCCCCGGGAGGGCGAGGTGCTGGTGTCCTTCGAGGCGACCGGTCTGTGCCACTCCGATCATCACCCGCGCACCGGCGACTTCCCGGTGCCCTTCCCCGTCATCGGTGGCCACGAGGGCGCCGGGGTCGTCCAGGAGGTCGGTCCGGGAGTGCGCGACCTCAAGGCCGGCGATCACGTCGTCGCCTCCTTCCTGCCGGCGTGCGGGCGATGCCGGTGGTGTGCCAGCGGGCACCAGAACCTGTGCGATCTGGGCGCCATGCTGCTGGCGGGCACCCAGTTGGACGGCACCTACCGTCGCCACATCGGTGACCAGGACATCAACGTCGCGCTGCTGCTGGGCACCTTCGCCCAGTACGGCGTCGTGTCCGACGCGTCGCTGGTCAAGATCGACGACGACCTTCCGTTGAACCGCGCCTGCCTGCTGGGCTGCGGAATCACCACCGGCTGGGGCTCGGCGGTCAACACCGCCGAGGTCGCGCCGGGTGACACCGTCATCATCGTGGGATGTGGCGGCGTGGGCGGCGGGGCGATCCAGGGCGCCCGTATCGCCGGGGCCGAACGCATCATCGCCGTCGACCTCGTCGAGGACAAGCGGGACAAGGCCCTCGAGCTCGGCGCGACCCACTTCGTCACCTCGCTGCAGGAGGCCACCGCGCTGGCCGCCGACCTGACCCACGGCGTGATGGCCGACTCGACGATCCTCACCGTCGGGCTCGTCGAGGGCGCGATGATCGGCGAGGCACTCGACAGCGTGCGCAAGGGCGGCGCCGTGGTGCTCACCGCGATCGCATCCATGACCGACGTGACCCCGACGCTGCCGATGGCGATGTTCACGCTGTTCCAGAAGCGCCTGCTGGGCAGCCTCTACGGCGAGGCGAACCCGCGGGCGGACATTCCGCGGCTGCTCAGGCTGTACCGCGACGGTCAGCTGCTGCTCGACGAGGCGGTCACCACCGAGTACAAGCTCGGCGACATCAACGTGGCCTTCGACGACATGCTCGCCGGCCGCAACATCCGCGGAGTGATCCTGCACGACCACTGACCGGTGCGCCGTCCTGGCCACACCGTCCCGACCACACCGTCCCGACCGCACCGTCCTGGCGGCACTGTCCTGGCGGCACCGTCCTGGCGGCACCGTCCTGGCGGCACCGTCCTGACCGCACCGAGTGTGCGCCACCATCCTGGCGGCACCGTCCTGACCGCACCGAGTGTGCGCGCAGATCGGCCGAATTCGAAAAGCGTCGATCCACGCGCACGTTCGGTGCGGGAAGGGCGGGTGAGGGCCGGGTGAGGGCGGCTCAGGGGCGCCCGAGGGCACGGGTGCGCGGCGGCGGGGGCGCCGGAGGTGCCTCAGAGCCGTTCGATGATGGTGACGTTGGCGGTGCCGCCGCCCTCACACATCGTCTGCAGGCCGTAGCGGCCACCCACGCGTTCCAGGTTGTTGAGCATGGTGGCGAAAAGCTTGGCGCCGGTGGCGCCCAGCGGGTGGCCCAGCGCGATCCCGCCGCCGCTGGGGTTGACCTTCTCCGGATCGGCCCCGGTCTCCTTGAGCCAGGCCATCACCACCGGTGCGAAGGCCTCGTTGATCTCGACGGTGTCGATGTCCTCGATCGACAGTCCGGTCTTGGCCAACGCGTAATGCGTCGCCGGGATCGGGCCGGTCAGCATGATCACCGGGTCGGCACCGCGCGCGCTGATGTGATGGATGCGGGCACGCGGCGTGAGCCCGTGCTCCTTGACCGCACGCTCGGAGGCCAGCAGCACCGCCGAGGCGCCGTCGCAGATCTGGCTGGCCATGGCCGCGGTCAGTCGCCCACCCTCGGCCAGCGGCTTGAGCCCGGCCATCTTCTCCAGCGACGTCTCGCGCGGGCACTCGTCGACACCGAACCCCTCGACGGGAATGATCTCGTTGTCGAAGTGGCCCGCCCGGATGGCGGCGAAAGCGCGCTCGTTGCTGGTCAGCGCGTACTGTTCCATCTCCTCGCGGGACAGGTTCCAGCGCTCGGCGATCATCTCCGCACCACGGAACTGGGAGACCTCCTGGTCTCCGTAGCGGTGCAGCCAGTCCTTGGACTCGTTGGTCGGCGAGGTGAACCCGAACTGTTCGCCGACGGTCATCGCCGAGGAGATCGGAATCTGGCTCATGTTCTGCATCCCGCCGGCCACGATCAGATCCGCCGTTCCGGCCATGACCGCCTGGGCCCCGAAGGAGATCGCCTGCTGGCTGGACCCGCACTGGCGGTCCACCGTCACTCCCGGTACCTCTTCGGGGTAGCCGGCCGCCAGCCAGGACAGCCGGCCGATGTTGCCGGCCTGGCCACCGATGGCGTCGACACACCCGGCGATCACATCCTCGACGGCCCCGGGGTCGACGTCGACGCGGTCGAGCAGACCCCGCCAGGCCACCGCGCCCAGGTCGACCGGGTGCAGACCCGCCAGTGCCCCGTTCCGCTTGCCGACCGCGGTGCGCACCGCGTCGACGACATATGCCTCGCTAGCCTCGGCCATGATCGCTCTCCTTTGAGATTCCGTGTTTTTGCGTAGCTATCCCACCGGGCTCGGTGATGCCCCCCAGGACGATGTCGAGGTACTCGCGGCCCACCTGTTCGGCGGTCAGCGCCCGGCCGGACTTGGGCGCCGGCTGATACCAGCGCACCGACACCCAGGTGGTGTCGCGGATGAACCGGTAGACCAGGTCCACGTTCAGGTCGGGCCGGAAGTAACCCTCCTCGATACCCTGGTTGAGCACGTCGACCCACATCTTGCGCTGCTCGCGGTTACGCGCCTCGACATAGGCGAACCGGGGTTGCGTGGACAGTCGTTTGGCCTCGTCCTGGTAGATGACCACCTGGGCGTGATGGTGTTCGATCGCCTCGAAGGAGGCCATGAACAGTCCCTTGAGCCGTTCCATCGGGTTGGGCTCGGTGTCGATGATCTGCTGATAGCGCGCGAACAGCCAGTCCAGGAACGTGCGCAGCACCTCGTCGACCATCTCCTCCTTCGACGAGAAGTGGTGGTAGAGACTGCCCGACAGGATCCCCGCGGCGTCGGCGATATCACGCACCGTGGTCGCGCGCAGACCGCGCTCGGCCATCATCGTCGCGGCCAGTTCCAGCAGTTCGTCACGTCTTGTCACGAGCGCCGCTCCTCCTCATCGCTGCGCTCTGCATCGTCACCGCGCGTTGTCACGAGCGCCGCTCCTCCTCATCGCTGCGCTCTGCATCCTCACGGCGCCGGCTCATGGGTGCTGGCTCGACACCGAAATGACTTCGCCGGTCAGATAACTAGAGTATTCGCTGGCCAGGAACGCGACGGTGGCGGCCACCTCCCACGGCTCGGCCGCCCGCCCGAACGCCTCGCCGCCGGCCAGCTGGTCCAGCAGCTCCGTCGAACTGGTCTTCTCCAGGAACTTGTGCCGGGCGATGCTCGGCGACACGGCGTTGATCCGCACGCCGTACTCCACCGCCTCGATCGCGGCGCACCGGGTCAGGGCCATCACGCCGGCCTTGGCCGCGGCGTAGTGGGACTGGGAATGCTGTGCCCGCCAACCCAGCACGCTGGCGTTGTTGACGATGGTGCCGCCGTGGCCGGCCTCGCGGAAGTACCGCAACGCGGCCCGGGTGGCGCGCATGACCGAGGTCAGGGTGACGTTGAGGACGCGGTCCCATTCCTCGTCGGTCATGTCGATCACCGGCGTCTGACCGCCCAGCCCGGCATTGTTGACCAGAACGTCCATCCGGCCCATCCGTGCGGTGGTCGAGGCGATCAGGGCGTCGACCTGGGCGGTGGAGGTGACGTCACACACCACACTCTCCACCCGGCCCAGTCCCAGGGACGCCAGCTGATCGCGGGTCTCCCCCAGCCGGCGCTCGTGATGGTCGGAGACCACCACGTCGGCCCCCTCGGCCAGGGCGCGGCGCGCGGTGGCCGAGCCGATCCCGGTCCCGGCCGCCGCGGTGACCACGACCACGCGGCCCGTCAGAAGGCCATGGCCGTCAATCTCTTTGGGCGCGACAGACAGTGTCACGATGTCCTCATCCCTTCACCTCGCGCGGCAGGCCGAGCACCCGCTCGGCGATGATGTTGCGTTGAATCTCGTTGGAGCCGCCGTAGATGGTGTCCGAACGCGAGAACAGGAACAGCCGCTGCCATTCGCCGAACTCACCGTCGACGAGCTCAAGGCCCTCCCGGCCCAGGACATCCATGGCCAGCTCGCCCAGGCCGCGATGCCAGTTGGCCCACAACAGCTTCGACACGGAATCCTGACCCGGACGCTCCACGTCCATCGTGGCCAGCGCATAGGAGCGCATGGCACGCAGCCCGGCCCACGCGCGAGTCAGACGTTCCCGGATCAGCGGATCGTCGACGGCGCCGGTGCGCCCGGCGAGTTCGACGATCCCGGACAGCTCACGGGCATAGCGGATCTGCTGGCCCAGCGTGGAGACCCCACGCTCGAAGGTCAGGGTGCCCATCGCCACCCGCCACCCGTCACCGGGTTCACCGACCACCAGTGACGCATCGGTGCGGGCATCGTCGAAGAAGACCTCGTTGAACTCCGAGTCGCCGGTCAGCTGCACGATCGGGCGCACCTGCACCCCCGGCTGCTCCAGCGGCACCAGCAGATAGGACAGGCCGGCGTGCCGTTTGGAGCCCTTCTCGGTGCGGGCTACCACGAAGCACCACTGCGCCCAGTGCGCCAGGGAGGTCCACACCTTCTGGCCGTTGATCACCCACTGGTCGCCGTCGAGCACCGCGGTGGTCGACACGTTGGCCAGGTCGCTGCCGGCGCCGGGCTCGGAGTAGCCCTGGCACCACAGCTCGGTGACGTCGAGGATGCGGGGCAGGAAGCGCTGCTGCTGCTCGGGCGTGCCGAACGCGATCAGCGTCGGGCCCAGCAGTTCCTCGCCGAAGTGGTTGACCTTGTCCGGGGCGTCGGCGCGGGCGTACTCCTCGTAGAACGCCACCCGGTGGGCCACCGAGAGACCGCGGCCGCCGTGCTCGACCGGCCAGCCCAGGCAGGTCAGCCCGGCGCGGGCCAGGTGCTGGTTCCACGCCCGGCGTTCCTCGAAGGCCTCGTGTTCGCGGCCCGGCCCGCCGAGGCCCTTGAGCGCGGCGAACTCACCGACCAGGTTGTCGCGGAGCCACTCGCGGACCTCCGCCCGGAACTTCTGGACCTCCTCCATCCCTGTAGGCTAACCTACCAAGCACTTGCTTTGGTGCCCGGGCGACGATGTGTGCCGACCGGCGAGCGCTTCGGTGACGGAGGGTGCCGCGCACCGAAGCCGCCCGGTGGTCGAGGCGCGCCGGCCCTGCCGAACGGCGCGCGCCGGGAACCGGGCCACCCAGCCAGGGCAGAAGCCAGAGGAGCATCGATGACGAGGTCCGGCGGGCGGGAAGCCTGCGCCCCGGAGTTCCCGCAGACGCAGACCACTCCCGCGGTGCTCGGCCGAATCGCACGGCAGCTCCCCGACCACGACGCGCTGGTCACCGCGGACAGGACGCTCACCTTCGCGCAGCTGCTCGCCGAGGTCCGCCGCGCCGCGGCGGCGCTGATCGACCTCGGCGTCCGGCCCGGCGACCGGGTCGCACTGTGGTCACCCAACACCTGGCACTGGGTGGTGGCCTGTCTGGCCACCCACTACGCGGGGGCCGTCGTGGTCCCGCTGAACACCCGCTACACCGCCGCCGAGGCCACCGACATCCTGACGCGCACCGAGGCTCCGGTGCTGTTCGCGATGGGCCGGTTCCTGGGCGCCGACCGCGCCGGCGACCTGGACCGCGCGCAGCTGCCCGCACTGCGCCACGTCGTGCGGGTGCCCGTCGAGGCGGGGGACACCGGGGCCCTCACGTCCTGGGAGGACTTCGTCGCCCGCGGCGACGACGCCGCGCTGAGGACCGCGGATGCCCGCGCCGCGGCGGTCTCCCCCGACGACGTCTCCGACATTCTGTTCACCTCCGGCACCACCGGACGCAGCAAGGGCGTGCTGTGCGCGCACCGCCAGTCGCTGGCGGGCTCGGCCGCCTGGGCGGCCTGCGGTCGCGTCGGCAGCACCGACCGCTACCTGTGCATCAACCCGTTCTTCCACAACTTCGGCTACAAGGCGGGGATCCTGGCGTGCCTGCAGACCGGGGCCACCCTGATACCGCAGATCACCTTCGACCCGGAGGCCGCGATGCGCGCCGTCCAGGAGTACGAGGCCTCGGTGCTGCCCGGACCGCCCACCATCTATCAGAGCCTGCTGGATCACCCCCGCCGCGGCGACTACGACCTGTCCTCGCTGCGGTTCGCGGTGACCGGCGCCGCGGTGGTGCCGGTGGTGCTGATCGAACGCATGCAGTCCGAGCTGGACATCGACATCGTGCTGACCGCCTACGGGCTCACCGAGGCCAGCGGCTTCGGGACCATGTGCCGCCCGGACGACGACGCGGTCACGGTGGCAAACACGTGCGGGCGCCCGATCGCCGATTTCGAGCTGCGCATCGACACCCCCTCCGACGGTGACGCCGGCGAGGTGCTGCTGCGCGGACCCAACGTGATGCTGGGCTATCTCGACGACCCCGAGGCCACCGCGGCGGCCATCGACGCCGACGGTTGGCTGCACACCGGCGACGTCGGCACCCTCGACCACAACGGCAACCTGCGGATCACCGACCGGCTCAAGGACATGTACATCTGCGGCGGCTTCAACGTCTACCCCGCCGAGATCGAGCAGGTGCTGGCCCGGTTGCCCGGAGTGGCCGAGGCGGCCGTCATCGGCGTGCCCGAGAACCGGCTCGGCGAGGTCGGCAAGGCCTTCGTCGTGAGGCTTCCGGGCGCCGACCTCGACGAGCAGAGCGTCATCGAGTACGCGAAAGAACACCTCGCCAATTTCAAGACACCACGTTCGGTGGAGTTCCTCGACACCCTGCCCCGCAACCCCGGGGGAAAGGTCGTCAAACCGCAGCTACGCCAACTCCGGGAAGGACTTCGGGAAAGACACTGATGGACCTCGACTTCGACGACTCGGTCGCGGAATTCCGCACCGAGGTGCGCACCTTTCTGGCCGACAACCGCCGGCACTTCCCGACCCGGTCCTACGACACCGCCGAGGGGTTCGAGCAGCACCGCCGTTGGGACAAAGTGCTGTTCGACGCGGGCCTGTCGGTGATCACCTGGCCGAAGCGCTACGGCGGACGCGACGCAACGCTGCTGGAATGGGTCGTCTACGAGGAGGAGTACTTCCACGCCGGCGCGCCCGGACGGGCCAGCGCCAACGGAACCTCGATGCTGGCACCCACTCTGTTCGCTCACGGCACCGAGGAGCAGCGCGACCGCATCCTGCCGAAAATGGCCAGCGGCGAGGAGATCTGGGCGCAGGCCTGGTCGGAACCGGAATCCGGCAGCGACCTGGCATCGCTGCGGTCCACGGCCACCCGCACCGACGGCGGATGGCTGCTCAACGGCCAGAAGATCTGGAGTTCGCGAGCACCGTTCGGCGAGCGCGGTTTCGGGCTGTTCCGCAGCGATCCCGACGCCGAACGGCACCGCGGCCTGACCTATCTGATGTTCGACCTCAAGGCCGACGGTGTCACCGTGCGGCCCATCGCCCAGCTCGGTGGTGACACCGGCTTCGGCGAGATCTTCCTCGACGACGTCTTCGTGCCCGACGCCGACGTGATCGGCACCGTCAACGACGGATGGCGGGCGGCGATGAGCACCTCCAGCAACGAGCGCGGGATGTCGCTGCGCAGCCCGGCACGCTTCACCGCCCCGGCCGCCCGACTGGTAGAACTGTGGAAGTCTCAGCCCGACAGCGGCACCCGCGAAAGATTCGCCGACCGGGTGGCCGACGCGTGGATCAAGGCGCAGGCCTACCGGCTGCAGACGTTCGGCACCGTGACCCGGCTGGCCGCCGGCGGTGAGCTCGGTGCGGAGTCCTCGGTGACGAAGGTGTTCTGGTCCGAGCTCGACGTCGCGCTGCACCAGACCGCACTGGATCTGCGCGGTGCCGACGGCGAAATCACCGATGCCTGGACCGACGGGTATCTGTTCGCTCTCGGTGGCCCGATCTATGCGGGCACCAACGAGATCCAGCGCAACATCATCGCCGAGCGGCTGCTGGGTCTTCCCCGGGAAAGCCAGGTGAAAGCGAAATGAGATTCGACCTCGACGAACAGCAGCGCGACTTCGCCGCGAGCATCGACGCTGCACTCGGCGCCGCCGCGCTGCCCGCCGCCGTGCGGGCCTGGGCGGCCGGCGACACCGCCCCGGCCCGCAAGGTGTGGTCGACACTGGCCGACCTCGGGGTGACGGCGCTGATGGTGCCCGAGCGGTACGACGGGATCGACGCGCACCCGGCCGATCTGGTGGTGGCCTGCGAGCGGCTGGGCTACTGGTGTGTTCCCGGGCCCGTCACCGAATCCGTCGCGGTGGCACCGGTGCTGCTGGCCGCCGATGACCGCGGCGCCGCCCTGGCCGCGGGTGAACTCGTCGCCACCGTCGCGGCGCCGCCGCTGCAGCCACGCGCGGTCGGCACCGAGATCGCCGGGCTGGTCCTGTTCGCGAGCGACGGGCGGGTGCACGAGGCCACCGCGAGGGCGCGGCACGAGTCGGTCGATCCCAGCCGCACCCTGGCAGACGTGACGACCGACGTGACGACCGACCACGAAGGCGGCCCGGCCGGATGGTCGGCCGACACCGGACGCGCCGTCGAACTCGGCGTCCTGGCGACCGCCGCCCAACTGGTCGGAGCCGGGCAGGCCCTGCTGGACGCCTCGGTGGACTACGCCAAACAACGCACCCAGTTCGGCCGGGCGATCGGCTCCTACCAGGCGATCAAACACAAGCTCGCCGACGTGCACATCGCACTCGAACTGGCCCGTCCACTGGTCTTCGGCGCCGCACTGGCGCTGGCCGCCGGCCCACCCGAGGCGGCCCGCGACGTCAGTGCGGCGAAGGCGGCCCGCGACGTCAGTGCGGCGAAGGCGGCCCGCGACGTCAGTGCGGCGAAGGCCGCAGCCGCGGACGCGGCGCTGCTGGCGGCCCGCTCCGCGCTGCAGACCCACGGGGCGATCGGCTTCACCCAGGAGCACGATCTGGGCCTGCTGCTGCTGCGGGTCCAGGCCCTGCGCCCGGCCTGGGGCGATCCGACGACCCACCGGCGACGCGTACTGGAGGCGCTCTAGATGTCCGGCCCGACCAACGAGGAACGAGAACTGCTGGCCCGGACCGTGCGCGACCTGGTCGCCCGGCACGCCGGCCCCGAGGCGGTGCGCGCGGCCATGGAGTCACCGCGCGGCTACGACGAGAAGCTGTGGACGGTGCTCTGCGAGCAGGTGGGCGCGGCGGCGCTGGTGGTCCCCGAGGAGCTGGGCGGGGCCGGCGGCGAACTCGCCGATGCCGCGGCGGTGCTCACCGAGCTGGGCCGCGCCCTGGTTCCCACTCCGCTGCTGGGCACCACGCTGGCCGAGCTCGCCCTGCTCGGCGCCGACGAACCCGACGCCCAGACGCTGGAGCGGCTCGCCGCGGGTGAAGCGACCGGGGCGCTGGTGCTCGACCGCGGCTACGTCGTCAACGGCGACATCGCCGATGTGGTGGTCGCCGCCGAGGATGGCAAGCTCGTGCGCTGGAAAGAGTTCCGCGCCGAGCCGATCCGGCCGATGGATCCGACCCGCCGGCTGGCGCGGCTGACCGCCACCGACACCACCGTCATCGGCGCCGACCCCGGGGTGGCCGACGCCGCGGCGCTGCTGCTGGCCGCCGAGCAGGTGGGGGCCGCCACCCGCTGCCTGGAGCTGACCGTCGAATACACCAAGGAGCGGGTGCAGTTCGGCCGGCCGATCGGCAGCTTCCAGGCGCTCAAACACCGGATGGCCGACCTGTACGTCACGGTGCAGACCGCCGGTGCGGTGGTCGACGAGGCCCTGGAGTCGCCGTCGCCGACCACGGCCGCACTGGCGCTGTTCACCGCGTCCGAGGCCTTCACCGACGTGGCCGCCGAGGCCATCCAGATGCACGGCGGCATCGCGATCACCTGGGAACACGACATCCAGCTGTACTTCAAACGGGCGCACGGCAGTTCACAGCTGCTGGGCCGGCCCAGCGAACAGCTGCGCCGGCTGGAGGCCGAGGCACTTTCCGGCGCCGCCGGGCTCACCTAATGTCGAACGGGTGAAGACCGCGCTGCGGGCCGGGATCCCGCCGTTCTACGTGATGGACGTCTGGCTGGCCGCCGCCGAACGGCAACGCAGCCACGGCGACCTGGTGAACCTGTCGGCCGGGCAGCCCAGCGTGGGTGCGCCCGGGCCGGTGCGCGCCGCGGCGGCCGAGGCGCTGGCCGCCGGCCCGCTCGGCTACACCGTCGCCCTGGGCATTCCCGAGCTGCGCGAAGCGATCGCCGCGTCCTACGCCGACATCCACGGACTGGCCGTCGACCCCGCCGACATCGTGATCACCACCGGCTCCTCCGGCGGCTTCCTGCTCGCCTTCCTGGCCTGCTTCGACGTCGGGGACCGGGTGGTGGTCACCAGCCCCGGATATCCCTGCTACCGCAACATTCTCTCGGCGCTTGGCTGTGAGGTCGTCGACCTCCGGTGCGACGCCGGGACCCGGTTCCAGCCCACCGCCGCGATGCTCGACGAGATCGACCCGCCGCCCGATGGCGTCGTGGTGGCCAGCCCGGCCAACCCGACCGGCACCGTGATCGCCCCCGACGAACTGGCCGCCATCGCGTCCTGGTGTGCCGAGCGCGGGGTACGGCTGATCAGCGACGAGGTCTACCACGGCCTGGTGTACCCGGGTGCACCGTCGACCAGCTGCGCCTGGGCCACCTCGCGCGACGCGGTGGTGGTCAACAGCTTCTCGAAGTACTTCGCGATGACGGGGTGGCGGCTGGGCTGGCTGGTGGTGCCCGAGTCGCTGCAGCGAGCCGTGGACCGTCTGACCGGCAATTTCACCATCTGCCCCCCGGTGCTCTCGCAGTTCGCCGGTGTCGCGGCGTTCACCCCGGAGTCCCGCGCGGAGGCCGATGCGCACCTGGCGCACTACGGCGCCAATCGGCAGCGGCTGCTGTCGGGGCTGCGCGGGATCGGCATCGACCGGCTGGCCCCCACCGACGGCGCCTTCTACGTCTACGCCGACGTCTCGGAGTTCACCGACGACTCGCTGTCGTTCTGCGCGAAACTCCTCGACGCGACCGGGGTCGCGATCGCGCCGGGCATCGACTTCGACACCACCCGCGGCGGGTCGTTCGTGCGGCTGTCGTTCGCGGGGCCCTCCGCGGACATCGACGAGGCGGTGGCCCGCATCGGTGACTGGCTGCCGCGCCGGTAGCCGGACCGTTTGAGTCCCCGGGGTTGCCCCGACCGGCCGCGCCTGGTGGGGTCGAGGCATGCCCTTCATCGACACCGACGCCGGACCGGTCTACTACCGACACTGGGCGGCCGAGCGGCCCCGCGCCGCGGTCATCTTCCTGCACGGCTTCGGCGAGCACACCGGTGTCTACCACCGGCTCGGCTTCACCCTCAACGCGGCCGGGATCGACCTGTGGGCCGCCGATCAGCTGGGCCACGGCCTGTCGGGAGGCGCACGCGGCGACTTCGGCTCCGTGCAGGCCAGCTCCTCGATCGCGGCGGCGCTGACCGACCTGGCCGAGCGCGCCACCCCCGGCATCCCCCTGTTCGCCCAGGGGCACTCCTTCGGCGCGGTGGTCACCCTCTTCCGGCTGCTGGAGAACCCGAACCGGTACCGGGCCGGGGTGATCTCCGGCGCCCCGCTGGTACCGATCCCGGGAATGCTCGAAGACCAGGACGCCGAATTCGAGCTGGAGCCGTCGGCGCTGTCGGCCGACCCGTTCTACCTCGACTCCATGGAGAACGATCCGCTGGCGTTCGTCGACGCCGACGGGGCCCCGCTGGCCCGCGCCCTGGACTGGGCCTGGGACCGGATGGGTGACGCGCTGCCGACGCTGACGGTGCCGACCCTGGCAGTGCACGGCGAGTCCGATCCGGTCGCCGATATCGGGGCGGTGCGCGCCTACGCCGAACAGGTCGGCCCGCTGCGGCTGGCGGCCTTCCCCGGGGCCCACGACATCCTCAACGAAACGGTGCACCGGCAGGTGGCCGCCACGATCAGCGATTTCATCACCACCCACCTGTAGACCGCGCGGTCATCCCCAGGACGTATCCACACTGGGGATGAATCACAGCGGTGTTATTCACCGGGAGTCCGCGGAAGCCGGTCGGGCGGCTCGGTAGGGTCGGCGCATGCGCAGGATCCGAACCCTGGCCGCGGGGGCGGCACTGATCACCGGGCCGATGCTGGCCGCCGGCGTCGGGTTGGCGGCCCCGGCCGTCGCCGAGCCCGGACCGCCCCCGTGCGGCCCGTCACTCTTTCCGATCTGCAACTTCCTGCCGATCGCGCCGCAGCTCGACGGGGATGTCGACCTGACCACCAACCAGCCCGAGGCCCCCGGGCTCGAGGACGTGCCACCGGTCGACCCCTGCGCGGCGGGATGCATCTAAGGGCGGGGACCCGGGGGCCCGGCCGTCGCGACGTGGAACCGGTTCTTCACAGCCAGGTGTCGGGTGTGGTCGCGGTGAGGAAGGCCTCCAGATCGTCGCGCCACTGGGCCGGGCTGTTCTTGTCCGGTTCGATCCCGGTGTACTCGCCCCGATAGAACAGCAGCGGGCGCGGCTTCTTCTTGGGCACCTCGGAGAGCGACTGCACGGCACCGAAGACCACGAAGTGGTCGCCACCGTCGTGCACCGAGTGCACGGTGCAGTCGATATGGGCCAGCGCGCCGTCGATGACCGGCGAACCGAGCTCGGAGGGACTCCAGTCGATCCCGGCGAACTTGTCCGGTTCCCTGGAGCCGAACCGCGCCGAGACGTCCTTCTGATGCTCGTGCAGGATGTTCACGCAGAAGCGGCCGCTGGCCTCGATGGCCTGCCATGACCGCGACACCTTCGTCGGGCAGAACAGGACCAGCGGCGGATCCAGCGACAGGGCCGCGAAGGACTGGCACGCGAACCCGATCGGGGTCTCGTCGTGCACGGTGGTGATGATCGTGATGCCGGTGCAGAACTGGCCGAGCACGGTGCGGAACGTGCGCGGGTCGATCTGGGCATTCGTCACTGGGCGTGGGCCCCCACCGAGAAGTCGTGGCCCCACAGGCTCACCGCGGTGCTCTCCCGGGCGATCCAATCCTGGTCGTCGACCTGCCTTCCCTCACAGCCGAACTCGACGTCGAAGCCGCCGGGTGTGCGCATGTAGAAGGAGAGCATCAGGTCGTTGACGTGCCGGCCCAACGTCGCCGACATCGGAACCTTGCGCCGCAACGCGCGGTCCAGGCACAGGCCCACGTCGTCGCTGTTCTCCACCTCGACCATCAGGTGCACGATGCCGCTGGGGGTCTCACCGGGCATGAACGCCAGGCTGTGGTGGCGCGGATTGACGCCGAAGAAGCGCAGCCACGCCGGCTCGCCGTCGGCTGGCCGGCCCACCAGCTGGGGCGGCAGCCGCATCGAGTCACGCAGCGCGAACCCGAGCACGTCACGGTAGAAGTGCAGCGACTCCGCGTCGTCACGGGTGGTGAGCACCACGTGTCCCAGGCCCTGGTCCTCGGTGACGAACCTGTGGCCGTAGGGGCTGACCACCCGGCGGTGCTCCAGGGCGGCGCCGTGGAACACCTCCAGCGTGTTGCCGGACGGGTCGTCGAAGACGATCATCTCGGCCACCCGACGGTCGGCCAGTTCGACCCCGCCGGCCTCCTTGTATGGGGTGCCCTCGACGTCGAGGCGGTCGCGGATGTCCTGCAGGTCGGCGGCGTTGGCGGCCTCCCAGCCCGAGACCAGCAACCGGTCGCGGTCGCCGGGCACGATCACCAGCCGGGCCGGGAAGTCGTCCATCCGCAGGTACAGCGCGCCCTCGGTGGCACCCTTGCCCTCGACCATGCCGAGGACCTTCAGCGCGTACTCGCGCCACGCGGCCATGTCGGTGGCCTCGATACGCAGATACCCCAGTGAACGGATGCTCATCAGGTACCTCCCAGAAAGTCCATCGTGAGCTTGTTGAACTCGTCGAATTTCTCCAGCTGCGCCCAGTGCCCACACTGCCCGAAAACGTGGAGCTGCACACGCGGAATCTGTTTCAGTGCCACCAGGGCCCCGTCGAGCGGGTTGACCCGGTCCTCGCGGCCCCAGATCAACAGCACCCGCTGGCGCAGTTTGTACACCTCGCGCCACATCATCCCCAGCTCGAAATCGGGGCCCGCGAACGACTTGCCCATCGCCTTCGCGGCGGCCAGCGACTCCGGGGTGCTGGCGATCGCAAAGCGCTCGTCGATGAGCTCGGGGGTGACGAGCTTCTGGTCGTAGACCATGATGCGCAGGAACTTCTCCATGTTCTCGCGCGTGGGATCGGCGGTGAACCGGCCCAGCAGCTTCACGCCCTCGGTGGGGTCGGGTGCGAACAGGTTGACGCTGAGCCCGCCCGGACCCATCAACACCAGCCGGCCGGCGCGATCCGGGTTGTCCAGCGCGAAGCGCACCGCGGTGCCGCCGCCGAGCGAATTCCCCACCAGCGCAGGGCGGTCGATAGCGAGGTGGTCGAACAGGTTGAGCAGCGCGGTGGCGCTGTACCGGTTGTACTGCTCGTGTTCGGTGTGCTTGTCGGAGTGCCCGTAGCCGGGCTGGTCGACCGCGAGCACGTGGAACTTCTCGGCGAGCACCCCGATGTTGCGGCTGAAGTTCGACCAGCTGGAGGCCCCGGGCCCGCCGCCGTGCAGCAGCACCACCGTCGGCGACTCGGGGTCGCCGGCCTCGTGGTAGTGCAGCTTCATGTCCTCGCGGACCTGGGCGTAGCGCGAGGTCGACTCGAAGGTCACCTTCTGCTGGTGCTGCGTTTCGGAGATGAAGGAAGTCATCGGTCGTCGATCAGACCATCGTGTCCTGCGGCGGCAACCCGAACTCGTTGTTGCCGAAGATCAGGTAGGCCCGTTCCGGGTCGTTGGCCGCGTGCACGCGGCCGGCATGGGCGTCACGCCAGAATCGCTGCACCGGAGCATCGTTGACCAACGCGGTGGCACCGGAGGCCTCGAAGAGCCGGTCGATCGAGGCGATCGCGCGGCCGGTGGCGCGCACCTGGTCGCGTCGGGCGCACGTCCGCAGCGCGAACGGGATCTCCTTGCCCTCGCGCAGCAGCGTGTACTCGTCGCCGACGTTGCCGATCAGCTGGCGCCACGCCGCATCGATGTCGCTGGCCGCCTCGGCGATGCGGATCTTGGCGAACGGATCATCCTTGGACTTCTCGCCGGCGAACGCCGCGCGCACCCGCTTGCCCTGGTGCTCGACGTGGGCCTCATAGGCGCCGTAGGCCATGCCGACGATGGGCGCCGAGATCGTGGTGGGATGCACGGTGCCCCAGGGCATCTTGTACACCGGGGCGGTATTGTTCTCATACCCGCCGGCGGTGCCGTCGTTCATCGCCTTGTACGACAGGAACCGGTGCCGGGGCACGAACACGTCCTTGACCACCACGGTGTTGGAGCCGGTGCCGCGCAGGCCCACCACGTGCCAGACGTCGTCGATGGTGTAGTCGGTGCGCGGGATCAGGAAGCTGCCGAAGTCGACGGGCTTGCCGTCCTTGATGACCGGCCCACCGAGGAACGCCCACGTCGCGTGGTCACAACCCGAGGACCACTGCCAGGCACCGCTGACCAGGTAGCCGCCGTCGACGACGGTGCCCGCCCCCATGGGCGCATACGAGGAGGAGATCCGCACGCCGGGATCGTCACCCCAGACGTCCTCCTGGGCCTGCTGATCGAACAGCGCCAGGTGCCAGTTGTGCACGCCCAGGATCGACGACACCCAGCCGGTGGAACCGCAGGCGCTGGCCAGCCGGCGGACCGCCTCGTAGAAGATCGTCGGGTCACACTGCATGCCGCCCCACTGTTCGGGCTGCAGCAGCGCGAAGAAGCCGATGTCCTCCAGCGCCTTGATGTTCTCGTCGGGCAGCCGGCGCAGATCCTCGGTGGTCTGGGCGCGGTCCCGAAGCTGCGGGAGCAGCTCGTCGACACCGGCCAGCACCGACTGCGCGTCGCGTTGTTGAATGGACGTCACGGCATTGCCTCCCACGATCTTGAGCCGCCGCGGCTGTTGAGCGGCTACTGCGCCAACTATGTTGTGTCGTTAGGGCTAACACTAGAACACGTTACGATTTGTGTCGAGTAGCGCACACCTACAGGGACTGGACCTGCGGAAGTGCATTTTTGTAACCTGTTCTAGTTCTTGTTCTGGTTCGACAGTCGAAAGGAGGGGCCCGGTCGTGACCGACGAGCCGCTCGGCAACCACGTGCTCGAACTGGAGATAGCCGAGGTGATCGCCGAAACCGACGACGCCCGGTCCCTGGTGTTCAGGGTGCCCACCGGGGCCGACGGGCCCAGCGTCCCGGCCGACAAGCTGCGCTACGCGCCCGGCCAGTTCCTGACGCTGCGCGTCCCCAGCGACCGCACCGGGTCGGTGGCCCGCTGCTACTCGTTGTGCAGCTCACCGCACACCGACGACGCGCTGGCCGTGACGGTCAAGCGCACCGCCGAGGGCTACGCCTCGAACTGGCTGTGCGACAACGCCCACGTGGGGATGCGCCTGCACGTCCTGGCCCCCTCGGGCACCTTCGTGCCGCGGACCCTGGACACCGATTTCCTGCTCGTCGCGGCCGGCAGCGGGATCACCCCCATGATGGCGATCTGCAAGTCCGCGTTGTCGGAGGGCTCCGGTCAGGTGACGCTGCTCTACGCCAACCGCGACGAGAGCTCGGTGATCTTCGCCGCCGCGCTGCGCGAGCTGGCCGCCAAGTACCCCGACCGCTTCTCGGTGGTGCACTGGCTGGAGTCGGTTCAAGGGCTGCCCACCGCTGCGGCGCTGGCCCGGCTCGCCGCGCCCTACACCGCCCGCGAGGTCTTCCTGTGCGGCCCGGGCCCGTTCATGGCCGCGGCCCGCGACGCGCTGACGGGCCTGCAGGTGCCCGAGAACCGGGTGCACATCGAGGTGTTCCGCTCCCTGGACTCCGACCCGTTCGCCGCGGTCGTCATCCCCGACGAGGGCGAGGGTGCCGAGCCTCCCGCCACCGCGGTGGTCACCATCGACGGGCAGACCCACGAGGTCAGCTGGCCACGCTCGGCCAAGCTGCTCGATGTGCTGCTCGACAAGGGGATCGACGCGCCGTTCTCCTGCCGCGAGGGGCACTGCGGCGCGTGCGCGGTGCTGAAGAAGAGCGGGGAGGTCGAGATGGAGGTCAACGACGTGCTCGAGCAGTCCGACCTCGACGAGGGCCTCATCCTGGGCTGCCAGGCGCGACCGACGTCCGATTCGGTCGAAGTCACCTACGACGAATAGGGAGCGGCTAGTTTCGTGACGATGAAGCGCTGGACGAAGCACGGTGGGTCACCGGCAACCGGCCTGGCGATCGGTACCGCGGCGCTGACCGCGGCGTCGCTGCTGTGCCCCGGTGTCGCCGCGGCCGCCGACCGCGCCGACTCCTCGGTCCCGGTGGGCCCCGACACCCAGCTGGAGATCCACACCACCGCCGACTGCGTCGCGGGTACGAACACCTGTCACTTCACCACCGGCGCCAACCTGATGACCCCGCAGGGCCCCGTCGGCTTCCCCGGCGATCTGTGGGCCCGCCAGACGGTCACGGTGCGCAGCTCGAACCGCGACGTCTGGCAGGAGACCAGCTACAGCGCGCCGGCGGGCACGCCCCGGGAGACCAAGGGCGCCAACCATGACAACGCGCTGTCGGAGATGTACCGCTCGCTGAGCTCCAACGAGATCTCGGTGACCTACTTCGGGGGCGGCCCGATCGAACGGTTCACCGTCGAGGGCGATTCGGCGCCGATCGACTGGGCCAGCGGCCGCCCCGACACCGAGGCCACGTTCATCGTGTGCAGCAACATCCACGTGGTCTACGGCGGCCACGATCTGATGTCGCCGACCGCCTGCAGCCAGACCGGCTTCTGAAGCTTCTGAACCCGCCGATTTCGGTGCAGTGGGTCCCGCCCAGCGGGACCCACTGCACCGAAATCGCGGTCAGCGGGGCAGCCCCAGCAGCCGTTCACCGGCCATGGTCAGCAGGATCTGCTCTGAGCCACCGGCGATGGTCAGGCACCGCGAATTCAGGAAGTCGTGCACGTTGGGGTTGAACACCAGACCCCGGCCCTCCGAGAGCTCCATTCGGAATTCCGAGAGGTTCTGCCGGTACCGCACGCCGATCAGCTTGCGGGCGCTGGCCTGTGGACCGGGATCACCGCCACCGACGGCGAGCTGGGCGATGCGCTGATCCAGCAGCGCACCGACCTGCGCGGCCACGATCAACGCACCCAGCCGGTCCTGTTCGGCGGCATCGATGTCGAGCTCGTCGACCCGCTCCAGCAGCTGCTCCATCGGGTTGCCCAGCGCGGTCCCCTGCGCCATGGCCACCCGCTCGTTGGCCAGCGTGGTGCGGGCCAGCCGCCAGCCGTCGTCGACGGTCCCGACCACCATCTCGTCGGGCACGAAGACGTCGTCGAAGAACACCTCGTTGAACAGCTCGTCGCCGGTGATCTCTCGCAGCGGGCGGACCACGATGCCCGGCGCTGTCATGTCGATGAGGAAGTAGGTGATCCCCTTGTGCTTGGGGGCGTCGGGGTTGGTCCTGGCCAGGCAGACACCCCAGTGCGCCTTCTGCGCCGCGGAGGTCCACACCTTCTGACCGGTCAGCCTCCAGCCGCCGTCGGTGCGCACCGCCTTCATCCGCAGCGAGGCCAGATCCGAACCGGCACCGGGTTCGCTGAACAGCTGGCACCACTGCAGCTCGCCGCTCAGCGTGGCCGGCACGAAGCGGTCGACCTGGGCGGGGCTGCCGTGCTCCAGGATGGTCGGTGCGGCCCACCACCCGATCACCAGGTCGGGCCGCTGCACCCCGGCGGCGGCCAGCTCCTGGTCGATGAGCAGCTGTTCGGCCGGTGCGGCGTCGCGACCGTAGGGCCGCGGCCAGTGCGGTGCCTGCAGGCCCGCTTCGGCCAGGGCGGCCTGCTGCCGTTCGGCCGGCAGCCCGGCGACCTCGGCGACCGCGGCCGCGATGTCGGGGCGCAGGTGCTCCACCGAGCTCAGGTCCACGTCGAGACTGCGACGCACCCCGGCCCGGGTGAGCTCGACGACGGTGCGCAGCCAGCGGGAGCGTCCCCCCAGCAGCTGGGAGATCCCGTAGGCCCGGCGCAGATACAGATGCGCGTCATGCTCCCAGGTGATGCCGATACCGCCGAGCACCTGGATGCAGTCCTTGGTGTTGGCCTTGGCGGCGTCGATGCCCGCCGCGGCGGCGACCGCGGCGGCCAGCGACAGCTGGCGGGCGTCCTGCCCGCCGGGACCGGACGTCTGCTCCCCCGCGTGGGCGGCGTCGCCGGCGGCCACCGAGACCTGCTCGGATCGCAGCAGCATCTCCGCGCACATGTGCTTGATGGCCTGGAAACTGCCGATCGGCCTGCCGAACTGTTCGCGGACCTTCGCGTAGTCCGCGGCGGTGTCCAGGGCCCAACGCGCCACCCCGGCGGCCTCGGCCGCCAGGATCGCCGCGGCCAGGTCGAGCACCCGCCGCGGGGCGGTCGACAGCGCCGTCACCGGCGCGCCGTCCAGGACGACACGGGCCAGCGGACGGGAGAAGTCGGTGGCCTGCAGGGCCGCCACGGAAACGCCGGACTCACCGGCGTCGACGAGCACCCACGCCGATCCGGCCGGCAGCAGCAGCAGGCCGTCGGCGGTGGCGCCCAGGACGTGCTCGGCCGCCCCGGTGGCGCGGCCGTCGGTGACGGTGATCTCGGCCGACAGCGCGACACCGGCGGTGCGCTCGCCGGCGGCCAGCGACTCCAGCAGGGCCGGATCGTCGAGCACCAGGGTGGCCAGCGCGGTCGGGGCGACCGGCCCGGGCACCAGCGCCCGCGCCGCCTCCTCGACCATGGCGCACAGGTCGGCGACGGTCCCACCGGCGCCTCCGGCCTCCTCGGGTACGGCGACCCCGAAGATCCCCAGCTCGGCCAGCGCCGCGTACACCGGGCGCCAGGCATCCGGTTGCCCGTGCTCGACGTCACGGGTGGCCGCGATGGCGCCGGCCCCAGCGGCCCAACTGCGCACCAGATCCCTGGCCGCAAACTGCTCGTCGGTGACGGTCCCTGACACCCCAGCCACGTCGGGTCTCCTCAAATCGCCGCGAAGAAGGTCCGTACGACCCACTAGAACGTGTTCTAATATTGCCAGTGAACCAGCGTCAAGTCGAATGCCATCACGCCAGCACACGGGCGTGTCCGGCAAGGGGCGCGGGACGGACACGGCGAGCAGGGAGGTGAGCAATTCCCAACGGCCATGCGTATCGTTTCGAGCAGATACGCCAGAAGAAGGAGCTGCCCGCCGCATGTCGACGTCAGCCCGCTCGCAACCACGAGAGGTCATGACCGTGGCCGTCCTTGCCGAGTCCGAACTCGGTTCCGAAGCTCAGCGGGAGCGCCGGAAACGCATTCTCGACGCCACCATGGCCATCGCCAGCAAGGGCGGCTACGAGGCCGTCCAGATGCGCGCCGTGGCCGACCGCGCCGACGTGGCCGTCGGCACGCTGTACCGCTACTTCCCGTCGAAGGTGCACCTGCTGGTGTCGGCGCTGGGCCGCGAGTTCGAACGCATCGACGCCAAGACCGACCGCACCGCGGTCGCCGGCGGAACACCCTACGAGCGGCTGAACTTCATGGTCAGCAAGCTCAATCGGGCGATGCAGCGCAACCCGCTGCTGACCGAGGCGATGACCCGCGCCTACGTGTTCGCCGACGCGTCGGCCGCCGGTGAGGTTGATCACGTCGAGAAGATCATCGACTCGATGTTCGCCCGGGCGATGGCCGACGGTGAACCGAACGAAGACCAGTACCACATCGCCCGCGTCATCTCCGACGTCTGGCTGTCCAATCTGCTGGCGTGGCTGACCCGGCGCGCCTCGGCCACCGATGTCAGCAAACGTCTGGATCTGGCCGTGCGGCTGCTCATCGGCAACAGCGACGGAAACGGCGACGGGAACGGGGACCGGGACCGCCCTAAGATCTGAACACGTGGGCTCACTTCCTCCCGATCTGCGCCAGGCGCTGACCACCGCCGCACGGGTCACGCGGCTGCTGATCACGTCGGACTTCGACGGCACCCTGGCGCCCATCGTCAGCCATCCCGCCGACGCCCGGCCGCTGCCGCGGGCCGCCGACGCGTTCCGGACGCTGGCCGGGCTGCCGTCGACGACCACCGCCCTGATCTCCGGACGTTCGGTGCACGACCTGGCCGTACTGTCGGGCCTGGGTGGCGAGGCCGTGCTCGTCGGCAGTCACGGTGCCGAGTTCGACACCGGTTTCGCCCACGAGATCGACGAGCTGCTGCTCGAGCGCATGCGCACGACCCTCGACGACATCGTCTCGCGCCATCCCGGTGCCACCGTCGAGACCAAACCCGCCAGCGTCGCACTGCACGTCCGCAACGCCTCGACGACCGACGCCGAACGGGCCCTGGCCGAGGCGTGGCGCGCCTCCGGCGACTGGGACGCCCACATCACCGAGGGCAAGGCCGTGCTGGAGTTCGCCGTCATCGACACCGACAAGGGCGAGGCCATCGACATCCTGCGCGAGCGGACCTCGGCCTCGATGGTGGTCTACTTCGGCGACGACGTCACCGATGAGAAGGCGTTCCGCCGGCTGCGCGGCGAGGACATCGGAGTGAAGGTGGGCCCGGGGGACACCCTCGCGCGGTACCGGGTCGATTCGCCCGAGGACGTCGGGGAGGCCCTGGACTTCGTCTACCGGCAGCGCTCCGGGGCTCACTGAACCGTCCCGAACCGTCCCGAACCGTCCTGAGCCGTCCGGTCAGGGCGCCCGGCCGGCGGTACGGCCGCGGATCAGCTCCGTGGGCAGCTCCTCGATCACCGGCAGGCCGGACCGGGGTGGGCTGTGCAGCAGCCGGCCCGCGGCCCGCCCCTTCTCCATGTTCGGCTGCCGGACGGTGGTCAGGCCGCGCCGCACGGCCTCGCTCACGCCGTCGAAACCGGTGACGGTCATCTGACCGGGGACGTAGATGCCCTTGGACCGCAGGTGATCCATCGCCGACAGCGCCAGGACGTCGGCGGTGCTCATCAGGGCGGTGATCCGCGGATTGGCCGTGAGCGCCAACTCGGCGGCGACTCCACCGGAAAGCGGTCCGTGCTCGTAACTCTCGACGACGGTCAACGTGTCGGGGTCCAGCCCGGCGGCCGCCATCGCGTCCCGGACGCCCTCGACACGCTCGCGCTGAGCGTGAAAGTGGCTGGCGGACAGACGCTGCGTCGACACCACCGCCGCCGGGGCGTCCCCGTGCCGCTCGCGCCCCAGCCGCATGGTCAGCAGACCGATCTCGCGGTGTCCCAGGCCGGTGACGTAGGAGGCCAGTTCCCGCATGGCGCAACGGTCGTCGATGCCCACATAGGAGGCCCCGGGGATCCCGCGCGGCTGGTCGACGACGACCAGCGGCAGCCGACGCTCCAGGACGACCTGCAGATAGGGGTCGTCGTCGGAGGCCGCGTACACGACGAATCCGTCGACACCGGCCGAGAGCACCGCCCGGGACCCCTCGGCCAGGCTGCGGCCCGGCCCGACGGCCACCAGCAACAGGCCCAGGCCGGCGTCCTCGCACGACTCCGCCAGCCCCTCAACGAAGTTCAGGGCCGCGGGATCACTGAAGGAGTACGTCAACCGCTCGGTGACGACCAGGCCGACCGCCCCGGCCTTGCGTGTCCGCAGCGACCGGGCCACCGGGTCCGGCCCGGCGTATCCCATCCGTTTGGCGGTGGCGAAGACCCGCTCGCGCAGTTCCGCCGAGAGCTGGTCGGGCCGGTTGTAGGCATTGGAGACGGTGGTCCGCGAGACCTTGAGCTCGGCGGCCAACGAGGCCAGGGTGGCCCGGCGCCTGGGCGTCGGACTCCGGGACATGCCTCATGAGACTAGCCCATGTCGACACGGTCGTCGGTGTGCTGAGCACCGTGGCCCGTCGTCACCGGCCTGGGTGCGGCACCTACGCTGCGCACGGCGAGCCAAACCAGCAGCCAGATCGCACACACGATGGTGACGATCGCGAAGCTCGGCGGCACGTTGAGGACGGCCGAGATGACCAGCCCCGCCCACACCGACACGAGGGCGAGCACCGTCGAGACCACCATCGCGACGGCCGGCCTGGCGGTCACCATAATCGCGGTCGCGGCGGGCGTGACCACCAACGCGAACAGCAGCAGCGTTCCGACCGCCTGCACGGCCATGGTGACGGCCAGACCCAGCAGCACCATGAAGATCACCGACAGTGCGCGCACCGGGACACCCTTGGCCTCGGCGACCTCGGCATTGACCGAGGCGAACAGCAGCGGCCGGTAGATGAAGGCGACGACGACCGCGAGCAGGACCACCCCCACAGAGAAACTGACCAGCTGTTGATGCGTGACCGCCAGCAGATTTCCGAACAGCACGTTCGTTACGACACTGCTGCTCTTGGTGGCCAGCGAGCTGAAGAACAGCCCCAGCCCCATCGCGGCGGCCAGCACGGTACCCGTGGCGACCTCGCGTTCGTCGGCCCGCTTGCCGAGCGCACCGATCACCAGCGCGCCGCCGACACAGAACGCCGCCAGCCCGGCCGAGACGGGCAGGCCGAGCAGCAGCGCGCCGGTGGCCCCGGGAAAACCGATGTGTGCCAGCGCGTGCGCGGCGAAGGCGCTGTTGCGCACCACGATGAAATACCCGATCAGTCCGGCTGCCAGGGCCACGAGCGTGCCCCCGATCACGGCGTTGCGCATGAAAGAGGAGGTCAGGATGTCCAACCAGTTCTCCTGGTAACCAAGGGCGATCAGGTCGGTCCGCATCAGGCACTCCGTACGAAGAGGTCGCCCTGCGGGGTATGAACGACCCGAATCCTCGTTCCGTAGAGATGACTCAACAGATCTTCGTTGACAACCTCATCCATAGTGTCGAAATGAGCATGGCCGTCCAAGAGGTAGATCGCACTGTCGAGAATCCCCAACAACGGGTTCAGATCGTGGGCCACCACCAATATCGTCACGCCGAACTCGGCCCTGATGCGCGCGACCAGCCCCACGATGTCGCGCTGGTTCCGCAGATCGAGCGATGTCAACGGTTCGTCGAGGATCAGCAGCTGTGGGCGTCCGACGAGGGCCTCGGCGATGGCGATGCGCTGTCGTTGCCCACCGGACAGGTTGGACAGTCGCTGGTGGGCAAACGCCGTCGCGTCCACGGCGGACAGGATCTCCTGCACCTGCTGGCGTTGCGCAGCGCCCGCACGGCCGAATCCCCAGCGGTGACCAGTCAGGCCGAGCAGCACCGCGTCACAGGCCCGGATCGCGTTGCCCGCCGTCGCGGCATAATTCTGCGGCACGTAACCGATCAACCCGGTGGCCTGGCCCGGGGGCCGGCCCAGCACCCGGACGGTGCCCGAGGCCACCGGAATAAGGCCCAGCAGGACGTGCAAGAGCGTGGTCTTGCCCGCCCCGCTGGGGCCGATCACCGCGGAGATCCCGCCCACGGGCACGTCGAAGGTAGCTTCCGACCAGATCACGTGGCCGCCACGAACCACGCTGACGTTGTCCAACGACAGCGCGGTCGCAGCATCGGCGCGTGATGGGCGTTGGTCAGAGAGTGACACCGAGCGCCTTGGCCAGGGAGGTGAGTTGGTCCACCTGCCAAGCCTCGAACGAATCGGCTCCCGGCGCCACCGTTTCGGTGACTTCCACGACCGGGATACCGGCACCTTCGGCGGCGCTGCGGATCTGCTGGGGAACCGACCCCTCGGTCTGCGTGTTGTAGATCAGCACGTCGACCCCCCTGTCGCCGAGCAGGGTCAGGAAGGCGTTCAGATCGGCCGGCGAGGGGTCGGTTTCGTTGCTGGAACTGGCCTGATACCCCTGGGGCGTCTTGTTCTGCAGGCCCAGCGCCGCGGCCATGTCGTCGAAGACGCTCTCGGTGGCCGCATAGCTCTTGCCGGTGGCTCCCGCCTTGATTTTGGCGATCGCGTTGTCGTACGGCTGCATGGACTCGGCGAACTCGCTGCGCCGTCCCTTGAAGTAGTCGGACGCGTCGGGGGCGATGGTGCTCAGTTGCGCGGTCACAGCATCGACGACCGCGGTCACTGTGGAGGGGTTGTACCAGACGTGCGGGTTGATCCCGTCGGCGTGGTCGTGGTCGTGCTCGTCGGCATGTTCGTCGGCATGTTCGTCGGCACCGTGCGCTCCCTCGGTCAGTTCGATGGCGTTGACCACCGGGGCGTTCGGGGCCGAGCTTTCCGCCAGTTTGGCGGCCCACTCGTCGTAGTGGCCACCGTTGAGAACCACGAGTTGCGCGCCATTGAAGGCTGCAGCGTCGGCCGGGGAGGGTTCGTAGTCGTGCGGGTCGACCGAGGAGCTCTGCAGCACGGTGGTCACGTCGGCGCAGCCACCGCCGAGGGCAGAGACGATATCGCCCCACTGGTCCACGCTGGTGGTCACCGCGACCGGTTCCGTCGGGCACGACCCGGCCGCCACCGCCGAGGTCGTCCCCGACGTCTCGCTAGTCGGTGGGGTTTCGCTGCTCGACGAGCACGAGGCCAGCACGAACGGTGCGGCGAGAACGGTGGCGGCGGCCAGGGCGCGCAGCGGGGAGAGACGCAGAGAGTGGGGAGACTGTCGGTTCACGGCGATAATGGTAATCGTTTCCATTAGCGACCGCACACGGAGGGGCCTTAATGGAAATCGTTATCATTAAGGTTATGACCCTCAGCATCCCCGAACGCCTGCCCGTCACCGTCTTGTCCGGCTTCCTCGGTTCCGGCAAGACGACACTGCTCAACCACATCCTGGCCAACCGGGAGGGCCGGCGGGTGGCGGTGATCGTCAACGACATGAGCGAGGTGAACATCGACGCCGCCCTGGTCGCCGGGCAGGGCCATCTGGACCGCACCGAGGAGAAGCTCGTCGAACTGACCAACGGCTGCATCTGCTGCACGCTGCGGGAAGACCTCATCGAGGCGGTGGCCGCGTTGGCCAAGCAAGGCCGGTTCGACCAGCTGGTCATCGAGTCCACGGGCATCTCCGAACCGATGCCCGTGGCCGCGACGTTCGACTGGGAGTTCGAAGACGGTTTCAGCCTGGGCCGGCTGGCACGGCTGGACACCATGGTCACCGTCATCGACGCCGCGACCTTCCTGACCGAGCTGACCCGGGGCGAGGCGCTGGCCGAACGGGACCTGAGCGCCGGGGAAGGGGACGCCCGCAGCATCGCCGACCTGCTCGTCGACCAGGTCGAATTCGCCGACGTCCTGATTCTCAACAAGACCGACCTCGTGGGCGTGCAGCAGCTCGGCGCCGTCGAAGCGGTGGTGCGCCGGCTCAACCCCAACGCCGAACTGATCCACACCGATCACGGCAAGGTCGACCTCGCCGAGGTGCTCGACACCGGCCTGTTTGACCCGATCACTGCGGCACAGGCACCGGGGTGGGACGAGGAAATCGCGGGCGGCCACACCCCCGAGACCGAGGAGTACGGAATCGGCTCGATGACCTTCCGCGCCCAACGTCCGTTCCATCCGCAACGGCTCGTCGGTGTTCTGGCACGGATGAACGGCGTACTGCGCAGCAAGGGGTTCTGTTGGATCGCCAGCCGGCCGGCGATCGCCGCCATCTGGTCGCAGGCCGGCCCGAACCTGGTCATCGAACCCGCGCAGTACTGGGCGACGACCGAGATCCCGCCGGGCCAGGAGATCGTCTTCATCGGCGTGCGCATCGACCGCGCGGCGATCACCGCACAGTTGGAGTCCGCGCTGCTCACCGACGACGAACTCGTCATCGGAGAACAACACTGGCAGCGATTTCCCGACCCGCTACCGGCGTGGGGGGCGACGCATACCCATTCCGACTGACCTCCGTAGGCGGCCCGCGGCAGGTCCCACAGCGCCTAGGCTGATGCCTCGTGGGCGCGGAATCCTCGGTCGACCTCAACGCCGACCTCGGTGAGGGGTTCGGCGTGTGGCAGCTCGGCGACGACGAGGCCATGCTCGACATCGTCACCAGCGCCAACGTCGCCTGCGGATTCCATGCCGGCGACCCCACCAGCCTGCTGCGGGTGTGCCACGGCGCCGCCGGCCGCGGTGTCCGGGTCGGCGCCCAGGTCAGCTACCGCGACCTGGCCGGTTTCGGCCGCCGCTACATCGACGTCGCGCCGACCGACCTCACCGCCGACGTCGTCTATCAGATCGGCGCCCTGCAGGCGCTGGCCACGGCCGGCGGAACCACCGTCAGTTATGTCAAACCCCATGGCGCGCTGTACAACACGGCGATGACCGATCCGCGTCAGGCCAGGGCCGTCGCCGAGGCGGTCCGCGCGGTCGACCCCGGGCTGCCGGTGCTCGGGCAGGCCGGGTCGGCGTTCTTCGCCGAGGCCCGAAACGCCGGACTGCGCACGGTCGCCGAGGCCTTCGCCGACCGCGCCTACCGGCCCGACGGCCGGCTCGTGCCGCGCGGCGAACCCGGCGCCGTTCTGCATCAGCCCGAGGAGATCGCCCAGCGCGTCATCGACATGGTGACCACCCGCCGGGTGACGGCCATCGACGGCACCGACATCGACATCGACGTGGAATCGGTGTGCGTGCACGGCGACTCCCCCGGCGCCATCCACATCGCCGGCGCGGTCTGGGAGCAGCTGCGCGACGCCGGCATTCACCTGCGGGCGTTCTGCTGATGCGTCTCAAGCCCGGCCGGCCGGACCTGACCCGGCACGCGGCGCTCTTCGGGGTGCCCGCGGCCACCTCCTCGTCGCCGTTGTCCGCCACCTGGCTCGGGGTGTCGACGCTGCTCCTCGACGACGGCGAGTCGGCGCTGATGACCGACGGGTTCTTCTCCCGGCCCGGCCTGTTGCGGGTGGGCGCCGGGCGGATAGCGCCCGCACTGCCGCGCATCGAGGGCTGCCTGTCCCGCGCCGGGGTCCGCAAGCTCGACGCCGTGCTGTGCGTGCACAGCCACTTCGACCACGCCATGGACTCCGCGGTGGTGGCCGAGCGCACCGGGGCGCCGCTGGTGGGCGGAACCTCGACGGCCAACGTCGGACGCGGTCACGGGCTGCCCGACGACCGCATCCGGGTGGCGACACCGGGTGTACCGATGAGCCTCGGCCACTTCGAGGTCACCCTGGTCGAATCGAGCCACTGCCCACCCGACCGCTACCCCGGTGTCATCGACCACCCGGTCCGGCCGCCGGTGCGCGCATCGGCCTACCGGTGCGGCGAAGCGTGGTCGATGCTCGTCGAGCACCGGCCCTCGGGGCGGCGGTGCCTGATCCAGGGCAGCGCCGGTTTTCGGCCGGGAGTCCTCGACGGCTACCGGGCCGAGGTCGCCTACCTGGGGATCGGTCAGCTCGGGGTGCTGCCACGCCGCTATCTGACCGACTACTGGGAGCACACCGTCGCCGCGGTCGGCGCCCGCACCGTCGTCGCCATCCACTGGGACGACTTCTTCCGGCCGCTGTCCAAGCCGCTGCGCGCGCTGCCGTTCGCCGGTGACGACCTGGACGTCTCGCTGCGGGTGCTGACCGAGCTGGCCGGCCGCGACGGCGCGGCCCTGCACCTGCCCACGGTCTGGCGCGCCGAGGACCCCTGGGCGTGAACGCCGCGTTGCTGCTGGCGCTGGCCCTGCTCGCGCTGGTCCTGGCGTTCGCCATCGCGCGGCCACGGGGGTGGTCCGAGGCGGTCGTGGCGGTGCCCGCGGCGGGGATCCTCATCGCCGTCGGTGTGGTGACGACGACCGAGGCCGTGGCGGAGGCCCGCCGGCTGCTGCCGGTCGTCGCGTTCCTGGCCGCGGTGCTGGTGCTGGCCAAGCTGTGCGACGACGAGGGCCTGTTCCGGGCGTTCGGGGCGTTGATGGCGCGCTCGTCCGCCGGGAACCCGCGCCGCCTGCTGGGCCGGGTCTTCGTGATCGCCGCGGCCACCACCGCGGTGCTGTCGCTGGACGCCACCGTCGTGCTGCTCACCCCGGTCGTGCTGGCCACCGCCCGCACCCTGGACGTGCCGGTGCGTCCACACGCCTACGCCACCGCGCACCTGTCGAACACCGCGTCGCTGTTGCTTCCGGTGTCCAATCTGACCAATCTGCTGGCCTTCGCCACCGCCGGGTTGTCCTTCCTGCATTTCAGCGCACTGATGGCGCTGCCGTGGGCGGTGGCGATCGCCGCGGAGTACCTGCTGTTCCGCCGCGTGTTCGCCGTCGACCTGCGCCCGGTGCCGCCGCCACCGGCGGTGGATCCGCCGCGGCTGCCCCGGTTCACGCTGGCGGTGCTCGGGTTGACGCTGGCCGGTTTCGCGGTGACCTCCATGCTGGGTGTCGAGCCGGTGTGGGCCGCGGCGGCGGGGGCCGCGCTGCTGGCCGGGCGGGCGCTCTGGGACGGGCGCAGCTCGGTGGTCGGCATCGCCCGGGCCGCCAACCTGCCGTTCCTGGTGTTCGTTCCCGCGCTGGGCATCGTGGTGGCCGCGGTCATGGCCAACGGTCTGCAGAGCTGGATGCGGTGGATCCTGCCCGAGGGCAGCGGCCTGCTCGCGCTGCTGGGTTACGCCGCGGTGGCGGCGGTGCTGGCCAACGTCGTCAACAACCTGCCCGCCGTGCTGGTGCTGCTACCGCTGGTCGCGCAGGCGGGACCGGCCGCGGTGCTGGCGGTGCTGATCGGGGTCAACATCGGCCCGAACCTGACCTATGTGGGGTCGCTGTCCAACTTGCTGTGGCGGCGGGTGCTCAACGCCGACGGGGTGCCGACCCGGGTCGGCGAGTTCACCGTCCTGGGACTGTTGTCGGTACCGCTGACGTTGGTGCCGGCGGTGCTGGCGTTGTGGGGTGGCTGGTGGCTCCTCGGCTCCTGACGCGCGCCGGCCCGGTGCGGCGACTTGACGGCGGGCACGGCCCGCGTGCTTTGCTCACACCCGATATGCCACGTCTGATGATTCTGCTGATGCTCTGGGCGGTAGCGGCGGGCGCCGCGGGATGCTCGTGGTCTGCCACCGGCCCGGAGTCGGCGTTCGAGGGGTTCGCGCACGCGGTGCAGGGGCGAAATGCCGAGGCCGCCGCCGCCGAGACGGACGATCCCGCTGCGGCCCAGCCGCCGATCCGGTCCATGCTGGACGGGATGGGCGCCGACGCGCGGGTGGGCGTCTCCGTCGGCGACGTCCGGGACGACGGCGACACCGCACACACCACCCTGGCCTACACCTGGTCGTTCGGTGGCGACCGTGAGTTCCGTTACGACGCCGAGGCCACCGCGTCACGGGCCGACGGCCGCTGGCGCGTCGACTGGTCGCCCACCGTGCTGCACCCGAAGCTGCGGCCGGGCCTGACGTTTCGGTTCAGCGACGACAAGGACCTCCTGACGCCGATCGTGGACCGCGACGGTCAACCGCTGATGGACTGGCAGACCGTCGGACTGGTCACGTTGGACCGCGCACACCGGGATTCGGCGGCGGCCCTGGCCGATGTGCTGGGCCGCTTCGACACCGTCAGCGCCGACTCGATCCAGGCACAGTTCGGCGCCGGTGCTCCCGGAGACGACGAAGACGCCGAGGACACCGTGACCGTGATGACGCTGCGCCGGGCCGACCTCGACCAGGTCTCGGCGCAGCTGGACTCGATTCCCGGGGTCGCGGTCCGCCGCCAGGGTGCGTTGCTGACAGCCAACCCGCAGCTGTCCTCGCCGGTGATCGACGGCCTGAAACCACTGTGGCAGCGGGCGATCGACGCGACGGCCGGCTGGTCGGTGGCGCTGGTGTCCGAGGACGGCTCACCCGCCGAGGAGCTGACGTCCACGCCTGCGCGCGACACCCCGCCGATCCGGACCACCATCGACACCCGCATGCAGCTGCTGGCTCAGCAGGCGGTGGCCACCGATCCGCGGCCGACGGTCCTGGTGGCACTGTCCACGACCACCGGCGGGATCCTGGCGATCGCCCAGAACGACGCCGCCGACGCCCAGGGACCGATCTCGGTCACCGGCCTGTACCCGCCGGGGTCGACGTTCAAGACCATCACTACCGCCGCCGCGATGCAGGCGGGCCTGGTCACCCCCGATACCGCGGTGCAGTGCCCCGGACAGATCACCATCGAGAACCGGACCATCCCCAATGAAGACGAATTCGATCTGGGCACGGTGCCGCTGCGGGAGGCGTTCGCACACTCGTGCAACACCACCATGGCCCGGCTTGCCGACCAGCTGTCCCCCGACGCGCTGGGCAGGACCGCGCGAATGTTCGGGATCGGGGTCGACTACGTCATCCCGGGCCTGACCACCGTCACCGGCCGGGTACCCGATGCCGACACCCCGGCGCAGCGGGTGGAGAACGGGATCGGGCAGGGCACCGTGACGGTCAGCCCGTTCGGCCTGGCGGTGGCCGAGGCCAGCCTGGGCCACGGCTCCACCGTGATCCCGACGCTGGTCATCGGCGATGCGGCCGGGAGTCAGACCGATACTCAGACCGGTAGTCAGACACGGGCCGACGCCGACCCGCAGACCATCCCCACCGATGTCGCCGCCGGCCTGCGGGAGATGATGCGGCTGACGGTCAGCGAGGGCACCGCCACCGAGCTCGCCGACATCGACGGCCTGGGTGGCAAGACCGGGACCGCCGAGTACGGCGACAACACGCACTCACACGGCTGGTTCGCCGGGATCGCCGCCGACGTGGCGTTCGCGACCCTGGTTGTCGGTGGTGACAGTTCCGCGCCGGCGGTCGAGGTCTCCGGGGCGTTCCTGCGCCCGATGCTGGCCGGCTGAGGCCGCTGACAGCGCTGACAGCGCTGACAGCGTTGTCGGTGTTGTCGGTGGGTGTCAGTAGGGTGTCGGTGCGTCTCAGTGCCGGCGCTGACGGGCGATCTCGGCCAGCACCACCCCGGCGGCCACCGAGGCGTTGAGCGACTCCGTCGGGCCGGCCATCGGGATCGAGACGATGGTGTCGCAGTTCTCGCGGACCAACCGGGACAACCCCTTGCCCTCGGAGCCGACCACCACCACGATCGGGCCGGACGCGTCGAGTTCGTCGACGGTGGTGTCGCCGCCGGCGTCGAGCCCGACGACCTGCAACCCGGCCCCGGCCCAGTCCTTGAGGGTGCGGGTCAGGTTGGTGGCCCGGGCCACCGGCAGCCGGGCCGCCGCACCGGCGCTGGTGCGCCAGGCCACCGCGGACACCGAGGCCGAGCGGCGCTGGGGAATCACCACACCGTGGCCGCCGAACGCGGCCACCGAACGCACGATCGCCCCCAGGTTGCGGGGGTCGGAGATGTTGTCCAGGGCCACCAGCAGCGCCGGCTCGACGTCGGTGTCCGCCGCCCGCAGCAGATCGTCGGGGTGGGCGTAGTCGTAGGGCGGCACCTGCAGCGCCAGCCCCTGATGCAGCCCGTTGGCCGCGATCCGGTCCAGGTCGGTGCGGGGGACCTCGAGGATCGCGATGCCCGCGTCGGCGGCCCGGGTGACCGATTCGGTGAGCCGCTCGTCGGAGTCCGCACCGAGGGCGACGTAGAGCGCGGTGGCCGGAACACCGGCCCGCAGACATTCGACCACCGGGTTGCGGCCGAGGACGATCTCGGTGTCGTCGGTCTTCTTGGGCCGCCCCTGCTGCTGCCGGGCCGCCTTGTCGGCACGCTTGGCCGCCGGGTGCCCGGGGCGCATGTGCGCCGGGGGGGTGGCGCCGCGACCCTCCAGCCCGCGGCGGCGGACACCGCCCGAACCGACCGTCGGGCCCTTCTTGCTGCCGGGCTTGCGCACCGCGCCCCGGCGCCGCGAGTTGCCGGCCACTACTTGCCGTCCGCGTCGGAAAGGGCCCACTGCGGACCGTCGGCGGTGTCGGTGACCTCGATGCCCGCCTCCTTGAGCCGGTCCCGGATCTCGTCGGCCTGCGCCCAGTCGCGGCGGGTCCGGGCCTCCTGGCGGCTGGCCAGCGCCCACTGCACCAGGACGTCGATGGCGGCCAGCGCCGCCGACGTCTCGTCGCGGGTCTCCCAGCGTTCGTCGAGCGGGTCACAGCCCAGGATCCCCATCATCGCCCGGATGGACGTCGCGGCGCTCATGGCGCCGTTGTGATCACCGGATTCCAGCGCGCGGTTGCCCTCGGCCCGGGTGGCATGCACTTCGGCCAACGCGGCCGGCACGGCCAGGTCGTCGTCGAGCGCGGCCCCGAAGCGGCCGCTCCACTGCCCGGGTACGACGGCGCCGACCCGGACGCGGACCCGGTGCAGGAACTCCTCGATGCCGCTGTAGGCGCGCACCGCGTCCTGCAGCGCGGTCTCGGAGAACTCCAGCATCGACCGGTAGTGCGCGCTGCCCAGGTAGTAGCGCAGTTCGGCGGGCCGGACCCGTTGCAGCACCGCGGGAATCGACAGGACGTTGCCGAGCGACTTGCTCATCTTCTCGCCGCCCATGGTCACCCAGCCGTTGTGCAGCCAGTACTGGGCGAACCCGTCACCGGCGGCGCGGCTCTGCGCGATCTCGTTCTCGTGGTGCGGGAACACCAGGTCCATCCCGCCGCAGTGGATGTCGAAGGCCGGTCCGAGATAGGTGTGCGCCATCGCCGAGCACTCCAGGTGCCAGCCCGGGCGCCCGCGTCCCCACGGCGTCGGCCAGGACGGCTCACCGGGTTTGGCGCCCTTCCACAGCGTGAAGTCGCGCTGGTCGCGCTTGCCGGTGGCCACGCCCTCGCCCTGGTGGACGTCGTCGATGCGGTGCCCCGACAGGGCCCCGTACTCGGGATAGCTGAGGACGTCGAAGTAGACGTCTCCCCCGCCGGCGTAGGCGTGACCGGTCTCGATGAGCCGATCGATCAGCTCGACCATCTGGGTGATGTGGCCGGTGGCACGGGGCTCCGCCGACGGCGGCAGCACGCCCAGCGCGTCATAGGCCGCGGAGAAGGCGCGCTCGTGGGTGGCCGCCCACTCCCACCACGGCCGCTGCGCCGCGGCGGCCTTGGCCAGGATCTTGTCGTCGATGTCGGTCACGTTGCGGATGAACGCCACGTCGTAGCCCTTGGCGGTCAGCCAGCGCCGCAACACGTCGAAGGCCACCCCCGAACGCACGTGGCCGATGTGCGGTAGGCCCTGGACGGTGGCGCCGCACAGGTAGATCGAGGCGTGGCCGGGCCGCAACGGGGTGAACTCGCGCACGGCACCGGTCATGGTGTCGTGGAGTCTCAGGCCCCCCAGGTGGCCAGCGCTGTCGGTCACGACGTGCCAGCTTACCGGTCTGTCGCCGACGGCTTGACCGCCGTGCGGCCCCCGCTCACCGAGTGTGCGCGGGGATCGCCGCTTTCGAGTGGACAACGATCGGGATACACGCTCGGTGCGCGCCGGCCCCCGCGACGGGGCGATCCGGCGACATCGCGGCGTTCAGCGCACGTCAGCCGGCGATCACCAGCGCGGTGGCGATCGCCGCCAGCCCCTCGCCGCGCCCGGTGAGCCCCAGCCCGTCGGTGGTGGTCGCCGACACCGACACCGCGGCGCCCAGCAGCTCCGAGAGCACCCGCTGGGCCTCTCCACGGCGCGGGCCGATCTTGGGGCGGTTGCCGACCACCTGCACGACGGCGTTGCCGACCCGAAAACCGTTGTCGGTCAGCAGCCCCCGGACATGCTCCAGCATCTGCGCGCCCGTCACCCCGGACCAGCGTGGATCGTCCACACCGAACACCCCGCCGATATCCCCGAGGCCCGCGGCCGACAACAACGCATCGCAGAGTGCGTGGGCGGCGACGTCACCGTCGGAATGGCCGGCGCACCCGTCGGCGCCCTCGAAGTGCAGGCACAGCAGCCGGCACGGCCGGCCCGGTTCGATCGGGTGGACGTCGACGCCCAGGCCTATCCGCGGCACTGAATCGATGGGGTTGTTGATCGGCGTGTTCACGGGGGTGTTCTACCGCGACAGCACCGCGGTGGCCAGCGTGAGGTCCAGCGAGGTGGTGATCTTGAACGCCAGCGGATCGCCCTCGACGGTCTGCACCTGGCCTCCGATGTTCTCGACCATGGACGCGTCGTCGGTGAAGCCGCCGGACCCGGCGCGCTGGTAGGCACGACGCAACACCTCGGCGGTGAAGCCCTGCGGCGTCTGCACCGCACGCAACCCGGCCCGCTCCGGCGTGCCCAGCACCACGCCGTTTCCGTCGACGGCCTTGATGGTGTCGGCCAGCGGGATGACCGGAACGACGGCACTGTGACCGGCGCGCAGCGCCTCCACCACCCGAACCACCACCGCGGGCGGGGTCAGCGGGCGGGCGGCGTCATGCACGAGCACCAGCTCGGCGTCACCGGCGGCGTCGAGGGCCAGCCGAACCGACTCGGTGCGGTCGGCGCCGCCGGCGACCACCGTGGCATCGTCGCCGAGGATCAGCGTGGCTTCATCGGTGCGCGCGGGCGGCACGGCGACGATGAAGTCGTCGACCACACCGGAGTCACGAAGACCGGCCAGCGCCCGTTCGATCAGGGTCTGACCGCACAGTTCGACGAACGCCTTCGGCACACCCGCGGCCAGACGCAATCCCGATCCGGCGGCCGGGATGATCGCAACCGTGCGCATCCGGGTCAGGATGCGGCGGCGAGCACCTCGTCGAGAATGGTCTCGGCCTTGGCGTCGTCGGTGTTCTCGGCGAGCGCGAGCTCACCCACGAGGATCTGCCGGGCCTTGGCCAGCATCCGCTTCTCGCCCGCGGACAGGCCGCGTTCCTGATCCCGGCGCCAGAGGTCACGGACCACTTCGGCAACCTTGTTCACGTCCCCGGAGGCCAGCTTTTCCAGGTTGGCCTTGTACCGCCGCGACCAGTTCGTCGGTTCTTCGGTGTGCGGGGCGCGAAGCACCTGGAACACCTTGTCGAGACCCTCTTGCCCAACGACATCACGCACGCCGACATACTCGGCGTTCTCTGCGGGAACCCGAACGGTCAGATCGCCCTGGGCCACCTTGAGAACCAAATACTCTTTCTGTTCTCCCTTGATGGTTCGGGTTTCGATCGCCTCGATCAACGCAGCACCGTGATGTGGATAGACAACGGTGTCTCCGACCTTGAAAATCATCAGATTCGAGCCCCTTTCGCTCCTCCAGGATAGCACGGGGCCCGACACGGCGCGGAACAACTATGCAGGTCAGGGGCACAACGGGTTAAGACTGGGGGTTGACACGGTGACGAAACCGTGCAACGGGCGGCCGCAAAATCGAACATGTGTGCCCATACCGTACCCATACCGTACCCAACCCGCACCGGCCCCGCACCGGCCCCGCACCGGCCCCGGGTTGCCGCGCGCCGGCCGTGAGGGCGCGCCGGCACCCACGGCTTCCGCTCGCCGTGGCCTCCTACTACGCTGCGTACTAGGGTCCGTTCAGGAAGTCCGCCGGGACCGACCCTCCCGGGAATTCCGACAGGAATTCCGACATGATGTCCGAACGGCTCTTGTCGACCACCGGGCCATCGACCGCGATGACCCACAGCACGGCGCCACGAGGAGGCTCTCAGTGCTTTCAGCGCTTTCAGCGATTTCAGCGATTCCCGCGATCGCTCACGACATCCGCCGGGCGTCGACGAGCCGGGGCGTCCTGATGGTCGGCGCCGCGCTGGCCGCCACCGCGCTCACCGCGTGCAGCGCCGGCCAGGTCTCACAGGTCGCCATGCAGGAGCCCGCGGTCAACGGCACCACCGGCAACGTCGGGGACATCGCCCTGCGCAACGTCCACATCCAGGCGGTGCAGACCACCGACGCACTGGAGCCGGGCACCGAGGTCGACCTCGTCCTGACCGCCTCCAACGAATCGCCCACCACCGGTGACCGCCTGGTCGGGATCACCACCGACGTCGGGACCGTGGAGCTGTCCGGCGACACCAACCTGCCGGCCACCGACGTGCTGATGATCGGCACCCCCGACGGCATCACCGCGCTGAGCAACGTCGAGGTCGCCGACGCCGCCGAGGCGACGGTCACCCTGGACAAGCCGATCCAGAACGGGTTGACCTACGACTTCACCTTCGAGTTCGAGAAGGCCGGGGAGGCCACCCTGGCCGTTCCGATCTCGGCGGGCAACGCCCCGCGCCAGGAAGCGCACTAGACCGGCCCCGGCCGCGCGTCCTGCCGGGATCTGTCACCCCCTGCCGATAACGTCACGACGTGGCCAGATCGGGTTCCAAAGCGCGTCCGCAGTACCGCTGTTCGGAGTGTCAGCACGTCACCGCCAAATGGGTCGGCCGCTGCCCCGAGTGCGGCACCTGGGGCGCCGTCGACGAGGTCGCGGTGCTCACCTCGCTGGGCGGCCGCGCCCAGCGCCCGGTGGCCCCCTCCTCGGCGGCCGTGCCGATCAGCGCCGTCGACGCCGACCACACCCGCCACCTGGCCACCGGCGTTCCCGAACTCGACCGCGTCCTGGGCGGGGGCATCGTCTCCGGCTCGGTGACGCTGCTGGCCGGGGAGCCCGGGGTCGGCAAGTCCACGCTGCTGCTCGAGGTGGTACACCGCTGGGCCCAGGCCGGCCGGCGCGCGCTCTACATCTCCGGTGAGGAGTCCGCGGGCCAGATCCGGATGCGCGCCGAACGCACCGGCTGCACCCACGACCAGGTGTATCTGGCCTCCGAATCCGACGTGCACACCGTGCTCGGCCACATCGAGCAGGTGCGCCCGTCGCTGGTGGTCGTCGACTCCGTGCAGACGCTGTCCACCACCGACACCGACGGCGTCACCGGCGGTGTCACCCAGGTCCGTGCGGTCACCACCGCGCTGACCGGCTTCGCCAAGTCGGGCCCGGGCGTGGCGATGGTCATCGTAGGTCACGTCACCAAGGACGGCGCCATCGCCGGGCCCCGCGCTCTGGAGCACCTCGTCGACGTGGTCCTGCATTTCGAGGGTGACCGCAACACCACCCTGCGCATGGTGCGCGGCGTCAAGAACAGGTTCGGCGCCGCGGACGAGGTCGGCTGTTTCGTCCTGCACGACAACGGGATCGAGTGTGTCGCCGACCCGTCGGGGCTGTTCCTCGACCAGCGCGGAGAGGCGGTCCCGGGCACCGCGGTCACGGTCACCCTCGACGGCAAGCGTCCCCTGATCGGTGAGATCCAGGCGCTGATCGGACGCGACGAGGTGCCCTCGCCGCGGCGCGCGGTCAGCGGACTCGACCAGGCCCGTGCGGCGATGACCGCCGCGGTGCTGCAGGCCCGCGCCGGGCTGAAACTGGGCCGCAACGACATCTACCTGTCGACGGTCGGCGGCATGCGGCTCACCGACCCCTCATCGGACCTGGCGGTGGCCCTGGCGATGGCGTCGGCCTACGCCGACCTGTGCCTGCCGACGTCCACCGTCGTCATCGGCGAGGTCGGGCTGGCCGGCGACCTGCGCCGCGTGACCGGGATGGATCGCCGGCTGGCGGAGGCGGCCCGGCTCGGATTCACCTCGGCGATCATCCCGAAGGGCGCCGGTCCGGCTCCCCGTGGCATCAAGGCCCTCGAAGCGGCGACCATCGGCGAGGCGCTGCGGATCCTGCTGCGCATCGCCGCGCCGCCGGCCAGCACACCCCCGGAGGTCAAGGCGGCGCCGCGGCCCGGACTGACACTGGTCGACGGTCGCGCCGGGGGCGGCCCCGCGGAGGAGAATGAACGGTTGTGAGCCCCACCGGCCGTCCCACCCTGCGCGAGACCGTGGGTCGTCTCGCGCCCGGCACCGCGCTGCGTGACGGCCTCGAACGCATCCTGCGGGGTCGCACCGGCGCCCTGATCGTCCTCGGCTACGACGACAGCGTCGAGGCCATCTGCGACGGCGGCTTCGCTCTCGACGTCCGCTACGCCCCCACCCGGCTGCGGGAGCTGTCGAAGATGGACGGGGCGGTGGTGTTGTCCACCGACGGCGGCCGGATTCTGCGGGCCAACGTGCAGCTGGTGCCGGATCCCTCCATACCGACCGACGAGTCGGGTACCCGGCACCGCTCCGCCGAACGCACCGCGGTCCAGACCGGCTATCCGGTGATCTCGGTGAGTCATTCGATGAACATCGTCACCGTCTACGTCGGCGGGGGGCGTCACGTGGTGGCCGACTCGGCGACCATTCTGTCGCGGGCCAACCAGGCGATCGCCACGCTGGAGCGCTACAAGGCCCGCCTCGACGAGGTCAGCCGCCAGTTGTCGACCGCCGAGATCGAGGACTTCGTCACGCTTCGTGACGTGATGACCGTCGTACAGCGCCTGGAGTTGGTGCGCCGCATCGGCGCCGAGATCGACAACGACGTGGTCGAGCTCGGCACCGACGGCCGCCAGCTGCGCCTGCAGCTCGAGGAGCTGCTGGGCGGCAACGACACCGCCCGGGAGCTGATCGTGCGTGACTACCACGCCAAGCCCGATCCGCCGTCGAAGGCCGAGGTGGCCGGGTTGCTGGAGGAACTCGACCGGCTCTCCGACACCGAGCTGCTGGACTTCCGGGCGCTGGCCCGGGTCTTCGGTTACCCCTCGACGGCCGAGGCCCAGGACTCGGCGCTCAGCCCACGGGGCTACCGGGCCATGGCCGGCATCCCGCGCCTGCAGTTCGCCCACGTCGACCTGCTGGTGCGCACGTTCGGTTCGCTGCAGGACCTGCTGGCCGCCAGCGCCACCGACCTGCAGTCGGTCGACGGCATCGGCGCGATGTGGGCACGCCACGTCCGGGAAGGCCTGTCGCAGCTCGCCGAGTCCACGATCACCGAACCGCTGAACTAGAGAGCGCGGGCCTGCGGCGGCCGGACCGCGGGGATCAGCCCGGCGGGGCCGGGGGCACGTCCGGCGGCGGGAGCGCGTCGGGCGGTGGCGGCGCCGGTGTCTCCACCGGGGCGGCGGGGTCGGAGAGGATGAACGGCACCGTCGCCGACCTCAGATTGCCCAGCTGGACCACCAGGTTGTAGGTGCCGGGACCGATCGGCTGCCGCGGCAGCGGGCATCCGGGCTCCGAACCCATACCGGTCCAGGTCACCTCGGTGGTGACCTGCTCGCCCGGATTGAACGTCTTGACCAGGGTTTCGTTGGAGGGTGCGCAGTCCAGGTTGGACCACAGCCGCTTGTTGTCGAGGCTGTAGACGTAGGCGGCCAGCACCGCCGCACCGACGTCGCGCTGGCAGGCGGTCAGTCCGATGTTGGTGACCACCATGGTGAACTTCGGCTGGTCGCCGATCGCGTAGCGCGGTTCGTTGGTCAGGCCCTTGACCGCCAGCGTGGAGTCCGGGCAGTCGTCGCCGGGCTGCAGGATCGGCGGCGGCTCCACCGCCGCGGTCGCGGTGGGTGTCGGTTCGGGGTTCGGTGACGGCGGTGCCACCACCGGGGACTTGCCCTCCGGGGTCGGTGTGGGCGCCAACGGGCCCTGGGCGGTGTTCGGTTCGCCCGTGGGTTCCTGCGCGGCGGGTTTGGTGTCGGCGGACGAGGATCCCTTGACCACCACGATCACGATCGCGGCGACGATAGCGACCACCAGAACCGCGATCCCGATCGCCAGGGCACGCCGACGCCGGTAGATCTCCGGCGGCAGCGGGCCATGCGGCTCCAATTCCAGCACGTTCTCACGGTAAGGGCAGGTCACCGCGAGCCTGACGACCTGCACCGGCGTGTCGCCTGAGGATCAGCTGAGCCTCGGCGGGCGCCCGGCGTGGCGTCAGGCCACGGTTTCGCGGCGCGGGCCCTCGTAGAGATCGATGACGCGCCGCTCACCGTTGTCGAATGCGCGCATCCGCACCGACCGGCGGCCCGCCGAATCCAGCAGCGCCCGCAGCCCGGGCAACGCCGCGGCCAGCTCGGCGCGGGCCTGCTCGGGCGGGATGTCGTCATGCGCCGCCTGGTCCAGCTTGGCCGTCAGTGTCGTCATCCAGCGCTGCCGCAGCGTCAACAGCAGGCCTTCCTCGTTGCCGAACAGGCGGTCGATGTCGCAGCGCTGGTCGTCGGAGAAATCCAGCGCCGCCTCCGGATCCACGGCCGCCCGCTCGATCAGCGCGGCCATGAAGTCCATGCGTTCGTGTAACTGTTCCCAGCTCATGACAGCCGACGCTAGGCGGCGGGCACGCGCGGCGCGTCGTGCCGGGGACCGGTTCCGGCGTCCTACCGTGGGCGGAGACCGAACCCGACCGCGGCATGACGCCGCCGCGCGGCCGGCTCCCTACGATGAACGGGTGCCACGCACGGCCAGGGACTATGTGCGCGACCGGTTGCGCAAACGGGCGGAACTCATCCCGCTCGGCTTCAACTGGGCCTTCGTGGTGACGGTGGACGCGACTCTGCTGCTCGTCGTCGCCGTGATGGTCGTGCAGCGCCCACTCTCCGACCTGCCCGTGGCGTTGCCGGCGGGCGCGCTGGCCCTCTCGCCGCTGGCGGCGTTCTTCGTCTCGGGCGTGAAGTTCAGATCGCTGGTGCTGTGGGGCACCTCCACGGCCGCCGCCGCGCTGTTCCTGTTCACCACCTCGGCGCCGGTGGGCGTCGACTACACACCGTTTCTGCTGGTGCTGATGGTCAGCGTGGTCAGTTCCCTGAGCGGCCACCTCGGCGGCATGCTGGCCGCGGCGTCGGCGGCCGCGCTGCTGGTCGCGGCCTCCCTGACGCACCGTCTCGACGATCTGTTCCTCTACCTGCCCGTGCTGGCCATGGGCTGGCTGGTCGGCTTCCTGATGCGCATCCAGCAGCAACTGATGATCAAGCAGCAGGAGGCCCAGGAGGCGTTGGCGCAACACGCCGTGGCCGACGAACGCCGCCGGATCGCCCGCGAGATCCACGACGTCATCGCGCACTCACTGAGCGTGACGCTGCTGCACGTCACCGGGGCGCGGCGGGCTCTGGAGCAGGACCGCGACGTCGAGGACGCGGTCGAGGCGCTCGGCGACGCCGAGCGCCTCGGCCGGCAGGCCATGGGCGACATCCGGCGCACCGTGGGACTGCTCGACAGCGGCCCGCTGGGTCTGCCGCCCGAGCCCGGTGTCGACGACATCCCGCGGCTCGTCGACGATTTCGTCACCGCGGGCCTGCCCGTGACCCTGTGCAGCGACGGGCGCACCGACCGGGTGTCGGGCGCGGTGGGCCTGGCGCTCTACCGCATCGCCCAGGAGTCGCTGGCCAATATCGCCAAGCACGCGCCGGAGTCCGAATCCGCTCTGCGGCTGCATGTCTCCAAATCCACCGCGACGATGTCGGTGGCCAACACGGTGCCCGCGGCCCGCCGCCGGGTCGGCGCCGTCTCCGACGGGCGGGGACTGCGCGGGATGCGCCAGCGGGTGGAGCTGCTGGGAGGCGCGATCGACGCCGGACCGGACGACGACGGATGGGTGGTGCGCGCGGCCATACCCCTGGAGAGCAGGCCGGGCTGGCGGCCGCCGTGGTGCGGGGGCTGAGATGGACGACGAGATCACGGTACTGCTGGTCGACGATCAGGACCTTGTCCGTTCGGGCCTGCGCCGAATACTGCGCCGCAAGGACGGATTCGCGATCGTGGCCGAATGCGCCGACGGCGACGAGGTGCCCGCGGCCGTCAGCGCGCACCGGCCCGATGTCGTCGTGATGGACCTGCGGATGAAACGTGTCGACGGCATCGAGGCGACGCGCCGGCTGGCCGGACCGGACGCGCCGCCGGTGCTGGCCCTGACGACGTTCAACGAGGACGAGTTGCTCTCCGGCGCGCTGCGGGCCGGAGCGGCCGGGTTCGTGCTCAAGGACTCCTCGGCCGAGGAACTGATCCGGGCGGTCCGGGCGGTCGCCCGCGGCGACAGCTTCCTGGACCCCGCGGTGACCTCCCGGGTGCTCAGCGCCTACCGGCAGGCCGCGCGTCCGGCCGGTCCGCAGGAGCCGACCGACCTCACCGCGCGCGAGCTCGACGTCCTGCGGCTGATCGGCAGGGGACGCAGCAACGCCGAGATCGCCGACGATCTGTTCATCTCCGAGGTGACGGTCAAAACGCACATCGGGCGTATCTTCCTCAAACTCGGCCTGCGGGACCGGGCCGCGGCGATCGTCTACGCCTACGACCACGGCATCGTGGCGCCGCGCTGACCGGGGTACCGCCCGTTCCCCGGTGCCTATTCGCCGGTGTCTGTTCCCCGGTACCTATTCCCCGATACCTATTCCCCGATGTCGCCCAGGTGCTCGCGGAGCACCACCTTGCCGTCCGACAGGTGGTAGGTGAGGCCGACGATCGCCAGCTTGCCCGCGTTGACCCGCTCGGAGATGGTGGTCGACCGGGCCATCAGCTGCGTACCGGTCTCGATGACGTGGCGGGCCTCGAACTCGTCGACGCGCCGCAGCCCTTCGCGGCGGCCCACCAGAATCGACGGGGTGACCCGCTCCACCACGTCGCGCACATAACCGCCCGGCACGGCGCCGTCGTCGAGCGCCGTCAGCGTCGCCTGGACCGCGCCGCAGCTGTCGTGACCGAGCACGACGATCAGCGGAACGTTGAGCACCGCGACGGCGTACTCGATGGAACCCAGCACCGCGGCGTCGATGACGTGCCCGGCGGTGCGCACCACGAACATGTCACCCAGGCCCTGATCGAAGATGATCTCGGCGGCCACCCGGCTGTCCGCGCAGCCGAACACCACCGCGGTGGGCTTCTGCTCGGCGGCCAGGCTGGCCCGGTGCTCGATGCTCTGGCTGGGATGCTCGGGTTTGCCGGCGACGAAGCGCTCGTTACCCTCCTTGAGTGCCTTCCATGCGGTCACGGGGCTGGTGTTCGGCATACCCGTCATTCTGCCTTGTCGTCCCGGGCAGGTCTTCGTGAGTGCCGGAATGAACTCCCGAAACGGCGCGGGAAACGGGGTTGCGGCCGGGGAGCTGCTCGGCTGGTTCGACCGGGAACGTCGTGAGCTGCCCTGGCGGGCGCCCGGCGTCAGCGCGTGGCAGATCCTGGTCAGCGAATTCATGCTGCAGCAGACGCCGGTGTCCAGGGTGCTGCCGGTCTGGCTGGACTGGGTGGCGCGCTGGCCCACCCCGTCGGCGACGGCCGCGGCCGGGGCCGCCGACGTGCTGCGGGCGTGGGGCAAGCTGGGCTACCCACGCCGCGCCAAGCGACTGCACGAGTGTGCGACCGTGATCGCGGCCGAACACGGCGACGTCGTCCCCGACGATGTCGAGACGCTGCTGACCCTGCCCGGGGTCGGCAGCTACACCGCGCGGGCCGTCGCGTGTTTCGCCTACCGGCAGTCGGTGCCGGTGGTCGACACCAACGTGCGCCGCGTGGTGGCCCGCGCCGTGCACGGCCGCCCGGAACCCGGGTCACCGTCGGCCCGGCGCGACGAGGCCGATGTCGCCGCGCTGCTGCCGGCCGACGAGTCCGCGCCGCGGTTCTCGGCGGCACTGATGGAGCTGGGCGCACTGGTGTGTACGGCCCGCTCGCCGAAATGCGGTGTGTGCCCGTTGAGTTCGTGTGCCTGGCGGTCGGCCGGTTCGCCGCCCGCGACCAATCCGGTGCGGCGGGTGCAGAAATACGCGGGCACCGACCGGCAGGTGCGCGGCCGGCTGCTCGACGTGCTGCGCGGCAGCGGGATGCCGGTCCCCCGTGCGCAGCTGGATGCGGCCTGGCTGACCGACACGGCCCAGCGCGACCGGTCACTGCACTCGCTGCTCGTCGACGGGCTGGTGGAACAGACCGCCGACGGCCGCTTCGCCCTGGCCGGCGAGGGCGACTGAGCCCACACCTCGAGACTGCAACTCGTGACACGAAACCCCAGGTAGGGGTGTCACAACGTGCAGTTTCGGCGGGTCAGGCGGTCTCGCGGGTGGCGCACGCGAAGCTGCGCCGGTAGTCCGACGGCGTCACGCCGATCACCCGGCGGAAGTGGTGACGCAGCAATGTCGCGGTGCCGAAACCGGCCCGGTCGGCGACGCGGTCGATCTCCAGGTCGGTTTCCTCGAGCAGCCTGCGGGCGTAGAGCACGCGCTGATCGGTCACCCACTGCATCGGCGTGGTTCCCGTCTCCTCGACGAAACGGCGGGCGAAGGTCCGGGCCGACATGGAGGCCCGGCGGGCCAGGGTGGCCACGGTGTGCGGCTTGTCGAGGTTCTGCAGAATCCAGTCGAGTTGGGGGGCAAAGCCTTCCGAGCACCGCAACGGGATCGGCTGGTCGATGTACTGACGCTGGCCGCCGTCGCGCTGGGGCGGCACGACCATGCGCCGGGCGATGGCGTTGGTGACCGCGCTGCCCAGTTCGCGCCGCACCAGGTGCAGGCAGGCATCGATGCCGGCGGCGGTGCCGGCGCTGGTGATCAGGTTGCCGTCGTCGACGAACAGGACGTTGCGGTCCACCTTGGCCGTGGGATACATCCGGGCCAGCTGGTCGGCGTGCATCCAGTGGGTGGTGCACGCCCGCCCGTCGAGCAGACCGGCGGCACCGGCGACGAACGCCCCGGAGCACACCGTGAGGATCACCGAGCCGGCATCGGCCGCGGCGCGCAGCGCGTCCAGCGCGGCCCGCGGGTACTCCTCGACGCCGCTGATCGCCGGCACCGCCACCAGGTCGGCGCCGACCAGGGCATCGAGGCCGTGGTCGGGGATGAGGCCGGCGCCGACGCTGGTGCGCACCGGCCGGCCCGCCTCGGGGCCGCAGACCTTGAAATCGAAGTTCGGGACGCCGTCGTTGGACCGGTCGATGCCGAACACCTCGCAGATGACCCCGAATTCGAAGGGGGCCAGACCGTCCAGCACCAGCGCTGAAACCGTGTTGATCATGGCAGTATTTTCTCGTAGAGCGTCAGTAGCGCCACTGTTGGCGGCATATTCTCGTCGCAACACTTTCTGCCATGAGCGCATTCCCGAGTTTCCTGCCGATCCTGGCCGTCCTGCTGACCCCAATCGGGCTGGTGGCCGCGCTGACGCTGCGGTCGCGCCGCCGAGGCCGGCTGCGCCGGCCCACCCGGCGGTTTCGCTTCGCGGTACCCGCCGTGAGCCAGCTGCCCGGCGACGATCCCGACATCCGGCGGGTCAGCCACGACGTCGACGCCATCCGCACCCGGTTCGAGAACCAGCCCGTATGGCCCCATCCGGGCTCCCGTGGCGAGCGGCGGTAGCCGAACGCTGCAGCGAATGTCGGTGAGAATCGTGGGGCGAATGCCGGTCAGCCGCGCCCGACCAGCGGCCGCAGAAAGTCCTCGACGGCGGTGCGGTACACCCGCGGCGCCTCGTCGTGGATGAGATGGCCGGTGCCCGGGACCCGCACGTAGCTGCTCCGCCGGCCGGCCTCGTGCATCTGGGCCATCTGGCCGGGCGGGGCCACCGAATCCTGCGCCTCCAGCAGCAGGGTGGGAGCCCGCACGTCACGCCATTGCCGCCAGTAGGCCCGCGTCCCCCATTCCGCGGCGATCTGCACCCAGCGCTCCGGGCGGCCGTGCAGCCGCCACCCGGTGACGGTGCGGTCGAAGGCGTCCAGGAAGTACCGGCCGGCCGTCGGGCCGAAGATGTCGAGCACCGACCGCTCGGAGTCGAACTCGGCCGGCAGCGCCGTCAGCCACGGCTCCCACGGCCCGGTGGTGCGCCCCCGGAAGTCCGGGGCCATGTCCTCGACGACGACCGCGGCGACCAGGTCCGGGCGGTCGGCGGCCAGGCACCAGGCGTGCAGGGCGCCCATCGAATGGCCCACCAGCACCGCCGGCGCCCCCAATCCGGCCACCGAGTCGGCGAGGTCGGCCACGAATCGCTCGGTGCTGATCGGGTGCGGATCGGCGACGTCGCGACCGCGGTGCCAGGGCGCGTCATAGGTGAAGACCGCACCCAACCCGGTCAGCCAGGGCACCTGCCGCGACCACGTGCTACCGCGCCCCATCAATCCGTGCACCAGGACCAGCGGCGTGCCGCGGCCACCCCGGAAGGTCAGGTGGGTCGAGTGGTCCGACGTCATACCTGCCATCTTGCGTGCTCTCCCGTCGGGCAGATCAAGCACGGTAGCCTGACGACATGGCCGTGGTGAAGATCAACGCAATCGAGGTGCCCGAGGGCGCCGGCCCCGAACTGGAGAAGCGGTTCGCCCACCGCGCGCACGCCGTGGACAACCAGCCCGGCTTCCTGGGCTTCCAGTTGCTGCGGCCGGTGAAGGGCGAGAACCGCTACTTCGTGGTCACCCAGTGGGAGTCCGAGGAGGCATTCCAGGCCTGGGCCACCGGGCCGGCCATCGAGGCGCACCGCGGTGAACAGCGCAACCCCGTGGCTTCGGGTGCATCGCTGCTGGAGTTCGAGGTTGTGCTGGACGTTGCCGGTTCAAGCGCAGACGCTTAGGTCCCGCCGCGCGATCCGGCACACCGCGGCGCTCCTGTGCGGCGCCGCCCTGGTTGTTTCGCTGGTCGGCGGTTGCGGAGCGAATTCGTCACCCTCGGCCAGCGCCGGGGATTCCGGTACCCGGATCAGCCTCAACACCCCGCAGGGCCTGCGCGCCAAGCAGGTGATGGACATGCTCAACTCCGACTGGCCCATCGGGCCGCCCGGGGTGAGGACGCTGGCGGCACCCGACACCGTCGACTACATCGCCACCGTGATGGACGGAATGTGGTGGGAGCGGCCCTACACCGTGGCCGGCGTGGACATCGGCGCCGGGTCGGCGACGCTGCACCTGATCACGTCCTACGGAGCCCGGCAGGACATCGAACTGCACACCGACGACACCACGATGGTCGACAAGTTCATCGTCACCACCCAGACACCGCCGGTGCACACCTGGGCCGATGTCGATGCGGCACTGCAGCGCTCGGGCGCGCGCTACTCCTATCGGGTGTCCAAGGTCGTCGACGGCCGCTGCGAACAGTTCGCCGGCAGCAACACCGAGCAGTCCCTGCCGCTGGCCTCGATCTTCAAACTTTATGTGCTCTACGCGGTGGCCGAGGCGGTCAAGGCCGGCACCCTGTCCTGGTCCGACACCGTCACGATCACCGACGAGGGCAAGACCGTGGGCTCCTCCGCCTACGACAAAGTGCCTGCGGGAACACAGATCTCGGTGCGCGACGCCGCACAGACGATGATCTCCAACAGCGACAACATGGCCACCGACATGCTGATCAACAAGGTCGGAACCCGCGCCGTCGAACGCGCCCTGGCCGACGCCGGTCACCATGATCCCGCAAGCATGACCCCGTTCCCCACCATGCACGAGCTGTTCTCGATCGGCTGGGGCGAGCCGGATCTGCGCGAGCGGTGGAAGAACGGCTCACCGCAGGTACGTGCCGAGCTGTTGAAGGACACCGGCTCGCGCCCCTACGAGCCGGACCCGTTGCGGACCCACTCCCCCGCGTCGGCCTACGGCGCCGAGTGGTACGGCAGCGCCGAGGACATCTGCCGCGTGCACGCCGCCCTGCAACAGATCTCGACGGGTGCGGCCGCCCCCGTGCGCGACATCCTCTCCGCGCTTCCGGGAATCGACCTGGACCGCACCCAGTGGCCCTACATCGGCGCCAAGGCCGGAAACCTGCCGGGCGAACTGACCTTCAGCTGGTACGCCGTCGACCGTTCGGGCCAGCCGTGGGTGGTCAGCCTGCAGACCAATTGGGATCGCTTCCACGGCACCCAGACCGGCGGTTGGCTGATGTCGATCATCAAACAGATGTTCGCGATGATCCCCGCCTGAACCTCGACCGGCCCGAACCACTGCCCCCCGCCGACACGCGTCATGCGAGGTATGCTCCGTCTGCTGCGGTGTACGGGAACCCGGTGTGAGACCGGGGCGGCCCTCGCCACTGTGAACGGGAAGTCAGTGTCCTGCGTGCCACTGCCCGCGCCCTTGGGTGCGGGCGGGAAGGCGGGCACCGGCGTTCCGGCCCACCTGCTCGGTGGTCCGGGAGACCCGTGAGCCAGGAGACCGACCGCAGCACCGACATCGATGCCCACGAGGTGCTGGGCGGAAAGGCATATCAGATTCATGCACATCGCAGAGGGGTTCCTCCCCCCGGCGCACGCTGTGGCCTGGACCATCGCGGCGGCGCCCTTCGTCATCCACGGGGCCAGGCAGGTCGCGCTCACCGTCAGGCGGCAGCCGTCGTCGGGTCCGCTGCTCGCCGCCGTCGGCGCTTTCTCGTTCGTCATGTCGGCGATCAAGCTGCCGTCGGTGACGGGCTCCAGCTCGCACCCGACCGGAACCGGCCTGGGTACGGCGATTTTCAAACCGCCGGTGATGGCCTTCCTGGGGACCATCGTCCTGCTGTTCCAGGCGCTGCTCCTCGCGCACGGCGGAATCACCACCCTCGGCGCGAACGTGTTCTCGATGGCCATCGCCGGACCGTGGGCCGGGTTCGCCGTGTTCTTCGCGCTCCGCAAGGCCGGGCTCGGGGTACTTCCGTCGGTGTTCGCGCTGGCCTTCGTCGCCGACCTGTTCACCTACGTCGTCACGAGTTTCCAGCTCGCGCTGGCATTCCCCTCCTCCGAGGGCGGCTTCTCCGAGAGCTTCGCCGAGTTCATGACCGTCTTCGCCGTCACGCAGGTGCCGCTGGCGATCGTCGAGGGGCTGATCACCGTCGTCATCGTCCGCGTGCTCATGCAGGTCGCCTCCTCCGAGCTGCTGAACCTCGGTTTCCTCAAGGGCAGGGAGGTTCCCGCCGGCGCCGGCGACGAGCACCGTAGCGACGATCGTCAGGAGGTGTAGGCGATGGGCAACCGCACCGACAGGCCCGGCACGGGCAGGAGCTCGGTTCTCGTCATGTCGATCGGGTTGCTGGTCCTCGCGGCCGCGATCGCCGTGGGATCCCTGCTCTACGGTTACTCCCGGGACGCCCAGGCCGAATTCGGCGGCGCCGACGGCCAGGCCGAAGAGGTGATCGCCACCATCGACGAGAGCTACGAGCCCTGGTATTCCCCGCTGGTCGGAGAGCTCCCCGGGGAGGTGGAATCCGGGCTGTTCGCGCTGCAGGCGGGACTCGGCGGGATCGTCCTGGGCGGCGCGGTCGGCTGGTACGCCGGGCGCCGACGGGGGCGGGCCGAGGCGCTCTCCGCCACCCCGGCCGGCGACTCCGCCCGGGGGACCCGCGGCAGCGACTGATCCGCCGCGGTGAACCCACTCGAGACCAGCGCGGCCCGCAGTCGGTGGGCGAGCGACCCCGCCGCCGAGAAGGTGTGGCTGTACGGGGGGCTGCTGCTGTGCGCGATGGTGCTGCCGCCGCGAACGGGGGCGCCTCTCGTACTCCTCGCGGTGCTGGTGGCGACCCTGGGCCTCGCCCGGGTGCGGGTGCGCCTCTTCGTTCTCGCGTTGCTGGGGCCGGCCGTGTTCATCGCGATCGGGTCGGTCCCGATCGCCGTCAGCCTGCGCGGGGGCCCGCACCTGGAGCCCGGCGGGCTGAGCCTCGCCGTGGACACGGCGCTGCGGGCGATCGCCGCCTCGGCGGTGACGATCGGCCTGGCCGCGACGACGTTGATGGCGGACCTGCTCGGCCTGTTCCGGCGGGGCGGCGTGACGGCCGCGCTGTGCCACGTCGCCGATCTGACGTACCGACTGGTCGGCATCCTCATCCGCTCCGCGCGCACCGCCCGGGAGGCGGTGGATCTGCGGTTGGGCCTGCGGAATCCGCGGGTGGCCATCACCGTGGTCGGCTCCCAGTCCGCGCTGGTCTTCGTGCGGGCGACACAGCGCGCTCGCGCCATCTCGGAGGCGATGTCCCTGCGCGCCGAACCCGGGATGACGGCGGTTCTCACCGCGGACCGCCCGGTGCGCCCGGCCCGGCTCGCCACCGCCGCCGTCGCGTTCGCGGCGATCGCGGTGACATCGGAACTGACCTGGAGGGCCTGGAATGGCGGATGACGACGGGCCCGGGATTCTCGGGCTCCGCGGCGTCGGCTTCGCCCACCCGCAGGGACCACGGATCTTCGAGGGCGTGGACCTGTCGCTGCGGGCGGGACAACGGATCGCGCTGCTGGGCGCCAACGGCTCCGGCAAGACGACACTGCTGCGGCTGCTGGTCGGTCTGGCCAAGCCGACGACCGGGACGGTGCGGCTGCACGGCGCGCCGCTGACCGGCTCGCGGGCCGACCGCACCCGCCTGCGCACCCGGGTGCAGATGGTGCTCCAAGAGCCGGACGACCAGATCATCGGCGCGACCGTGCGCGCGGACGTGTCGTTCGGGCCGGTCAACCTCGGCCTGCAGCCGGCCGAGGTGGCGGCCCGCGTCGACGAGGCGATGACCGCGCTGGACATCGCCGAGCTCGCCGACCGCCCGCCCCACCATCTGTCCTTCGGTCAGCGCAAGCGGGTGACGATCGCCGGCGCGGTGGCGATGCGCCCGCAGGTGCTGCTGCTGGACGAGGCCACCGCGGGGCTCGACCCGAGAGCGGTCGAGGACCTGCTGGTCACCCTCACCGCGCTCGCCGACGCCGGGACCGCGGTCGTGCTGGCCACCCACGATGTCGACGTCGCCTGGACCTGGTCGGCCGAGACCCTCGTCCTCGCCGACCGCACCGTGCGCCGTGGGCGCACCCACGACCTGCTGACCGACGCCGAGCTGTTGACCGGCGCCCGCCTGGCCGTCCCGTGGGGTGCGGCCGTGTCGCGCAGGCTGAACCGGATCGTGCTGCGCCCCGACGAGGTCTGAGCAGGGGCCACCGAGACGGCTCCTACAGCCTCAGCGTCCAGCCCGCTCCCCGGTGGTGCAACTCGACACGCGCCGCGGGGGCAACGTCGATGCGCCAGAAGGACTTCGGCGGCCCCTGCAGTGCGGTCAGGACTGCGGCGCGGACAACGGCCGGGTGCGTCACGGCCAGCACCCGGCCGGAGGTCCCGGGGGTCTTCTCGGGGAACACGGTCAGGGTCCGCATCCAGCGGCGAACCCGTTCGATCAGCTCCTCCACCGATTCGCCGCCGTGCGGCGTGGCGGCGGGGTCGCGCAGCCACGCCGCAAGGTCACCGGGGTCGACCGCGTCGAGGGGCCGGCCGCGCCAGGCGCCGACGTCGAGGTCCGAGAGCGCGGCGTCGGGGGCCGCACCGAGCCCCAGTTCCTCGGAGGTCTGGCGGGTGCGCAGTTCCGGCCCGCACACCGCCGTCCATACCGCCGTCGGCTCCGGGATGCCGCCGGCCCGGTCCGCCAGCCGGCGACGCCCCAGCGCGTTGAGCGGCTCGTCGACGGGGAATCGTCCGGCCGCCATGGCGTCGGTCATTCCGTGCGACACCATGGTCAGGCGGACGAGCCCGCTCACGCGGCGATGGTCTCCCGGCGGTCGCTTTCGAGCAGCCGCGAGGCCATCACCCCGAACGTCAGGCCGATCGTCGCCCACATCAGCACCTGGACGCCCAGCGAATGCAGCCGGAACTCGTAGAGATCGGCCGCCGGAAAGCCGGGGAAGACGATCGTTCCGGTGTCATCGCGCATCGGGCCCGGAGTCTCAGCGATGCCTGGCAGGATGAGCATCACGATCGCGACGGCCACGACGTACGAGCCGACGGCGGCCAGGGTCGCGTTCCATGCCCCCAGCTTCGGTAGCAGTTGATGGCCGAGATAGGCGGCGGCCACCACCAACAGCGCGGAGAGCGCGACCATCAGCAGATAGAGCAGGGTCCGTTGGGTGATCGTCTCGTCGAGACTGGTCGCGGGCGGGCTCGGCGGGTACTTCAACGCCGGCACGATCCACAACGCGACCAACATCGCCCCGGCGAGCAGCAGCGCGAGCATCCGGGCCGAGACGTTGCCGATCCGGCCGTACAGCACGCAGAACGCCACCGCGAACAGCGCCGCCATCGCCACGCTGAACGCCAGCACCCCGAACCCCATCCCGATGGTGGACTGGACACCGCGGGTGAACAGTTCACCACCCTCGGAGCCGTGGCTGTGGCCACCGGCCGCGGCCTCCATCGCCTCGTGCGCCGCGCCGACACCGTCCTCGAAGTCAATGGCGCGGCCGACGATCGGTTCCAGGAACACCTTCGCGTAGGCGAACGCGAGCACACCCGCTATGGCGCCGGCCAACAGGCCGCGCCAGATCAATGATTTTTCCATGCTTGTCTACGTGCTGCCCGGCCGGCGGCGTTCAGCGGCTCAGTGGCACGGGAAGCCGAGCAGATGGCGGGCGTCATGCACGAACTCGTGGATGTACATGTTGTCGCCGAGGACCGAGGTCGCCCCCTGGTCGACGCCGACGAAGTAGAGCACCACCAGGGCCAGCACCGCCGTGGCCGACAGCCACAGCGCCGCCCTGGCGGCCGAGAAGTCAATGGGGGTGGCCCTTGCGGTGCGCGTACCCGAACTCATCATCGGTGTCCTCTCTCGAGAGCCCGCGTCTCGATCTTGGCTGACGGGTGTCGGGTCTGACTGTGGACAGTGGCGCGACCGTTCTGGACTCTCACCAGATTCCTCGACCCGTCGGGGTGACCTCCACATGCTAGACCCGCCGGCCGCTCGCCGTGCACCCGCGACCCGGAGTACTGACCTTTCGGTCAGTGCCCGCACACCCCCGCACGCGAAGCGGGCGGCCCCCCGAGGGGAGACCGCCCGCCTGGCGTGCCGAGTGTCTACTCCGCTGCCGTCTTGGCCAGATCCGACTCGTCGGTCGCGGCGGCCTTGGGCCCACCGGTGAAGGTGAACCGTGCGTCCTCGCCGGCGCCCTCGCCGTCCCAGTTCTCGACGTCGACGGTCACGAGCTGACCCGGACCGACCTCCTCGAAGAGGATCTTCTCCGAGAGCGCGTCCTCGATCTCGCGCTGGATGGTCCGGCGCAGCGGCCGGGCACCCAGGACCGGGTCGAAGCCACGCTTGGCCAGCAGGGCCTTGGCCTGGTCGGTGAGCTCCAGCGCCATGTCCTTGGCCTTGAGCTGCGTTCCGACCCGGCCGACCATCAGGTCCACCATCCGGATGATCTCGTCCTGCGTGAGCTGGTGGAAGACGATGATGTCGTCGATACGGTTGAGGAACTCCGGACGGAAGTGCTTCTTGAGCTCGTCGTTGACCTTGAGCTTCATCCGCTCGTAGTTGTTCTCACCGCCGCCCTGGGTGAAGCCCAGCCCGACCGCCTTGGAGATGTCGGAGGTGCCCAGGTTGGACGTGAAGATCAGCACGGTGTTCTTGAAGTCGACCGTGCGGCCCTGGCCGTCGGTGAGGCGACCGTCCTCCAGGACCTGCAACAGGGTGTTGTAGATCTCCTGGTGGGCCTTCTCGATCTCGTCGAACAGCACCACACTGAACGGCTTGCGGCGCACCTTCTCGGTGAGCTGGCCGCCCTCTTCGTAGCCGACGTACCCCGGAGGGGCACCGAACAGCCGCGACGCGGTGAACCGGTCGTGGAACTCGCCCATGTCGATCTGGATGAGGGCGTCGTCGTCGCCGAACAGGAAGTTGGCCAGCGCCTTGGACAGCTCGGTCTTCCCGACACCGGACGGGCCGGCGAAGATGAACGAGCCCGACGGGCGCTTGGGATCCTTCAGGCCGGCACGCGTACGGCGGATCGCCTTGGAGACGGCCTTGACGGCATCCTCCTGGCCGATGATCCGCTTGTGCAGCTCGTCCTCCATGCGCAGCAGCCGGGTGGTCTCCTCCTCGGTCAGCTTGAACACCGGGATGCCGGTCCAGTTGCCCAGCACCTCGGCGATCTGCTCGTCGTCGACCTCGGCGACCACGTCGAGGTCACCGGAGCGCCACTGCTTCTCCCGCTCGGCGCGCTGGGCGACCAGCTGCTTCTCCCGGTCGCGCAGGCTGGCGGCCTTCTCGAAGTCCTGCGCATCGATCGCCGACTCCTTCTCCCGGCGTGCGTCGGCGATCTTCTCGTCGAACTCACGCAGGTCGGGCGGAGCGGTCATCCGGCGGATCCGCATCCGGGCGCCGGCCTCGTCGATCAGGTCGATCGCCTTGTCCGGCAGGAACCGGTCGTTGATGTAGCGGTCGGCCAGCGTGGCGGCCGCGACCATCGCCGAGTCGGTGATGGACACGCGGTGATGCGCCTCGTAGCGGTCCCGCAGACCCTTGAGGATCTCGATGGTGTGCTCCACGGTCGGCTCACCGACCTGCACCGGCTGGAACCGGCGCTCCAGGGCGGCGTCCTTCTCGATGTACTTGCGGTACTCGTCGAGGGTGGTGGCGCCGATGGTCTGCAGCTCACCGCGGGCCAGCTTCGGCTTGAGGATCGAGGCGGCGTCGATCGCTCCCTCGGCGGCACCCGCGCCGACGAGCGTGTGCAGCTCGTCGATGAACAGGATGATGTCGCCGCGGGTGTTGATCTCCTTGAGCACCTTCTTCAGGCGTTCCTCGAAGTCACCGCGGTAGCGGCTGCCCGCGACCAGCGACCCCAGGTCCAGGGTGTAGAGCTGCTTGTCCTTCAGTGTCTCGGGAACCTCGCCGTGCACGATGGCCTGCGCGAGGCCCTCGACGACGGCGGTCTTGCCGACACCGGGTTCGCCGATCAGCACCGGGTTGTTCTTGGTGCGGCGGCTCAGCACCTGCATGACCCGCTCGATTTCCTTCTCCCGGCCGATGACGGGGTCGAGCTTGCCCTCCATGGCGGCGGCGGTCAGGTTGCGGCCGAACTGGTCGAGCACCAGTGACGTCGACGGGTTGCCCGTCTCGCCGCCGCGCCCGCCGGTCCCGGCCTCGGCGGCCTCCTTGCCCTGGTAGCCGGACAGCAGCTGGATGACCTGCTGGCGGACCCGGGTCAGTTCGGCGCCGAGCTTGACCAGCACCTGGGCGGCGACGCCCTCGCCCTCGCGGATGAGGCCGAGCAGGATGTGCTCGGTGCCGATGTAGTTGTGGCCGAGCTGCAGCGCCTCGCGCAGGGACAGCTCCAGCACCTTCTTGGCGCGCGGAGTGAACGGGATGTGCCCGGACGGCGCCTGCTGGCCCTGGCCGATGATCTCCTCGACCTGGCTGCGCACGCCCTCCAGCGAAATACCCAACGACTCGAGCGACTTCGCGGCGACGCCCTCACCCTCGTGAATAAGTCCCAGCAGGATGTGCTCGGTGCCGATGTAGTTGTGGTTGAGCATCCGGGCTTCTTCTTGAGCCAGGACGACGACCCGACGTGCTCGGTCGGTGAATCTCTCGAACATCCGTGATTACCTGCTCTCCTTGATCGGGCCCATCGCACCTCCCATCCGGGCGGCGCGTAGAGCCTTAGGTCCACTCTAATGGGCGCCCGGCCGGGGCGTCCTACCTTGGGCCCCGCCGACAAGGCGGGGCGCGACGATCGGGGTGGACGTACACAACCAACGTCGGGAAATACCGAATCGTTTCCCCGGCGAGCGGGAACGGCTTCGCCGCTAGCGAACGACGCGCCTGAGCGGGCGGGCCGGTGGGCGGGCCGGGTCTCGGCTCAGGTCGCAGCGTGGAAGGCGTCGATCACGTCGGCGGGGATACGGCCGCGGGTCGACACATTATGACCGTTGCGGCGGGCCCATTCCCGGATCGCGGCGCTCTGCTCCCGGTCGATGGCGGCCCGGCCCCGGCCCGATCCGGTGGCGCGACCCCGGCGCCGGCCGCCGACCCGGCGGCCGGCCTCGACCCACTGCCTGAGGTCGTTGCGCAGTTTGGCGGCGTTCTTGGCGGAAAGGTCGATCTCATAGGTCACGCCGTCGAGACCGAATTCGACCGTTTCGTCGGCGGCGGCCTCGCCATCGAAATCGTCAACCAACGTGACGGTTACTTTTTTGGCCATTTTCTTGTTGGTCCTTCTCTACCCGCCCGCAGGGGAAAACACCGACCGACCTCCCAACCGATCAGTATTCAACGTGCGTTACGAATGTACCGCACCCGAGAAGGTCGCTGCATAAACCCTGAGAAGTTGCCGTCAACTTTCACATGCGCTTGACGATCGGGAATAAAACGGTCTCGCGAATGGACAGCCCGGTCAATGCCATCAACAGTCGGTCGATGCCCATTCCGGTGCCGGTGGTCGGGGGCATCGCAAACTCCATGGCCGCCAGAAAATCCTCATCGAGCAACATCGCCTCGTCGTCCCCGGCGGCCGCGGCGCGGGCCTGGGCGGCGAACCGCTCCCGCTGCACCACCGGGTCGATCAGCTCCGAATAGCCGGTGGCCAGCTCGAACCCCCGCACGTAGAGATCCCACTTCTCGCTGACCCCGGCGACACTGCGGTGCTGACGCGTCAGCGGCGTCGTCTCCACGGGGAAGTCCTTGACGAACGTCGGTTCCCACAGGTTGTCGCCGACCAGGTGTTCCCACAGCTCCTCCACGAGCTTCCCGTGGCCGTACCCGCGGTCCCGCGGCACCTCGACCTCCAGACGGTCGGCGACACGCCACAGGTGTTCGGCCGGCGTGTCCGGGGTGATCTCCTCGCCGAGCGCCTCCGACAGCGAGGAATACATTTCGATGGATTTCCATTCGCCATCAAGATCGTAAAATTCGCCGTCCGGTAACGGGACTTGTCTGGTGCCGAGCGCCTCGTCAGCGACCTCCTGAATAACCTCACGCGTAACAGTCGCCGAATCGTCATAGGTGCCGTAGGCCTGGTAGGTCTCCAGCATTGAGAATTCGGGCGAATGCGTGGAATCGGCGCCTTCGTTTCGGAAGTTGCGATTCAGTTCGAACACCTTGTCCAATCCGCCGACCACGCAGCGCTTCAGAAACAGCTCCGGGGCGATCCGCAGGAAAAGGTCGGCGTCCAGCGCATTGGAATGGGTGACGAATGGCCGCGCCGCAGCGCCGCCGGCCTGGGTCTGCAGCATCGGCGTTTCCACCTCGAGAAATCCGCGACGCTCCAGCGCGTTGCGGACCGCGCGGACCACCGCGATGCGTTGCCGGGCGATCGTGCGGGCCTGCGGCCGCACGATGAGGTCGACGTAGCGCTGCCGGACCCGCGACTCCTCGCTCATCTCCTTGTGCGCGACGGGCAGCGGTCGCAGCGCCTTGGCAGCCATCTGCCAGGAGTCGGCGAGCACCGAGAGCTCGCCCCGCCGGGAACTGATCACCTCGCCGTGGACGAACACGATGTCCCCGAGGTCCACGTCGGCCTTCCAGGAGTCCAGCGCCTCCTGGCCCACCCCGGCGAGGCTGATCATCGCCTGCAGGTGGGTGCCGTCGCCGTCCTGCAGGGTGGCGAAGCACAGCTTGCCCGAGTTCCGGGAGAACACCACCCGGCCCGCGACGCCGACGACGTCGCCGGTCTCGGTGTCGGCGGGCAGTTCGGGATAGGCCGCGCGGATCTCCGCGAGGGTGTGGGTGCGCGCGACCTCGACCGGGTAGGGATCGCGCCCCTCGGCCAGCAGCCGCTCCCGCTTTTCCTGGCGGATCCGGAACTGTTCGGGCAGGTCATCCTCGGCAGAGCTCACGGCGTGCCAGCCTAAACGACGTCGGCTCCGTAAATTGAACGTGTGGCAGCCACCCTGGACCTCGCGGCGGTGGCCGCACTGGCCGACGAACGCCTCTCGTGGCGGTTCAAGGGCCTGCCCGCCGACTGGCAGGGCCGCACCGTGGCCGACGTCCGCGCCGAGCGGCCCCGCCTGTTCGAGGCGGGTGCCACCGGGCCGGTGTGCGTGCTGCAGGCCGACGCGCTGCGACACAACCTGGACACCATGGCGCACTGGTGCGCCCAACGCGGTGTGCGGCTCGCGCCGCACGGCAAGACCCACATGGCCCCGCAGCTCTACGCCGAGCAGCTCGCGGCCGGCGCCTGGGCGGTGACCGCGGCCACCATCCACCAGGTGCGCATGTACCGGGCGTTCGGCGCCAGCCCGGTGATCCTGGCCAACGAGCTCGTCGACCCCGCCGGGTTGCGCTGGCTGGCCGCCGAGATGGCCGCCGACCCCGGCTTCCGGCCGATCTGCTGGGTCGACTCCGAGAAGGGGGTCGAGTTGATGGGCAGGGCGCTTCACGGCGCGGCCCGCCCGCTCGACGTCTGCGTGGAGGTCGGCGAGCCCGGCGCACGCACCGGCTGCCGCACCGACGCCGACGTCGACGCCGTCGCGACGGCCGCCGCGGCCCGGCCACAGCTGCGGCTGATCGGCGTGTCCGGCTACGAGGCCGCCCTCGGGCACGACGTCACCGCGGCCAACCGGGACCGGGTGCGGGCCTACCTGTCGCGGATGCGCGCCGCGGCGCTGCGGCTGCGCGGGGTGTTCGAGGCCGACGAGATCCTGGTGACCGCCGGCGGGAGCACGCACTTCGACCTGGTCGCCGACGTCCTGGCCGAGGGGTGGCCCACCGGGATGACGGTGCGCACCGTGGTGCGCAGCGGCGCCTATCTGACCCACGACGACGGGCTCTACGCGCGGACCTCCCCGGTGGCGTTCCGGCCGGCCCTGAGCGTGTGGGCCCAGGTCTGCTCGCGCCCCGAACCGCACCTGGCGCTGCTGACCATGGGGCGCCGCGACGTCTCCTTCGACCAGGATCTTCCGGTGCCGCGCGGGTTTCCGCACAGCGAGGTCACCAAGCTCAACGACCAGCACGCGTTTCTGCGGCTGGGCCGCGGCGAGGCGCCCCGGGTCGACGTCGGTGACTGGATCGAGTTCGGCATCTCACACCCGTGCACGGTGTTCGACAAGTGGCAGCTGATCCCGGTGCTGGATGCCGAGGGCCGGGTCGTCGACCTGATCCGGACGTTCTTCTGAGCCCGTCCGGAGCGGCTTCCGCGGGCAACGGGCACCGGGGCCCGGCGTCACTTCGCCTGCTTGAGCCTGCCGCGGTTGTTGTCGCGGTTGCGTTCGAACACCAGCCGCAGCCCGTCCAGCGTGAGATACCGGTCGTAGTGGTCGACGGTCTGCAGATCGGGCAGCAGCAGCGGCGCCGTGTGGCCGGTGGCCACCACCACGACATCGTCGCCGTCGAAACCGTCGACGTCGTCGCGGATGCGGCGCACCAGCGCGTCGACCAGACCGGCGAAGCCGAACACCGCGCCCGCCTGCATGCATTCCACGGTGTTCTTGCCCACCACCGACCGCGGCCGGGTCAGCTCCACCCGGCGCAGCGCCGCGGACCGGGCGGCCGCGGCGTCCGAGGACAGCTGCACGCCGGGGGCGATGGCACCACCGAGGAACTCACCCTTGCCCGACACCACGTCCACGACGATCGAGGACCCGAAGTCGATGACGATGGCCGGGTTGCCGAACTTGTGGAACGCCGCGAGGCAGTTCACGATCCGGTCCGCGCCGACCTCCTTCGGGTTGTCGACCAGCAGCGGAATCCCGGTACGCACACCGGGTTCGATCAGCACGTGCGGCATCGAGGGCCAGTACTGGTCGAGCATCAGCCGCACCTCGTGCAGCACCGACGGTACGGTCGACAGCGCGACGGAGCCGGTCAGGCGCTCGGAGTCGTCACCGATCAGACCGTCGATGATCAGCGCCAGCTCGTCGGACGTGACCTCCGGTTCGGTACGAATCCTCCAGTGCTGCACCACTTTCGCGTGCTGGCCGGCGCCCGATATCAGGCCCACCACGGTGTGGGTGTTGCGTACGTCGATGGCGAGCAGCACTAGCTCAGCCCCCGCGGGGAGACGAGTTCGGTGTCGGCGGCCAGTTCGTCGGGCACGTAGGCCGGGTCGCCACCCAGGTCGATCCGGCGGTTGTCGGCGTCGACGAACACCACCCTGGGCCGGTGGGTCCGCACCTCGGCGTCGTCCATGGTCCCGTAGGCGATCAGGATGACCAGATCGCCGGGGTGCACCAGATGGGCCGCGGCACCGTTGATCCCGATCACGCCGCTGCCTCGCTGCCCGGTGATCGCGTAGGTCACCAGGCGGGCACCGTTGTCGATGTCCACGATGGTCACCTGCTCACCCTCGAGCAGATCCGCGGCGTCCATCAGATCCTCGTCGATGGTGACCGATCCCACGTAGTGCAGGTCGGCATGGGTGACGGTGGCGCGGTGGATCTTCGATTTCAGCATGGTCCGCAACATCAGTTCCTCCAGGGCATGTCGAGATGGTCCTCGGGGCCGGCGTAGGCGCCGCGGGGGGCGGCCGCGCCCAGCTGCACCCCGATGTTGTCCAGCAGCCGGGTCTCGCCGACCCGTGCGGCCACCAGCAGGCGGGCCGTCCCCGCCGCCGGCGCGGGCCCCAACGCGGGGTCGCGGACCTCCAGATAGTCGACGTCGACGGCCGGTACCGCGGCCAGTACCGAACGCGCGGCCTCCAGCGCCGCGTTTGCCCCGGCCGGCGCTGCGTGCATGCCGGCGACCAGCGCGGCCGACAGCGCGGCGGCGAGCTCACGCTGGGCGGCGTCGAGGTAGCGGTTGCGCGAGGACAGCGCCAGCCCGTCGGGTTCCCGCACGATGGGCACGCCGACGATCTGCACGTCGACGTTGAGGTCGGCCACCATCTGACGGATGAGCACCAGCTGCTGGTAGTCCTTCTCACCGAAGAAGGCCCGGTCCGGCCGCACGATCTGCAGCAGCTTGAGCACCACGGTCAGCATTCCGGCGAAATGGGTGGGCCGCGCCGCCCCCTCCAACTCGGCGCCCAGCGGACCGGGCCGCACCGAGGTGCGCGGCCCGTCGGGGTACATGCCGGCGGCGGTGGGGGTGAAGGCGATGTCGACGTGCTCGGCCCGCAGCAGCGCCAGGTCGGCGTCGAGGGTTCGCGGGTAGGCGTCGAGATCCTCGGTGGGGCCGAACTGCAGCGGGTTGACGAAGATGGAGACGACCACCACCGCGCCGGGGACCCGTTTGGCGGCCCGGACCAGGCTCAGGTGGCCGTCGTGCAACGCCCCCATCGTCGGGACCAGCATCACCCGGCGCCCCGTCCGGCGCAGCGCGCGGGTGACCTCGGCGACCTCGCCCGGCGCCGAGTAGGTGTGGAGTTCTCCGGGAACGAACGCCGGGGCCCGGCCGTCTCGGGTCGGGCTCATCGGGACAGCACCTCGAAGACCTCCCGTGGAGCGTGGGCGCGCTCGGCCGTGCGCCGGGACACCGCACGGTAGGCCTCGGCCAGTGCCGGGTCGACCTCCGCGAGGGCCTCGAGGTGACCGGCCACCGCCCCGGCGTCACCGCGGGCCACCGGCCCCGTCAGCGCCGCCTGACCGCGCTGCAGGGTGTTCTCCAGGGCCGCGCGGGCCAGCGGTCCCACCACCCGGGCGGCGAGCCCGCCGGGGTCGTCGCCGACCATCTCCTGGCCGAGCAGCTCCTGGCCGGACAGCGCGGCCCGCAGCGCCTCCAGCGCGTCGGCGATGACGGTGACGACGTGGTTGCTCGCGTGGGACAGGGCGGCGTGGTAGAGCGTGCGCGCGTCCTCCCGGACCCGGAAGGGTTCGCCGCCGATCTCCAGGACCAGCGACTGGGCGATGGCGTAGCCGATCTCGTCGGCGGCGGTGATCCCGAAGCAGGTGCCCGCCAGCCGGTCGATGTCCCCCTCGGCACCGGTGAACGTCATCGCCGGGTGGATCGCCAGCGGAACGCAGCCCAGCTCCGTCAGCGGGGCCAGGATGTCGACGCCGTTGGCACCCGAGGTGTGCACGACGATCGTGCCGGGCCGCACCGCCGCCGTCGCGGCCAGCCCGGCCACCAGCGACGCCAGCTCGGCGTCCGGGACGGCCAGCAGCAGCAGTTCGGCGTTGGCGGCCACCCGGTCGACGGGCTGCACCGCGGTGTCGGGCAGTCTGGTGGCCGCCCGGCGCCGCGACGCGGCCGACACGGCACTGCAGGCCACCACGACGTGGTCGGCGCGCTCGAGGGCGACACCGAGTGCGGTTCCCACCCGGCCGGCGGAGATGATGCCCACGCTGAGCCGCGCCGGCCGCAGTCCATTGGGGGTCCCCATGAAGACGACCTCACTGACGTCATGATTGGTTGGTTCCAGTTCCCGTTCCGGTCCACGGCGGGTACCGGTCGGTCGCAGAAAGCCTAGCTCAGTCCTCCCGGCGCCGGCGCCGGCCGCCTCCCGAGGAGCCCGTCTGCTGCAGGCGGGCCAGCAATTCGGCCACCGACTGCCCGCCGGTGGCCGGGCCGTCCTCGTCGGGACCGCGGTGCCGCGCCGGGGGTTCGGCGTGTTCCGGCGGCTCCGGCGATTCGGGCATCCCCATCGCCGGGGCGGCTGTCTCTTATACACATT
>NZ_NVQF01000002.1 GCF_002592005.1 Mycolicibacterium palauense | reverse complement strand
TGTTAACACAGGACGATAGGAGTGGACTGTAGAGTTGGAGAGAAGAAGGTGTGTGAGGGAACTGAGAAGGAAAATGATAATCAGTTGTGTGATTATGCAGAGGTGGGGACGAAGGAGAACTACGCAAGGGGTATCGTCGGTAGCGTAAGAGGTGGATAAGAGACAGGGATGAGGATCTCCGCGCCCTGCTCGTAGCGGGTGGTCCAGCTCGTGGTCACCGCGTCCACCCGCAGCCAGACGTCGCGGCAGACGAAGTGCAGTCCGGCGTTGCGGGTCAGCGCGCCCGGCAACAGTCCCGCCTCGCAGAGCACCTGGAACCCGTTGCAGATGCCCAGCACCGGCAGCCCCCGCCCGGCGGCCTCGACGACCTCGCCCATCACCGGCGCGAAGCGGGCGATCGCCCCGGCCCGCAGGTAGTCGCCGTAGGAGAATCCCCCGGGGACGACCACCGCGTCGACGCCCTTGAGGTCGGCGTCGGCATGCCAGAGGCTGACCGCCTCGGCGCCGGAGAGGCGGACCGCGCGGGCGGCGTCGACGTCGTCGAGGGTGCCGGGGAAGGTGATGACACCGACCCGGGCGGTCATGAGGTCTCCCGGGTCACCGACCAGTCCTCGATCACGGTGTTGGCCAGCAACGACTCGGCGATCTCGGCCAGCTCCTCGTCGCCCACGGTGTCGTCGACCTCCAGCTCGAACCGCTTGCCCTGCCGGACATCCGCGATACCGGGATGTCCGAGCCGGCCCAGCGCTCCGATGATGGCCTGACCCTGCGGGTCGAGAATCTCCGCCTTGGGCATCACGTTGACAACCACCCGGGCCACGGGGCGACTCCTCGCTGCGCGCTGCCGGCGCGCTGCATCATCCGGCACGATTTTCGGGTTCACTCTACCCACACGAGCCGAGGTAGGCCCCGCACAGCGGCGTGGCCAACGCGTCGAACACCGCCTCGTCGGGAACCACCGGCCACGCGACCGCGGGCTCGTCCCCGGGCACCGCCTCGGTCCACAGCGCCAGTTCGCTCAGCGTGCTGCTGGCGGGGTCGGCGATCAGGTACCAGTGCACGACCTGCGGGCCGCTGAGCACCGCCGCCAGCCGGGTGGATGTGTGGGTGGTGATCGACGGCGAGTAGGCGGGGTTGCCGCGCTGGCATGCCTGCAGCGCCTCGGCGGCGGCGTCGAAGACGTCCAGGGCCAGCTCGCCGCCGCGCCAGGTCTCCCCGCGCCAGTGCACGATCTGGGCCTGTAACTGCCATTGTCCGGCGGGTTGGTCGATGACCCTCTTGGCCGCGACGGCGTAGTCGCGGGGGTCACCGGGGCGGCGCGGGGTGCGGCACAGCTCCTCGAACCGGAACTGCGCCCCGGGCGCGGGCCGGTCCAGCGCGGACAGGATCGGCCACCGGTAGGTGCTGTAGAGCGGCAGCGACCACGGTGCCGGCCAGGCCGCCGAGGGGATCCGGTCGCAGGTGGGCGGGCAGGTCTCGGGCCCGGCGCGGGCCACCGGCGCCGCCGGGGGGCCGACGAGCAGCCCCATGCCCAGCAGCGACACCACCATGACCGTCCGTAGCACTCGGCCTCCCCAGCCCCGACACCGTCCTGAGCGCACAATCGTAGGCATGGAGTTGACGCATTTCGGACATTCATGTCTCCTGGCGAGCTTCCCCGAGACCACCGTGCTGTTCGACCCGGGCAATTTCTCGCACGGCTTCGAGGGCATCACCGGCCTATCGGCGATCCTGGTCACCCATCAGCATCCCGACCACGCCGACCCCGAACGGCTGCCCGCCCTGGTGGAGGCGAACCCGCAGGCGGCGCTGTACGCGGACCCGCAGACCGCCGCCCAGCTCGGCGAGCCGTGGCGGGCGGTGCACGTCGGCGACGAGCTGACCGTCGGGGGTCTGCGCATCCGGGGCGTCGGTGGGCGGCACGCCATCATCCACCCGGAAATCCCTGTCGTCGACAACATCTCGTATCTCGTCGGCGACGGCGAACACCCGGCGCGGCTGATGCACCCCGGCGATGCGCTGTTCGTACCCGACGAGCCCGTGGACGTGTTGGCGACCCCGGCCGCGGCACCCTGGATGAAGATCTGGGAGGCCGTGGACTACCTGCGGGCGGTGGCCCCCACCCATGCGGTGCCGATCCACCAGGGCATCGTCGCCCAGGAGGCGCGCGGCATCTTCTACGGCCGGCTCAGCGAGATGACCGACACCGATTTCCGGGTGCTGCCCGAAGAACGGGCGATTTCGCTTTGACGGCGCCCCGGGCCCGCTACCGTTGAGCAGTCGCTCAGCATGCGGGGACGGAGGCGCCATGACCGGTCGGGTAGCCGACAAGATCGCCCTGGTGACCGGGGCCGCGCGCGGTCAGGGCCGCAGTCACGCGGTCCGGTTGGCCCAGGAGGGCGCCGACATCATCGCGGTCGACATCTGCCGGGGGTTCGACGACTCACCGGCGCCGGCGTCGACGCCCGAAGACCTCGACGAGACCGCCGAGCTGGTCAAGAGCCATGACCGCCGTGTGGTCACGGCCGAGGTCGACGTCCGCGACTTCCCCGCCCTGGCGGCGGCCGTCGACGCCGGCGCCGACCAGCTGGGCGGCCTGGACATCGTGGTGGCCAATGCCGGCATCGGCACCACCGGGGTCAAGCTGCACAAGATGAGCGAACCGATCTGGCAGGAGACCATCGACGTCAACCTCTCCGGGGTGTGGAAGACGGTCAAGGCGGCGGTGCCGCATCTGCTGGCCGGCGGGCACGGCGGCTCGATCATCATCACCAGCTCGGTGGGCGGCACCAAGGCCTACCCGCAGGTGGGCCACTACGTGGCGGCCAAGCACGGCGTCGTGGGGCTGATGCGGTCGTTCGCCGTGGAGCTGGGCCAGCACATGATCCGGGTGAACACCGTGCACCCGACGCACGTCGACACACCGCTGCTGATGAACGAGGCCACCTACCGGATGTTCCGGCCCGATCTGGACTCCCCGGGCCCCGACGACCTCGCCCCGGTGTGCCAGTCGTTTCACGTCATGCCGATCCCGTGGGTGCAGCCGGGCGACATCAGCAACGCCGTGTTGTTCCTGGCCTCCGACGAGGCCCGCTACATCACCGGGGTCACCCTGCCCGTCGATGCGGGAAGCCTGCTGAAATGAGCGAGAGGTGAGCGGGGCCGCGACCGGCACCGGGGTCTACTACGACCCCTATGACGTCGGCATCGTCGCCGACCCCTACCCGACGTATGCGCGGCTGCGCGACGAGGCCCCGATCTACTACAACGACCGCTACGACTTCTGGGCGCTCTCGCGCCACGCCGATGTGGAGAAGGCGCTGGCCGACTGGCGGACCTTCTCCAGTTCGCGCAGCGACATCCTGGAGCTCGTCCAGTCCGATTTCGACATGCCCCAGGGCGTCATGATGTTCGAGGACCCGCCGGTGCACACGATGCTGCGCGGATTGATGTCACGGGTGTTCACGCCGCGCCGGATGGCCGCGATCGAGGACCAGATCCGCCGCTACTGCATCGGCTGCCTGGATCCGCACGTCGGCAGCGACGGCTTCGACATCATCGCCGAGCTGGCCTCGATGATGCCGATGCGGGTGATCGGGATGCTGCTGGGAATCCCGGAGTCCGAGCAGGTTTCGGTGCGCGATGCCAACGACGCCAACCTGCGCACCAGGCCGGGCGCGCCGATGAAGGTGGCCCGCGCCGACGCCATCGCCGACGGCAGCATCTACGCCGACTACGTGTCCTGGCGTGCCGAGAACCCGTCGGATGACCTGATGACGGCGCTGCTCAACGTCGAGTTCACCGACGAGCTCGGCGTCACCCGCACGCTGACCCGCAAAGAGGTGCTGCATTACACGCAGGTCGTCGCCGGGGCCGGCAACGAGACCACGGGCAGGCTGATCGGCTGGCTGGCCAAGGTGCTCGCCGAGCACCCCGACCAGCGCCGGGCGATCGCCGCCGACCGCTCGCTGCTCAACCGCGCGATCGACGAGACATTGCGCTACGAGCCCACCGGCCCGCACGTCGCGCGGTACATGACAACCGATTTCGAGTGTTACGGCACCACGGTGCCGGCCGGGGCCGCGATGCTGCTGCTGTTCGGCGCGGCCAACCGCGACCCCCGCCGCTACACCGACCCCGACACCTTCGACATCTTCCGCGACAACATCTCCCACGTCACGTTCGGCAAGGGCACGCACTACTGCCTGGGCGCCAATCTGGCCCGGCTGGAGGGCCGGGTCGCCCTCGACGAGCTGCTCAACCGCTGGCCGGACTGGGACATCGACCGCGACACCATGCAGCTCGCGCCGACCTCGACGGTGCGCGGCTGGGAGCGGCTGCGGCTCGTGCTGCCCTGACCGGATACGGTCAGGCGATGTCGCGGGCGGCGGCCCGGCCGGCGGCGCGCCCGGAGAAGATGCAGCCGCCGAGGAAGGTGCCCTCCAGGGCGCGGTAGCCGTGCACGCCGCCGCCGCCGAACCCGGCCACCTCACCGGCGGCGTAGAGGCCGGGCAGTGCCGACCCGTTGTCGCCGAGCACCCGGGAGTCGAGGTCGGTCTCCAAACCGCCCAACGTCTTTCGGGTCAGGATGTGCAGTTTGACGGCGATCATCGGGCCGGCCTTCGGGTCGGTCAGCCGGTGCGGAGCCACGACCCGCGCGATACGGTCGGCGAGGTAGGCCCGGGCCCCGTGGATCGCGGTGATCTGACCGTCCTTGCTGTACCGGTTGGCGACCTCCCGGTCCCGTGCGGTCACCTCGGCCTCGACCGTGGCGAAGTCCAGGGGTGCCACCTCGGGCAGCGCATTCATGCCAGCCACCAGCTCCCGCAGGGAGCCGGCGCTGACGAAGTCGATCCCGCGGTCGACGAACGCCTGCACCGGCCCCGGCGGGCCGGGCCGCACCCGGGCCAGCACCTCGCGGATGCTGCGGCCGGTCAGGTCGGGGTTCTGCTCCTGCCCGGAGAGCCCGAACTCCTTCTCGATGATGCGGGCGTTGAGGACGAACCAGGTGTAGTCGTGGCCGGAGGCGCAGATGTGTTCCAGGGTGCCCAGGGTGTCGAAGCCGGGGTAGAGCGGGCCGGGCAGGCGTTTCCCGGTGGCGTCCAGCCACAGCGACGAGGGCCCCGGCAGGATGCGGATGCCGTGGTTGGGCCAGATCGGGTCGTAGTTGGTGATGCCCTCGGTGTAGTGCCACATCCGGTCCCGGTTGATCACCCTGGCCCCGGCGGACTCGGTGATCGCGATCATCCGGCCGTCGACGTGGGCGGGCACCCCGGTGAGCAACTGGCCAGGGACCCGGCCCATCCGGGCCGGCCAGTTCTGCCGAACCAGGTCCGGGTTCCCACCGATCCCACCGCTGGTGACGATGACCGCTGAGGATCGGAATTCGAAGTCGCCCAACGTCTCCCGTGACGATGCGACGGCCCGCGCCGCCGTGGACGGGGCCAGCACCGCGCCGCGCACACCGACGACGGCACCGTCGTCGACGATCAGCTCGTCGACGCGATGACGAAACGAGAACCGCACCAGCGGGTCGTCCCGCAGGCGGCGGGCGAAGATGTCGACCAACGCCGGACCCGTACCCCAGGTGATGTGGAACCGGGGCACCGAGTTGCCGTGTCCGCGCGCGTCGTAGCCGCCGCGCTCGGCCCAGCCGACGAGCGGGAACACCTTGAGACCACGCTCACCGAGCCAGCTGCGCTTCTCGCCGGCGGCGAAGTCGACGTAGGCGTGGGCCCACTGGCGCGGCCAGTAGTCCTCCTCCCGGTCGAACCCCGCGGTGCCCAGCCAGTCCTGCAGGGCGAGTTCGTGGCTGTCGTGGATGCCCATCCGGCGCTGCTCGGGGCTGTCGACGAAGAACAGCCCCCCGAACGACCAGTAGGCCTGTCCACCCAGGTTCGCCGCGTTCTCCTGCTCGACGATCAGCACCCGCCGGCCACGTTCCACGGCCTCGCCGGCGGCGACCAGCCCGGCCAGCCCGGCCCCAACCACAATGACGTCAGCGTCCATAGCTCCTCACGCTAGCCGCAGTCGGTCGGGCGAACCCCGCGGTCCGCCGATGTGCGCGAACGGGCCGTCACCGTGCCCGGACTCAGTACACGGTGTCCCGCTGCAGCAGCGGCGGGTACACCTCGGAGGATTGCCCGTCGACCGTCGTGCCCGCGAACTGCAGCGTCGATCGGATGTCGGCGTTGACCGACGCCGGGTAGTCCAGGTCCGGGGCCGACACCGCGTCGAGCGCGCGCACCTGCGCGGCGCCGAGTGCGACGTCCAGGCCGGCGAGGTTGTCCTCGAGGTGCTGCAGCCGCCTGGCTCCCAGGATCGGCACGACCGTTCCGGGCCGGCTTCGCAGCCACGCCAGCGCGACCGCCGACGACGAGGTCTCGAGTTCGTCGGCGATGGTGGCGACGGTGTCGATGACCGCGAACTCGGCCTCGCTCGGGCCGCCGACGAAGGCCGCGCGGGCCGAATCGGTGACCATGCCGTCGCGGCGGTACTTCCCGGACAGGTAGCCGTTCTTCAGCGGGCTCCAGGGCACCAGCGCCATTCCCTGATCGAGTGCCAGCGGGGAGATTTCACCCTCGACGGTGCGAGCCAGCAGCGAATACTCGACCTGCAGGGCGATCAGCGGGGTCCACCCCTTCAGCAATGCGGTGGTCTGGGCCTGGCTGGTCACCCATGCGGGGGTGTTGGAGAACCCGATGTAGCGGATCTTCCCGGCCCGCACCAGGTCGTCGAGCGTCCGCATCGTCTCCTCGATCGGGGTGTGGCGGTCCCAGTTGTGCAGCCAGTACACGTCGAGGTGGTCGGTCCGGAGCCGGCGCAGCGACTCGTGGCACTGGGCGATGATCGCGGAGCGGCCCGCACCACCGCCGTTGGGGTCGCCCGGGAACATGTTGGCGAAGAACTTCGAGGCCAGCACGATGTGCTCGCGACGCCCGGGCCGGCGGGAGAAGAAGTCGCCGAGAATCTTCTCCGAGTGTCCGTTGGTGTAGAAATTGGCCGTGTCGATGAAGTTTCCACCGCGGTCCAGGTAGGCGTCGAGGATCCGTTCGGACTCCTCGACGGTGCACCCGGCACCGCCGGGATCTTGTCCGAAAGTCATCGCTCCGAGTGCGAACGGGCTCACCCGCAGACCCGAGCGGCCCAGCGTGCGGTAGTGATCCAATGGCATTGTGATTCTCCGATTCCGTGGTCTGTGTTGCTGTTCCATCGAATCGCCGCACGGCTCCTGGCGGTAGACCAATCCGGCCAGCCTCTTGCATAATCCTGCTCGATTCGGCTGAATACTGGTGAATCCGTGCCACGACCAGCTCCGGAGGTGTTCCGTCGCAATGGTGCACACCGCCGAGGATCTGCTGACCGAGATCCGTGACCTCATCGCCGCCCATGCCCGTCCCGATCTGCGGACACCCATCGACGGGCTGCTGCTCTCCCGCGTCGCCGTTCCCTCGGCCGGACCCGACTACTCGCTGACCGAGCCGTTGCTGGTGGTGATGGCCCAGGGCGGCAAGCGACTGATGCTCGGCGAGACGGTTCACGAGTACCGGGCCGGCCAGTGCCTGGTCGTCACGGCGAGCCTGCCGGTCACCGGCTACTACCTCGACACCGCCGCGGACACACCCGCGTTGGGGATGGCCCTGGTCCTGCACCCCGCCGCGGTGGCCGGTCTGGCACTGCGGGCCCGCCTCGCGCGCGCGCCCCGCCCGGCACCCGACCCGATGGCGATCGCGACCGCCCCCGCCGGTGCGGACCTGCTCGACGCCGTCGCGCGGATGCTGCGACTGCTCGACCGCCCGCAGGACGCGGCGGTGCTGGGACCGCTGGTCGAGCAGGAGATCCTCTGGCGGCTCATCACCGGACCGCTGGGCGGCACCGTGCGCCAGATCGGGATCGCCGACAGCAACCTCACCCACATCGACGCGGCGATCGGATGGATCCGCGACCACTACGCCGAGCCGCTCCGCATCGACGAACTCGCGCGGCTGGCCGGCATGAGCAGTTCGGCCTTCCACCGCAGGTTCCGCGCGATCACGGCGATGAGCCCGCTGCAGTTTCAGAAGCGGATCCGGCTGCAGCAGGCACGTTCGCTGCTGGTGGCCCATCCCGGGGACGTGGCCGGCGTCGGCCACTCCGTGGGCTACGACAGTCCCTCGCAGTTCAACCGCGAGTACCGCCGGCTCTTCGGCAACCCGCCGGGTCAGGACGCGTCACGACTGCGCGGAAGCGCCGAACCGCCGGAACTGGCGGCATTGGCCTGAGCCCTCCCGGGCATCGGACCTTCGGCTGCGCCTCAGGATCCGAAGGTCGGCTCCGCCTCAGGATCCGATTGTCGGCTCCGCCTCAGGAGCCCGACGTTCGGCTCCGCCTCAGGAGCCCGACGTTCGGCTCCGCCTCAGGAGCCCGACGTTCGGCTCCGCCTCACAGGAGCCCGACGTTCGGCTCCGCCTCACAGGGGCTCGACGACCAGGCGCGCGAAGGCGTGATTCGTCGACACCGACCCGTCGGGCATCGTGGCGTCGGGATCGTGCACCTGGAGGTGGATGCCGGCGACATTTCTGCCGTTCTGGTGTGCGAGGTAGTACCGGGTGCTCGCCGGGACCTCGACAATGCCGTCGAGAATGCTCGGCTGCCCGTACAACGGGTCCTGCATGGATCCGAGCAGTTCGATGCGCTCCGTGTCCACGTTCCACAGGAAGGCGTACCCGGGGGCCGAGAACGTCTGCGCCTGCTCGTCTTTGGTCAACTCGTAGCCGAATGTCGTCAGCGACCAGCCGTCGACCCGATAGGTCCCCGGCTGCAGCGTGAGATACCCCGTGGCCGTGTCGTAGTCGACGAGACCCCGGGCGTTGAGATCAACCTCGTTGAAGAGGCGGACGTTGGCGCCCGGGCGCATGGGCACGTCGTCGCGCCCGAGCTCGGTCAGCACCGCCCACGCCGGCCGGGCGGTGTCGGCGCCGCACCCGGCGGCACACAGTGCGACGACGACCAGCGCTGCGGCTGGATGCACTCTGGATGTCACGGCGTCCTCCACGGCTGGGCGAGTCGGGCCCGGGGCCCGCCGGCCGGGAGCGTCCCGGCAGCGACGGTAAGGGTAGCCGCCGACGGGGCCGGCGCTGGGGCTCAACGAGTCAGGCGGCGGATTCCAGCGCCGGTTTCGGCAACCAGCGGTACACCGTCGGAGTGCAACCGTGCAGCAACGAGAGATCGACGGCGTCGAGCACCGCCTGGCGGGGGCCGGGCTTGCCCAGCGCCCGGGCACTGACCGCGACCCGCACGATTCCACCGCGGCGGGCGGTGCGTTCGCCGGCGAGCACCAGGGTCCGGCACCACCAGGGCTCGGCGAGAAAACCCGCCCCGATGCCCAGCACCCGGGTGCGCACGCTGCTGCCGCGCACCAGGTCGGTGATCCCGGTCAGACCCGCGATCAAACGAAAACCGTTGCGGGGCAGCACGGTGACCGCGCCCGCAGAGACCGTCCACCCGGGCGCGGCGAACAGCCGGGTGCGCAGCCCGAGGTGCCCGAGCACCCGGTCGGCGGCCATCAGGCGCAGATTGGCCTCGTGTGCGGGCAGGCTGGCGAATTCGCTGCGGCGCCGTTTGGTGGCGGCCTCGTCGTAGCCGTGCAGGACGATCGCCGCACCGCCGGCGCGGCGATCGGTCAGCCAGTCCACGGTGGCATCGTCGCGGTCGAGGCGGTAGCCACCCTTGAGACGCGGGGCGATCAACAGCGACAGCGGGACCGCCCGGGACGCCAGCTCGGCAGCGAATGCGTCGACGTCGGCCACCGTCCGGTCGCTGATCCCGGACACCGAGACGATCAGTTGCCCAGCCACGCCCTCAGTGTGTCAAGCGCAGGTGTCCAGACGGTGTCGGACACCCGGACGTGCGGTGACAAGTCCCGGCGATTCAGCCGGGCAGCACCGCCTCGATGGCCGCGACCACGTCCGGTGCATCCGGCTCGGTGCGCGGGCGGAACCGCCCGACGACCCGGGCCCCGGGTGCCAGCAGGAACTTCTCGAAGTTCCACTGGATGTCCCCGGCCGCACCCTCGGCGTCGGCGGTCTTGGTCAGCTCCGCATACAGCGGGTGCCGACCGGGACCGTTGACCTCGGCCTTCTCCAGCAGCGGGAACGTGACCCCGTAGGTGGTGGAGCAGAAGGTGGCGATCTCCTCGGGGCTGCCGGGCTCCTGGCCCATGAACTGGTTGCACGGCACCCCGATCACCACGAGCCCCCGGTCCCGGTAGTCCCGGGCAAGCTGCTCGAGGGCACCGTATTGCGGTGTCAGGCCGCACTTGGAGGCGACGTTGACGAGCAGCACCGCCTTGTCGGAGTACTCCGCCAGCGAGGTGGGCTTGCCGTCCAGGGTCGTCAGGGGGATATCGGTGAGACTCACGGGCGCCACGCTAACACCGCGGCCCGCAGAGCAGGCCGCTCATTCGTCGAAGAGCATCGCCCCAGGGTTTCCGCGGCCGCGGCCGGGTCGTCGACGACGACGGCCTCGTTGAGGCACAGTGTGGCGAACCCGTGCACCAGCGACCACGCGGCCAGCCGGGCCGTGGCCGGATCGGCGCGGGCCACGCTCACCGGCATCGCGCATTTCGTCCCGCCGCGGCGGGCCGAAATGATCGCCATCGTGCCGCCCGGACTGCCGGCCCCGGCATTGCTGGTGACCGTCACCGGCGTGCTGGAACTGCTGGGCGCCGCCGGGCTGCTCTTCCCGGTGACGCGGGTCGGCGCGGCGGCGGGGCTGGCCGTGTTGCTGCTGGTGATGTTCCCCGCCAACGTGCACGCCGCGCGGATGCCCAACCCGCCGGCCTCGATGACGACGCGGCTGTGGCTGCGCTCAGCCCAGCAGGTCGCCTACCTGGCCGCTGCCGTAGTGGTCGCGGTCGGCGGTGGCCAGTAGCCAGGCGTACTGAAACGCCGTCTCCCGCCAGCGCTCGTAGCGCCCACTGATGCCTCCATGACCGGCGGCCATCTGCGTCTTCAACAGCACCGGATGACCGTCGGTCTTGGTGTGACGCAGCGCGGCAACCCATTTGGCCGGCTCGACGTAGAGCACCCGGGTGTCGTTGAGCGAGGTCATCGCCAGGATCTCCGGATAGTCGTGCGCCCCGACGTTCTCATAGGGCGAATAGGACTTCATGTAGGCATAGACCTCGCTGTCGCTCAACGGGTTTCCCCACTCGTCCCATTCGGTGATGGTCAGCGGCAACGACGGGTCCAGGATCGAGGTGAGCGGGTCCACGAAGGGCACCTGGGCCAGGATCCCGGCGAACAGATCCGGGGCCATGTTGGCCACCGCGCCCATCAGCAGACCGCCCGCGCTGCCACCGAGTGCGACGAGGTTCTGCGGCTGGGTCAGGCCCGAGTCGATCAGGTGCCCGGCGGCGGCCACGAAGTCGGTGAAGGTGTTCTTCTTCATCAACATCTTGCCGTGCTCGTACCACAGCCGCCCCAGTTCCCCGCCGCCGCGGACGTGGGCCACGGCGAACACCACCCCACGGTCCAGCAGCGACAGCCGCGCGATCGAGAACCTCGGGTCCTCGCAGGACTCGTAGGCCCCGTAGCCGTAGAGCAGCGCGGGACCGGGGTGCTCGATCCCCTTGCGGTACACCAGAGAAATCGGCACCCGCACCCCGTCGGGGGCGGTCGCCCAGTCCCGGCGCTCGACATAGTCCTCGGGCCGATAGTCGCCCAGGACCGGCTGTTCGCGCAGCAGAATCCGCTCGTTGGTGGCCAGGTCGAGGTCGTAGACCCGCGCGGGAACCACGAACGACGTCGCCGCGATCCGCAACCGGGGGGCGTCCCAGTTCGGGTTGCCGCTCAGCCCGGAGGCCATCAACTCCGAATCGAAGAAGATCTCGTGGGGCGGTTCGTAACCGCCCGTGTCGCCGATCGGCCACAGCTGGATGCGCGGCAGCGCCTCGCGGCGGTAGCTGACCACCAGATGACCGGCGAACGCGTCGACCCCCTCGAGCCGGACGTCGTCGCGGCCCGCGATCAGGGTGCGCTGAGCGCTCGGATCGGCGGCGGGCGCCTCGTTCAGCTCGAAGTTCACCGCGCCGTCGTTGTGCAGGATCAGGAACCGGTCCTCACCCCCGACGACGGCGTGCTCGACGGAGTACTCCACTCCCTCGCGCCGGGGCAGCACGCTGGTGAACTCCGCGTCCGGGTCGGTGGCGTCGGCGTAGAAGAACTCCGAGGTGATGCCCGATCCGGCCCCGATCAGCACGTAGGCGTTGCTGCGGGTGCGCCCCACCACGATCCAGAAGCGCTCGTCGGGCTCGTGGTAGACCTTCACGTCGGGAAGCCCGCTGCCCAGCCGGTGCCGCCAGACCGTGTCGGGCCGCCACGCGTCGTCGACGGTGCAGTAGTACACCGTCTCGTTGTCGGCGGCCCAGGTCACCCCCGCGCTGATACCGGCGATCTCGTCGGGATAGAGCTCGCCGGTCTGCAGGTTCTTGAACTGCAGGGTGTAGCGCTCGTCCCCGAGCACGTCGACGGAGAACGCCAGCACGCTGCCGTCGGTGCTCACCGCGGCCGCGCCGAGCGCGAAGTAGTCGTGCCCCTCGGCCAACAGGTTCTCGTCGAGCAAGACCTGCTCGCCGGGGATCTCGGTGTGCTCGTCGAGGATCGGCGGGCTCCAGTCGTCGGGATGACCGATCGGACAACGACAATGCACCGCGTACTGCTTGCCCTCGAAACTGCGCGAGTAGTACCAGTACTCGCCGCGCCGGGTCGGCACCGAGAGGTCGGTCTCCTTGGTCCTGGCCTTGATCTCGTCGAAGATGCGCTGGCGCAACGGTTCCAGGCGTGCGGTCACCGCGTCGGTGTAGGCGTTCTCGGCCTCCAGGTAGGCGATGACCTCCGGATCGGACTTGTCCCGCAACCACTCGTAGGGGTCGTTGAACACATCGCCGTGGAACTCCCTGCGGGAGTCCACCCGCTTGGCCACCGGCGGAGTCGGCTGTGGGGCGCTCACGCGGCCGGTCCGATCCAGTCGGCGAAGCGAAGACCCGAGATACGCTCGTAGGCCTCGATATAGCGGTCGCGGGTGGCGTCGACGATATCCGGCGGCAGCGGCGGCGGGGGTTGCGAACCGTGGCGGTCCCACCCCGACTCCGGTCCGGTCAGCCAGTTGCGCACGAACTGCTTGTCGTAGCTGGGCTGCACCACTCCCTGCCGATAGGAGTCGGCGGGCCAGTACCGCGACGAGTCGGGGGTGAACACCTCGTCGGCCAGCCGCAGGTTGCCGTCCGGATCGACACCGAACTCGAACTTGGTGTCGGCGATGATGATGCCCTTGGTCAGGGCGTGATCGGCGGCCTGAATGTAGGTCTGCAACGTCCGCTCCCGCAATTGATTGGCGCGCACCGGCCCGACCAGGTCGATGACGTCGTCGAAGGAGATGTTCTCGTCGTGGGCGCCGAGTTCGGCCTTGGTCGCCGGGGTGAACAGTGGCTCGGCGAACCGGCTGGCCTCCCCCAGCCCCGGCGGCAGCGCGATCCCGCACACCGAGCCGGTCTTCTCGTAGTCGATCAGCCCGGACCCCGTCAGATAGCCCCGTGCCACACACTCGACGGGCACCATCTCCAGCCTGCGCACCACCAGCGCCCGGCCGAGCACCTCGGCGGGAATGCGCGGATCGTCGGGCGGGCCGGCCAGATGGTTGGGCGCGCTGACCAGATCGAAGAAGAACACGCTCATCGCCGTCAGGATCCGGCCCTTGTCCGGGATCTCGCTGTCGAGGATGTAGTCGAAGGCCGAGATCCGGTCCGAGGCGACGAAGAGCAGATGCTCGTCGTCCACACGGTAGAGCTCGCGAACCTTGCCGCTGGCCAGGTGTTGGTAGTCAGACAGAGGGGGGCGCACCACGTCACCCTATCGACCACGGCGCCGCGCGCGGCGTGCTGGGATCGACCCCATGAGATCGAAGTTCCTGCCCTACGCCACCACCCCGCACCGGCTGCTGCTGCAGCTGCTCAGTGATGTGGCGGTAGTGGCGTGGACCGCCATCTGGGTGATGGTGGGCATGGCGGTGCACGCCGCGGTGTCGATCATTGCCGAGGTGGGCCGGCAGGTCGAGCGCGGCGCCAACGGCGTCTCCGACGGTCTGGACTCGGCCGGCAACGGCATCGACAACGTCCCGTTCATCGGTGACGACCTGCGCAAACCGCTGACCTCGGCCAGCGAGGCCGCCCTCGACATCGCCGGGGCCGGACACAACCTGGACACCACCGCCAGCTGGCTGGCCTGGGTGCTGGCCCTGGCGGTGGCCGCGCCGCCCATCCTGGCCGCCGCGATGCCCTGGTTGTTCCTGCGGATCCGGTTCTTCCGGCGCAAGTGGACCGCGATCACGCTGGCCGCCACACCGGCCGGCGAACAGCTGCTGGCCCTGCGGGCCCTGGCCAACCGCCCGCTATCCCGGCTGGCCGCGGTCAGCATCGACCCGGTCGGGGCCTGGCGGCGCGAGGACCCCATCGCGGTGCGCGGCCTGGCCACCCTCGAACTGCGCGCGGCGGGCATCGCCACCCCCTGGAAATCGTGATTTCGGTGCACTGAGTCCCGCCCAGCGGGACCAGCTGCACCGAAATCGCGGGGGAACCGGTCGTGCGGCCCGGCAGTCGAACTTGTCGTGATCGATGATTTCCTGCGGCGCCATGACGGCGTCATCACGTTGGAACAGGCGCAGCGCGCGGGCATGGACAGACGTGCGGTGCACCGCCGCGTGCAGTCGGGGCACTGGCGCCGGTGCGCGCGGGGCGTCTACTTCGTCGCCGACCGTCCCTTCACCGACTCCGCACGCGTCCGGGCGTCGGTGTGGGGCTACGGCCCGCACGCGGCGGCCAGCGGACTGTCCGCCGCCTGGTGGCACCGCCTGGTCGACCGGGCTCCCGAGATCGTCGAGGTGACGGTGCCGCGGGTGTCGACCGGCCGCCGGCACCCGGGGACGCGCACGCGACGGCGCGACCTCGGCCCGCACGACACCGTCGAGCGGCAGGGACTGCGGGTGACGTCGCTGGCACTGACCGCGGTGGAGACCCCGGCGTTCGTCATGGACCGTGCGCTGCAGCGGCACGCCGACCTGCCCGAGCTGTGGCAGGCACATCTGCGCAACAAGGGACGCTATGGGTCGCCGCGGGCGCGGATGCTGCTGCACGGCGCCGGCGACGGAGCCCGTTCGCACGCCGAGCGGCTGCTGATCACCCTGCTGAGGTCCGCCGGCATCACGGGATGGGTGGCCAATCTCGCGGTGGGCGGGTACCTGGTCGACGTCGGGTTTCCCGACCTGAAGGTGGCGCTGGAGGTCGACGGCTGGGCGTTTCACAGCGATGTCGCGGATTTCCAGAACGACCGGACCAGGCAGAACACGCTGTCACTGCTGGGCTGGCAGGTCCTGCGCTTCACCTGGTGGCATCTCACCGAGCGGCCGGACCGGGTCATCGCCGAGATCCGTCGCGTGATTTCGGTGCACTGAGTCCCGCCCAGCGGGACCAGGTGCACCGAAATCACGGGGTGAGGGTGACGTAGAGGTGTCGGATGCCGGTGTGGCGGTTGCTGCGGGCCCACTCGACGGGCGCGGCCACCTCGACCCGCCCGAACCGGTTCAGCAGCTCCTCGAAGAGCACCCGCAGCTCCAGCCGGGCCAGGTTGGCGCCCAGGCAGTAGTGCACACCCTGCCCGAACCCCAGGTGCGGGTTGGGCCGGCGGCCGACGTCGAAGCGGTCCGGGTCGGCGAACACCGCGGGGTCGCGGTTGGCCGACCCCTCCCACACCTGCACCTTCTGGCCGGCGGCGATCGTATGCCCGCCCAGCACCGTGTCGCGGGTGGCGGTGCGGCGCTTCGACGGCGAGGGCGTGGTCCAGCGGACCATCTCCTCGACGGCGGTGGGCAGCAGCGTGGGATCGGCACGCAGGGCGTCGTACTGGTCGGGGTGCTCGGCCAGCGCCAGCAGGCCCCCGGCCACGGCGTTGCGGGTGGTCTCCGCGCCCGCGGAGAACAACAGATTGAAGAACAGGTAGAGCTCCAGATCCGACAGCGTGGGCGCCTCCGGGTCGTCCACCTGCGCGTTGACCACCACCGAGAGCATGTCGTCGGTGGGCCGGTCCCGTTTGGCGGCGATCAGGTCCATGCCGTAGCCGTAGATCCGCGAACCGGCCTCCTCGACCGAGAGCCGGCTGATCGACGCCGAGCGGGAGCCGCCGAAGTCGAAGTTCGGCTCGATCGCCTCGAACAGCCAGTGCCGCTCGGTCTCGGGCACCCCAGCAGGATGCAGATCATCTGCATCGGCAGCTCGGCGGCGACGTCCACCAGGAAGTCGAAGGACCGGCCCGATCCGGCGTCGAGCAGCCGGGCGGTGCGGGCCCGCAGATCGTCCTCGACACGCCCGATCATCCGGGGGGTCAGCCCGGAACTGACCAGCCGCCGGATCAGGCCGTGCCGTGGATCGTCCATCATGTTGAGCACCTGGCCCGCGATCGGCAGGTCCTGCAGCAGGGTGCCGCCGAAGGGGCGTGACCCGCCGGTCACCGAGGAGAAGGTCTCCGGATCACGCAGCACGGCCAGGGTGTCGGCGTAGCCGGCGACGGACCAGAAACCCTCGCCGTCGGGGGTGTGCGCGGTGGGTTCGTGCCAGAACACCGGCGCCTGCGCGCGGTGCAGCGCGAACAGCTCGTGCGGGAACCCGGCGGCGAAGTTGTCGAGGTCGGTGAGGTCGACCGCGGCCAGGTTCCCGGTGGTCACAGGATCGCGCCGGGCGTGTAGCCCGCCGCCTCCGGATACTGCTCGAGGAGTTTCTGCACCGCCGCGACCACCTGGTCGACCTGGTCCCCGGCGGCCCCGGTGAACGCCTGCCTGTCGGCCAGCGCGGCCTCCAGGGCGGCGCGGTCGAGCGGCAGGCGCGGGTCGGCGGCCAGCCGGTCCAGCAGGTCGGGTTCGCGGCCCTGCTCCCGCATGGCCAGCGCGACGGCCACGGCGTGCTCCTTGATCACCTCGTGCGCGGTCTCGCGGCCCACCCCGGCGCGCACCGCGGCGATCAGGATCCGGGTGGTGGCCAGGAACGGCAGATAGCGGTCGAGCTCGCGCTGGATGACCGCCGGGTAGGCACCGAACTCGTCGAGCACCGTCAGGAAGGTCTCGGTCTGCCCGTCGATGGCGAAGAAGGCGTCCGGCAGTGCCACCCGGCGCACCACCGAGCAGAACACATCGCCCTCGTTCCACTGCGCCCCGGCCAGCTCCGCGGCCATCGAGGCGTAGCCGCGCAGCACCACCTGCAGACCGTTGACCCGCTCGCAGCTGCGGGTGTTCATCTTGTGCGGCATGGCCGAGGAACCCACCTGGCCCGGCGCGAACCCCTCGGTGACCAGCTCGTGGCCCGCCATCAGCCGCACGGTGTGCGCGAACGAGGAAGGCCCCGCGCCCAGCTGCACCAGGGCCGAGAGCACGTCGTGGTCCAGCGACCGCGGGTAGACCTGCCCGACGCTGGTGAGCACCGTCGAGAACCCCAGGAACGACGCGGTGCGGCGCTCCAGCTCGGCCAACCGGGCGGTGTCGCCGTCGAACAGGTCGAGCATGTCCTGGGCGGTACCCATCGGGCCCTTGATCCCGCGCAACGGGTAGCGGTCGAGCAGGTCGCGGACGCGCGCCAGCGCCAGCAGTGTCTCCTGGGCCGCCGAGGCGAACCGCTTGCCCAGGGTGGTGGCCTGCGCGGCGACGTTGTGGCTGCGGCCGGCCATCACCAGGTCGCGGTAGGCCGCGGCCCGGTCGGCCAGCCGGGCGGCCACCGCCACACCGTGGGCGAACACCAGCTCCAGTGACCGGCGGATCTGCAGTTGTTCGACGTTCTCGGTCAGGTCACGGCTGGTCATCCCCTTGTGGATGTGCTCGTGGCCGGCCAGCGCGTTGAACTCCTCGATGCGGGCCTTGACATCGTGGCGGGTCACCCGCTCGCGGGCGGCGATGGAGTCCAGGTCGACGTCGGAGAGCACCCGTTCGTAGTCGTCGACGGCGGCGGCGGGCACGCTGCCCACCCCCAGCTCCAGTTGGGCCCGCAGGACGGCCAGCCACAGCCGGCGCTCGGCGACGATCTTGGCCTCCGGAGACCAGATCCGGACCATCTCAGCGCTGGCGTAGCGCGCTGCCAGGACGTTGGGAATGCTCACGAACACACAGCTTACGGGCCGCCCGCGGGCGAAACGCCGGGGGAAACGGGTGGGGTGAGGACACCTGGAGCCGGTGTGTGCGCCAGAGTTGAGGCCATGTTCTTCGTCGGTGTGGACCTGGCCTGGGGGCAGCGTCGGCCCAGCGGTGTCGCCGCGGTCGACGCCGAGTCGGGCCGGCTGGTGCACGTCGGGGCCGCCGGAGACGACGACAGCATCCGGGCCGCCCTGCGCCCGTACACCGCCGAGGGGTGCCTGGTCGCCATCGACGCGCCGCTGATCGTCACCAACCCGACCGGGCAGCGGCCGGCCGAACGCGCACTCAACGCCGACTTCGGCCGGTTCCAGGCCGGGGCGCACCCGGCCAACACCGGCAAGCCCGAATTCGCCGGCACCCCACGGGCGGCGGTGCTGGCCGACGCGCTGGACCTCGACATGGATCCCGGGTCGACCGCGGCCCGCCGGGCGATCGAGGTCTACCCGCACCCGGCGACCATCGCGCTGTTCCGGCTGGGCCGCACCCTGAAATACAAGGCGAAGCCGGGACGCAGCGTCGCCCAGCTGCGTTCGGAGCTGCTGCGGCTGATGGACCTCATCGAGGGCCTGGCCACGGCGACGCCAGCGCTGCGCGTCGACGACAATCCCGACTGGCAGCGGCTGCGGGCCGGCGTGGAACGCGCCGACCGCAAGAGTGAGCTGCGCCGCGCCGAGGATCCCGTCGACGCGGTGATCTGCGCCTACGTCGCGATGTACGCCGCCGCCCGGCCCGAGGATGTGACCGTCTACGGGGACTTCCAGACCGGCTACATCGTGACCCCGACGCTGCCGGCCGATCTTCACCCGGCGCCCCCGGAGACGACGCCGGGGGCGGTGCAGGACGCCATCGCCACCTACACCGAACGCCGCCCGGCGCTCAAGCACAGCACCGAGCGCTACCTGGGCAGGGTGACCGCCCTGCTCGACGAGGCCGGCATCAACTACCTCAGTGTCACCGCGCGCACCAAGACGGTGGCGTCCTTCGCCGCCAAGGCCGAACGCATCGTCGACGGGCAGCGGCTCTACAGCGACCCCCTCTCGGAGATCACCGACCAGATCGGTCTGCGGGTGATCACCTACCTGCGCGACGACGTCGACGCGGTGGCCACCCTGCTCGGCGACGAGATGCAGTTGCTCGACGACCGGGACATGGGACTGGAGACGGCCAGCGCCGGCCGCTGGGGTTACGCCAGCCGGCATCTGCTGGTCGCCGTCGAGGGCGAGCAGCAACCGGCGTCGATTCAGGTGCGCACCATCCTGCAGCACGCCTGGGCGGAGTTCGAACACGAAATCCGGTACAAGGGTTCAATTCCCGAGGAGGACGCGCCGGACCTGGACCGGCGGTTCACGCTGGCCGCCGGTCTGCTGGAGCTGGCCGACCTGGAGTTCTCGGCGATCCGGGAACGGCTGCGGTCCTCGGCTCCGCCGGTGGACACCCGCAGCGAGGGGGAGCCCCGCATCCCGACCCCGGTGCTGGCCACGTATCTGGGCAACCGGTTCCCCGACGCCGGCTGGTCGCGCACCGACCGCTACGCGTGGATCTCCGGTCTGCTCGCCGATCTGGGGGTGCGTTCACTGGAGGAGCTGGACGCGGTGTTGGCCGGTGTCGACGCCGACGCCGTGAACGCCGCGATGGACTACCGCTTCCCGCCGGGGGCGGTGCGCCGCCTCGACGACGTACTGCTGATGGCGTTCGGGCGCCGCTACCTGGAGCTACCGGGCAACGCCCACCGAATCGGTCTGCTGCAGAACCGGCTCCAGCGCGGCTCCGGTGAATGAGCCGCATGAGCCGTGTGCGCCGGGCCTCAGCGCGGCCAGGGGTCGGGTGTGCCGGTCAGCTCCGTGACCTGCGCCAGGAACCGTGCCACCCGCTGCGGGTCCGTGCCGCGCTGCCAGCCGAAGGTCGTCGGGCGCTGGGCCCGGTCATGCCAGAAATGGCCCGGCCGAGACGGCGGGCGGGTGGCCACCAGCCAGACCGCGGTGTCCGCGCCGTCGGCGGCGTCGCGCAACAGCGGTCCGGTGACCCGGTCGAACAGGGGCAGGTACTCGGTGACGCCGGGCGTCCGGACCCAGCCGGGATGCATGCTCTCCACCCGCACGTCGGTACCGGCCAGCCGGTCGGCCCACGCGTCGGCGAGCACCACCTGCATGCGTTTGGTCCGCGCGTAGGTCCGGATCCCGCTGTAGTCCTCCCGGGATTCCAGGTCGTCGTCGACGAGCGGTGCGGTGTACATCCCGCCCGAGGACATCCAGACCACCGAGGCCCCGCCGGCGGCCCGCAGCAGCGGCAGCAGCTCCTCGGTCATCAGATGGGGTCCCAGCACGTGGGCGGCCAGTTGGGTCTCGTGGCCCTGCGCCGTCTCGGCGCGTTCCGGCGGCATCGACCCGGCATTGTGCACCAGCCCGTGCAGTGCGGGAATCCGCGACCGCAGGTCGGCCGTCCACGCCCGCACCGCGTCCAGATCGGAGACGTCGCAGATCTCCTCGACGACCTGTGCGCCGGGCAGCGCGCCGCGGATCCTGCCGGCCGAGGCGGCGACCTTCTGCGGGTTACGTCCCAGTAGATGCACGGTGGCGCCGAGCTCGGCGAAGGACCGTGCCATCGCCTCCCCGATACCCGAGGTGGCCCCGGTGACCACCACCCGCTTGCCCGCCATCGACCCCCTCCGGGGCCCCTCGGGCCACCACCGGCGGCGCAGCCGCGAACCCACCTTGGTGTAGCCGAGGAAGACCGAGCGGTCCAGAGCGGCGTCGACGAGGGTGGCAACACTCACGCCCGGGTTCATTGCCGTCCCCGGGCGGGATCAAACCCGTGCGACGCGTTCGAACGGCGCGAGCACGTCGATCACGTCGATCAGGGTGGCGCGTGCGGTGGCCCGCACACGGTCGATGTCGTCGACCAGCGCGGCCATCACCGCCCCGTCGATGGTGCAGACCAGCGCCGCGAGCATGGCGGGCCGGACCGTGCGCCCGCATCGCACCACCGCCTCACCGACCGCCTCCGCGCGTTGTTGCAGGACCCCCCGCTGGATCTCGCGCAGCTCGGGCTGGCGCGCGCACGCGATGTAGCGCTCGTAGCGCGACACGAGCTGCTCGATGCCCACGGCGCCGGGGGCACCGTCGACGAGCAGGTCGACCAACAGGTCTGCGGTGGATTCGGCGCCGCGCCGGCGTCGTGACAGCCGGGCGACCCGGCCGCGCAGCTCGGCGACCTCGCGCAGTCCGGCGTATTCGACCGCGGCCGCGATCAGTTCGTCCAGCGACGAGAAGTAGTAGGTGGTCGACGCCAGCGGCAGGCCGGCCCGGCGCGCGACGGCCCGATGCCGGACCGCCTCGAATCCGCCTTCGCACAGCAAGTCGGCGGCGGCGCTGACCAATGCGCACCGTCGCCGTTCTCCCTTCGGAGTGACTGCTGCCGTCACGATTAGTCATGCTGCCAGTCACCCCGGTCACGCTGGGCGTTTTCCGTCAAACCCGGTCCGGACCCTGGCCGCCGGGCGAGGAGCCGGCAGACCCCGGGAGGAAACCGGTGGCAAGATGACGGCATGCCCGAGCTGAGCCGACGGACCCTGCTGCGCCTGGGTGCCGGGGCGGCGGCGGGCGCCGCCGGCGCCTCGGTTCTGGGCGGGATGCTCGACGCGGGCACCCCGGCCGGCAAACCGTCGGTCGCGATGACGGGCCTCGGCGCGCCGCTGGGCCCGCCCGCACCGCTGGAGCCCGCGGCGGCCGCACCGGCCCCGACGATGGTCACCGGTTCGTTCGTCTCGGCGGCCCGCGGGGGCGTGAACACCAACTGGGCCATCGCCCGCCCGCCCGGGCAGACGGCGCCGCTGCGACCGGTGATCGCGCTGCACGGCAAGGGCAGCGACGCGGCCACCGTGATGGCCGGCGGCGTCGAGCAGGGCCTGGCGCAGGCCGTCGCGGCCGGGCTGCCCCCGTTCGCCGTGGTGGCCGTCGACGGCGGCGGCAGCTACTGGCACCAGCGCAGCTCCGGCGAGGACTCGGGCGCGATGGTGCTCGACGAGCTGATCCCGATGCTGGGCTCGCAGGGTCTGGACACCTCCCGGGTGGCGTTCCTGGGCTGGTCGATGGGTGGTTACGGCGCCCTGCTGCTCGGCGCGCGACTGGGTCCGGCGCGTACCGCCGCGATCTGCGCGGTCAGCCCCGCACTGTGGTTGTCCTCGGGCGCGACGGCGCCGGGGGCCTTCGACGGGCCCGGCGACTTCGACGCGAACAGCGTCTTCGGGCTGCCCGCGCTGGCGCAGATCCCGATCCGGATCGACTGTGGAACCTCGGACCCGTTCTACGCGGCGACCCGGGAGTTCGTCGCCCAGCTGCCCACCCCGCCGGCCGGCGGGTTCTCCCCGGGCGGGCACAACGCGTCGTTCTGGAGCGCGCAGCTGCCCGGCGAGCTCGAGTGGCTCGCCCCGCTGCTGACGGCCTGACACCTTCGGCTCGATCTGTAAACCTCGACCAGGCTTCGCGTGGTCGGCGATGTCGCTATTGTGGTGGCATACCGTTGCGCTATCGGGAGAGGATCCTCGCCGTGAACAAAGACGACATGATTTTGATCAGCGTGGATGATCACATCATCGAGCCGCCGGACATGTTCGCCAATCATCTGCCGGAGCGTTACCGCAACGAGGCGCCGCGGCTGGTGCACAACGCCGACGGCAGTGACACCTGGCAGTTCCGCGACGTGGTGATCCCCAACGTGGCGCTCAACGCGGTGGCCGGCCGGCCCAAGGAGGAGTACGGCCTGGAACCCCAGGGCCTCGACGAGATCCGCAAGGGCTGCTACGACCCGGCCGAGCGGGTCAAGGACATGTCCGCCGGCGGGGTGCTGGCGACGCTGAACTTCCCGTCGTTTCCCGGGTTCGCGGCGCGGCTGTTCGCCACCGAGGACTCCGAGTTCTCCCTGGCCCTGGTGCAGGCCTACAACGACTGGCACATCGACGAGTGGTGCGCCAGCGCGCCGGGGCGGTTCATCCCGATGGCGCTGCCGGTGATCTGGGACCCTCAGCTGTGTGCCGAGGAGGTGCGCCGGGTCGCCGACAAGGGCGTGCACGCACTGACCTTCACCGAGAACCCCGCCGCCATGGGTTACCCCAGCTTTCACGACCTGGACTTCTGGCGACCGATGTGGCAGGCGCTGGTGGACACCGAGACGGTGATGAACGTGCACATCGGCTCGTCGGGCAAGCTGGCCATCACGGCCCCGGACGCGCCGATGGACGTGATGATCACCCTGCAGCCGATGAACATCGTCCAGGCCGCCGCCGACCTGCTGTGGTCGGCGCCCATCAAGGCCTATCCCGATCTCAAGATCGCCCTGAGCGAGGGCGGCACGGGCTGGATCCCGTACTTCCTGGACCGGGTGGACCGCACCTATGAGATGCACTCGACGTGGACGCATCAGAATTTCGGCGGCAGGCTGCCCTCGGAGGTGTTCCGGGAGCACTTCATGACCTGTTTCATCTCCGATCCGGTCGGGGTCAAGAACCGCCACCTGATCGGCATCGACAACATCTGCTGGGAGATGGACTACCCGCACAGTGACTCGATGTGGCCGGGGGCGCCCGAGGAACTGTGGGCGGTGTTCGACACCTACGGGGTTCCCGACGACGAGATCAACAAGATCACCCACGAGAACGCCATGCGCTGGTATCAGTTCGACCCGTTCAAGGACGTCCCGAGGGAGCAGGCCACCGTCGGCGCCCTGCGCGGCAGCGTCACCGGCCACGATGTGTCGATCCGGGCCCTGTCCGCCCACAAGGAGCGGGCGGGCTCGGACTACACCGACTTCAAGGCCCGCCTGGACGACGCCACGGCGATGCAGCGCTGACCCGGCGGGTCCGGTGCCGGCTCAGCCGAGCCGGTACCGGATCGGCAGGTGTTTGAGACCGCCGACGAAGGTGGTCGCCATGTGCTGGGGCGCTCCGGCCGGCTGCACGGACTCCAGCCGGGGCAGCAGCTCGCTGAAGAAGCTGTTGACCTCCAGGCGCGCCAGGGCCGCCCCCAGGCAGAAGTGCACGCCGTAGCCGAAGGAGATGTGCCGGTTGGGATCCCGGCCGACGTCGAAGGTGAACGGGTCGTCGAACACCTCTTCGTCCCGGTTGCCCGACACGTAGGACAGCAGCACCGAGTCACCGGCGGGGATGCGAACCCCCCGAATCTCGTAGTCCCGCTGGGCGGTACGCATGAACTCCTTGACCGGGGTGCTCCACCGGATCATCTCCTCCACCGCCAGCGGCATCAGGCTCATGTCGGCCCGCAGCCGGGTCAGCTGGTCGGGGTGCTCCACCAGGGCGTGCATCCCCCCGGAGATACTGGCGCTGGTGGTGTCGTGGCCCGCGGCGGCGATGATCGCGTAGTAGGACACCGTGTCGATGTCGGACAGCGGCTCGCCGTTGATCCGGGCGTTGGCGATGGTCGACGCCAGATCGTCGGTCGGATGTTCGCGCCGTGACGCCGTCAGCGCGGTGAAGTACTGGAACATCTCCACCAGGGCCGTCATCTGTTCGGCGGCGTCGGCGCCCCGCTTGAACTCGTCGTCGTCGCTGCCGAACAGCTCCTGGGTCAGCTTGAGCATCAGCGCGAAGTCCGATTCCGGGACGCCCAGCAGGGTCATGATCATGTAGAGCGGATAGTTGACCGCCACCTGCTGGACGAAGTCGCACTCGGGCCCCTCGGCGGCCATCTTGTCGACGAAGATCCTGGCCAGCTCGTCGGCGCGGTCCTTCAGGGCGCGCATCGCCTTGGGGCGGAACCAGTCCGCGCCGATGGCACGCAGGTCGCGATGCTCGGGATCGTCGGTGTGGATCAGTGTGCGGATCCCCACGCCGGCCTGCGCCTCGTCGCCCGCCTTGGTCACCAGCACCGGCCTCGGCGAGTTGGTGAACACGTCGTTGGCCCGCTCGATCTCCATGATGTCGGCGTGCCTGGTGATCGCCCAGAACGGGGCGTAGTTCGGCACGTCGACGTAGGACACGGGCGCGGTGGCCCGCAGGTGGGCCAGCCCCTCGTGGAGTCGGGCCTCGTCGGTGTAGGCCTGCGGATCGGCCAGCATCGCGGCCGCCGAATCGATCGCCGGATTGCCCATGTACAGCTCCCCCTGAGGTCCGCGCCGGGTCGCCGGCGTCGTGGGTGTGGCCAACTGTATCAGTTGCGGTAAGTCACTCAGTAAGGGTCGGCGGCGCGGGCGCGGCCACCACACCGGTGGCCGACTCGGCGCGCTGGTGATAGGCGTGGCGCGCCGCGGTGTCGAAGTCCAGGAACAGCCGGTCCGAACCCATCCGGCGGTGCAGCCACCGACGCGCACGGGGCCCGAGCATCGAGAGGACCGGGGAGACGAAACGCATCGGGTAGGGCACGGCCACATGGGTTCTGGGCCGGTCGAGCACCCCGACGACCGCGCCGGCGATCACCTCCGGGGCCACCGGTCTGCTGGCCCCGGTGCTCTTCGTCCCGGCGATCAGCTCGGTCGCGGTGAAGGGTGGCATCACCACGCTGACCTCCACCCCGTGCGGGGAGAACTCGTCGGCCATGGCGGTGGACAGCCCCACGACGGCGAACTTCGTTCCCGCATAGACCACCTGACCCGGAACCGGCACCACGCCGGCCAGCGAGGCGATGTTGACGATGTGCCCGCCACGGCGGGCCACCATCTCGGGCAGCACCAGGCGCGACCCGGTCAGCACCCCGCACACGTTGACCTCGATCGCGGTGCGCACGGCCTGCTCGGACTGCTCCAGAAAGTGCCCGACGGGCATGACGCCGGCGTTGTTGACCAGTACGTCGATCCGCCCGCCACCGTCGGTGCGGGCCCGGGCGACGAACTCCGCGAACGACGCCGGATCGGTGACGTCGAGCGGATGACCCGACACCGGCCCCGCGCCGGCCAGTGATTCGACCGCGGCCTCCAGCCGCGGCACGTCCCGGTCGCCGATGACCACGCGGGCGCCGCGGGCCAGCAGCGCCCCGGCGGTGGCATATCCGATCCCCCGGGCGGCCCCGGTGATGACGACGGTCCTGCCGGCGATCCTGTCCACTGCTCTCCCTTCGGAATCCCCCGAACGCCCACCCGGCCGTCCCGGCAGCCCGCTCAACACGCGGCTCGCACCTCGGCGAGCACCGCCTCGACCACCGGCTCCGGAGTGCCGGGCGCGAACCCGGGCAGCACCCGGTCGATCACCCCGGCACAGCGCTGCCGCAGTGCGGCGCCCGCCCGCTCGACCGGAGCCACCACCGCGAAGGCCGCGAGGATCTCGTCGTCGATCAGGTCGGCCATCGCATCCCAGCGTCCCTGCAGCGACAGGGCGCGCAACTCGGGCTGCAACGCCTCCCAGCCGTGCAGTTCGAGCACCCCCCGGTAGGCCGGGGTCGAGGCGTAGAACGCGATCTGCTTGCGGAACGCCGCTGCGGCGGTGGCCATCTCACCCTCGTCGCGACCGGTCACCACGAAGACCGGACTGGACACCTCGAACTCGGCGCGGCGACGTCCGCTGCTCGCCATCCCGCGCAGCAGCGCCGGGACGGTCACCTGGTCGAGATAACGCCGGGTGGTGAAGGCGTGGACGAGCAGGCCGTCGGCACGCGCTCCGCACATCTCGGTCATCGCGGCGCCGACCGCGGCGAGGAACACCTTCGGCGGTGGGCAGCCGGTCGGCTCCGGGGTGAACATCGGGGTCATCAACGTGTGCGTGTAGAACTCGCCCCGGAAGTCGAGGCGGTCGCCGGTCTGCCAGCAGGACCAGATCTGTCTCAGCGCGGCAACGAATTCCGCCATCCGACCCACCGGGTGACTCCACGGCATACCGAATCTGTTCTCGATGTGGGCGCGAACCTGCGTGCCGAGTCCGAGGATGAATCGGCCACCGGAATACGACTGCAGATCCCAGCCGAGCTGGGCGACCGTCATGGGGTTTCGCGCGAAGGCCACCGCGATGCTGGTTCCCACCTCGATGGTGGCGGTGTGCTCGGCGGCCAGCAGCAGCGGCAGGAAGGGGTCGTGGTTGATCTCGCCGGTCCAGCACCCGTCATAACCCGCGGCCTCGTGGGAACGCGCGGTCTCGGGGACCCGGTCGAGACGGCTGGGGATCCCGCGGTCGATCTTCAGGCTCCCGACCATGCCGGGGACGCTACAGTAAGTCATTCGGTACGGTCAACGCCGCCTCGGGGACCGCGCCGGGCCGACGCTAGACTCGGCGCAGTCGATCCACCGAGGAGGCTCATGACCGAGGCCGAACGGGGCCCCGCCGGCCGGTCCGCCTGGGACGACACCCGCGCCGACCTCGAACGCCGGCGGCTTCGCGCGCGGGCGATGGGCGGCGCCGAGCGACTCGCGGCCCACCACGCCGGGGGCAAGCTGGACGCACGCACCAGGATCGGGGAACTGCTGGACGCCGGCACCTTCCGCGAGCTGGGCACCTTGACCGGCGGCGACGTGGCCGCCGACGGGATCGTCGCGGGGTCGGGTCTGATCGGCGGCAGACCCGTGATGGTCGGTGCCGAGGACTTCACCACAGTGGCGGGCACCATCGGCGCGGGCAGCAACGCCAAGCGCTACCGGCTCGCCGAACTGGCGATCCGCAACCGCATCCCGTTGGTGATGCTGCTCGAGGGGGCCGGGTTCCGGCCCGGTAAGCACGGCGGGCGCTCCCCCACCGACCTGATCGCGCAGGCGCGCTGCTCGGGACTGGTGCCGACACTCGCCGCGGTGCTCGGCCCGTCGGCCGGCCACGGCGCGCTGGTGGCACCGGTGTGCGACTTCCGGGTGATGACCAGGCGGGGCGCGATCTTCACCGCCGGCCCGCCGGTGGTCAAAGAGTCGACGGGCGAGGAGATCTCGAAGGAGGACCTGGGCGGCCCGGCCGTCGCGGTGCCCAGCGGGGTCGTGCACAACGTGGCGGCCGACGACGCGGCCGCCCTGGCCGAGATACGGCGCTACCTGTCCTACTTCCCCTCCAGCGCCTGGTCATATCCGGCACCGCGGGCGGACGGCCCGGCCACCCGAGCCCGCGCCACGCCCGAACTTCTCGAGATCGTCCCCCGCGACAACCGGCGCGTCTACGACATCCGCGCAGTGCTCGACGTCGTCTTCGACACCGCCGACTGGTTCGAGGTGCAGCCGCGCTTCGGCCGCGGGATCGTCTGCGCGCTGGCCCACCTCGGCGGCCATCCCGTGGCGGTCGTCGCCAATCAGCCGCGGGTGATGGCGGGTTCCATCGACGCCGACGCCGCCGACAAGGCCGCCCACTTCATCATGGTCGCCGACTCGTTCCATCTGCCGATCGTCTTCCTGGCCGACAACCCGGGCATGCTTCCGGGCAGCCGCTCCGAACGGGCGGGGGTGCTGCGCGCCGGCGCGCGGATGTTCGCCGCCCAGACCGCCGCCACCACCGTCAAACTGCATCTCACCCTGCGCAAGGCGTACGGATTCGGTTCCATGGTGATGTCGCTGCTCGGGTTCGACGGCCAGGTCGCCACCTTCGGCTATCCCGGTGCCACCATGGGGGCGATGAGCGCCGCGGCACTGACCCGGGCGGCACACACCGACGCCGACACCTCCGAGCAGCTCCGCGAGGCCGAACTACAGGCGTCGTTCAACTCGGCGGAGAGCCTGGGCTTCGATGAACTCATCGACCCGGCCGAGACCCGCGATGCGCTGCTCACCGCCCTGCTGCGCGGCCTCTACAGCCGCCAGGCCGCCGCCGCACCGGTCACCCGGACGGCGATCCTGCCATGAAGCCCACCCGGAGGTCACTGGTCAATGTCATCAATGTCATCAATGTCATCAATGTCATTGCTGCGTAACGCCATCCTCGGCGGCTGGCGGCTTTCGTCGTTCCACAGCCGGGACACGGCGACCGGCGAGGTCCGCCAACCGCTCGGGGCGCATCCCCGCGGTCTGATCCTCTACACCGACGACGGCTGGATGTCGGCTCAGCTGGCCCCGGACCCCGCCGGCGCCGAACTCGGCCACTACATCGCCTACGGGGGCCGCTTCCATCTCGACGAGGACGCCGCGGTGGTGCACCACCGGGTGGAAATGTCGACCATCCCGGAGCTGCTGGAAAGCCCGCAGCTGCGTGACGTCCGCGTCGAGGGCGACCGGCTGGTCCTGGCGGCGGACAGCATCTCCGACGGGGCGACCACACGCAGCACCCTGGTGTGGCGACGTGACCCGACCCGGGAGGGCTGAACGTCGCATGCCGCAGGATATCCGCAACCTCGCCGAGGATCCCGAGGCCTACGCCGCCGAGCTGCGGGCCCGCTGGGGTGGGCTGTTGAGCTACCGCTACATCGGCCGAACCTACGACTCGATGGACCTGGGTCCCACCGACGACACCGTCGCGGTCCGGCACGACATGCGCAACACCACCGGCGGGCTGCTGCTGGCGGTGCTGGGCATCGCCTCCCCCGAGGGCGGCGGGATGTCCGACCTCGAGGCCGTCCCCAACCCGGTGGTGCACTCGTGTCAGATTCTCGACCCCGGTCGCGACGTGACCCGGTTCGAGGTACGCGGGGAGACCCTCAAGCGCGGGAGGCAGATGGGCTACAGCCGCTCGGTGATCGTCGAGGCGGGGCGCCCACAGCGCGTCCTGGCCGTGACGGAGGGCCAGGGGATCAGCATCGGCACGCCACCGCGGGGGCTGCAGAAGATGCCGGTGGATCCGATCGAGGTGGTCGACTCACCCGATCTGCCGCCGCTGTGGCAGGTGTTCGGCGGTTCCCGCCGCGCGGACGGTGGCTGGGCCCTGCCCGAACTGGCGGCCGAGGTCGCCTCCCCGGACGCGGCCCTGCACATCGGGCCCCAGTTCGTCATCCTGGAGACGGCGGCACTGGACGCGGTGGCCGCCCGGACCGGCTCGGATCGCCTGCAGGGGGTGTCCTCACACGTGATGTTCATGGCCCGCGGCAAGGTGGGACCGTTCCGCACCGAGACCGATACCGTGGCGGTCGCCGACGGCGCGGCACTGGTGCGGGTGCGGCTGTTCGACGAGGGCAACGGCGACCGCGCCGTCACGGCGGGCTCCTACCAGTTCCGCACCGACCCCCGCTGAGGGGTCCGGTTCAGGCGCGGGCCCGGTACGCCGACACGATGGGTTCCAGTTCGTCGGGCGTGGCACCGTGCATGATGAGCGCATCGGCGCCGTAGTCGAATTCCTTGCGGATCCGGTCCACACACTGCCGGGCGCTCCCGGTGGCCGCGGGTTCCAGCCACTCGTCGGGGATCAGGGTGGCGATGTGCTCGATCTGATCGGCGGAGGCCTTGTGGTCGATGCCGCCCGGGATCGAGGTCACCACCGAGTCGGCCCGGAAACGCTCCAGCACAGCGGGATCCCAGCCGTTGGTGTTCACCAGCAGGTCTCCGTAGCCCTGCAGGTAGGTGGCCAGCCGGGCGACGGTCTTCTTCATCCGCAGCTCCTCGGGCAGATGGTCGCCGACGGTGGCGAAACACGACCACACCCGCACCGCTTCGGGATCGCGGCCGGCCTGCTCGGCGGCGTCCTTGACCGTCCGGACGCAGCGCTGCACCGTCTCCGGGGTGAAGTAGGTGTGCAGGATGACGTCGTCGAATGCCCGGCCGCCGAGTTTCAGGGTGTTGGGCCCGAACGCCACCAGGGCCAGCCGGATGTCCTCGTCGAAGTCGGGATCCAGGAACAGCACCGGGTACTTGCCGATGGGTCCGTCGTGGTTGAAGATCAGTTCGCCCCGCCACAGCCGCCGCATGACCTGCGCGAAATCCTCCATCTCCGCGGTCGTCACCGCCGGGATCCCGAAGGCCGAGTACATCGCCGCGACACCGCGCCCGATCCCGAGGGTGAACCGGCCGCCGGAGAGCCGGTGCATGGTGGTCGCCCAGGATCCGGTGATCAACGGGTGGCGGGTGTTGTGATTGGTGGCGGCGGTGGCGATCTGCATCCGCGTGGTGACCGCGCAAGCGGCGCCGGTCAGCGAGGACGCCTCCTTGACGTTCCACCGCTCCGAGATGAACGCCGTTCCGAAGCCGAGCTCCTCCCCACGGCGGGCCTCGTCCATCAGGGTGGCCGGCCCCGTTCCGCCCGCGCCGGCCAACAGGTAGTAGCCCAGCTCGTCCAGGGGCGCCGGCTGGGTCGCCGGCTGGGTCGTCGTATCGGTCACTGCCAGACTCCTTGCTTGTAGCCGCAATTCCAGACTTCGACGATCCGGCCGTCGACCACGCGGAAGATCTCCATGCTCGATATCGTCAACGTGTCGCCCTGCTTGGGCGTCATCGGCGACTCGTACACGATCGCCACATGCTCGCCGTCGGGTTCGGCGACCACGAGCTTGAGGTCGAAGCGGATCCGGTCGAAGAGTGCGCAGTTGTCCACCACCCGAGCGACGGCCTGCTCGTGGGTGAGCACCTGCACCTCTCCGACGTCGTGGCGAATGACGTTGTCGCCCAGTAGCTCATCGGCCAGGGCGAAGTCGCGTTCGTTCCATACCACCAGGTTGTAGAGTTCGACCACCTCACGTGCGGTGCGCGTCATCCGAAGACCTCCGGTGCGTCGATGTCGTCGATCGCGGCCACCGCGCGATCGGTCAGGGTCAGGCACAGCTCGCGGGACCGCCCGGGCAGCGCGTCCCACCCGTTGAGGATGATCACCGGCAGGTGGATCAGATACGCGACGGCGAAGCGGTAGTCCCGCCAGGCGGTGTCGAAGGGGTAGTCGGTGACCCCGCCCGCGGCCAGCAGGTCCACGTACTCGCCCACCAGCTCCTCGTCATGTCCGCGGCGGACCTCGGTCGGCAACCCCTGGCTGACCAGGTAGGCGATATCGGTGGCACCGGCGCCGCGGACGGCCATCTGGAAGTCGACGACCTTCAGGCGCCCACCCGAGAAGAACATGTTGTCGGCCCGAATGTCGCCGTGCAGCAATACCGGACGCTCCGAGAGCGCACGCAACGCCGTGGGCGCCAGCTCGGCGAACCGCTCGGCGAAGCCGGCCACCGAGGCGGGGACCGGGCCGTCGCGGTGCGCCAGGTAGACCTGCCAGCCCGGCGCGAATGCGGGCAGGAACAGCTCTCGGGCCACCGCAGAGTCGACACCGGGGAACTCCCCCGGCGCTGCGGTATCGGCGGCCCGGACCGACCAGGCGTGCAGGCCCGCCAGCTGGCCCAGACACGACCGGACCTGTCCCAGCGACAGCCCGGCGAGGTGGTCGGCGTTGTGCCAGTCCCGCAGATCCTCGAGCAGCAGCACGAAATCCTCTGTGCCGTCGGCGTCGAGCGCGGCCAGGCACCGCGCGGTGCCCAGCGGTGCGACACCGGCGACGTGACGGTAGAACGCCAGCTCCCTGCGGTAGCCGCCCAGCAGCTCCATCGCAGCCCGGGCCGCCGGTTCACCGGGCAGTTTCGCGATCACCGTCGCGGGGACACCGCCGGTTCCGGTGAGGTGCAACCGGTACAGCAGCGCCGAGAACCCGGTGTCCTCGGCGATCCGCTCGGCCGCGACCCCGGTGACCGTCGCGGCCGGCGCCGCCCCGCCGGCGCGCAGCGCCCGCGTCAGCCACGCCGGTGTCAGGTCGTCGATCCCGGACGGGATCGTCAGGCCGGCGGCGGTCATCGTCGACCTGCACCCAGGAAATTTGTCACTGAACAAATAAGCTAGTTCCCGGGTGGCTAACATGCAAGGGTGCCGTCGCCTTCCCGGGGGCTGACCCAACCTCAGCGCGTCGAGCTCTCGTCGCGGCGTTTGCTGCGGGCCGCCGCGGACCTGATCGTCGAAAAGGGCTGGGAGGCAACCACCGCTGCGGAGATCGGCCGCCGAGCCGGCTACAGCCGGGCGATGGTGCACGCCCGCTTCGGGAGCAAGGACGCCATCCTGGAGGCGTTCCTGCACGAGTACGTCAAGCGGCTCAACCCCGATCCGGACCCGGCCTCCACCGGCCTGACCCAGGTGCTGGCGCACTTCGACCGGATCGAGGAACTCCACACCGAGAACCGCGATGTCCTGCGAGCGATGTTCGTGGCGATGTTCGAGGCGGCCAAGACGTCCTCGCCGCTGCGCCGGCGGGTGCGAACCCAGCTGAGCGGCGGCGCCGAGAAGGTCGCGGCGGCACTGCGCGCCGGCATCGCCGACGGCTCGGTGCGCGCCGACGTCGACCTCGAGCCGGCCGTCAGCGAGATCACCGCCGTGGTGTTCGGGATCGCCTTCCAGTGGGTGGTGGTGCCCGGGCACGACCTGCGGAAGGAACTGCGGGCCGCGCGTGCGCGGATCGTCGCGGACTACGGGACGGGCACACCGTAAGGGGCGTGCCGGGCTCTCAGGTCCGTCCGGCGACGGTGCGCAGAAACCGCTCCGTCTCGGTGTGCACCCTGGCCGAGAGCAGGTGTCCGACGTGCCCGCCGTCGTGCCACAGCAGTTCGCCGCCCCACCGTTCGTGCAGGTCCAGCGCCGGGTTGCGCATCGCCATCTGGTCGTGCCAGGCCCCCACGATCAGGCGCCGCTGCGGCGGGGGCAGCGGCTCCACCGCCAGTGGGTCGATGACCGACGTCAGGTCGGCGACCACGTCGGAGTTGAGCACGGCCAGCACCTCGTCGGCGGCGCCGCCCCAGCGGTGCAGGTGGTTGGCGATCATCGCGTTGAGGCCGCGGATCGGGGTGTAGACCGCCACCCCCTCCAGTCCGTCCTCCAGCCCGGCGACCAGCGCAGCCACCCCGCTGCCCAGTGACAGCCCGGACAGCGCGATCGCCGTCGCCTCGGGCTGCAGCCAGCGGATCACCGCCCGCACCTCGGAGACCGCGCGCATCATGCCGGCCACGTTGGCCAGCGGGTCGGTGTCGGGATAGGTCGGCCACCACCGCCGCCGCACCCCGTGCCCCGGCTGGACGGGGAGCGCGACGTTGAAACCCAGCCGGTTGTGGATCCGGCCCACCCGGGCGACCGCGAAATCCGACAGTCCCCCCTGCCCGGCGCCGTGCACCCATACCAGCCAGGGGCGGGGGCCGTCGTCGTGGCGGACGATATGGCACACCGCGGTTGCCGGGGCGCCCAGCGGACCGAACCCCGCCGGCAGTCCCGGATCGTGCTCGAAGGTGATCTCCTCGAACGCCAACGGCCCGGCGAGGCGCCGTCGGGTAGCACCCAGCTGCAGGGGTTTCGGTGCGCTGTGGGCGCCCAGCACGCCGAGCTCGCGCAGCTCGGCGGCCACCGGGCCGTACCGGGCGATGTCGGTGTGCACCTGCGGGGGCGGCGCGGTGAGCGTCATGCCGGTGACCACCAGCTCGTCGAGGGCCACCTCACCGAGCTGGCGCAGCCCGCGCACCGACCTGCCGTCCCAGGCCGGTGTCTCCGAGAGCGCGTCCAGCGAGCGCGGCAGCACACCGCCGAGCTCGCGGGCGATCCGGCGGAAGCGGTCCTGGGCACGCACGGTTTTCAGCCTAGATCGAAGCCGGGATAGCCGGAACCGGCGACCTCGTCGCAACGCCGCCGGTACTCGGGGATGCCCGCGGTGTAGGCCATGTAGCGGCGCTTCTTGCCGGGCACGTTGGCGCCGTTGTACCAGGAGTTGCAGCTGGGATGGGCCAGCACCGTGGGCTCGACCAGTGCGGTGGTGTGCTCGATCCAGTCGCGTTGGGCCTGCGGTTGCGCCTCGATGGTGCGGTGGCCGTGCGCGCGCAGATAGCCGATGCAGTCGCCGATCCACTCCACGTGCTGTTCCATGGCGGCGATGAAGTTGGTGGCCGCCGAGGGGCTTCCGGGAGCCTGGATGATGAACAGGTTCGGGAAACCGGCGACGGCCAGACCGAGATACGAAGTCGGTCCCTCGGTGTCCCAGACCTCCCGCAGGCTCACCCCGTCGCGGCCCTTGATGTCGATGCGCGAGAGCGCCCCGGTCATGGCGTCGAACCCGGTGGCGTAGATGATCACGTCGAGTTCGTAGTCGCCCTGTTCGGTGGCGATGCCGGTCGGGGTGACCGCACGGATGGGTCCCTGCCGCAGGTCCACCAGCGTGACGTTGTCCCGATTGAACGTCTCGTAGTAGCCCTGGTCGATGATCGGGCGCTTGCACCCGAAGGGGTGGCTGGGCACCAGTGCCGCCGCGGTGTCGGGATCGTTGACGATGCGGGCCACGGCCTCCCCGTAGAGCCGGGCGGCCATCCGGTTGGCCTCGATGTCGAAGAAGACGTCGCCCCAGTTCAACGCGCCCATCACGCCGTGGGTGTCGATGGCGCGCAACTGCTCCTGCCGGGTGGCCGACGTCAGCGGTGGCGCCGTGAGCATGTCCAGCAGCACCGAGAACGCGCTCAACCGCGCGGCGCCGACGGGGTGCTCACGCTGGGCGGCGCGGATCTGCGGATAGGACGCCTTGAGCTCGTCGAGCTCGTCCTCCCCCAGTCGGCGCACCTCCCACGGCAACGTGTAGGCCGCCGACCGCTGGAACACCGTGAGCTGACCGGCTTCCCGGGCGATGACCGGGATCAGCTGCACCCCGGTGGATCCGGTGCCGATGACACCCACCCGCTTGCCGCCGAGATCGACTCCCTCCCGGGGCCAGGAGCTGGTGTACACCGAGGTGCCCTCGAAGGTGTCCATCCCCGCGATGTCGGGTTCCAGCGGAACGGACAGGATCCCCGAGGCCGCCACCACATACGACGCGACCAGCCGCTCACCGGTGTCGGTGGCCACCACCCAGGCGGCCTCGTCGGCATCGAAGGTCATCGCCTCGACCCGGGTGTCGAAGCGGATGTCGCGGCGCAGGTCCAGCCGGTCGGCGACGAAGTTCAGGTAGGCCTCGATCTCCGGCTGGGCGGGCATGGTCTCGGTCCACACCCACTCCTGCTGGATCTCCTCGGAGAAGCTGTAGGAGTACTCGATGCTCTCGATATCGCAGCGGGCCCCCGGATAGCGGTTGACCAGCCAGGTGCCCCCGACATCGTGCGCCGCCTCGACGGCGAGGACCGACACACCCAGCTCGCGCAGGCGGTGCAGCATGTAGAGCCCGGAGAAGCCCGCGCCGATGACCAGCGCGTCGAACCGGTTGTCGGTCATGTTCGCACCTCCTGACCGCGGACACGCTCGGCGTGGAACCGGGCGGCCCGCCGTATCGCCTCGGTGGCGGGCCGCGGATACCAGCCGAGCTCGCGGGTGGCCTTCCCGTGGTCGGCCGGCGAGGTCAGACGCATCAGGCGCACCACCGTGAGCAACGCCGGGATCCGGTTCGGCAGCAGCCTGCGCAGCGGCTCGACGGCATGGGCGCCGACGGACAGGGCGGCCAGCGGAACGCCCAGTCGTGGTGGTGGGGCGCCGGTTTCCCGCGCCGCGACCGAGAACAGCTCGCGATTGGACAGGAACGACTCGGACACGATGTAGCGCTCACCGACCCGCCCCTTCTCCGCGGCGAGCAGCATCGCCCGCGCGGTGTCCTCGACACCGACCACCTCGGTGCTCCACCCGCTGATGTAGGCCGGCATCCGGCCGCGCGCGGCCAGGCCGACCAGTCCACCGTGCGGGGTGGGTTGCCAGTCCCGGGGACCGTAGGGAAAGGACACGCACATCGCGACCGCGGGCAGCCCACGCTGTCGGGCATAGGACAGCACCAGGTCCTCGGCGGCCCGGCGGGACTCGATATAGGCCCCGCCCTTGTCGGCCCAGTTGAACGGGGTCTGTTCGGTGACCGCCGAGCCGTCGTCGCTGACCGCGATCGTGCCGATCGTGCTCAGGAACACGAACCGGCCCAGATCCGCGCCCACCGCGATGTCGAGCACGCGACGCAGGCCCTCGACGTTGGTCCGGAACAACGGCGTCGGGTCGGCGAGGCCGGCCCGGGCGTCGACCACGCAGTAGAAGACCGCCTCGCAGCCGGCCATGGCCCCGCGCACCGCCGCGTCGTCGAAGATGTCGCCGTAGTGGCGCTCGACGTCGAGGTCGTCGATACCGCGGGTGGAACTGGTCCTGCGCAGCAGCACCCGCACCCGGTCGCCGCGCTCGACCAGCTGCCGGGTCACGTGAGAGCCCACGAATCCACTGGCCCCCATGACCAGAACGGTCCGCGGCATCATCCGCCGCCCTTGAATCGCAGCAGGGTACGGGTCAGGTGCAGTGAGGTGATCCGCCAGCGCCCGTCGTGCTTGGCGTAGGTCTCGTGGTAGTGCCCGGCGCCGTGCACCTCGGCCCCGTCCGGGAAGACCAGCAGATCCTCCATCGCCCAGATCCCGGTGGCCGTCGTCGGCGAGGTCAGGTCGATCTCCGGGGTGTGGCAGTGGTGCATGGTCGCGGCATCGCCGATGCCGCCCAGCACCACCGGGACGAACGCGTCGAGGCCCTCCAGCGGTGGCATGGTCTGCGGGTCGGCGCCACCGGTCGAGACCGCCACGTCCAGCCGCACCACCACGTCGGGACTGAACAACGCCTTCCAGGCCTCGATGTCGCGGGTGTCGAGGAACCGGCAGTACTGCGCCTTCAACCTCCGGATCGCCTCGATCTCGTCGGCGGGACCGGTTGGTGGGATCGGCATGCTCTCCTGCTTTCGGCTGCGGTCTGGCCTCACCTGAAATAGCTACAGTAATCTATTCCGTATCAGCCCGCGAAGAAGATTGGCAACCCGATGAAAGTACCGTTCACCTGGAAGGTCACCGGCTGGTTCATGGTGGGCTGGTCCGCCGAGTTCCGGTCCGGCGACGTCAGGGCGCTCAAGTACTTCGGCGAGGATCTGGCCGCCTACCGCGACGAGTCCGGCCAGTTGCACGTCCTGGAGGCGCACTGCAAACACCTGGGTGCCCACATCGGCCACGGCGGCACGGTGGTGGGCGACTGCATCGAATGCCCGTTCCACGGCTGGCGCTGGGGACCCGACGGCACCAACCGCTACATCCCCTACCAGCCCGACCGGCCCAACCGCGGGCTGACGCTGCGGTCCTACCCCGTCGCCGAGCAGTACGGCTGCGTCTTCGTCTGGCACCAGCCCGAGGGCAAGGAACCCCAGTGGGAACTGCCCGACATCTTCTTGAAGTTCCCCCAGTTCGACACCGACCCGCACGCCTACTACCGGCCCTACCCGGAGTTCTCCAGCCGCGCCGACGCGATCCCGGTGCATCCCCAGATCGTCGCCGAGAACGGGCCCGACAGCTCGCACTTCCGCTACGTGCACGGCGCCACGGTCACACCGGTGTGCCTGCACTGGGAGAACGTCGGCGAGGAGTGGCGGTTCCTGACCGGCTGGCCCGACGCCCGCAGCGACGACCCCGACAGGATGGCGCTGCGCATCCACAGCCACTTCTCCGGGCTCGGCTTCGCGATGAGCGCGTTCGAGGGCGCCTCGAACCACCGCCTGATCTTCGCCTGCACGCCCGTCGACGACGAGGTCTCGGACATGTTCTACTCCATCTGGTGGCCCAAGGAGCCCGGTGAGACCTCCGACGTGCCGCCACCGCACGTACGCGCGCAGGTCGAGAAGCAGTTCCTCAAGACCGTGTGGGAGGACTGCGACATCTGGCGCTACCAGAAGTACGTCGAGAATCCGCCGCTGGCCAAGGTGGACGCCAAACCCTATATGGCCCTGCGGAAGTGGGCCACACAGTTCTACGAGGTTCCGCCCGTGGGCGCGGGCACGCCGTGACGGGCCTACTCGCGGACCTGGTGTCCCCCGGCCACACCGTCGTGGTCACCCAGGAGCTGCAGGGCGCGGTGGTCGGCCCGAACGCGGGCCTGGGCGCACTCGCCGAGGAGGCCCGCCGCGAGGCGCTGCCGAACATCGCCCGCCTGCTGCCCGTGGCCCGCGCCGCCGGCGTCACGGTGGTGCACTGCCTGGTGCAGCGCCGCCCCGACGGGCTGGGCTCCAACCACAACGCCCGGCTGTTCACCATGGGGCAGCGCAGCGTCGACATCTCTCCGGGCAGCGAGGGCGCCACGCTGCTGACGGAGTTCGGTCCCGAGCCCGAGGATCTCGTGCTGCACCGCTGGCACGGCCTGGGCCCGATGGGCGGCACCGACCTGGACGCCGTGCTGCGCAACCTCGGCGCCACCACCGTCGTGGCGGTCGGGGTGTCGCTGAACGTGGCGATCCCCAATCTGGTGATGGACGCCGTCAACGCCGGCTACCGGGTGGTGCTGCCGCGCGACGGCGTCGCGGGCATCCCGACCGACTACGGCGCCGCGATCATCGACAACACGCTGGCCCTGCTGGCGACGGTGACGACCACCGACGCGCTGGCCGACGTGTGGGCCGACGCTGCGCGCCGAAGGTAACCCCGAGGTTCGGGGTCCGTCCTACGGCAGCACCCGCACCGGCACGTTGCTCCATCCCGCGACGTTCTGCATGTTGACGCGCCTGCAGCCGGCCCAGTCCACCTCGTAGCGCGGCATGAAGTCCAGCATCCGGTCCAGCGCGGTCGCACTCTCCATGCGGGCCAGCGCGGCGCCCAGACAGCTGTGGATGCCGTAGCCCAGGCCCAGGTTCTGGGCCTGGGTCCGGTCCCGGTCAATGTCGAACCGGTCCGGGTCGGTCCACGCCTGAGGATCCCGATTGGCCGACCCGCCGACCAGGAAGACCGGCTTGCCCTTGGGGATCGTCACCCCGTGCAGGGTCACGTCGCGCAGGGAACACCGCACGTTGTACTGGGCCGGAGCCTCGTAGCGCAGCAGTTCCTCGACGGCCAGCGGGATCTTCCCGCGGTCCCGCTGCAGCAGCTGCCACTGATCGGGGTTGCGCGCGAACACCACCGCCGCGTTGCCGAGCAGTTTGGTGACGGTTTCGGCGCCCGCGCCGCCCAGCAACGTGGCGAACTCGGTGATCTCGACGTTGTCCAACGGCTCCATCTCGCCGTTCTCGCGTTCGATCTCCGATTCGATGAGCCGGCTCAGCAGGTCGTCTCCGAGCTCGTTGCGGCGCTTCTTGACCAGCCGGAAGTAGTAGACGGCCATGTCCACCGCCGATTTCAGGCCGGCCTCGCTCATCTCGACCTCGCCGGCGTCGCGGTGCAGCAGGTCGTCGATCCACAGCCGGATCTGCTGGTGGTCCTCGTCCGGCACACCCTGCAGCGTGGTCATCACGTCGACGGGGAACAGCGCCGAGAAGTCCTGGACGAAATCGAAACCCCCGGGGTCCACGGCCGCGAGGTGTTTGTCGATCAGCCTGGTCACCAGGGACTGGTGCGACTGGATGGCACGCGGGGTGAAGACCCGGTTCAACAGGCTGCGCATCCGCCGGTGGGCGGGGGGATCCATCGCGATGATGGAGCCGTGTTCGGTGACGTGCCCCTTGCGCACCTGGGCCAGGTCGACCCCGTAGGCCGAGGAGAAGGTCTCGTGGTCCTTGAACGCGGCCGCCACATCCTCATGGCGGGTCAGGGCATAGAAGTCGTACTCCCGGCTGTAGTAGACCGGCGCCTCCTCGCGCATCCGCCGGTACGTCTCGTAGGGACTGTTGAAGAAGTCCTCGGAGAACGGGTCGAACACCACCGTGGCCGTCGTCATGGCTTCCCCCACTTCTGCATCGGCTCTGCTCGTTTGATCCGCCGGCGGGTCCGGTTGCGGGCCAGCCGGAGCTGGGCGGCGGCGTAGAGCTTCATCGATCGGCGGAACGGTGGTGCCGCGCTGCCGGTGATGCTGAACGGCAGGTCGGATCCGACCACCGTCCGGTAGTGGGTGAAGGCGTCGAACCCGGCCTTGCCGTGGTAGGCCCCCATTCCGCTGTGGCCCACCCCGCCGAACGGCGCCGCGGAGGGAATCATCTGAGCCGCGAAGTCGTTTCGCGCCACGCCGCCGCTGCGGGTGCTGGCGACGAACCGCCGGAACGCCTCCCCGTCGGGTCCGTACCAGTAGGCCACCAGCGGCGCCGGGCGCGCGTTGACGGCACCGATCGCCTCGTCCAGCGTCGCGTAGCCCAGCACCACCAGCACCGGACCGAAGATCTCCTCCCGGGCGATCCTCATCTGCTCGGTCACCCCGCGCACAATCGTCGGGGCGATCTTGCGGGTGGCCCGGTCCGGTAGCAGCTCCCCCGCCGGGGCAACGGGTTCCACCGATGCTCCCCTGGCATGCGCGTCGTCGAGCAGGCCGAGGACCCGGTCGAAGTTCGGCTCGTTGACGCTGGAGCAGTAGTCCGGGTTGGCGACGATCGTCGGGAACATGCGGCGCAGCTCCGCGCGCGCCCGGTCCACGAAGGCGTCCAGCTGCCCCTCGGGCACCAGGACGTAGTCCGGGCACACGCACACCTGGCCCCCGTTGACCATCCGCGCCGACGCGATGCGCGCCGCGGCCCGGTCGAGCTCGGCCGGGCCCTGGCCGGGGGCGACCACCACCGGGTTCTTGCCGCCGAGCTCCAGGGTGACCGGAACCAGATGCTGCGCCGCGGCCCGCTGCACCAGCACGCCGATGTCGGGCGATCCGGTGAAGAACAGGTGGTCGAACGGCAGGGTGGCGAAGGCCGCGGCGACGTCCGGGCCCCCGGTCACCACCGCGAGTTCGGTGGGGTCGAAGAATCGCGGTGCCAGCTCCTTCATCAGCGCCGCGGTGCGGGCGGTGATCTCCGACATCTTGACCATGACGCGGTTACCGGCGGCGAACGCCGCCGCGGCCGGCAGGACGACGAGGTTGAGCGGGAAGTTCCACGGCCCGATGACGCCGACGACCCCCAGCGGGGCCGGCTCCACCACCGCCTTCAACCCGGCCAGCCGCGCCGCCGGGATCAGGGTGGTGGGCTTCATCCATTGGCCCACATGGGCTCTGGTGTGCTCGATCACCGGGATCATGCCGACGACCTCGGTGAACAGTGTCGCCGCGCGGGACCGGGTGCCGAAATCGGCCGCCATCGCCTCGACGAAGGCGTCGGTGTTGTCGAGGACCAGCGCCAGCAGCCGGTCGATGCGTTGCCGCCGCACGGCGGCGGTGGGCGGCCCGTCGGCGAGGAACGACCGCCGCTGCCGTTCCAGGAGCGCCGCCGGCTCATCGCGGGGGTCGGCCCCGGGGCCGGCGACCGCGGCGGCCTTCTCGTCCAGCGTGCCCACTCGACCCGCCTCTCTGCCTTGTCGCGCACCGTTCGGCACGGCCAACGGTAATGGTTACAGTAGTATAGTCAGACGGCGCCCGCGGGGCGCACCCCGCGTTGGTCACGCCGGTGCGACGCTGACCGGAACCCCGGTCAGCCAGGCCATCCCGGCCAGCGCCTCCAGGTCCCGGGGATCGCTGGACGTCAGCCGGTTGACGTTCACGCCGCCGGCCTTGTTGGCCAGCCGCCACCCGCCGGTGCCGCCGTGGCCCCAGCCGTGCGGGACCGCGACGGTGCCGCGCATCAGCCCGTCGGTCAGGGTGACCGGGATGTCGATGGATCCCGCCGGGGAACTGATCCGGACGGTGTCCCCGTCGGCGATGTGCAGTTCGGCGGCGTCCTCGGCGTGCATCAACGCGCCGTGGGTGGTGTCACCGCGCCTGAGCACGGGCTCCACCAGCGACGGGGCGTTGTGCATCCAGGAGTTCTCCGACCTCGGCTGGCGCATGCCGATCAACCGGAACGGAAACTCCGCCGGGACGGGGCGCCGTGCCACCGCGGCGATCTCGGCGGCGATCTCGTCGTGCCGCAGCCGCAGCCGCCCGCCCCGGTACACCACGATGCGATCCAGCACACCGGTGGCCACATGGTCGTCGAGCACCACGCCGTGCGGGTGCTCGTCGACCAACCGCCGGAAGTTGAGCCCGCCGCGGCGCAGCCCGAACCGGTCTCCGCCGTGCGACATCCGGATCATCAGGTCGACGAGGGGCCGCGGCCCCGCCCCCCGCAACAGCCGGCGCAGCAGCACGGCGGCACCGAACACCGCTGTGCGCGGCCCCGCCCCCCGCAACAGCCGGCGCAGCAGCACGGCGGCACCGAACACCGCTGTGCGGCGCGACATCCTGGACATCAGGTCGCCGACGATGTCCCACTCGGTGCGGACCTGACCGCGCGGGGCCACGACCGCCTCGGTGGCCTGCCGGAACGGGGTGGTCTGGAAGCTCTGGAACACCACCGGGAAATCGTCGCGTTCGTACATGGTGGTGACGGGCAGCACGTAGTCGCAGTGCGCGGTCGTCTCGTTGACGTAGAGGTCCAGACCCACCATCAGCTCGAGCCCGTCCAGGGCCGCCTCGAGCTCGTCGCCGTTGGGCACCGAGAGCACCGGGTTGCCCGCGCTGACGAACAGTGCCCGGATCTGGCCCTCCCCCGGGGTGCCGATCTCCTTGGCCATCAGCGTGGCGGGTTCGGCGCCGATGACCGATCCGAAACCGCCGACCCGGGAGCGTTTGCGTCGGTAGGTCCGCCGCATGACCGCCCCGAGTGCGGCATAGACCAGCCGCTGACCCGGGGCGCCCATCGTGGCGAAGACGCTACCCCCGGGAGTGTCCAGATTGCCGGCGACCAGATTCACCACGTCGATCAGGTAGGCCGTGAGCGTGCCGTTGCGCCCGACACAGGTGCCGAAGCGGCCGTACACCGTCGCGCGCGGTGTCCCGACCAGATCGCGGGCCAGCGTCCGCACGGTCTGCGCGGCGATCCCGGTGCGCTCTTCGGTGGCCTCGGGGGTGAACCCCGCGCACTGCACCCGCAGCCAGTCCAGACCCTCGGCCCGGGCCGCCGCCGCGGTGACGTCGACGAGGCCCTCGTCGAACATCACCTGCAGCAGCGACAGCAGCAGATAGGCGTCTCCGTCGGCGGCGATGCCCAGCCACTCGAACTGTGCGGCGGTCTCGGTCCGGCGCGGATCGACGACGACGACCCGCCCGCCACGCTTGACGATGTCGTGCATGCGGTCGCGGATCCGCGGCGTGGTCAGAAAACTTCCGTGGGAGACAACCGGATTGGAGCCGAGCATGACGAGAAGATCGGTGCGCAGCAGATCCGGGATGGGCACCGAGACGGGGGTGCCGTAGAGGAACTGGCTGGCCAGCATCCGGTTGCTGGTGTCCTGCGAGGACGCGGTGAACAGGTGCGAGCGCCGGCCAAGACCCTTGATGAAGGGAAACACGGCCATCAGATGGGCGTAGCTGAACGCCGTCGGATTGCCGAAGTACCACCCGACCGCTCCGGAGCCGCGGCGGCGGTGGATGACCGACAGCCGGTCGGCGATGTCGTCGAGGGCGGTGTCCCAGTCGACCGGCTCGAAACCCCCGGGCCCGTTCCGCAGCGGGGTGACGACCCGGTCGGGGTCGTTGACCACCTCGGCGAACGCGATGCCCTTCTGGCAGGCGAACCCGGAGGACAGCGGGTGGTCGCGGTCGGGGCGCAGCGCGGTCAGCCGACCGTCCTCGACGGTGGCGATCATGCCGCACAGCGGCTCGCAGATGCGGCAGAACGTCACCTTCTGCTCGACGGTGGACGTGGCCGGCGCCGGGCCGCTGACCTCGCCGTTCGCCTCGGTGTGAGGTGTGCCGGGCTGGGCCACGGTCCGGGCCTTCCTGTCGGTCGTCACGGGACACTAGATAAGCTACTGTAAGTGTTACGGTTGGGCGGCCGAATGGCTCGGGATTCGACACAGGGCGTCCGTACGGGGGCCACGAAAGAAGGGGTGCAGTGAACACCGCAGTCAACGACGTGGCCATCATCGGTGTGGGCCTCCACCCGTTCGGGCGGTTCGAGGGCAAGTCGGCCATGCAGATGGGCGTCGACGCCATCTTCGCGGCCGTGGCCGACGCGGGGGTGCAGTGGGGCGACATCCAGGCGGCCACCGGCGGGAGCTGGACGGTGGCCAACCCCGACGCGATCGTCGGCATGGTGGGTCTGTCGGGCATCCCGTTCACCAACGTGTTTAACGCCTGCGCGACCGCCGCCAGCGCCGCCAAGGCGTGCGCCGACGGAATCAGGTTGGGCGACTACGACATCGGCATCGCCGTGGGGCTCGACAAACACCCCAAGGGCGCCTTCACCGAGGATCCCGCGCTGGTCGGGATGCCCCGCTGGTACGCCGAGAACGGCCAGTACCTCACCACGAAGTTCTTCGGCATGAAGGCCAACCGCTACCTGCACGACCACGGTATCTCGCAGGCCACGCTGGCCAAGGTCGCCGCCAAGAACTTCCGCAACGGCGCGCTGAACCCGAACGCGTTCCGGCGCAAGCCGATCGGCGAGGAGGAGATCCTCAACTCGGCGATGCTGAACTATCCGCTGACCCAGTACATGTTCTGCGCCCCGGACGAGGGCGCGGCGGCGGTGGTGATGTGCCGGGCCGACATCGCCCACCGCTACACCGACAAGCCGGTGTATCTGCGGGCGGTCGAGGTGCGCACCCGCAGCTACGGCGCCTACGAGGTCAACACCACCTTCGCTCCCGTCGACGAGGACGTCGCCCCCACCGTGTACGCCGCGCGCGCCGCGTTCGAGAGGGCCGGCATCGAGCCCTCGGACGTCGACGTCATCCAGCTCCAGGACACCGACGCCGGAGCCGAGATCATCCACATGGCCGAGTGCGGCTTCTGCGACCACGGCGACCAGGAGAAACTGCTGGCCGACGGCGCCACCGAGATCGGCGGGCCGATGCCGGTCAACACCGACGGCGGGCTGATCGCCAACGGCGAGCCCATCGGCGCCTCGGGGCTGCGGCAGATCCACGAAATCGTCCGGCAGTTGCGCGGACAGGCCGGTGACCGCCAGGTGCCCGGCGAGCCCAAGGTCGGTTTCACCCAGCTCTACGGAGCACCGGGCACCGCCGCCGCCAGCATTCTGACCACCTGAACGAGGAGCCAGTCATGACCCCGACCGCGTCCGACGGCGCCTTCCGCGACGCCCCGATCTTCGACGCCGACCAGCACATGTACGAGACGGTCGACGCGCTGACGAAGTACCTGCCCGAGCGCTACCGCCGCGCGGTGCAGTACGCGCAGATCGGCCGGCAGACCCGCATCGTGATCAACAACAAGGTCACCGACTTCATCCCCAACCCGACGTTCGAACGTGTCGCGGCTCCCGGTGCGCACGAGAAGTTCTTCGCCGGGGAGAACACCGAGGGCCTGACGCTGCGCGAGATGCAGGGGGCCCCGATCGATGCGCCCGCCGCCACCCGCAACCCCGAGGACCGGGTCGCCGAGCTCGACCGCCAGGGCGTGGTGGAGGCCCTGAACTATCCGACGCTGGCCAGCCTGGTGGAGCACTCCAGCGCCGACGACCCCCAGCTGACGCTGGCCATCATCCACGCGCTGAACCAGTGGATGGCCGAACACTGGACCTACGACTACGCCGGGCGGGTGTTCTCCACCCCAATCCTCAACCTGTCCGAGGTCGACGCCGCCCAGCGTGAACTGGAGTACATCCTCGACCACGGCGCCCGGGTGGCGCTGATCAAACCCGGGCCGGTCAACGGTGTGCAGGGCTGGCGTTCACCGGCGCTGGGCGAGTTCGACCCGTTCTGGCGCGACGTCGAGGCCGCGGGGCTGCCGATCGTGCTGCACGCCAGCTATCCCCCGCTCGACGACTACGTGGGCCGGTGGGAGCCGCCGCACACCCAGAACTTCATGGCGATGAGCGCCTTCCGGTGGATGGTGCTGGGCCACCGCGAGATCGCCGACATGATCACCAGCCTGATCTGCCACGGCACCCTGACCCGGTTCCCGAAGCTGCGCATCGCCAGCGTCGAGAACGGCAGTTCGTGGATCTTCCCGCTGTTCAACGACTTCGAGGATCTGGCCAAGAAGATGCCGCAGAACTTCCCGGAGCACCCCCACGAGGTGTTCCGCCGCAACATCTGGGTCAGCCCGTTCTGGGAAGGCTGCGTCTCGGACGTGGTGAACACCGTGGGCTGGGACAAGGTGATGTTCGGCTCGGACTACCCGCACCCGGAGGGGCTGGCCGAGCCGAAGGGGTTCTGGAAGTACGCCGAGGGCATGGACGTGCGGCGCACCTACGACTTCATGGGCGACAACGCCCGCCGGTTCATGGGGCTGCCGATCGCCAACCCCGACCCGGACGCCGTCAATCCGCCCCAGCTGGTCGCCCCGGGGAGCTGACACCACCATGACCGACACCGACACCGACACCCAGACCGACACCGGACCGGCCGCCGACGCGGGCACCGGAATCCTCGCCGGCGAGCAGCGGATGCTCATCGACGGCGAACTGCGCCACACCGGCAGTGGCGCCCTGTTCGACGTCGTGCACCCGGGCAACGAGCAGGTCATCGGGCAGGCCACCGACGGCACCGTCGCCGACATGGAGCAGGCCATCGGCGCGGCACGGCGCGCCTTCGACACCGGCCGGTGGGCCACCGACGTGGAGTTCCGCCACCACTGCCTGATGCAGCTGCACGCGGCACTGGACCGGCACAAGGAGCGGCTGCGGCGCATCGTGGTCAGCGAGGTCGGCTGCCCGGTCAGTGTCACCGGCAGTCAGGTCGAGGACCCCATCGACGAGGTGCGGCACTGGGCGCAGTACGGCCTGGACTTCGCCTACCTGCAGGACACCGGCGTCCACAAGGCCGTCATGGGCACCGCCCGGCGCACGCTGCAGTTCGACCCGGTGGGCGTCGTCGGGGCGATCACCCCGTGGAACGTGCCGCTGTATCTCAACATCGCCGAGAGCACCCCGGCGTTGATGGCCGGGAACACGGTGGTGCTCAAGCCCGCGCAGCTCACCCCGTGGTCGGGCACCGAGCTGGGCCGCATCGTCGCCGAGGAGACCGACATCCCCGCCGGGGTGTTCAACGTGGTGTGCTCCAACGCCAACGAGGTGGGCGCGGCACTGTCGGCCGATCCGCGCGTGGACATGGTGACGTTCACCGGGTCGACGGCCACCGGGCGCGCCATCCTGGCCGCGGCGGCTCCGACGGTGAAGAAGACGATGATGGAGCTCGGCGGGAAGTCGGCCCACGTGGTGCTCGACGACGCCAAGCTGGAGAAGTGCCTGCCGATGGCGGCGATGGTCGCCTGCGTCATGTCCGGGCAGGCCTGCATCATGGCCAGCCGGATCCTGCTGCCCCGCAGCCGCTACGACGAGGGCATCGACATCCTCAGGGCCGCCATGGAGGCCACCCCGGTCGGCGACCCGTGGGATCCCGGCGTCATGCAGGGTCCGCAGATCAGCGAGACGCAGCGGCAGAAGGTGCTGGGGCTCGTCGCGTCGGGAATCGAGTCGGGCGCGCGGCTGGTCACCGGCGGCGGCATCCCGGAGAACCTGCCCGTCGGCTACTTCACCCAGCCCACCCTGCTGGCCGACGTCGACCCCGACTCCCGGATCGCCCAGGAGGAGATCTTCGGGCCGGTGCTGACCGTGATCCCCTACGACACCGACGACGAGGCCGTGGCGATCGCCAACAACTCCATCTACGGGTTGTCCGGTGAGGTCAGCAGCGCCGACCCGGACCGGGCGTTCGGAATCGCCCGCCGGCTGCGCACCGGTAACGTGACAGTCAACGGCCGCAGCCACTTCGGCATCACCAGCCCGTTCGGCGGCACCAAGCAGAGCGGGCTCGGCCGGCGCAACGGTGACGAGGGTTTCAGGGAGTACCTGGAACTCAAGACCATCGGGCACCCGGGCTGACCCTGCCCGGACCCGGCGACAGGAGAGGATCGACGTGTTCAAGCCGATGCAGGGAGTCCGGGTTCTGGAGGTTGCACAGTTCACCTTCGTGCCCGCAGCGGGCGCCATTCTCGCCGATTGGGGCGCCGACGTCATCAAGGTCGAACATCCGGTGCGCGGAGACACCCAGCGCGGCTTCATCAACATGGGCGGATTCCAGCTCGATCCCGACCGGCACCCGCTGATCGAGCATCCCAACCGCGGCAAGCGCAGCGTGGGAATCGACGTGTCGACCCCCGGCGGCCAGGAGATGCTCTACGAGCTCGCCAAGACCGCCGACGTCTTCCTGACCAATTACATGCCGGCCCAACGGCAGAAGAACAAGTTCGATCTCGAGCACATCCGGGCGGCCAATCCCGACATCATCTATGCCCGCGGCAGCGCCTACGGCGACAAGGGCCCGGAACGCAACACCGGCGGTTTCGACGGCACCGCCTTCTGGACCCGCAGCGGCATCGGCCACGCGCTGACCCCGGAGGAGCTCGGTGGGGCACTCTCGCAGGGCATCCCGGCCTTCGGCGACTCGATCGGCGGGATGAACATCGCCGGGGGCATCTCGGCGGCCCTGTTCCACCGGGAGCGCACCGGCGAGACCGCCGAGATCGACGTCTCGCTGCTGAGCACCGCGTGGTGGGCCGCCGGCGCCAGCGTCACCCAGGGCATGGAGACCGGCGAGACCATGCGTTCGCAGATGCCGAACGCGTCGGGCCCGTCGGTCAACCCGTTCATGGCCAACTACGAGACCTCCGACGGCGGCACCATCAACCTGTGCATCGTCAGCCCGACCGGCTACATCCGGGACACCTTCGAGCATCTGGGCCTGCCCGAACTGGCCGACGACCCCCGGTTCTCCGACGTGATGCCGCTGATCGAGAACGCCACCGAGGGCGGGGCACTGATCGCCGAGGCGATCCGCAGCAAGCCGTTCGAGTACTGGCGCCAGCACCTCAAGACGATGCGGGGCCAGTGGGCGCCGTTCCAGAGCCTGATGGACCTGAGCACCGACGAACAGGCGATCGCCAACGACATGATCGTCGAGGTCGAGGCCGCCGACGGGGGCGAGCCGTTCAAGGTGGTGCGCGGGCCGGTGCAGTTCAACCACGAGGCGCTGGAGACCACCCGGGCGCCGCAGGCCTCCGAGCACACCGAGCTGGTGTTGATGGAGCTCGGCATCGACTGGGACCGGATCGAGGAGCTGAAGAAGACCGGCGCCATCGCCTGACGCCGGCGACTCCCGCGCCGAGACTGCATCTTGTGAACGCTCCACTTGCGCGTTGCGTGCAGAAGATGCAGTTTCGGCGGGAAGGCGACTACTTGTTGGCCGGGGCGGCGTAGGCGGGCTTACCCAGCCCCAGGACGTGCTGGGCGATCATGTTCCGGAACACCTCCAGGGTGCCCCCGTAGATCCCGGCCAGCGGCGCGAAGCGGTACAGGTACTCCGAGGCGCCGTCGTCGGCGGCACCGTCGGTCTCGATCGGCAGCACCGAGGCCGGCCCGGCGATGTCCATCAGGTCCGCGCTGATGTCGCGCATGGTCTGCGCCTGCGAGACCCGGCCGAAGATGCTCGGCGTGGACAGGGCGGCCTCCAGCCGCGCGGTGCTGCGCCCGAGCCGATAGGCCACCGAACCGTCATCGACCGGCCGCCGGCCGTCGGGCCCGGGCCGGGCGACCCGGGCCGCCACGGCGTCGACGGCCGCGGACATGAACCCGGCCTGGTGGGCCATGATGGTCACGTCCTGCAGCCCGTCGGGCGCCGAGGCCACCGCGCCGTGCTCGGCGTCCAGCGGGCCGCGCAGCACCGTCCAGCCGCCGTTGACCTCCCCGAGCAGGTACTTGTCGTCGACCCGCACATCGCTGTAGTAGACGATGTTGGTCCGGTCCCCGTCGACGGTGCGGATACCCTGGATCTCGATTCCCGGCAGGTCCAACGGCACCAGGAACATGCTCAGGCTCTTGTGTTTGCGCGCGCCCGGATCGGTGTTGGTGATGAGGAAGACGTACTGGCAGTTGTGCGCACCCGTGGTGAACATCTTCGAGCCGTTGATCACCCACTGGTCGCCGTCGCGCACGGCCCTGGTCTTGCAGGTGGCGATGTCCGAGCCGCCCTCGGGTTCGGTGTAGCCCAGACACATCCGGACATGCCCGCTGAAGACCTTCGGCAGCACCTCGTCCACCAGCTCGGGCTTCCCGAACGCCGCCACCGCCCGCGCCACCATCGAGGTGGTCCCCCACGTCACCCACGGGACGTGCACGCGCCGCTTCTCCAGCTCCCAGATGCGGCGCCGGACCCGGGTGAAGCCGCCCTCGGACTCCGGCCTCCACTCCTTCTCCAGATAGCCCGCGGCGCCGATCGCCAGGTGCACACCCTCGTCGAAGTTGTCGCCGGTGTCGCGGTCACGGCGACGGACCTCGTCGGTCACGTGTTCGGCGAGGAAGTCCCGCACCTCGGTCAGGAATGCCCGGTCATCGTCGTCCAGGTCTACCAGGGTGAAATCCATTGTGGGAAATTCCTTTACACCGTCTCGGCGACGGACTCGGGGGTGTGCGCGCCCTCGCGCCGGGCGACGATCTCGGCGATGTGCTTGGCGGTGAGCCCGGGATCGCCCCCGGCCAGCGCCCAACCACGGGCGCGCACGAGATAGGCGGTCGCCGCGGCCTCGGTGGACACCCCCAGACCGCCCTGCACGTGCACCGCCATCGTGGCCGCCTTCGGCGCCTCCTCGGCCATGAACACGAACGCACAGCCCGGCAGTTCGGGCCGCTCCTCGGGCTCGTTGTCGAGGAACCAGGCCGCGCGCCGGGCCAGGTTGCGCCCGCCCTGCACGACGATGGCCATGTTCGCCAGCGGGTGGGAGATCGCCTGCAGCGTGGAGATCGGGACACCGAGGGTGTAGCGGGTCTTGGCGAACTCCGCGGCGATGGTCATCGTCTGCTCGACCAGACCGCACAGCGCGGCGGCCGTGAGCACCTGCCACTCGTCGAGGGCGCGCCGGTAGGCCGCGAGCGCATCCGGGCCCGAACCGAGGACCGTGCGGGTGTCGGCGGACGCCGGATCCACCCACCCCATGGGCAGTTGACCGAGGTTGGCCACCCGTGCGGGCCTGGTGGCGTAGGTCAGCAGGACGACGTCCGCACCGTCACACACGACGATCCCGTCGGCGATCGACGCCGACCCGACGAGCCGGGGGCCGGCCTGAGCCTGCGGGGACGCATCCAGGGCCAGGAGACGACTGCCCTCGATCACGTCCGACTCGACGACACCCAGGCGCTCGGCCAGCCGTGCGGCGCAGACGTGATCGATCCACGGCACCGGAGCCAGGGCGCGGCCCAGTTCCTCGGCGACGAGCACCAGGTCCACCAGTGTCGCCCCGTCGCCGCCGGCCTGCTCACCCACCGCCATCGACGTGGCACCCATGGCGCACAGGCGTTCCCACAGGCTCTTGTCGAACCCGGTCTCCTGGGCGGCCCACACCGTCTCGATCGGGCAGTGCGCCTCCAGCAGCTGACGGTAGGCGGCCTGCAGGTCGGTGTGGTCCTCGGTCAGGCTGTAGTCCAGCCGGCGCAACTCGTAACGATCCATCACCGCTCCTGATCTCGGTCGGACTGTCCGCCGAAGAAGAACTCGTCGGCATTGTGGTACAGATAGCTTTCCAGCGCCTCGGCGGGCAGGTCGAGAGCCTTGGCCTCCGGCACCACCCGATGCTGGCGCAGCACCGGCCAGTCGGAGGCGAAGATGATCTTCTTGGGCCCACGGGTCCGCATGTAGTGCAGCAGGGCGTCCGGCAACCGCTTCGGCGACCATGCCGAGGTCATCAACCGCAGGTTCCGGTATTTGATCAACATCCGGATCGCGATGTCCCACCAGGGATCCGCGCCGTGAATCATGCACAGTTTGAGCTCGGGGAAACGTACGCACACCCGGTCCAGGTGGATCGGGTTCTGCACCTCACCGGGGATCGGGGGCCCCGGGATCCCGGTGTTGACGCACAGCGGCAGCTCGATCTCGGCGCACTTGGCGTACAGCGGGTAGTAGACCGCGTCGCTGGGCGGGTACTGGCCGTCGGCCCAGAAGCTGGGCCCGACCACCGCGTAGGCCACCGGCAGGTCGGCCACCGTCGCGGACAGCTCCCGCAGCGAGGCCACCGGGCGCAGCAGGTTGACCCCGCCCATCGCGAGCGCGAAGCGGTCGGGGCGGGCCTCGACGAACTTGCGGGCCGTGACCGACGGCTTGGCCAGGTTGTCCATCAGGATGGCCTTGGCCACACCGTGCTCGTCCATCTCGTCGAGCAACTCGGACAGGTCCACCGGGTCGAACATCGACTTGGGGCCCTTGAAGTAGTCGTCGCGGACCTTCGTCATGAACTGGGGCTGGTGTTCGGTCTCGCCGAAGTGCACGTTGACCAGGCAGTCGATCACCGGTGGTGCCGCAGACGACGCTGCAGCTGGGGTCTCGGGTCGGGTCATCTGGGCCTATCCTCGGCTTCCCTCGGCGCCGGCGACGTCCCGGATTGTGGAGACATGCTGCGCCGCTTGCTGTTTTGCCCATCGGTAGTCGGCCTTCCCGTTGCCCAGCCGGCGTACCCGGTCGACGACGATGAAGGCCTTGGGCACCTTGAAACCCGCCAGGTCCGCCGCGCAGTGGGCATGCAGGGCATCGGCGAGCTCACCGCGCTCCTCGGCGCCGTCGCGCAGCGCGATCAGGGCCACCACCTCCTGCCCCCAACGCTCGCTGTCGCGGCCGACCACCAGGGCATCGGTCACGGCCGGGTGCGCACGCAGCACCTCCTCGACCTCCTCGACGAAGACCTTCTCCCCGCCGGTGTTGATGACCAGCGAGTCCCGGCCGAACAACCGCAGTGTCCCGTCGGCGTCCACCGCGGCCCGGTCGCCGGAGATCACCACCCGCCGTCCCTGTACCACCGGGAAGGTCTTGACGGTCGCGGCCCTGTCTTCGAAGTAGCCCAGGGGGATGCGACCGGAGCGGGCCACCCAGCCCACCTCGTCGTCTCCCGCGGCGAGGAAACGACTGTAGTCCTCGGAGAGCACCAGGCCGCCGGCACGGAAGGTGAACGTGTCGGCGTGGGTGCCGCGCTGGCTGTGGCCGAAGCCCATGTTGCCCGTCTCCGAGGAGCCGAACCCGTTGATCAGCGTGATGTGCGGGAGGTACTCCAGCAACGCCCGCTGATGCTTGAGATTGGTGGCCGCCCCACCGGTTCCGATGGCGAACAGCGACGACAGGTCGTAGCTGCGCCGGCTCAGTTCCTCGACCAGCGGCGCCGCGTAGGCGTCGCCGACCATCGTCATCAGTCCGACCTTCTCGCGCTCGGCGGTCTCGAGCACCGCGGCCGGGTCGAACCCGCGCATCGTGTCGTAGAGCACGACGGTCTGGCCGGACAGGATCGCCGAGAACGCCGTCCACAGGCCGGCGGCGTGCATGAGCGGGGAGACGGCGAACCAGGGTGGGCCGGCATTGGCGACCTTGTCGTGGATCTGTCCGGCGTGCTCGTGGTCGTCGCCGTTCATCGACGCCACGTACATGTCGGACTGCCGCCACAGCACGCCCTTGGGGCGGCCGGTGGTGCCGCCGGTACAGATCATCAGCAGGTCGTCCGGCGAGGGGACACTGCGATAGTCGCTGAGATAGTCGTTGCCATCGACGTTGCCATCGACGTTGCCATCGTCGTTGCCACCCTGCGCGAGCGCCTCGTCGAGGGTGACCGCGCCGGCCAGCTCGGGATAGTCGCTGCCGTCGTCGACGGACACCAGCAGTTCAGCACCCTCGCTGGGCAGCACGTCGGCGAATTTCGCCCCCAGGGAGCGGTGGTAGATGATGCCCCGCGGCCTGACGTAGGCCAGCAATTCGGCGACCTCGCGCGGCGTGTAGTGGTGGTTGACGTTGACCGGCACCACGCGCGCCTTCAAACAGCCGATGACCATGTCCGGGTACAGGTCGTTGTGCATGATCAGGGCCACGCGGTCCTGGCCGCATTCCCAGTTGCCGAGCTCGTCACGTTCGGTATGCGCCCCGAAACCCCGGCCCGCCAGGTAGTTCGACAGCCGGCGGGTTCGTTCGGCGGACTCGGCGAATGTGCTGCGGCGGTCCCCGCACACCGTCATCACCCGGTCGGGCACGGCCTCGGCGACGGCGTCGAGTACCGCCCCGATCGTCCACTCGCTCATCGGCAGACCCCGGCGGGCCCGGCGCCCGGGACCGTCGCGCGGTGATGCCACGTCACGGTGCGCCGCCTACACCGCTGCGTGGACGTTGACGCCCAGCAGATCGAGTGCGTTGTCGCGCATCACCTTTCGGGTGTCCTCGGCACTGAACTCGGGAAACTGAGGAATGTCGGCGGTGAAACTCATCGGGTCCGCCAGGCCCTCGCCGTGCGGCCAGTCGGAGCCGAACAGGATCTTGTCGACGCCGATGGTGTCCGCCAGTTGTTTGACGTCGTCCTCGTAGTACGGCGCGATCCAGACGTTGTTCCTGAGCTGCTCCACCGGGTCTTCCTTGAAATGGTAGGGAGCGTTGTTGGCGGACTTCCGGAGCCGCTTGATCAGCCGGTAGACGAAATACGAGCCGTTCTCGATGCTGGCGACCTTCAGCTTCGGGTGCCGGGTGAACACCTGGTGCACGATCATCGAGGCCATGGTGTCGTGGATCGCGCGATCGTCCATCAGCACCATGTCGAGCGGATCCCGCTTGCCGAACCCCTTGAACACCCCGCTGCCGCCCCACAGTGCCGGGACCGCCATGTATCCCGAGTCCGACAGGTGGAAGACGACCGGGATGCCGGCCTCGGCCAGCCGCGCCCACACCGGGTCGTGCAGCGGGTCGCCCAGCGACCGCGGCCTGACCGCACCCGGCACCGGCGCGGGCCGCACGCACACCAGCTTCGCGTCCCGGGCCAGGACGAATTCGACCTCCTCGACCGCCTTGTCCGGGTCGGCCAGCGAGATGATGGGGGCGGACAGGATCCGATGGTCCGGCCGGTCGAAACCCCAGTCCTCGTCGAGCCACAGGTTGAAGGCGTGCACCGCGGCCATCGTCGCCTCGATGTCATGCTTGAGCCCCTCTTCGACGCCACAGGCGAAGGTGGGCAGCATGAAGACCGTTTCGAGGTTCTGCTTGTCCAGGATCTGCACGCGGGCATCCCGGTTCTGGTATTCGGGATGGTCGGCGAGCCGGTCCACCTTCATCAGGGAGGCCGGATCGACACCCTCGGGAATCTCGCCGCGGAACAACAGATCCAGACAGCCCGGCTCGATGATCGGGTCGAAGGTCGGGTTGGGGATGAAGTGGTTGACCACGCCACCGAACACCGCGAGCGTGCGCCTGCCGTCCTGCACCATCTGCACACCGCGACTGCGGAATTCCTTGGGCTGGTGGCGGGTGAAGGCGTCGACGGGTTCGTAGTAGTGGTTGTCGACGTCGATCGCCCGATAATCCAGTTTCGTCATGATGGGACGTCCTCTCGGTCCTGTGCGGTCAGCTCTGTTCGCCGTGCGAAGTCAGCGGCGGGAAGTTCGGTGCGCGCTTCTCGAAGAAGGCCGTGATGCCCTCGATGAAGTCGGGGCGGGTCATCGACTCGTGCATCAACTTCTCGGCCCTGGTGCTGGTCTCGACGATCGGCAGGCCGGCGTCGGCATAGAGCTGGCGCTTCATCACGGCCAGGGAGCTGGGTGCGCAGTTGCGGGCCATGTCCTCGGCGTAGGCCAGGGTCCGCTCCATCAGCTGTTCACCGGGTACCACTTCTTTGACCAGGCCGAGTTCGGCGGCCTCCTCGGCGAAGAAGGTGCGTCCCGACAGCAGCAGGTCCGTGGCGGCCCCCCAGCCGGCCAGTCGCGGCAGAATCCAGGAGATGCCGTACTCGGCGATCAGGCCTCGCCGAGCGAACGAGGTGGTGAATTTCGCTCCGGCCGCGGCGAAGCGGATGTCGGCCATCAGGGCCTGCGACAGCCCCATCCCGGCGATCGAGCCGTTGATCGCCGCGATCACCGGCTTGGACAGCTGGGTCAGGAAGTACGGATGCTTCTCGGCCACCAGCGCGCTGACATCGGTCTTGCCGGCCGACTCCACCGTGGTGGTCGAGATCGAGTCGAGGTTGCCCATGTCGGCACCCGCGCAGAACGCCCGCCCACTGCCGGTCATCACGATGACGCGCACCGCGGGGTCGGCCTCGGCGGCCTCGACGCAGCGGTAGAAGCCGGTGGCCAGCGCCCCACCCCAGGCGTTCATCCGCTCCGGGCGGTTGAACGTGATGACCGCGACGCCGGAGTCCCGGACCTCGTAGAGCACCGCGCCGCCGGACGCGCCGGACTGCTCGGCGACCGCGCTGTCGTCGGCGACGCTCATCGGGCCTGTCCCCCTTCATCTGCGTACCGGCCCCGCTCGGCGCCGGCGGACCGCAGGATCGACGTTGCTGTCCACGTGCGTTCCCAGTGCTGTTCCAGGTACATACTGTATACCTATCGGTACTGCATTCCGCAACGCGTCCGCCGACGCCCGCCGGGGACGGTGAAGACCTGATCAGCTAGCACTTTTCGACCAGCCCGAGCCGCGTGTAGGCGGCCTCGATCTGCGCCTTCGCCGCGTCGGGCAGCAGCGCCTGCGGAGGACGGGAATGCGGGTAGTCGCCGATGGGCAGTCCCAGCACCGACGCGGCGTGCTTGAAGGCCGCTCCCCAGTGCGTGAAGTAGTCGGACCGGCCCGGGTAGCACACGAACCACGAGCCCATGTCGGACTCGAACCGGTCCATCCCGGACTCGGCCGCGTAGTCCATCGCCTCGACGAGCTTGTCGTTGTAGACCAGTTCCCAGTATTCGCTCACGATCCGCCGCTGCGGGGTCTCGTGCAGGTAACCGACGGTGCCCAGCTGCGCCGGGCACACGATCCCGGCGCGCAGCCACCCCGCCCGGTAGACCGTCAGGTCGCACTCCCAGATGACCAGCCCGGGGGCCAGCGCGTGCAGGGCCCGGCTGTTGCGCGGCCGGAACGCCCCCTCCTTGGTGGCACACACCGCCGGGATCTCGTCATAGATCCGTGCGCTCTCGGCCGCACTGAGCACGTAGCCCGACGACGGCGAATTGAACATGCCCAACGCGATGTCGGTGCGCTCGGCGACATGGGCGAAGTAGCGCAGCACCCCTTCCCCGCCGTGGGTCTCCATCATCGGTGTCTGGATGTAGGCGATGTCGGCGCCGGACTGCTCGGCGTGGCGGGTCAGCTCCACACAGTCCTTGACCGACGTCGCCGCGGTGCACGCCTGGACCACCAGGTCCGGGTTGTGTGCGCGACCGACCTCGATCGCCAACTCCAGCAGCCGTTTCCGCTCGTCGATCGTCAGGGACCAGAACTCGGCGACCCCGCTGGTGCACCACAGCATTGGGTGGCCCAGATCGGCGACACAGTAGCGAACCAGTTCGGTGTAGGCGTCCCAGTCGATGTCGTCGCCGCCGGGGCCCGAGAACGGGGTGTACAGCGAATCGCCGATGCCCCGCAACGCACTCCGCGCCCAGGACCGGGCCTGCTGTGCCGTCGCCACGATGGTGCTCCTCTCGCCGGGCGAACGTGAGCCGAGACTCAGGTGAAGTCGGTGCCGCCGTCGACGTTGACGTTGGCACCGGTCATGTAGGAGTTGCGCCGCGACGCCAGGAAGGCCACGACCGGCCCGATCTCCTCGGGCAGCCCGGCCCTCGGGAGGTGCGCGGGGTGGCCGAAGTGCTCGGTGATGGCCTCCATCAACCGATAGGGGTCCTCGGCGTCGACCCCCACCGACCGGGCCCAGCCGACCAGGGCCTCGGAGGCCACGCTGCCCGGTGAGATCACGTTGACCAGAATCTCGTCGGGCGCCAGGGCCAGCGCCAGGTTCTTCGACACGCTGACCACCATCGCCTTGGCGGCGGTGTACGCGGCCAGGGTGACCCCCTGGCGTTGGGTGGAGGCGGCCGAGAAGTTCACGATCCGCGCCCACCGCGCGTGGCGCAGTAGCGGCAGCGCGGCGCGCACGCAGTGCACCATCGTCATGGCTCCGCCGCCGACGGCCAGGTGCCACTGTTCGTCGTCGAGGTCCTCGAAGCGGCCCTGGACGCTGGGACCGACGGCGTTGACCAGAATGTTGAGTTCGCCACCCCAACGCCGTGCCAGCCCGTCGAAGGCCTCGGCCACCTGTGTCTCGTCGGCGGCGTCGGCCACCAGCCCGACCGCGTCGGGACTGCCGCGACCGGACAGATCGGCGACCGTCTCGTCGAGCCCGGCCGCGCTGCGCGCGATCACCGCCACCCGGGCGCCGTCGTCGGCCAGGCACCGCGCGGTGGCGCGGCCCATTCCGCGGCTGCCGCCCACCACGACCGCCTTGGCGTCACCGAGCCCCAGATCCACCGCGCTACCTCCCCGCCGGTCGGGCGGCCGGGGCGACGCGGGAAAACCCACGCGGGAGTACCGTTTCGGAGCGGTACCGCGGTGTGACCTCGAGGTGTGGCACCGCCATCGCGTTCCCTTTCCCCGATCCCGCACGGGCACTCCCGGAAGTCATTACCATACCCATTACGGTAAATACCTGTCGACGGGCTCACAGCCGCCGCGTTGCTGTGGCACTCGTCTCACGGACGCACCGGGCGGCCCTACAACCGGATGGCTACCGGTAAGGTTGACCGGAACGTCCGGCGGTGACACGCGCGCTGTACACGCAGTAAGCGGGCACACTGCCGGTAGATTTCCCGGAGGGGACCGGCGCGGATCGCCGGGTCCACGGAACGCGGGAACGATTCTTTGGAGGTGCCCGTCGTGGCGAAGCAAGCGACCGCCGAGAAACGCCAACGGCGGGAGCGCGGCTCGATCAATCCCGACGACATCATCAAGGGCGCGTTCGAGCTCGCCGAACAGGTCGGCATCGACAACCTGAGCATGCCCCTGCTCGGGAAGCATCTCGGGGTGGGCGTCACCAGCATCTACTGGTACTTCCGCAAGAAGGACGACCTGCTCAACGCGATGACCGACCGCGCGCTGCGCCAGTACGTGTTCGCCACCCCGTACGTCGAGTCCCGCGACTGGCGCGAGACCCTGCGCAACCATGCCCGGATCATGCGGGAAACCTTCCTGGGCAATCCGATCCTGTGCGACCTGATCCTGATCCGCTCGGCGTTGAGCCCGCGCGCGGCCCAGCTCGGTGTGCTCGAGGTGGAGAAAGCGATCGCCAGCCTGGTCGAGGCCGGGCTGTCCCCCGAGGACGCCTTCGACACCTACTCGGCCATGTCGGTGCATGTTCGGGGATCGGTGGTGCTGCAACGGCTTTACGAGAAGAACGCCGCGGCCGACGACGGCGCGCCGGCCCTGCAGGACGCCATGGTCATCGACGCGGACAACGCCCCGCTGCTGGCACGGGTGAGCGCGGCCGGCCATCACCTCATCGCCACCGACGACGCGAATTTCGAGTTCACGCTCGAGTGCATCCTGGACAACGCCGAACGCCGGATCGGCACCGCCAAGGCGGCCGGCCGGACGGCCAGACCGCGGGCGAAGAAGACCGCCGCCAAGGCCCCGCGGTCCCCGAAGCGCTAGATTCCGCACCCGTCACCCCCCGGCCGTTCCGGGGATGCGTGCCGTCGCACACTCACTCGGGCTCCGGGACGTGGAAGTGCTCGTCACGCAGCCGGAACGCCTCCCTGGTCCCGTGCTGGGCACGGGTCTTGACGAAATTGAACTCCCCCGGGGCGAACTGCAGGTTCGTCCCGTAGGCGTGGAACAGGTAGCTGCAGACCTCCTCGCCCTGGTAGGCCTGGCTCTGCTCGACGAGCCGGAACGCCTCCTTGGCGATCACCACGCCGTCGGCGGGCATCTTGGCCGCCTTCTGGGCCCAGTAACGGGCGCGCCCCGCAACGGATCCGGGCGCACAGGTCTCGGTGAAGACCCCCAGGTGCTCGATCTCCGAGGCCTCGATGATGTCGCCGGTCAGCAGCATCCGGCGGGCCAGCACCGGACCGAGACGGTGGAAGAACATGTGCAGACTGCCCAGGGCGGGCCCCAGAAACCTGGTGGCCGGCATGCCGATTCGGGTGTCGCGCCCGATCACGGCGATGTCCGTCATCAACGCCATCTCGAAGCCGCCGCCCAGCGCGTATCCGCTCACCTCACCGACGGTGACCTTCGGAAAGCCCATCAGGTTGTGGTAGAAGCCGAACGACTTTCGGTCGACGGTGAGGCGGCGGCGCTGGCTGGGCCGGCTCTTGGCGGGCGGGCGAGTGGACTCGGCACCGTCGGCGCCGCCCTTGCGCTCACCCCCGTACCAGCCGTAGGCGTTGTTCATGTCGGCGCCCGTGCTGAACACCCCGTCGGCACCGCGCAGCAGCACCACGGTCAGATCGTCGTCCTCGGCCACCGCGTCGAGGCAGCGCGCCAGACTGTCCCGCATACTCGCGTCGTAGGAGTTGCGCTGCGCCGGGTTGTTCAGCGTGATCGTGGCGATCCGGCTGTCGCGGTCGACGTCGAAGAGCACGCGGTCGTCTGTCGTGTCCGAAGCGGTCACTGCCCGGACTCCTTTCTGTGGATGCTTCCGTTGCGGGCACCGAACCAGCGGTCGGTGTCCGATATCAGACGGGCCTCGATGGTTCGCTTCGATCCGGCGGCCAGGGTGTTGCTGCGCGCCGCCGCCAGATGGGCGCCGGCGATCCGCACCGCCCGGGCCGCGTCGCCGTCGCGGATGGCCTCCAGCAGGCGCTGATGGTCGCGCAGCGCGGCCCGTCTGGTCTGCCGGGCGAGGTGCGCGTCGGGCGGTGCCGACTCCCCGGACGGTCCGTCCGCCGGTGCCTCGCCGTCCCCCCAGACGGCCGACTCGTGGGCCGACCAGATGAGCTCCAGCGACCCGATGAGCAGGATCATCGGCTCGTTGCCGCACCGGGAGACCAGTTCCTCGTGGAATCGCCGGGCGTTGGGAACGTAGCGGGCGGCGTCGTCGAATTGTTCGGTCTGGACGGCTATCTCGGCCTCCAGGAAGGGGAGCACCTCGGTGTGCCGGTCGGTGCGCGAGGCGCACATTCCCGCACAGATCGGCTCCAGCTGGATCAGCGCCCCGCTGACGTCGGCCGGCCGGGCCCCGCGCGACTGCAGCACCATTCCGATCATGTGCGCGGTCCTGGCCGCCGACGGCGCCTGGACCACGGCCCCACCCATGTTTCCCCGCCGCACCGAGACCAGGCCGTCGGTCTCCAGGAGATGCACGGCCTCCCGCACGGCGGGCGGGCTGACCCCGAATTCGGTGAACAGGTTCTCCTGGGACGGCAGCACGTCGCCCTCCCGCAGCCGGCCGGTCAGGATGTCCTCCCGCAGGCGCGCGGCCACAATCTCGGCCACCCGGGGCTGGCGGATCCGTTGGCCGGTCACCCGTCGCGCCTCCCCTGTTCCATCGGCGGCCTTTCCTTGCTAACTTGTACAGGATAGTAACCGAAGCACGTACCGTATGGCTATCCATATCGCTCTCGAAGGGACCCGCTGCAGGTGAGTGCCGACACCGGATCCGACACCGGATCCACCGCCCCGCCCGACGGGTCGGTGACGGCGGTGCGCGACGGCGCCGTCCTGCGCATCACCCTCGATCGACCGCAGCGCCGCAATTCCCTGAGCCGGCCGATGGTGGACAGCCTGGTCCGCCTACTCACCGACGCCGCCACCGACGACACGCTGCGTGCGATCGGCATCACCGGGGCCGGTGGACACTTCTGCACCGGGGCGGACTGGGTGTCCACCAATGCGGGGGGTCAGCGCCCGCGCAGCGGCGATCTGGTTCGGCGCATTCCACTGACCGCCAACCGCGCGATCGAACTGGTGACCACCATCCACCTGCCGGTGGTGTGCACGGTCCGTGGTTGGGCGGTCGGTCTGGGCGCGAACCTGGCACTGGCGGCCGACTTCACCTTCGCCGACACCGGGGCCACCTTCTGGGAGCCGTTCCTGGACCGCGGCTTCAGCCCGGACTCGGGGGCCAGCTGGCTGTTGCCGCGGCTGGCCGGTGTGGCCCGGGCACGCCGGATGCTGCTGCTCGGCGAGAAGGTGTCCGGAACCGAGGCCGCCGAGTGGGGGCTGATCCACGCGGCGGCCTCCGCCGGGGACCTCGACGATCAGGCCGACGCCCTGTTGACCCGGCTGGCGGGCGGCCCCACCGTGGCTCTGGGCCTGGCCAAACAGGCCCTGGCCTACGGCGCGCACGCCACCCTGGCCCAGACCATGGCCCAGGAACTGTCCAACCTCGAACTGTCCTGCCGTACCGGCGATTTCAAGGAGGGCCTGGCGGCGTTCACGCAACGGCGACCGCCGGACTTCCAGGGCCGCTAGACACCGGCAGCCACCACCGAAGGGAAACCACATGTCCGCTCCGTCCGCGGGGCCGTTCGACACCATCACCTACGAGCTGGACGGCCACACGGCCACCATCACCCTCAACCGCCCCGAGGCACTGAATGCGCTCTCGCCGCACATGATCAACGAGCTGCGCGCCGCCTACGAGGAGGCCGAGAGCGACGAGAACGTCTGGCTGATGATCGTCACCGGCACCGGCCGCGCCTTCTGCACCGGAGCCGACGTCAAGGAGATCCCCGAGGACGGCAAGGTCATCTACGAGAGGCCCTACCTGTCCACCTACGACCAGTGGGAGGCACCGCAGGAGGGCACCCCGCCGTTTCGCCGGATGGCCAAGCCCGTCCTGGCCGCCATCAACGGGATCTGCTGCGGCGCCGGGCTGGACTGGGTCACCACCGGCGACATCGTGATCGCCTCGGACCGGGCCAGCTTCTTCGATCCGCACGTCAGCATCGGGCTGGTGGCCGCCCGCGAGATGGTGCGGTTGGCCCGGGCGCTGCCGCGGTCGGTGGCGCTGCGCATGGCGCTGATGGGCAAGCACGAACGGATGACTCCGCAGCGGGCCTACGAACTGGGCATGATCACCGAGGTCGTCGAACACGACCGGCTGCTCGAACGCGCACACGAGATCGCCGCCGTCGTCAACTCCAATGCGCCGCTGGCGGTCCGCGGAACCCGGCTGGCCATCCACAAGACCCTCGACCTGCCGCTGCTGGAGGGCGAGATCCTCGCCGAGACGTTCCGGGAGCGCGTGGTGCGCACCGAGGACGCCGCCGAGGGACCGCGGGCCTTCGTCGAGAAGCGCGCGCCGAACTGGCAGTGCCGCTAGGAAACCAGGGAATCGAGTAGGAAATCGCGATGACGACCAGCCCCTTCGAGACCATCCTGGTGGAGTTCGACCGTGCAAGCCACGTCGCGACCATCACCCTGAACCGGCCCGAGGCGCTCAACGCGTTCAACCGCACCATGTGCGAGGAGATGCTCGCGGCCTGGCGGATCGTCAAACACGACGAGGCCACCCACGCCGTGGTGTTGCGGGCCGCCGGAGAGCGGGCCTTCAGCGCCGGTCTGGACGTCAAGTCCGACTACGGCCAGCCCGACAACGTCTGGAACCACGAGGATCCCGGCGAGCTGCTCAGCCCCAAGTGGCAGAAGATGTGGAAGCCGGTGGTCTGCGCCGTGCAGGGCATGTGCACCGCCGGCGCGCTGTATTTCGTCAACGAGTCCGACGTGGTGGTGTGCTCGGAGGACGCCACCTTCTTCGACTCGCACGTCACCGCCGGTCTGGTCTCGGCACTCGAGCCGATCGGGTTGATGCGCCGGGTCGGCCTGGGCGAGACGCTGCGGATGGCGCTGATGGGCAACGACGAACGCGTCAGCGCCCGGACCGCGCTGCGGATCGGGCTGGTCACCGAGGTGGTGAGCACCGACGAACTGTGGTCGCGGGCCCACGAGATCGCGACCACCATCGCCGCCAAACCGCCGTCGGCGACCCAGGGCACGGTCAAGGCCATCTGGGAGTCACTGGACAAGCCCTACCGCGCGGCGCTGGACCAGGGCCTGATCTACACCCGGCTCGGCAACCCGCTGGGCAAGGCCGAGCTGGCCGCACGGCCCGCCGGCGACCGACCCGCCCCCCGCATCCGGTGAGGACGGCGCCCCGATGACCCACCCGCTGCGCCGGCGGATCGCCGCCGTGCTCGACCTGGATCCGCGGGCATCCGCCATCCAGTACGAGCACCGCTGGTCGACCTGGGGTCAGGTCGGCGAGTTCGCCCGCACGATCGCCGAGCTGGCCGCCCGGCACGGCCGCAGCGAGCACCCGCGGGTGGGCATCCTGCTGCGCAATCAGCCCGTCCACGTCGCCGCGCTACTCGGGGTGCTGTTGGCCGGCGGCACCGTCGTGGTCGTCAACCCGGCGCGCGGGGATCAGCGCACCCGGGCCGACCTCGACGCCCTGGCCCTGCCCGTCATCATCGGGCTACCCGACGACCTGGCCGCGGTGGTGACGCCCACCCCGGCCACCACCGTGATCTCGGTGACCGATCTGGACAGCGCGCCAGGGGTTCGACCCGCCGAGTCCGGCAGCCCGGACCCGGGCCGGCCGGGAGTGGCGGTGTGGATGCTCACCAGCGGCACGACCGGCCCACCCAAGCGCGTCGACCTGACCTACGACATGCTGGCCCGCAGCGTGATCGGCGCCGACCCAGCAGCCGCCCCGGACCCGACGCGGCTGCGGCACGGGGTCGCCATCGTGAACTCGCCGCTGGTGCACGTGGGCGGCGTGTTCCGGGTGCTGCTGTGCCTCGCCGAGGCGCGCCCCTTCGTCCTGCTGCCCAAGTTCGACCTGCGCCTGTGGGCCGACGCGGTGCGCGAGCACCGCCCCCGCGCGGTGTCGCTGGTGCCGGCCGCACTGCGCATGGTGCTGCACTCCGACCTCACCCGCGAGGATCTCGCCGGTGTCCGGGCGGTCACCTCCGGCACCGCCCCGCTGTCGGCCGACGACGCCGAGGCGTTCACCGAGAAGTTCGGCATCCCGGTGCTGACGTCCTACGCGGCAACCGAGTTCGGCGGTGGTGTGGCGGCCTGGACGCTGGCCGACCACCAGAAGTACTGGCAGGCCAAGCGCGGCAGCGTCGGCCGGGCCAATCCGGGAGCCCGGCTGCGGGTGGTCGACGATGCCGGCGCGCCGCTGCCCGCGGGCCGGGCCGGGCTGCTCGAGGTCAAACCCGCCCAGCTGGGCACCGACGCCGACTGGATCCGCACCACCGACCTGGCCCGACTCGACGACGACGGCTTCCTGTGGCTCCTGGGCCGGGCCGACCAGGCCATCATCCGCGGCGGGTTCAAGGTGATGCCCGACGATGTGCGCACCGCACTGGAATCGCACCCCGCGGTCCGGGGCGCCTCGGTGATCGGCCGCACCGACCCGAGGCTGGGCGAGACACCGGTGGCCGCGGTCGAACTCCGCGACGGTGCCGGCGCGGATGCCGCCGAACTGACCGAGTTTCTCCGTACCAGGCTGGCCCGCTACGAGATACCGACGGAGATCGCCGTCGTCGACGCGATCCCGCGAACTCCGTCGGGAAAGCCCGACCTGACCGCCGTACGTGAGCTGCTGGAGCAGCACCTGGCTCGCACCGCCGCGGGGGACCATGCCCCCTGACACCGCGCCCGGGCCCTTCCCCGAAACCCGGGCCGGGATCGACACCGTGCCCGCACTGCTGCGTTGGAGGCGTGAGCGCGGCGGGCATCCCCTGCTGATCTGTGACGACCAGCGGCTCGGTTACGCCGAGGCCGATCGGAGTTCGGCGGCCCTGGCGCGCACCCTGATCGGGCTGGGCGCGGGCAAGGGGACGCACGTCGGGCTGCTGTACCCCAACGGCGCCGGGTTCGTCACCGCGATGCTGGCCGCGGCGCGCATCGGCGCCGTCGTCGTCCCGTTCTCCACCTTCTCCACCGCCGCCGAGCTGCGCACCCAACTCCTCGACAGCGACGTGGAGATCATGCTCACCGCGGCGAGCTACCGGGGGCACGACTACCGGCAGAAGCTGGCCGAGGCCCTCGACGTTCCACCGGCGGACACGACCGCAACGCTGTTCACCGAGAACGCCCCCCGGTTGCGTCGGGTGCTGGTCGGCGACCGACCCGGCGGCACGCCCGAGCAGGCCGGCGACGCGGACCTGCTGACCGCGCTCGAGGACGACGTCGACCCCGGCGACACCCTGGCCGTCATCTACACCTCCGGTTCCACCGGTGCACCCAAGGGCGCGGTGCACACCCACGGCGGGTTGCTGGAACACCAGCGCAACCTCAACCGGATCCGCCGGCTCGACGCCGACGACAGGCTGTTCTGCAACTCACCGTTCTTCTGGATCGGCGGATTCGCCTTCGGCCTGCTGGCCACGATGACCGCCGGAGCCACCCTGGTGTGTTCGGTCACCACCGACGCGGGTGCGACGCTGGACCTGCTGGAACGCGAGAAGCCCACCGTCACCAACGGATTCGCCGCCGGCGTGGCGGCGCTGAGCCGCCACCCCAGCTTCCCGACGCGCGATCTGTCCTTCCTGCGCCGCGGGAATCTGTACCCGATCATGGCCCCCGACGCCCGGCCGGCGGACCCCGAGCTGCGGCACAACATGCTGGGCATGACCGAGGCCGGCAGCGTGGTGCTGCTCGACGGCGACGACACCGACCAGCCCGAGCATCGGCGCGGATCGTTCGGGCGGCCGGCCCCGGGTTTCGGGACCAAGGTCGTCGACCCCGACACCGGCGCGCCGGTGGACACCGGTGAGATCGGCGAACTGTGCCTGCGCGGGCCCTACCTCATGCAGCGCTACTACGGCCGCAGCCGCGAGGACTGCTTCGACGGCGACGGCTGGTTCCACACCGGCGACCTGGTCCGCACCGATCCCGAGGGCTTCGTGTACTTCATCACCCGGGCGGGTTCGATGATCAAGACCGCCGGAGCCAACGTCACCCCGGCCGAGGTGGCCGCCGCGCTGACCACGGTGCTCGGCGACCGCATCCACGACGCCGCGGTGCACGTGTTCGGGCTGCCCGATCCCGAGCGCGGCCAGGTGGTGGCCGCGGTGATCGCCACCGACACCGGCAGCATCATCGAGCATGGCGCCGAGAACGGCATCGGCACCAACATCGAGGCCCTCATCGACGACGGCGAGCTGCGCACCGCGCTGCGCACGCACCTGTCCGCCTACAAGGTGCCGCGGCGGTTCGCCGTGTGCCGCCACGCCGAGGTGCCGCTGCTGTCCAGCGGAAAGGTCGACCTGCCCCGGCTCGCGGAGCTCTTCGATGGCTGAGCGGTCCGTCGATCCGCACACCCCCGATGCCACGCGCGAGGACACTCCCGGGGACACCGTCGACGCCGTGCTGCGCGCCCGGGCCGCCCGGCTCGGCGACAAGACCATGGTGGTCGACCCCGAGAACACCCTGAGCTACGCCGAACTCGACCGCAGCACCCGCCGCCTGGCCACCGGCCTGCTCGCCGCCGGCATCGGCAAGGGGACGCGGGTGGGCCTGCTCATGCCCAACGGGGTCGGCTGGGTGCGCCTGGCGCTCGCGCTGACCCGGATCGGCGCGGTGCTGGTCCCGCTGAGCACGCTGCTGCGGCCCCGGGAGCTGGCCGCCCAGCTACGGGTGGCCTCGGTGCAGCACCTGATCTGCGTCGAGGAGTTCCGCGGGCATCGCTACCGTGCCGAACTGGCCGGCGAACTCGGCCGCCCGGTCCACACCGGCCGGGAGCTGCGGCTGCCCGCGCTGCCCGCCCTGCGGCGGGTCTGGACCGGCACCGGCGCACCGGACGGCGCGGCGGCACCGCCATCCGGCTCGTTGCTGACCGCGCTGTGCGCCACCGTACGGCCCGCGGACCCACTGGCGATCATGTTCACCTCCGGCAGCAGCGGCAGCCCCAAGGGCGTGTGGCACTCCCACGGCAACGCGTTGGCCGCGGTGCGCTCGGGCCTGGAGGCACGCTGCATCGACGAGGACACCAGGCTGTACCTGCCGATGCCGTTCTTCTGGGTCGGCGGTTTCGCCGCCGGTGTGCTGACGGCGCTGCTGGCCGGCGCCACGCTGGTCACCGAACCCGCACCCGGACCGGACACCACCCTGGGGCTGCTGCACCGCGAGCGGGTCAACCTGTTCCGCGGGTGGCCCGAGCAGGCCGAGGCCCTGGCGGGCCAGGCGCAGGCCAACGGGCAGGCGCTGCCCGAGCTGCGGGCCGGCAGCCTGGAGGCCGTCCTGCCGCCCGGCCGGCGGGCCCGCCCCGGCGCGCGGGCCCGGTTGTTCGGCATGACGGAGTCCTTCGGCCCCTACTGCGGCTACCGGGCCGACACCGATATGCCGACCGAAGCCTGGGGCAGTTGCGGTCAGCCGTTCCCGGGCATGCAGATCCGCATCGTCGACACCGACACCGGGGAACCCGTGGACGCGGGCACGGTCGGGATGATCCAGATCCGCGGACGCCACGTCCTGCGCGGGTTGTGCCGGCGTTCCCGCGAGCAGGTGTTCACCGCCGACGGCTTCTACCCCACGGGCGATCTCGGGCACCTCGACGCCCGGGGCTTCCTGTTCTACCACGGGCGCAGCGACGACATGTTCAAGGTCAACGGCGCCACCGTGTTCCCCGTCGAGGTGGAATCGGCGTTGCGCACCGTGCCCGGGGTCGCCGCGGTCTACGCCACCGACGTCCCCGGACCTCGTGGACCCCGCGTGGGCGCCGCCGTCGTCTGCGACCACTCCACGACCGCGGAGTCGTTGCGCACCGCCGCGCGGGAACTGTTGAGCGCATTCAAGGTTCCCGCGGTGTGGGCGCTGTTCGACGACGACGGCGCCATTCCCCGGGGCGCGACCGGCAAGGTCGACACCGCCCGGCTGCGCGCACTTCTGCTGGAGACGACCGCCGCCGAGAGGAGCCACCGATGAAGACGAAGGGCGCCCTGGTCTGGGACTTCCACCAGCCGTGGTCGATCGAGGAGATCGAGATCGGCGATCCACGCCACGGCGAGGTGTTGATCGAGCTGCAGACCGCGGGCCTGTGTCACTCCGATCACCACCTGCTCACCGGCGACATCCCGATGGCCGCCTTCCCCATCCTCGGCGGCCACGAGGGGGCCGGCGTGATCACCGAGGTCGGTCCCGGCGTCGAGGGCCTGCGGGCCGGCGACCACGTGGTGCTGTCGTTCATCCCGTCGTGCGGCCGCTGCCCGGCCTGCCAGACCGGTCTGCGCAACCTGTGCGACCTGGGGGCCGGCCTGCTCTCGGGCGCCTCGGTCTCCGACGGCTCGTTCCGGGTGCACACCGGCGGTCGCGAGGTCATTCCGATGTCCCTGCTCGGAACCTTCTCGCCCTACCTCGTCGTCCACCACACCTCGGTGGTCAAGGTCGACCCGGACATCCCGTTCGAGGTCGCCTGCATCGTGGGCTGCGGGGTGACCACCGGCTACGGCTCGGCGGTCCGCAGCGCCGGGGTCCGACCCGGCGAGGACGTCGCGATCATCGGTATCGGCGGCGTGGGAGTCGCGGCACTGCAGGGCGCGGCCATCGCCGGGGCACGCAGGATCGTCGCGGTGGACCCGGTGCCCTGGAAACGCGACCGAGCCATCACGTTCGGGGCCACCGAGGCCCACCCCGACATCGCCTCGGCACTGGCCGCGGTCGGCGAGGCCACCGGCGGTCGGATGTGCCAGAAGGTCATCGTCACCGTCGGGCGCACCGACGGGGCCGACATCGAAGCCTACCTGCAGCTGACCGCGAAAGGAGGCAGCTGCGTGATCACCGCCATGGGCGGGTTCGCCGACACCGCGGTCACGCTCAACCTGGCCGGGCTCACGCTGATGCAGAAGAACCTGCAGGGCTCCCTGTTCGGCGGCGGCAACCCGCAGTTCGACATCCCCGAGCTGCTCACGCTCTACCGGCTCGGTGAACTCAACCTCGACGACATGGTCACCCGGGAGTACCGCCTGGAGGAGATCAACGACGCCTACCGCGACATGCTGGAGGGCCGCATCCTGCGCGGTGTCATCCGCTACACCGACGCGGACCGGTGAGCACCCTGGACCGCCCCGGCCCGGCCCGCACCGTGCGGGTTGCGATCATCGGCGCGGGATTCGGCGGGCTCGGCGTGGCGATGCGGCTGCGGGCGGCCGGATTCCACGACATCACCGTCTTCGAGCGCGAGCCCGCTGTCGGTGGCACGTGGCTGGTCAACACCTATCCCGGCGCGGCCTGCGACGCCCCGTCGCACCTGTACAGCTATTCGTTCGCCCAGGACGTCGAATGGTCGCGGCGATTCGCCACGGCGGCGGAGATCCAGCGCTATCTGCACCGGTGCGTGCGGGCGTCCGGTATCGCCGAGATGATCCGGACCGGCACCGAGGTCCGTTCCGCGCACTGGGACGGCGCCGAATGGGTGATCGACCTCGCCGACGGGCGCCGTAGCCGCGCCGATGTCCTGGTGCCCGCCGTGGGCCAGCTCAGCGTCCCGGCCGTCCCCCCGATCCCCGGACTGGAATCCTTTGCGGGGCCGGCCTTCCACACCGCGCGCTGGCGCCACGACGTCGACCTGTCGGGAAAGCGGGTGGCCGTGGTCGGTACCGGGGCCAGCGCCATCCAGGTGGTGCCGGCGATCGCCCCCACCGCCGGGCACGTCGTGGTCCTGCAGCGCACGGCGCCCTACGTCTTCACCAAGGGCGACGTCGTGTACACGCCGCGAACGCACCGGCGCAACGGGCGGCTGCCGTGGCTGAAACGAGCCCAGCGGCTGGCGATCTGGTCCTACTTCGAGGCGGTCACCCTGGCCTTCACCCGCACGCCGGCCGCGTTGACGGTGTTGCGTCGCCTGCACGAGCGGATTCTGCGCCGCGAGGTCGCCGACCCGGTGCTGCGGGACCGGCTGCGGCCCCGCTCGCGTGCGGGCTGCAAGCGCATCCTCATCTCCGACGACTACTACGCGACGCTGTGCCGGCCCGACGTGAGCGTGGAGACCGGCCCCATCGAGGCGATCACGCCGAGGGGGCTCCGCGCCGGGGGCCGCGACATCCCGGTCGACGCCATCGTGTTCGGCACCGGTTTCGCGACGTCGTCGTTCGTCTCGGGCGTGGAGATCGTGGGCAGCCACGGCACCTCGCTGGCGCAGGCGTGGTCCCGGCGCGCCGGGGCGTTCCTGGGCCTGTCGGTTCCGGGGTTTCCCAACATGTTCCTCGTGTACGGCCCCAACACCAACCTGGGGTCGGGGTCGATCGTGTACATGCTCGAATCGCAGGCCGCGCACATCGTGGCCGCGGTGCGCATGCTGGCCGCCGGCGGCGCGCAGAGCCTGGAGGTGACCGAGCGGGCCTACCGGGGTTTTCAGGCCGCGTTGACCCGCCGGCAGCCACACACGGTGTGGCAGGGCTGCCGGAGCTGGTATCTGGACGAGCGGGGCCACGACACCCACAACTGGCCGTGGCTGATGAGCACCTACCGCAGACGCACCCGGCGGCTGCGCCGGTCGGACTACCGGATCACCACCGCCGCCGGCCGGGAGAGTGTGGGATGACCGCCGCGCAGAACATCTTCGAACTGTTCGACCAGATCGGCTACCGCCACACCGTCGTCAGCGACGACGAGGTGGTGGTCGAGTTGCCGGTGGCCCCGCACGCGGTCAACACCAACGGCGGACTGCAGGGCGGCCTGCTGGCCACCCTGGTCGACATCGCCGCCGGCCAGCTCGCGATCCGCCGGTTGCCTCCGGGGCACAGCGTGGTGACCTCCGATTTGAACCTGCGGTACCTGCGGCCGGTCACCGAGGGCGCGGCCCGGGCCGTCGCGCGGGTGGTGCACGCCGGCAACCGCACCCTGGTCGTGCAGGTCGAGATCACCGCGCTGCCCGGTGACCGGCTGGCCGCGATCGCCACGGTCAGCTTCGCGGTCATTCGGCGGCCGGGCGGGCGGCCCTGACCGGCCGCCGGCCCGCAGACCCGCCCCTTAGACGATGCCGCGGTCGCGCAGGCCGGCGATGTCCGGCTCGCCGTAGCCCAGTTCGCCGAGCACCTCGTCGGTGTGCTCGCCGAGCAGCGGGGCGCGGCTGCGGATGCTGCCCGGGGTCGCCGACATCCGAAACGGCGTCTCGATGATCGGAACGTCGCGCGGGGCGCCCGGGAAGGCGACGTGGCGGAGGTATCCCATCGCCCGCACGTGCGGGTCGTCGAGGACGTCCTGTGTCGAATGCATGGGCGCGGCCGGCAGTTTGGCGCCCTCCAGCAGCCCCAGCACCTCGGCCTTGGTCTTGTCGGCACACCAGTCGGCCATGATGTCGTTGAGGACGTCGCCGTGCCGCCAGCGCAGGTCGTCGTCGGCGAAGCGGGGGTCGGCGATCAGATCCTCCCGGCCCACCAGCCGGCACCAACGACGGAACATCGGAGCCCCGGCCACCTGCAGCAGCACCCATCCGTCGTCGCTGGTGCGGTAGAGGTCGCAGGGCGCCACCGAGGTGCCGCGGTTACCCATCCGAGGCTTGTCGACCCCGAGCAGTTCCCGTTCGATCAGGAAGGCATTGGACAGCATCATCGCGGTCGGCAGCAGCGCCCCCTCGACATGCTGTCCCTGCCCCGTGCGGTCACGGTGGTACAGGGCCATCATCACCCCGATGGTCAGGGTCAGCGCGGTGCCGAAATCCGCGTAGGGAACCACCGTGCGGATCGGCTGCTCCGGCAGGCCCTGACGGTAGGTGGCACCGGACATCACCTGCCCCGCACCGTCGAAACCGATCCTGCCGCTATAGGGCCCGCCCTCGCCGTAGGCGGTCGCGCTGGCCAGGATGATGTCGGGCTTGACGGCGCGCAGGCTCTCGTAGTCCAGTCCGCTGGCCCGCATGCCGGCGGCGGGCATGTTGGCGACGACGATGTCGGAGCGGGCGACCAACCGCCTGGTGATCTCGGCGCCCTCCGGCGTGGTCGAGTCCAGGGTCAGCGAGCGCTTGTTACGGTTGCACTGCAGAAAGGTTCCGCCCTCACCCCCGGCGGTCACCGACTGCACCCAGCGGTCCTCCCCGCCCTCCCGTTTCTCCACGCGCAACACGTCGGCCCCCATGTCGGCCAGCAGGGCGCTGCACCACGGTGCCGCGATGAACCGGCCGTAGTCGAGCACCCGCACCCCGTCGAGGACGCCCCCGGTCGCCGGTCCGGTCACGGTCCGACCGGTCCCGTGTGTCCGGTCGTCCACCGGAGGATGCCCATCGCCATTCCCGACCTCCCAAATACCGTCGCACTTACAGTACAAGTGTCGGTAGCCGCGCGCGGGTTCGGGTGGGTCACCGCGCCCGAGGACGGCCCGGGGCGGCCTCGATGACCCCGCGGGAGACCAGGTGCGCGATCAGCGGGTCCGCACCGGCGGCCAGGTGTTGCGACATCGCGGCCCTGGCCATCTCCTCGTCCCCCTTGGCCAGCGCCGCGAGCACCCGGCGGTGGTCGCGCGTCGACTTCGCCGGCCACCCGGTGATGGTGGGAAACACCGATTCCGGCGCGTACCGGGTGATCTGGGACATCAGCTGGGCCAGTTTGGGCGAATCCGCGGCCACGTTGATGGCCCGGTGGAACTCGTGGTTGAGCCGCACCACCAGCTCCTCGTCGTCGCCGGCGTAGGCCTTCTCCAGGCGCGCCTGCAGCTCGCGCAGCTCGGCCAGCTGATCCGCGCTGATGGCGGCCGCGGCGCGGGCGGCCAGTTCGCCACCGATGTGCGCCTGGACGTCGGAGACATCGGCGATGTCGCGCCGCGTCACCGGGAGCACGACGAACCCGCGGCGCGGCTGCTGGGCCAGGAGCCCCTCGGCCCGCAGCTCGAACAGCGCCTCGCGCACCGGGGTGACGCTGATGCCCAGTTCGGCCGCCAGCTGGTCCAGCCGGATGTAGCGGCCCGCGGTGTAGACGCCGTCGAAGATCCGCCGGCGCACCAGGCGTGCGACGTCCTCGGACAGCTGCGGCCGGGCGGCGAAGTCTGCTGTGGTCATCGGCGGACGGTCAATCGCTCGGCGCTAGATCCGGTACTCGGCCAGCAGCCGCCGGGAGATGATCTGCTTCTGGATCTCGCTGGTGCCCTCGCCGATCAGCAGGAACGGGGCGTCGCGCATCAGCCGCTCGATCTCGTACTCCTTGGAGTAGCCGTAGCCACCGTGGATCCGGAAGCTCTGCTGGGTGACCTCCGAACAGAACTCGCTGGCCAGATACTTGGCCATCCCGGCGGCGACGTCGTTGCGTTCCCCGGAGTCCTTCAGGCGCGCGGCGTTGACCATCATCAGATGGGCCGCCTCGACCTTGGTGGCCATCTCGGCGAGCTGGAACGCGACGGCCTGGTGCTCGGCGATCGGCTTGCCGAACGTCGAGCGCTGCTGGGCGTACCGCACCGCCAGCTCGAAAGCCCGGATACCCACCCCGCACGCCCGCGCCGAGACGTTCACGCGGCCCACCTCGACGCCGTCCATCATCTGGACGAAACCCTCACCCGGACGCTCGCCCAGGACGTCGCCGGCGGCGGCCCGGTAGCCGTCGAAGACCAGTTCGGTGGTGTCGATGCCCTTGTAGCCGAGCTTGTCGATCTTGCCCGGGATGGTCAGTCCGGGAACGACTTCGCCGAATCCGGCCGGCTTTTCGATCAGGAAGGCGGTCAGGTTCCGGTGCGGCTTGTCGGCCCCCTCATCGGTGCGCACCAGGGCCGCGACCAGGGTCGAGCTGCCGCCGTTGGTGAGCCACATCTTCTGGCCGTCGATGGTGTAGCCGCCGTCGGCCTCGCGGCGGGCCCGGGTGCGGATGGCGGCGACGTCGGAGCCCAGCTCGGGCTCCGACATCGAGAAAGCCCCGCGGGACTCCCCGGTGGCCATCCTGGTCAGGTGGTAGCGCTTCTGGGCGTCGGTGCCGTGCTGCCGGATCATGTACGCCACGATGAAATGCGTGTTGATCACCCCGGAGATGCTCATCCACCCCCGGGCCAGTTCCTCCACACACAGCGCGTAGGTCAGCAGCGATTCCCCGAGGCCGCCGTACTCCTCGGGGATCATCAGGCCGAACAGACCCATCTGCTTCATCTGGTCCACGATGGCCTGGGGGTACGTGTCGGCGTGCTCGAGTTCCTGGGCGACCGGAATGATCTCCTTGTCGACGAACTGCCGCACGGTCGCCACGATCTCGGTCTGGAACTCGGTCAGCCCGAGCGTCTGCGCCAGCCTGGTCATCCGCGTTCTCCCTCCGACACTCTTTCGAAGACGGCGGCCAGGCCCTGCCCGCCGCCGATGCACATGGTCTCCAGGCCGTAGCGGGCCTGCCGGCGGTCCAGCTCCCGGGCCAGTGTGGCCAGCATCCGTCCGCCGGTCGCGCCGACCGGATGGCCCAGCGATATCCCCGAGCCGTGCACGTTGGTACGTTCCAGATCGGCTGCGGTGAAGCCCCACTCGCGCATCACGGCCAGCGCCTGGGCGGCGAACGCCTCGTTCAGCTCGATCAGGTCCATGTCGGCCAGCCGCAGATCCGCGCGGGCCAGCGCCGCGGCCGTGGCGGGCACGGGACCGATGCCCATCACCTCGGGCCCCACCCCCGCCGAGGCCCAGGACACCAGCCGGACCAGCGGCTTCAGGCCCAGTTCGGCGGCCCTGTCCGGGGTGGTCACCACGCACATCGATGCCGCGTCGTTCTGGCCGCTGGAGTTGCCCGCGGTCACCGTCGCTTCCGGATCGCTCTTGCCCAGTACCGGTTTCAGCCTGGCCAGGGCCTCCACGGTGGTGTCGGCACGGGGGTGTTCGTCGACGCCGACGACGGTCGCGTCCTCCGCGTCGGCGCGACCGGAGCGGCCGGGCACCGCCACCTCGATGATCTCCTCGGCCAGGATGCCGTTTCGCTGCGCCGCGACCGCGCGCCGGTGCGAGGTCACCGCGAGCTCGTCCTGCTCGGCGCGCGCAATGCCGTACTGCCGGCGCAGATTCTCGGCGGTCTCCAGCATTCCGCCGGGCACCGGGTGGTGCCGGCCGCCGGCCGTGGTGCGCCCGCGGGCCAGCGCGTCGTGCACCTTCACCCCGGTGCGCGCGCCGCCCCAGCGCATGTCGCTGGAGTGGAACACCACGTTGCTCATGCTCTCCGCGCCACCGGCGAGCACCAGCTCGTTGGCGCCGGAGGACACCTGCATCACGGCCTGGATCACCGCCTGCAACCCGGAGCCGCAGCGGCGGTCCAGCTGCATGCCCGGCACGGTGACGGGCAGTCCCGCATCCAGGGCCACCACCCGGCCGATGGCCGGGGCCTCCATGCTCGGGTAGCAGTGCCCGAGGATCACGTCGCTGACGCTGTCGGCGGGGATCCCGGTGCGCTCCAACAGCCCCCGCAGGACGGCCACACCCAGGTCCACGGCCGTCAACGCCTTGAACATGCCGCCGTAGCGCCCGATCGGGGTACGGACGGGTTCACAGATCACCGCGTCCACTGCACTGCTCACATGAACCTCCCGCCGGTCACTTCCAGCACCGTGCCGGTCATGTAGGACGACAGGTCCGAGGCCAGGAACAGGGCCACCTTGGCGACCTCGGCGGGCTCGCCGGCACGGCCCATCGGCACCTCGGCGAGCTTCTGCTCCCAGATCCGTTCCGGCATCGCCTCGGTCATCGCCGAGCGGATCAGGCCCGGCTGGATGGCGTTGACCCGCACCCCGAGGTGCGCCAGCTCCTTGGCCGCCGCCTTGGTCATGCCGACGATGCCGGCCTTGGCCGCCGAGTAGTTGGTCTGACCCACCAGACCGACCTTGCCCGACAGCGAGGACATGTTGACGATCGCGCCCCGCTTGTTCTCGCGCATGATCGCCGCCGCGGCGCGCAGACCGTGCCAGGTCCCCTTCAGATGCACGGCGATCACCTGGTCGAACTGGTCCTCGGTCATCCTGCGCAGGGTGGCGTCGCGGGTGATGCCGGCGTTGTTCACCATGACGTCCAGGGACCCGAAGGACTCGACCGCGGCCCCCACCAGCGCGTCGACATCGCCGGCGTCGGTGACGTCGCACCGCACCGCGCGCGCGACGTCGGCGCCGGCGCCCTCACAGAGCCCACGCGCGGCCGCCTCGGTCGCCTCGGGGTTGATGTCGCCCAGCACCACCCGGGCCCCCTCGGCGATGAATCGCTGGGCGATGGCCAAGCCGAGCCCCTGCGCCCCGCCCGTGACGACGGCGGTCTGGCCGGACAGCAATGTCACCAGCACACTCCATTCGTGTCGCACCCCGACGGTGGCCGCCGGGTTTCATCCATCATATTTCGTATATGATGTTACAAAAATCGCCTCGGGTGCAAGGTCGCAGGGCGGCCGGAGGAGCGAAGCAATGAGTAGCGAAGTCAGTGACGAGGACTTCCGGGAGATCCTGAGCCAGACCCGCCACTTCGTGCGGACCGCGGTGGTCCCCCGCGAGGCCGAGATCCTCGCCGACGACAAGGTCCCCGACGACATCCGCGACCAGGCCAAGAAGATGGGCCTCTTCGGCTACGCCATCCCCCAGCAGTGGGGCGGACTGGGCCTCGACCTCACCCAGGATGTCGAGCTGGCGATGGAATTCGGGTACACGTCGCTGGCTCTGCGTTCCATGTTCGGCACCAACAACGGCATCGCCGGCCAGGTGCTGGTCGGCTTCGGCACCGACGAACAGAAGGCGCGCTGGCTGGAGGGCATCGCCTCCGGCGAGGTCGTCGCGTCGTTCGCGTTGACCGAGCCGGGCGCCGGCTCCAACCCCTCGGGACTGCGCACCAAGGCCGTCCGCGACGGCGAACACTGGGTCATCACCGGCCAGAAGCAGTTCATCACCAACGCGCCCGTGGCGACCCTGTTCGTGGTGTTCGCCCGCACCCGTCCCGCCGACGCCCAGGGCGCCGGCATCGCGGTCTTCCTGGTCCCGGCCGACACCGCCGGCGTCGAGGTGGGCGCCAAGGACGCCAAGATGGGCCAGGAGGGGGCCTGGACCTCCGACGTCACGTTCAACGACGTCCGGGTTCCCGACAGCGCGCTGGTGGGCGGCGCCGAGGACATCGGCTACCGCGCCGCGATGATCTCGCTGGCCCGCGGCCGGGTGCACATCGCCGCCCTGGCCGTCGGCGCCGCCCAGCGGGCCCTGGACGAATCGGTCGCCTACGCGGCCACCGCCACCCAGGGCGGCACCCCGATCGGCAGCTTCCAGCTGGTGCAGGCCATGCTGGCCGACCAGCAGACCCAGGTGATGGCGGGGCGCGCGCTGGTACGCGACGCCGCCCGCGCATGGGTCGAGGGCACCGACCGCCGCATCGCCCCGTCGGTGGCCAAGCTGTTCTGTACCGAGATGGCCGGCACCGTGGCCGATCTGGCCGTCCAGGTGCACGGGGGCGCCGGCTACATGCGCGGCGTCACCGTGGAGCGCATCTACCGCGACGTTCGGCTGCTGCGGCTCTACGAGGGCACCAGCGAGATTCAGCGTCTGATCATCGGTTCCAATCTGGTCAAGGCCGCGCAGCGGCAGCAGTAGCTTCGCCAGTCACCAGGCACGAGGGAGAGCACATGGGCCAACGGCTCACGGACAAGGTTGTTTTCATCACCGGGGCCGCCCGGGGTCAGGGCCGCGCGCACGCGGTCCGGATGGCATCGGAGGGCGCCGACATCATCGCCGTCGATATCGCCGGCCCGTTGCCGCCGAGCGTGCCCTACGACTCGGCGACCCCGGCGGATCTCGCCGAGACGGTGAAGCTGGTGGAGGCGACGGGCCGGGGCATCCTCGCCGAGGCCGCCGACACCCGCGACCTCGAGGCGCTGCGAGCCGTGGTGGAACGCGGGGTCGACCGCTTCGGCCGGCTGGACGCGATCGTGGCCAATGCCGGTATCACCGTGCCCGAACCCTGGAACGAGACCACCCCCGAGTCATTCCGCGACGTCATGGACATCAACGTGACCGGCACCTGGAACACCGTGATGGCGGGCGCGCAGAAGATCGTCGACGGCGGGCGGGGCGGGTCGATCGTCCTGATCAGCTCCGCCGCGGGTATCAAGATGCAGCCGTTCATGGTGCACTACACCGCCAGCAAGCACGCGGTCACCGGGATGGCGCGGGCGTTCGCCGCGGAGCTGGGCAAGCACTCGATCCGGGTCAACAGCCTGCATCCCGGCGCCGTCAACACCCCGATGGGCACCGGGGACATGATGGCCGCCCTCACCCGCGCGAACGAGACCAACCCGGCCCTGATGAACATGGTTACCCCGTTCCTGCCGGACTACATCGCCGAGCCCGAGGACATCGCCGACGCCGCCTGCTGGCTGGTCAGCGACGAGTCCCGGCTGGTCACCGCGGCACGCATCGCGGTCGACCTGGGCGCCACGGTGTTCTGACGGGCCGGTGTTCTGACGGGCCGGTGTTCTGACGGGCCGGTGTTCTGACGGGAGGCGGCCCCGGCCACGTCCCGGGGCTTCCTCCCAGCCGGCTCACAGGCGATAATCGGCACATGTCCGGACCGACGCGGCCGTCGCGGCTGCGGTTCCTGCGTCACCCGCTGGTGCTGGTCGGCTCGGTGCTCGGCGTGGTGGTTGTGGTGGTCGCCGCCGCGGTGGGCGCCTACTGGTTCCAGCCCTGGAAGTTGTTCACCAACACCACCGTCGACGAGCCGCTACCGGCGTCGGTCGCGGGGCCCTCGGCTGCCGACCCGGGCCTGCAGGGACCGGTGGTGCTGTCGCAGGGCGAGTTCGTCGGCCAGGAACACGACACCTCCGGCACCGCGCAACTTCTGCGGCTGCCCGACGATTCGATGCTGGTGCGCATCGACGACCTCGACACCAGTGACGGCCCCGAGCTCAAGGTGTGGCTCACCGACGCACCGGTCACACCCGGCACCGGCCGGGCCGGTGTCTTCGACGACGGCCGCTGGGTCGATCTCGGTGCCCTCAAGGGCAACAGGGGCAGCGCCAACTATCCGGTCCCGGCCGGCACCGACGTGACCGGGCTGGACAGCGTGAGCATCTGGTGCGACCGGTTCAACGTGTCGTTCGGCGCGGCCGAACTCGTCCCCGTCGCGTGAGCGGCTAGCCCGATTCCGGCTGCCGCAGCACTCTTTTCAGGAACGACACCTGGTCGGCGGCGGCACGCTCGAACCAGTCGTGCTCGGGCCACACGTCGAAGTGGTCGCAGGGGTAGTGATGCACCTGGGCTCGCCCGGCCACCGCGGTGCGCAGCACCGCGTCGGCGGGGACGAACCGGTCGAAGTCGGCGATCTGCACCAGAAGCGGGCTGCGCAGCCGCCTGGCATACGACTTCGTCCGGATCTTGAGCAGCTCCATCCCCACCGACGAGTCGACCTCGTTGCGCCAGGTGGGGCCGGCCAGCGACAGATAGCTGTCGTAGGCGCCGTCGAGGGCCAGTGCCCCGGGTTGACCGGGATACGCGACCAGCGGCATGTAGATCGGGTCGCGGCCCACCGAGCCGCCGAGCCGGCTGGCCGCCCCGGCGAACGCCGAACGCAGCATCGGCGCCGCACGGTACTGCCGGACCACCGCCCGCCCGGTGGCCAGGGCATCGGTCAGGGGCGTCATGGCGATCACGGCGGCGACGTCGTCGCGGTCGGCGGCGACGCGGAGGACATGCCCGCCCGACAGCGACGAGCCCCACAGCACCACACGGTCGGGACGGACCCCGGGCAGCGCCCGGGCGGCCGCGATCGCGGCGCGGTAGTCGGCCAGTTGCGCGTCGATCGACACCACCTGGCGTGGTTCGCCTTCCGATGTACCGAACCCGCGGTAGTCGAAGGCCAGCACGTCCATTCCCGCCGCGGCGAACCGCTCGGCGAAGGGCCGCAACCCCGAGTCCTTGGTCCCGCCCACCCCGTGGGCCATCACCACCACCGCGCGCCCTGCTCCGCCCCCGGTCTCCGGGCCCGCGGCGGGGAAGTGCCAGGCGCTGCAGTTCACTCCCGAGGACCAGAACGTGACGTCGCGGCACGGCGATCCGGCGTCGTCGGGGGCATCGGTGCACCCACCGGTGACGGCGGCACTCACCGGACCCCCACCGGGATCCGGTCCCCACCTCGCCCCGTGGCGGCGCGGGCCGCGCCGGCAGGCAGCTCCCGGGTACGGATGTCGTGCTCGTAGTAGAAGTAGTCGACCTGCTGGGTGTGCCGCGGCCGGTCGACGCAATGGCCGGCGTGCAGCTGCTGGTCGGCGTCGATCACCCGCTCCATCTCCTCGGGCGGCGGCAGCGCGTAGCGGCCCACCGCGTAGGCCGCCAGCAGCCGCGACTGGCATTCGACGAACGGAAACAGCGTCGGGATGGCCTGGGCGAAGCCGATGAACACCAGGTTGTCGACGCCCGGCTTGAACATGCGTTTGTAGAGCCGGATGTGGTTGTCCGGAGCGCTGATGAACTCCGGGTCGAAGAACGGGAAGGTGATGTTGTAGCCGGTGGCGTACACGATCGCGTCGAAGACGCCGCTGGTGCCGTCCTCGAACACCACGGTGTCCCCGTCCAGCAGGGTGACATTGGGCTTGGGGATCACGTCGCCGGATCCCAGCCGCAGCGGCAACTCGACCGACTGGGTCGGATGAGCTTCGAAGAGCCGGTGATTGGCCGGCGGCAGGCCGTATCTCGTCGGGTCGGCGCCGACCATCGGGGCGAACCACTGCGCCGCCCTGCGCTGCCAGGACAGCGGCAGGTAGGGCGTGGTCCGGAAGAACTTGTCGCCCGGTTGTCCGGCAAGATACTTCGGCACGATCCAGGCGCTGGACCGGGTCGACAACGTCACCGTGTTCTGCAGCGACCTCGACGACAGTTCGACGGTGATGTCGGCGGCGCTGTTGCCGATGCCGACGACCAGGATGCGTTTGCCGGTCAACTCCAGCGGCGTGTGGGGGTCGATGTAGTGGTGCGAGTGGATCGTCTCACCGGTGAAGGTCCCCGGGAACTCGGCGAACCGCGGGTCCCAGTGGTGGCCGTTGCCGACGACCAGCAGGTCGAACTCGCGGACGGCTCCGGCACCGTCGTGGATCTCCCACCCGGATGAGGTCGGGCGGGCATGCGCCACGCCGTTGCCGAATTCGATGTGCTCCAGGAGGCCGAACGCCTCGGCGTAGTCGTCGAGGTACCGCTTGATCTCGGTGTGGTGCGGGAACGCCGGGAAATGCTCGGGGACCGGAAAGTCCTTGAAGGACAACCGGTGTTTGGACGTGTCGATGTGCAGCGACCGGTAGGCGCTGCTGTGGCCGTTGGGATTGCCGAAAGCCCAGTTGCCGCCGATCCGGTCGGAGGTCTCGAAGGTGGTGTAGGGCACGCCGTAGTCCTTGAGCATCTTGCCGGCGGTCAGTCCGCTGATCCCGGCGCCGATGATCGCGGTACGGGGATTCGACCGGCTCACGCTGCCCACCCTTTCTTCTCGACTCGCTGCCCGCTCACAGGCCCGCGACGTCGCGGATGAGCGCCACCGTGTCCAGCTCCCGGATCGCCTGGCAGGAGCGCCGCAGCATGGTGGCGACCATGTCGTCGCCGCGATCGGTGCCCACCGCGAACGCGAACCCGAGCCCGGAGATCAGCAGCGCCTGCACCATGCCGTACCGGTAGTCCTGCCAACAGCTCTGCTCGTCGTAGCCCTCGACGCCGGTGTCCAGCAGGGCGCGGTGGTAGACGGCGACCAGATCCTTCTCGATGCGGGCGCGCAGCCCGGGTTCGAGGCTGGTCGCGGCGAAGTAGGACAGGTCCCGGGCCGGCAGGCCCACGCCGAGGGTCTGCCAGTCCACCACCCACATCCGCTTTCCGTCGGGGTGGAACAGCATGTTGTCCAGCCGGTAGTCGCCGTGGATCAGACTGAATCGGCCGAAGTCGTTGTGCAGCCAGGGCGTCACCAGGCCCATCGCCTCGACGAAGGTCGCGCGGTCGGCGGGGCTGAGTTTGTCCCCCAGCTTGTCGACGGTGATGTCCGCGCTCATCACCGCGACGTCACCGAGACCCTTCTTGGCGTCGTCCTCCAGCAGCGACATCGCCAGCCCGGGGAAGGACAGCCACTCCCGCCGGCCCCACGTCGGCCCGTGCAGGCCGGCGATGGCCGCGGCCGCCAGCCGCGCCTGCTCCTCCCCGCACCCGGCGATCTGATCGCCCTGGACCGCGGGCGCCTGGTCGGTCAACAGCAACGCGTACTCGGCCGCGTCCTCGGAGATGGTGCAGTGGAAGCACTGCGGGATCGGCACGCTCACCCGATCGGCGACGGCGTCGTAGAACGCGCACTCGCTGCGATACCCCGGGATCACCCGGTCGCGGACGGTGTCGTCTCCGGCGGGCAGCTTGACGATGAAGGTCTCGGGCAGCCCGCCGGGGCCGGACACGTAGCGCACCGCGACGCGGTAGGTGGCGCCGGTCTGTCCGGTCCCGACCGCGGTCACCTCGGCGGCGGCGACCTCACGACCCAGCGCCGAGCCCAGCCACTGTGCGGTGACGTCGTCGGGATAGCGGGGAATGGGCACCGGCACCGTCATCGTGTTGCTCCTTCCGAAGGCGCGGCGGCATCGCGCTGGGCCGCGCGCTGCCTGGCCACGAAGCGGATGGACATCCGCTGCATCAGGCCCGGCGCGTAACGGGCCAGCAGCCAGCCCGGGTAGGCCTTGCGGGGCGCCACCAGCACGGCGCGGTTGCGCCGGATCGCCCGCAGGGTGTCCCGGGCCAGCCGGTCGGGATCGTAGAACCGACTGCTGCGCTGGCCCATTCGATAGAACTCGCGGCCGTTGATGCCGGTGATCAGACCCTTGTCCAGGATCGGCGTCTCGACCGCCGCCGGGCAGATGGCCAGCACCCCGATGTTGTGGGCGGCGGCCTCGGAACGCAGCGCCAACGACAGCCCGACCACGGCGTGTTTGGACATCACGTAGCTGGTGATCTGTCCGGCGGCGGCCAGACCGGCCATCGAGGCGGTGTTGACCAGGAAGCCGTGGCCCTGGCGCACCATCTGCGGGTAGGCGGCCGCGACCCCGTGCACCACGCCCCGGATGTTGACGTCGATGATCGCGTTCCAGTGCTCGAGGGTCAGCAGTTCGGTGTCGGCGGCCCAGGTGATGCCGGCGTTGTTGAACATCAGGTCGAGCCGGCCCGACCGCTCGACCACCTCGTCGACGGCCGCCTGCACCGCCGCGGCGTCGGTGACGTCCACCCGCGCGCTGCGGGCCCGCGGGCTCAGGGCGGCGGCGGTGCGCTGGGCGGCCACCGCGTCGACGTCGGTGCACAGCACGTCGGCGCCGGCGGCGTCCAGCGCGCGGCACAACGCGGCGCCGATTCCCGAGCCGGCGCCGGTGACCACGGCCTGCTTGCCGGCGAAGCCGCCGGCACGCGATGCCGTCCCGGAGCTCACTGCGCGACCGGGGAGGTCTCGGCCATCCGCGAGATGTATCCCAGCACGTCCGGGTAGCGCTTGAGATGGGCACCGCCGTTGAGGTCGATCACCTCACCGGTCATCCAGGCCGCCTTGTCCGAGCACACGAACAGCACCGCGTCGGCGACGTCCTGCGCGGTACCCACCCGGCCCAGCGGGGTGTTCTCCACGTAGTCCTCCAGCACCCCCGGCGCCATCGTCACCAGTTCGGTCAGCGGGGTGTGGACGAACCCGGGCGAGACCGCGTTGACCCGGATGCCCCTCGGGGCGAATTCGAGTGCCGCGCATTGGGTCAGCATCGCCAGGCCGGCCTTGGCCGAGCAGTAGGCGCTCATCCCCGGTGCGGCCAGCCGCGCGTTCAGCGAGGTGATCGACACCAGGCAGCCCCCTTCACGCAGGTGCCGTCCGGCGTGCTTGGCCACCAGGAACCCGCCGGTGAGACAGCAGTCCACGACGGCGCGGAAGCGCTCGGCCTCCAGATCGGTGATGGCCCCGAAGTCGCCGAATCCGGCCGTGTTGACCACGACGTCGACGGTGCCCAGCTCGTCGAAGAGGGCGGCGAGGGTGTCCTCCTCGGTCACGTCGACGGTCGCCGAGGTGTGCGGGTCGCCCAGTTCGGCGGCACGCTCGGCGGCCCCGTCGCCGTTGCGGTCGGCCACCACCACCCGGGAGCCCTCGGCGGCCAGTCCCTGCGCGACCGCCCAGCCGATCCCGGATGCTCCGCCGACGACCACCGCGAGCCTCTCGCCATTCATTCCGGGATGTACCTCCGCGTCGACCGGTGTGAACGTGTCCGCGATCACATGGATGGCTCAACTGTAAGCCATTCGACAAGGGTTCGGAATTCGGGCCGGCAGGGGTTGACACAATCTTGTAAGGTTAGGGTTACCTTCAGATCGATTCGCGGGGCGGAGACGACAGTGCACATGCGGATGCGGGCACGGCGAGCCTTGAACGGGGCCGGCTGATGTACGTGTGCCTGTGCACCGGGGCCACCCACGAGTCGATCTGCCGCGCGATCTCGAGCGGCGCGTCGACCTCCGGGCAGGTCGCGGCGGCCTGCGGAGCGGGCAGCGACTGCGGCCGGTGCCGACGGACCGTGCGCGCGATCATCGACGCGCACGCGCCCTCAGAGCCGGATCCGGCCCTCTGCGGCGGCGAGCCCGATGTCGGTGCGAAAGTGGCTGCCGGTCAACCGAATCGAATCGGCGATCGCATATGCGGCGGCTCGTGCCGATTCCAGGTCGGCGCCGGTGCCCACCACCGACAGCACCCGGCCGCCGGAGGAGACGACCGCACCGTCGTCGCGGCGCGAGGTACCCGCGTGTAGCACCCCATCGGCCTCCGCACCGGTGATGACGTCACCGAGGCGGGGCCGTCCGGGGTAGTTCTCCGCGGCGATCACGACGGTCACCGCGGCCCCGTCGCGCCAGGCGAGCGGCCCGAATTCGGCCAGGTCACCGGTGGCCGCGGCGCCCAGCAGCTGCCCCAGCGGCGACTCGAGCAACGCGAGCACCGCCTGGGTCTCCGGATCACCGAACCGGCAGTTGAACTCGACCACGGCCGGGCCCTGGGAGGTGATCGCCAGGCCGGCGTAGAGCAGCCCCGTGAAGGGGCAGCCCCGCCGTACCAGTTCGGCCGCCACCGGTCTCACGATCTCGTCGACGATCTGGGTGGTCACCGATTCGGGGAGCCACGGCAGCGGCGCGTAGGCGCCCATCCCGCCGGTGTTCGGGCCGGCGTCGCCGTCGCCGACGCGCTTGAAATCCTGCGCCGGCAGCAACGGCACCACCGTCTCGCCGTCCACCACACAGAACAGCGAGACCTCGGGTCCGTCGAGGAAGGACTCCAGCAGCACCGGGTGCCCACCCTCCAGCAGGGTGGCCGCGTGGGCCCGGGCGACATCGCGGTCGGGGGTCACCACCACGCCCTTGCCGGCGGCCAGCCCGTCATCCTTGACGACCCACGCCGGCTGACCGGCCGCGGGACCGAAGCGGTCCAGCGCGGCGTCGAGGTGCGCGGGATTGTCCACCGTCTCGCTGGTGGCCGTGCGGACCCCCGCGGCGGCCATCACGTCCTTGGCGAAGGCCTTGGACCCCTCGATGCGCGCCGCGTCCTTCGACGGTCCGAAGCAGGCGATACCCGCCGCGCGCAGCGCGTCGGCGACGCCGAGCACCAGGGGAACCTCCGGCCCGATCACCACCAGATCGGCACCGACGGTTCGGGCCAGCTCGACCACCTTGTCCGCCGAGGTGGCATCGACGTCGTACTGGTCGGCGATCGACGCCGTGCCGGCGTTGCCGGGTGCCACCGCGAGCGCCTCGACCTGCGGGTCACGCCGCAGCGCCAGCAGCAGGGCATGCTCACGGGCACCGGATCCGATCACGAGGACACGCACAGGCATCCACCCTAGCGGCCCCGACCGGCGCTACAGGATCCGACGCCCGGCGATGATGGGCAGGTCGAGGAACGTGCGGATGCCCGGAGCGGCCGCGCACACCGGGGCGATGGCATGCACCGCGTGCATGGCGGTGCCCAGGCAGCCCTGGTCGGTCTCGTCCTCGCCGTGGGTGGCGATCCGCGATTCCAGCGTCATCGACGGCTCACCCTCGACGTCGACCGTCCATCCGCGCCCGGTGGGCCACTGCGGGGCCTGGTCGGGTGCCAGCCGCGTGATGTGTTCGACGGTCAGCGCCGCGCGCCCGTCGACGATGGCGCTGTAGCCGAACCGCTGGGCCGAGACGGTGCCGGGCTCCACCCGGCCCGCCGCGACGTCGATGACCCGGTCGGCCAGCACCACCTCCCGGTGATGGGCGAAGTCCTCGATGTCGGCGCCCAGGCCGTCGGCCAGCAGCATCAGAGGCGCGCGGAACGTCATGCCCAGCGCGGCCGGGTCGGCCATCGGCACCGGCTCCTCGGGCCGCCTGCCGAAGCCCATGATGTCGAAGAGCATGGGTGCGCTGTCGTAGGTCGAGTAGTCCATCAGCTCGCGCACCACCAGCGAGTCGATGCGGGCGAACAGCGCCGACATGGTCAGGGGAAGCACCTCGGCGGCCCAGCCGGGTTCGATGCCGGTGGCGTGGAACGTGGTGCCGCCCGCGGCGCACGCCTGCTCCAGCGCATCCACCACCTGCTCTCCGCAACTGCGCGGGTAGATGAACGCCGTCACGGCGGTGGAGACGACGTTCTTCCCGGAGGCCAGCAACGCGCAGATGTCCCGCAGGGCCCCCATCGGGTCGGCCTCGCCCTGCGGCATGTACAGCACGCAGTCGGCCTCCAGCTCCAGGATCGCCTCGCGGTCGTCGGTGGCGGTCACCCCGATCGGGGGCAGGCCGCAGATCTCGCCGACGTCGCGGCCGGCCTTCCCGGGGCTGTAGACGAAGGCGCCCACCAGCTCCAGCTCGGGATGCCGGTGCACGGCGCGCACCGCATGCGCTCCGACACTGCCGGTGGCCCACTGCACGGTACGGATCACGGCTCAACTGTAATCCATACGGTAGTGATATCAGCTCTCGTCGAGCGTCTTTCCGCTGTGCATCTTGACCGCGGCGTTGACGTTGGCCTTCTTGTCCTCGCCGGCCCCCTTGGCCGCGGCCTTGCGGCGTTTGGCCACCACCGTCTCGACGGCGCCGTTGAGCGCCGATCCGAGCGGGAAGCCCAGATAGTGGGTGAGGAAGACCGCCATCTCCTTCAGTTCGGTCTCGGTGAGTTCACCGTTGAGCAGCGCGGCGTTGATCTGGATCTCGGCCAGCTCGCGTTGTCCGACCGCCGTCACCGCCGCCAGCGTCATGATGCGTTTGTCCCGCATCGACAGTCCGGGCCGGGTCCAGATGCTGCCGAACAGGTGGTCGACGGTCAGGTCGAAGTACGGATCGCCCTCGATGTCGGGCATCTCCCAGCCGTAGACCTCGTTCATCTTGTCGAGGCCCTTCTTGCGCAGCTCGTCCATCGTCATTCCCTCGTTGTCGGTGCGTCGTGCGGTACGCCGAGTCCGGCGGCCAGGTTCTGCAGCGCGACCTGCGCCAGCGGCAGCTCGACGTCGAGCTCCTCGCCGAGCGCGAGCGCCAGACCCAGGTCCTTCTCCCCCAGCCCGCGGGCGTGCAGGAACGGCTGGTACAGGAAGCTCTCGGGATCAAGGGGTTTCATGTCGTCACGAATCATGATGTTTCCGGCACCGGTGGCGGCCTCGGTGTGCCGCACCACCCTGCCCAGCGCCTGCAGGTCCAGCCCGGCGGCCTCGGCCAGCCGCAGCGCCTCGCAGCCGGCGGCGTAGTAGGTGAACGTCAACATGTTGCGGGCGAGCTTCATCCGGGTTCCGGCGCCGGGCTCGCCGGCGTGGATCACCATCGATGCCCACCGCTTGAAGACCGGTTTGACCCGTTCGTAGACGGCGCGGTCGGCGCCGACCATGGTGGCCAGCTCCCCCTTCTCCGCGGCGGCCCCGCCGCCGGTGACCGGTGCGTCGACGACGTGGATCCCCTGCGGCCGCAGCTTCTCGGCCAGTTCGACGGCGGTCTCCGGGCGGATGGTGGAGTGGATCGCGATCACGGTGCCGGGTGCGGCGTGGGCGGCCAGTTCGCCGACGACCTCGCGCACCTGCTCGTCGTTGAGGACCGTCACGCTGATGATGTCCCCGGTGGCGACCTCGGCCAGCGAGCCGGCGGCGGCCGCACCGGCCTCGGCGAACGGCGTCATCGCCTCCGCCCGCACGTCGAACACGGTCAGGCCGCCGGGCCAGTCCAGCCACCGCCTGGCCATCGGGGCACCCATGTTCCCCAGCCCGATATAGCCCAATCGTGCTGTCTGTGATTCAGTTTCCGCCATCATGCACCTTCCGTCAGGACCGGATGATCTGGCCGCCGTCGACGTTGAAGATCTGTCCGGTGATCCACGACGCCTCGTCGGAGAGCAGGAACAGACACATGCCCACCAGGTCCTCGGGGGTGCCCATCCGGCTCAGCGGCAGGCCCTTGACGATGTCGGCCACGATCTCCTGCGGGGTGGTGGAACGGTTGGCCTCGGTGTCGATCGGGCCCGGGGCGATCGCGTTGATGCGGATGTTGCGACCGCCCAGCTCACGGGACAGCTGCTGGGTCAGCCCGTTGACGCCCGCCTTGGCCAGGCCGTAGAAGTTCGAATACAGCCAGGCGGCCGTGGAGGACTGGTTGACGATCGCCCCGCCCCCGCGCTTGGACATCTTCTTGTACACCGCGCGGGTGCACCACAGTGCACCGTCGAGGTTGACGCTCATGAACTTCCTGTAGTACTCGGGGTCGACGGTCACCAGGAAGTCCAGCTTCATGCCGCCGAAGATCGCGGCGTTGTTCACCAGGTAGTCGATGCCGCCGAACTCGGCCAGCGTGCGGTCGGCCATCTCCTTGGCCGACACCGGATCGGAGACGTCGACGGGCACACCGATCGCCGTGCCCCCTTCGGCCACGATCTGCTTGGCCACCGCCTCGGCGCCCTCGGTGTTGATGTCGGCGACCGCCACCGCGGCCCCCTCGCGCGCCAGCGCCTCGGCATAGGCCTGGCCGATGCCGCCGCCCGCCCCGGTGACGATGGCCACCTTGTTGTCGAACCGTCCCATGATGCTCGCTTTCCCTGATCCAGCTGTGGTCTCCGACCGCCGAACGTCCACTTCCTGCACGCTTTTCGCCGATATCCGTGCCACAACCGGACGTTCGGCGGATGCATGGCGGCCATCTAAGTCGCCATCGTGGCGATCACCTTGATCTCGGTGTACTCCTCGAACCCGGCCAGGCCCATCTCCCGGCCGATGCCCGACTGCTTGTAGCCCCCGAACGGGGCGTCGGCGGAGTACCAGATCCCGCCGTTGACGTTGACGGTGCCGACCCGCATCCGCGCCGCCGCGGACGCCGCCCGCTCGGGGTCCCCGCTGAACACCGTGCCGGACAGGCCGTAGGGCGAGTCGTTGGCGATCCGAACCGCGTCGTCGTCGCCGTCGTGGGCGATCACCGTGAGCACCGGCCCGAAGATCTCCTCCCGCGCGACGCGGGCGTCGTTGGTCAGCCCGGCCACCACCGTCGGCTCGATGAAGAACCCGGTGTCGCGGTCGGCGGGCCGGCCACCGCCGCAGGCGAACCGGCCGCCCTCGGCCACCGCCAGATCCAGATAACCCTGCACACGGTCGCGCTGGCGGGCGGAGATCACCGGCCCGCAGATGGTGCGCTTGCTGTTGGGATCGCCCGGCTGGAGCCCGGACATGGTGTCCGCGGCGGCCTCGACGGCCTCGTCGTAGTGGGCCCGGGGCACCACCAGCCGGGTGGTGATGGCGCAGCCCTGCCCCGCGTGCATCGCCGCGGTGAACGCCGACATCGAGCAGGCCGCGGCCAGGTCGGCGTCGTCGAGCACCAGGAACGCCGACTTGCCGCCGAGTTCCAGGAACACCTTCTTGATGGTGGCCGCGGCGTCGGTCATCACCGACCGTCCCGTGGCCGTCGATCCGGTGAACGACACCATGTCGACCCGCGGGTCCCGCGAGAGCAGCGCGCCCACGGCGTGGTCACTGGAGGTGACGATGTTGACCACGCCGGGCGGGAAATCGGTGTGCCCGGCGATGAGTTCACCGAGCACCGCTGCGGCCCACGGGGTGTCGGGGGCGGGCTTGAGTACCAGCGTGTTGCCGGCGGCCAGCGCGGGCCCGATCTTGGCGAGGTTGATCTGGTGGGGGAAGTTCCACGGGGTGATGGCCCCGACCACGCCGACGGCCTCGCGCGCGATGGTCCGGTTGGTGGGAATCCCCTGCGGCGTGGCGTAACCCAGCTCGGTGCTCCAGGGGTAGGACTCCGCGGTGTCCGCACAGAAGGACAGGTCCTCCAGCGGGGTCTCCAGCTGCCCGCCGGAGGTGAGCATCCGCGGGGCACCGACCTCGGCGATCGTCAGTTCCCGCAGCTCTTCGAGGTGGTCGCGCATGGCCTGCTGCAGTTGCCGCAGGCACCGCACCCGCAGTTCGGTGTCGCGTGACCAATCGGTGTCGTCGAAGGCGCGCCGGGCGGCCCCGATGGCCCGGCCCATGTCCTCGGCGTCGGCGTCGGCGGCGGTGCCCAGCACCTCCTCGGTGGCGGGGTTCAGGGTCGGGAAGGCACCCGCGCCGCCCGGGACCAGCTTGCCGTCGATCAGCAGCTCACTCGTTGCATCAGCCAACAAGGCCATCAGCGACTCCCACGTTGTGTACCGGACACCCACTGGACAACTGTCCGGGTTGGCTCAGTCCGAACATAGCCCTCCCGCCATCCGACTGGCAAGACCATGGCGCTCCGGCAACCGAGGGCACGCGAGATAACGCACTGTGCAATGGCTTTTCGCCGCTCCCTCTTGCTGAAGGCCGCACGGCTCGGATACGTTGGACATGTGTCCAGCGAATCGGTGGTCGCCGCCACGCCGGCGGACGACGGCATGCCCCGCAACCGCCGCCAGGAGGAGACCTTCCGCAAGGTGCTGGCTGCGGGTGTGGCGATGCTGCGCGAAACGTCGTACGCCGACCTGACGGTGCGGGCCGTCGCCAAGCGGGCGCAGGTGGCCCCGGCCACCGCCTACACCTACTTCTCGTCGAAGAACCACCTCATCGCCGAGGTCTACCTCGATCTGATCCGCCAGGTGCCCTTCTTCACCGACGTCAACGACAGCACCGAAACGCGGGTGGGCAACGCCGTGCGCCATCTGGCACTGGTCGTGGCCGACGAGCCCGAGGTGGCCGCGGCCTGCACCACCGCGCTGATGTCGGGGCGCGACCCGGCGGTGGTCACGGTGCGCGAACGCATCGGCGGTGAGATCCACCGGCGGATCACCTCGGCCATCGGCCCGGACGCCGATCCGCGGACCGCCTCCGCCCTGGAGATGGCGTTCTTCGGCGCCCTGGTGCAGGCCGGCAGCGGCGCCTTCACCTACCACCAGATCGCCGACCGCCTGACCTACGTCGTGCACCTGATCCTGTCCCCCGACCGCGACGGCTGACCGAGGAGACCCATGACGCTGCAGACCGACCAGCCCGTCCTCGACCCCTACGACTACGACTTCCACGAGGACCCCTACCCCTACTACCGGCGGCTGCGTGACGAGGCACCGCTGTACCACAACCCCGAGCTCGGATTCTGGGCCGTCTCGCGGCACCACGACGTGCTGCAGGGCTTTCGCAACAGCGCCACGTTGTCCAACCGCGACGGGGTCTCGCTGGACCCGGTCTCACGCGGACCGCACGCCTCCAAGACGATGTCGTTCCTGGCGATGGACGACCCGGCGCACCTGCGGCTGCGCACGCTGGTATCCAAGGGCTTCACACCGCGGCGCATCCGCGAGCTGGAGCCGAGGGTGACCGAACTGACCCGCAAGCATCTCGACGTCATGCTGGACAAGGCCGGCTCCGGCCCGGTCGACTACGTCGCCGAATTCGCCGGCAAGCTGCCAATGGACGTCATCTCCGAGCTGATGGGTGTGCCCGAGCCGGACCGCGACCGCATCCGTGCGATGGCCGACGGGGTGATGCACCGCGAGGACGGCGTCAACGACGTGCCCGCCTCGGCGATCGAGGCCTCGCTCAACCTGATCGTCTACTACCAGGAGATGGTCGCCGAACGGCGCAGGAAGCCGACCGACGACCTCACCTCGGCGCTGCTGTCCGCCGAGATCGACGGCGACCGGCTCACCGACGACGAGGTCCTGGGTTTCATGTTCCTGATGGTGATCGCCGGCAACGAGACCACCACCAAACTGCTTGCCAACGCGGCCTTCTGGGGGCACCGCAACCCCGACCAACTGGCACCGGTCTACGACGACCTGGACCGGGTTCCGCTGTGGGTCGAGGAAACCCTGCGCTACGACACCTCCAGCCAGATCCTGGCCCGCACCGTGGCCGGCGACGTGGAGTTCTACGGCACCCGGATACCCCAGGGTGCGGTCCTGCTGCTGCTTCCCGGCTCGGCGCACCGCGACGAGCGGGTGTTCGACAACCCCGACGACTTCGTCATCGGACGCGATATCGGCTCCAGGCTGGTCAGTTTCGGCAGCGGCGCGCACTTCTGCCTCGGCGCCCACCTGGCCCGGATGGAGGCACGGGTGGCCCTGACCGAATTGTTCACCCGGATCCGCGGCTTCGACGTCGACGAGGACAACGCGGTGCGCGTGCACTCCAGCAACGTCCGCGGATTCGCCCACCTGCCCATCACCGTCCAGGTCCGCTGACCGGTCCCCGAAAGGTCCATCCATGCCCCGGTTCGAACCACTCCCCGCACGCCGACCGGCACTCGTGGCCGGCGCCTCCTCGGGCATCGGCGCCGCGACGGCCATCGAGCTCGCCGCCCACGGCTTCCCGGTGGCACTCGGGGCCCGGCGTGTCGAGAAATGCCAGGAGCTCGCGGAGAAGATCCGCGCCGACGGCGGTGAGGCCATCGCCGTGTCACTCGACGTCACCGACGCCGGTTCGGTCCGCGACGCCGTCGAGCGGGTCGGCGCCGAGCTCGGCGAGATCGAGGTGCTGGTGGCCGGTGCCGGGGACACCTACTTCGGCAAGCTCGCCGACATCGGCACCGAGGACTTCGAATCCCAGATACAGATCCACCTCGTCGGCGCCAACCGGGTGGCCACGGCGGTGCTGCCCGGGATGCTGCAGCGCCAGCGCGGCGACCTCATCTTCGTGGGCTCCGACGTCGCGCTGCGCCAGCGCCCCCACATGGGCGCCTACGGCGCGGCCAAGGCCGGGCTGGTGGCCATGGTGACCAACCTGCAGATGGAACTCGAGGGCACCGGGGTGCGCGCCTCGATCGTGCACCCGGGGCCGACCAAGACCGCGATGGGCTGGAGCCTGCCCGCCGAGCTGATCGGCCCGGCGCTTCAGGACTGGGCCAAATGGGGCCAGGCCCGCCACGACTACTTCCTGCGCGCCGCCGACCTGGCCCGCGCCATCACGTTCGTCGCGGAGACTCCGCGCGGCGGATTCATCGCCAACATGGAACTCCAACCCGAGGCCCCGTTGACGACGACCACCGAACGCCAGCAGCTGAAGGTCGACGAGAAAGCCCTGAACTCATGACGGCACGAGCGCCGAGGAGGAGTGAGCAGATGACGACGACCATTGTGCCCCGGGTGTCCGGTGGCGAAGCCGAACACGGCCACCTCGAGGAGTTCCGCACCGACCCGATCGGGCTGATGACGCGGATCCGTGAGGAGTGCGGCGACGTGGGCTGGTTCCAGCTCGCCGACAAGCACGTGATCCTGCTGTCGGGCGCCGAGGCCAACGAGTTCTTCTTCCGTTCCGCCGACGAGGATCTCGACCAGGCCGAGGCCTATCCGTTCATGACGCCCATCTTCGGCAAGGGTGTGGTCTTCGACGCCAGCCCCGAACGGCGCAAGGAGATGCTGCACAACTCTGCGCTGCGCGGTGACCAGATGAAGGGTCACGCGGCCACGATCGAGCACGAAGTGCGCCGGATGATCGAGAACTGGGGCGACGAGGGCGAGATCGACCTGCTCAAGTTCTTCGCCGAACTGACCATCTACACCTCGACCGCCTGCCTGATCGGGGTGAAGTTCCGCAACCAGCTCGACCACCGCTTCGCCGAGTACTACCACCTGCTCGAGCGGGGTACCGATCCGCTGTGCTACGTCGACCCCTACCTCGACATCGAGAGCTTCCGGATCCGCGACGAGGCCCGCGCCGGCCTGGTCGAGCTGGTCCAGGAGGTGATGAACGGCCGGATCGCCGATCCGCCCAGGGACAAGGCCGACCGCGACATGCTCGACGTGCTGGTCTCCATCAAGGACGAGGACGGCAACCCCCGGTTCTCCGCCGACGAGGTCACCGGCATGTTCATCTCGCTGATGTTCGCCGGGCACCACACCAGTTCGGGCACGTCGTCGTGGACGCTGATCGAGCTGCTGCGCCACCCCGAGGTCTACGCCCAGGTGCAGCAGGAGCTCGATGACCTCTACGCCGACGGGCAGGAGGTCAGTTTCCATGCGCTGCGCCAGATCCCGAAGCTGGACGACGTGCTCAAGGAGACCCTGCGGCTGCATCCGCCGCTGATCATCCTGATGCGGGTCGCCCAGGGCGAGTTCGAGGTGGAGGGCTACCCGATCCACAAGGGCGACTTCGTGGCCGCCTCACCGGCGATCTCCAACCGCATCCCCGAGGACTTCCCGAATCCGGATTCCTTCGACCCGGACCGCTACGAGAAACCCCGTCAGGAGGATCTGGTCAACCGCTGGACCTGGATCCCGTTCGGCGCCGGTCGGCACCGCTGCGTCGGCGCGGCGTTCGCGCAGATGCAAATCAAGGCGATCTTCTCGGTGCTGTTGCGCGAGTATGAGTTCGAGATGGTGCAACCAGCCGATTCCTATCGCAACGATCACTCGAAGATGGTGGTCCAGCTGGCCCGCCCGGCCAGGGTCCGCTACCGCAGGCGGGCGAGGAACTGACGGGTGAGGAACTGACATGGGCAGCTACCGCATCGAGGTCGACGCCGACCTGTGCCAGGGCCACGCCATGTGCGAGATGGAGGCCCCGGACGTGTTCACGGTGCCCAGACGGGGCACGGTCGAGATCATCGACCCCGAGCCGTCCGACGACCTGCGCGCCGATGTGGAGCGGGCCGTCGAGATGTGTCCCACCCAGGCTCTTCTCATCCGCGAGAAGAACTGAGAAACGGTCCAGAAAGGTAAGACAATGGCGTCACGCGAACAACTCGAGGACTGGGTCGACCGCTGGCTGAAGGCCAATCGGGAGGCCGAGCAGGCCGGCGACTGGAAGCCGCTGGCCGACTTCTACACCGACGACGCGACCTACGGCTGGAACATCGGCCCCAAGGAAGACGTCATGTGCCTGAACAAGGACGAGATCCGCGACGTCGCCCTGGGCCTGGAGATGGAGGGCCTGGAGAACTGGGTCTACGAGTACCAGAAGGTGCTCATCGACGAGAAGCAGAACGAGGTCGTCGGCTTCTGGAAGCAGATCGCCAACAAGAGCGACGGCACCCGCGACGAGATCTATGGCATCGGCGGCAGCTGGTTCCGGTTGAACGACCAACTGTTGATCGAGTGGCAGCGCGACTTCTTCGACTTCGGGCATGTGCAGAAGGCGTTCATGAAGTTGATCGAGTCCGGCGACCTGACCCCGACGATGCAGAAACGCATCGAGCGGTCGCTGGCCGGCGAACGGCTGCCCGGCTACTACCCGCTGGGACAGGCGCCGGTGCCGATCTGGTGAACCGGCTCGGGTGCCGCCCCGGCTGTCCCCGCACCGGTGATGCAGGTCATAATGGCGTAGAACAGGAACACGTTCTAAATCGTCGTCCGGAGCCGGTGCTCCCCTCCCCGGGATGCGAACCGACCAGGACATGTGATGTGGAGGGTCCATCGTGAAGACAAAAGGCGCCCTGATCTGGGAGTTCAACCAACCGTGGCAGATCGAGGAGATCGAGATCGGCGACCCCGTCAAGGACGAGGTCAAGATCCAGATGGAAGCCTCGGGCATGTGCCACTCCGACCACCACCTGGTCACCGGTGACATCCCGATGTCCGGTTTTCCGGTGCTGGGCGGCCACGAGGGTGCGGGCGTGGTCACCGAGGTCGGCCCCGGCGTCGAGCACATCGCCCCCGGCGATCACGTGGTGCTGTCGTTCATCCCGTCCTGCGGCGAGTGCCCGGCCTGCCAGGAGGGTCTGCGCAACCTGTGCGACCTGGGCGCGGGGCTGCTGGGCGGCACCGCGGTGTCCGACGGCACCTACCGGATCCACGCCAAGGGCCAGCCCGTCATCCCGATGACGCTGCTGGGCACGTTCAGCCCGTACATGGTGGTGCACAAGAGCTCGGTGGTGAAGATCGACCCGTCGATCCCGTTCGAGGTCGCCTGCCTGGTCGGCTGCGGCGTGACCACCGGCTACGGCTCGGCGGTGCGCAGCGGCAACGTCCGCCCGGGCGAGGACGTGGTGATCGTCGGCGTCGGCGGCGTGGGCACCGGGGCGCTGCAGGGCGCCCTGACCGCCGGGGCACGCAACGTCTTCGTCGTCGATCCCGTTGACTTCAAGCGTGATTCGGCGCTGAAGTTCGGCGCCACCCATGCCTATCCCGACATCTACGCCGCCATGGCCGGGGTCGCCGAGGTCACTCAGGGACGGATGGCGCACAAGACCATCGTCACCGTCGGCGAACTCAAGGGCGAGGACATCGACGACTACATGAACATCACCGCCAAGGGTGGGACCGTGGTGGCCACCGCCGTGGCCAACATGGCCAGCAACGACGTCAAGCTGAACCTCTCGATGCTGACGCTGCTGCAGAAGAATCTGCAGGGCACCATCTTCGGCGGCGGCAACCCGCACTACGACATTCCCCAGCTGCTGTCGATGTACAAGGCGGGCAAGCTCAACCTCGACGACATGGTCACGCGGCAGTACAAGCTGGAGCAGATCAACGAGGGCTACCGGGACATGCTGGAGGGCCGCAACATCCGCGGCGTGATCCGCTACACCGACGAGGACCGGTAGACCGACACCTCGCCGGACGACCATGGAACCGCCCCACCCCCGTCGGGGGTGGGGCGGTTCCGCGTCTTGCCTATGCTGCAAGCATGGCCACTGTCTTCACCAAGATCATCAACGGCGAGCTGCCCGGCCGGTTCGTCTACTCCGATGACGAGGTCGTCGCGTTCCTGACCATCGAGCCGATGACCCCGGGCCACACGCTGGTGGTGCCGCGGGCCGAGGTCGACAACTGGCAGAACCTGGACCCGGCGGTGTTCGGGCGGGTCATGGAGGTCTCCCAGCGCATCGGCAAGGGCGTGTGCGCGGCGTTCGGTGCGCAGCGCGCCGGGCTGATCATCGCCGGGCTGGAGGTTCCGCACCTGCACGTGCACGTCTTCCCGGCCTATAACCTGACCGATTTCGGTTTCGCCAACGTCGACCGCAACCCGTCGCCGCAGTCGCTGGACGAGGCGCAGGCCAAGATCAAGGCCGCGCTGGCCGACCTGGCCTGACGGGGCGGCTCGGGCGCGCCCACCGCACCGAGTGTGCGTCCCGCCGCCCTCAGCGCACGCCCTCAGCGCACCGAGTGTGCGTCCTGATCGACGTTCTGCGCCGCGGGACGTCCTGAGCGCACGTTCGGTGCGCCGTCGGGGCGCGGGGGTGCCTCCTGGTCGTCCTCATTCTCGTCCTCGTTGTCGTCCTCGTTGTCGTCGGCGCTGTCCTGGTCGGCGGCGTCCTGGTCGGCGTGCTCGTCCTGGTCGGTGATCCGTGGCAGCGCGACCCGGAACCGGCAGCCCTGACCCGGCGCGGTGGTGACCCGCACCGTGCCGCCGTGCGCGTGTACCAGTGAGTCGACGATCGACAGTCCCAGGCCGGTGCCGCCGCTGGAGCGGGTGCGCGAGGAATCGGTCCGGTAGAACCGCTCGAACACCCGGCGGGCGTCCTCCTCGGTCATCCCGGCGCCCTCGTCGGCGACCTCGAGCACGGCACTGTCGTCGACGGTGCCGACCCGCACCGTGACGCCGGTGTTCTCCGGGGTGTGCTGCAGGGCGTTGGCCACCAGGTTGCCCAGCACCTGCCGCAGCCGGGCCTCGTCGCCGGTGACCTCCGGGGTGCCCGGGCCGTCGAGGACCTCCAGGGCGATCGTGCGCTGCGGGGCGATCGACTGCGCGTCGTGCACGGCGTCGGTGGCCAGTGCCAGCAGGTCCACCCGCCGCTGTTCGAGCGGTCGCTGCGCGTCCAGGCGGGCCAACAGCAGCAGGTCCTCGACCAGCAGCCCCATCCGCCTCGACTCGCTCTCGATCCGCGACATCAGCATCTCGACGTCGCGGGCCGCGCCCTGGCGGTAGAGCTCGGCGAAGCCGCGGATGGTGGTCAGCGGGGTCCGCAGTTCGTGGCTGGCGTCGGTGATGAACCGGCGCATGCGTTCCTCGGAGGTACGCGCCTGCTCGGCCGAGGCCTCCGAGGAGGCCACCGCGCGCTGGATCTGGGCGAGCATGCCGTTCAGGGCCAGCGACAGCCGACCGACCTCGGTCCGCGGGTCGCGCTGCGGGACGCGGCGCTCCAGTTCCCCGGCGGCGATGGCCGCGGCGGTCTCCTCGACCTCGTCGAGTGGCCGCAGGCTGCGGATGACGACCACGTAGCCGACCACGCCGAGCACGAGCAGCACCGCCACCCCGATCCCGACCTGGGCATACACCAGCGCCCGCACCGTCGACTGGACGTCGGAGAGGTCGATGGCCACCGTGGTCAGCTCGCCGTGGGGCCCGCGCACCGAGACCGCCCGCCACTGCACGTGGGAGCCGTCGACCGAACCGACCGTGGTCGGCACGGGACCGACGTCGTTGCTGTCGGGCAGCTTGGGGTCGGCGTCGCGGTCGTTGACGGCCATCCAGACCCGGCCGTCCTCGTCGACCCCGCGCACGTAGAAGTCCGACGGCGGCCGGCCCGGGTTCGGGCCCACCTCCGGGGAGGCCGGCATGCGCCGCGGCGCCTGCGCCCAGCCGTTGGAGGCGTCGACCAGCGTCTGATCGACGCGGTTCATCAGGCTGTGCCGCAGGATGGTGGTGACGGCCACCCCCGAGGCCAGCAGCCCGAACGCCACGAGCACCAGGGTGGCGGCCACGAGGCCGACCCGGAGCGGCACTCCGCGGGCGTGTTCGGCCATCCGCCTATTCTCCGCTACCGCGGCTCCCGCAGCACATACCCGACTCCGCGCAGGGTGTGCAGCAGCCGCTTCTCACCGGTGTCGATCTTGCGGCGCAGGTAGGACACGTAGGACTCCACCACGTTGACGTCGCCGCCGAAGTCGTAGCGCCAGACGTGGTCGAGGATCTTCGGCTTGCTCAGCACCGTGCCGGCGTTGATGACGAAGTAGCGCAGCAGGGTGAACTCCGTCGGCGACAGCGACACCGGTTCGCCGGCCTTCCACACCTCGTGGGTGTCCTCGTCGAGCTCGATGTCGGCGAAGGTCAGCCGGGAGGTGCGCGGCTCCTGCACGCCCCGCCCGGTGCGGCGCAGGATGACGCGCAGCCGCGCGACGACCTCTTCGAGGCTGAACGGCTTGGTGACGTAGTCGTCGCCGCCGAGGGTCAGCCCGGTGAGCTTGTCCTGCAGGGTGTCGCGCGCGGTCAGGAACAACGCGGGCGCGTCGATGCCGTCGGCGCGCAGCCGGCGCAGCACCCCGAACCCGTCCATGCCGGGCATCATCACGTCCAGGATGACCGCGTCGGGTTTGACCTCGCGGGCGCGGTCCAGCGCCGAGGGCCCGTTGACCGCGGTATGGACCTCGAAACCCTGGAACTTCAGACTCACGGACAGCAGTTCGACGATATTGGTCTCGTCATCGACCACCAGGACGCGCGCTTCGGGTAAGGCCTCGGTTGTCGCGGGTGCTCCCATACCGATAATCTCCCCTAGATTGCTTGTAACTATCCTGCCAGCAGCCTGTACGTTTCCTGTGAGTTCCATGGGCGGCGGCTGCGACCGGGGCCCATAGGGCCCGCGCGGGTGGGATCCGCGCAGTTCGTCCTGCGACACCCGCGGCACTCATACACTGGCCCGCATGGACCTCGGCAAAAACCTGGTCGCCCTGGCGACCGCCCCCGTGCGGGTCGGGCTGGCCGCCGCCGAGACGGGCATCGACATCGCCGCCGGCGCGCTGGACCTGACCAAACGCTCCCTCGGCGACGCGACCGCCCAGACCACCTCCCCGTCGGTGGCCCACCTGCTCGGCCTCGACGACACCATCGCGCGGGCGAACCGCATCGCCCGGCTCATGGACGACGACGCCCCCCTGGGCCGCGCGCTGGCCACCGACGGCCCGATCGACCGGCTGCTGCGCCCGGGCGGGCTGGTGGACCGGCTGACCGCCCCCGGCGGGGTGCTCGACCGCGTGACCGCCGACGAGGGCCTGCTGGACAAGCTGACCGCCGAGGGCGGTGGACTGGAACGCGCGCTGGCCCCCGGCGGCCTGGTGGACCGGCTGCTCGACGAGGAGGGCCTGGTGGAGCGGGTCCTGGCCGAGGACGGGCTGGCCGACCGGCTGCTGGCCGAGGACGGCCTGATCGACAAGCTGACCGCGCGCAACGGCCCGCTGGAGCAGCTGGCCGACGTGGCCGACACCCTCAACCGGCTCGCGCCCGGGCTGGAGGCCCTGGCCCCGACCATCGAGACGCTGCGCGAGGCCGTGATCACGCTGAGTTCGGTGGTCAACCCGCTGAGCAACATCGCCGACCGCATCCCGCTGCCGCGCCGCCCGGCGCGGCGCGCACCCACCCGCCCCGTGCGGTCGCAGCGCATCATCGACTACGACGAGTGACCCGTTAGGCTGTGGGGGTCCGCCGACGGGCGGACCCCCGCCTCCTTAGCTCAGTGGTAGAGCACTCGCCTTGTAAGCGAAAGGTCGTCAGTTCAATCCTGACAGGGGGCTCCACGCGCGCGCCGCGGCTCGCTCCGGCGGGCGCCTCGCGCGCTACGACGCCGACCCGCCGGTAGGCGCGAGGCGCAGCCTCAGATCACTCAGTGGGTCGGGGTTACCCAGGATCAGCACCGAGCTCTGGCTGTTGACGTCGTCGTAGGGGAAACCGTAGGCGTAGCCCTCGACGCTGTTGGCGTGGAAGAACTGAGCCCAGTCGTTCCAGCGCTGCCCGGCCGGGTAGTACGCCGAGGCGTCGTCCCAGTCCTCCGGTGAGGTCGCCACCCCGCGGTTGAACGCGGCGTCGAGGGCGGCCAGGAAGGCGCCCTGCAGGCCGGTGCCGACGAACGGGCCGTCGGCGCGGAAGACGTCGCGGGTGGTCGGCTTGTCCATGGTGTGGGAGGTGGCACCACCGCCGGCGCCGGTCACGGTGTAGGCGAACCGGCCCTGGCCGTCGATGCCGCCGGTCACGGTGAAACCCGGTCCGGCGTAGGCGAACTGCTCGTGGGCGTACTTGGTCCAGAACGCCTCGACCGGTTCGTCCAGCCACGTCGCCAGGTCGCCGGGGAGCTGCGAGCGCGGCGCCAGGATCCGCAACGGGTCACCGTCGGCGTCGCGGATGACCAGCGCCTGGAATTCGGCCGGCGCGGTGTCCTCGAACCGCCGGAACAGTTCGTCGCGGGAGAGCGCGATGCCGCGGGTGCCCGAGAAGCCGCTGGCGTCCTGGGTCACGGTGAAGGTGAACGGGAAACCGAACTGGTCGACCTGAGTGGTGTTGCCGCCGAAGGGAACCGAGCCGTTCTTGAAGCTCAGCTCATACCAGTCGTAGACGGTGTCGTAGTTCGGGTCGGTGGGGTTGGCCGGGTCCGGTGAGGCCCAGCCGGTGTTATCGACGCTGACCGCGACGTAGAGCGGCTGGCCCAGCGACAGGTAGATGCGCCCGCCGAGCAGCTCCGGTGGAACCCGGAAGCTGTCCGCCTCGGCGAGAGTGAACGACATGTCGGCGTAGTTCACCCCGTTCTTCTCCAGATGGCCGGGGGCCTCGGCGGCGGCGTGGTCGATCGCGTGGGCCGTGCCATCACGGTCGACCCAGGACCACTGCCCCGGGGTGACCTGGCCGATGACCATCACGTGGACCGCGTCGTCGCCGTAGGTCCCGGTGTCGTTGGAGAACGAGACCGGGAACGAGCCCGCGGTCACCGGCACCTCGGGTGGGTCCGGCTCCGGTTCGGGCTCGGGGCCCGCGACCGGCAACACGGTCACGGTCACCGTGCTGGTGGCGGTGTGACCGGCGGTGCCGAACAAGCCGAAGGTCAGCCGGTAGACCAGGCCGGCGAACCCGTGGACGTGAAAACCCCCGTCGTCATCGGAGGCCGTGACGGTGAACGCGTCGGCGTAGGGGGTCACGCCGTCCCAGCCGGGCGCGGCGGTGTAGGTGGCCGACTCGCCGGCGATGGTCAAGGTGCCCGCCGCGGTGCCGCCGGCCGCCCCGGCGAGGGTGTAGGTCAACGTCGCGGTGTCGGCGTCCTCGGCGCCCAGCGCGAACGGCGTGCTGCTGGCACCCGGCGCCAGGTTCACCGACAACGCCTGCGGCGCGAAGGTCGGTGACGCCGCGAAAAACGTTCGCTGGAACCAGTTCCTGGTCGGGTTCGCCGCCACACCGGGCTGTGCCGTACTGCCCTCGGCGCTCCGGTCCAGCAGCGCCTGCTCGGTCTCGCGCCGGGTCCAGGCGTACATGGCCAACGGCGCTGGCGAGGGCGCCGGGGCGGCCGGCGCGCGGGGAACCACCAGCGGCGTCAACGCGGCCGGCGCGATCGGCGGCTGGGCGGCGGGCGCGGTCTCCGCGGTCGTGGCCCCCTGGGCTGCCGGAGGCAGCGATGAGGCCTGGGCTGCCGGAGGCAGCGATGAGGCCTGGGCCGCCGGAGGCAGCGATACAGCTTGGGCCGCCGGAGGCAGCGATACAGCTTGGGCCGCCGCGGGCAGCGATGCAGCCACAACCGCCGCGGCCGCATCGACCGCGGGCTCCTCGTCGGCATCTGCTGCGGTGGAGTCGGCGACGATCGGATCGGCGCTCACCGGCACCGGCGTCGGGTCGGCGTCGGCATCGGTGCTCGAGGGTTCGCGCTGGCCGTCGCCTGGCGAGGCCGTGATGAGACCGCCCCGACGCTCACGCTCGGGCGCCGCGGGCGGGCCGGAGACCTCGATGTTCTCGTCGTCGGGGAGGTCTTCGTCGGGGAGGCCCTCGACGATCGCGGTGGTCTCGTCCACCGGCTCTTCGGCGGCGGCGACCTCCTCTCCCGCCTCGTCGAGCGCCGCATCCACCGCCTCCACAACCAGGTCGGCGTCGTCGCCCTCGGTCGCCTCGGCCGGATCGGTGTCGTCGGCGGAACGGTCGCCGCTCCCGGGCCCGTCATCGCCGGCGTCGCCGCCGGTTCGCCGGTCAGCACCGGCCGCCCGGTCGGCGCCGGGTGACGTTCCCGCGCCCGGTCCGGGGCCCGAGGACTCCGAGGTCGCGCCGGCACCGGACCCCGTCGGCTGGGCCCAGCCGATCGCCGGTGGGAGGACCCCGACACCGGCCACCCCCAGCGCCACCGTCAGCGATCCGGCCCAGCCGATGTACCTGGCACCGTCCATCACGAACTCCTCGGCGCGTCCGGGTGGGAGCGTCGACGCCCGTCGGCGTCCAGCAAACCACTCCCTGGCCTAGGACTAGCACGCCGCCGCGGGCTTCGGGGGCATATCGACCAGACTTCGGGGCCCAACAGCCAGCGGGAAAGTCCTCGTGCGCTACCCCGGCCGGGTCACGATCGGGAACCACAGCCCGAAGCTCGTCCGCAGCGACAACGGCCTCAGCGGGGCACTACACCCGGGCCGCGCCGGCCGCGGTCATCGCCGGCGGCGGTCGACACCGTCGCGCACCGCCGGCACGACCTCGCGAGCGAAGCGGCGCACCTGATCGACGTCGTCGTCGGGTGCGGCGAAGATGAAGGTGTCCATCCCGGTCTCGACGACCAGGCCGACCAAGGTCTCGACCCACTGCTCGACCGTGCCGTTGAACCGCTCGTCGGTGGGAACGTCGACTATCCGGCCGAAGACGTTGTACACGCGGGCGATCTCCGCGGGATCCCGGCCGGCCTCCAGGGCGCCCGCGTCGATCTGCCGCTGCATCTGCGGCAGCACATCCGGCGGAAAATAGCTGTTCGACGGGATCCACCCGTCGGCGTGACCGCCGAGATAGCGCAGCAGCTTCGGTCCGCCCACGCCCAGCCAGACCTGCATGTCGTGGACCGGCTGCGGCCCCGGATGCAGCCCCTTCAGACGGTAGAACTCTCCGTCGTAGCTGACCGCGCGCTCCCCCGACCACATCAGCCGCGTGACCTCGACGGCCTCGCGCAGCGCCTGCGCGGCCTGTCTCGGTGAGCGGCGGGGACCACCCATCGCGACGATCGGATCCCAGAAGGCGCCGGCGCCGAGCGCCAGTTCCATCCGGCCGCCGGACAGCACGTCCAGGCTTGCGGCCATCTTGGCCATCACCGCGGGCTCGCGCAGCGGAACATTGGCCACGTCGGGCACCACCCGCACCCGCTCGGTGCGCAGGAGCAGGTTCGACATGAACGCCCATGCGTCGAGGAAACGTCGCTGATACGGATGATCCTGTACGCCAATGAAATCGAGGGACTCGTCGGCCAGCGCGGCCAGGGCCAGGCCGTTGTCCAACCGGTCCGATCTCGGCGTGATGAACACACCGAACTGCACCACCCTGCCGTAATCAGCCACCAGATCTCCTCCGCCGGATCCGTTCGGGCCCGCGGGCCGACACACGGGGCACCGGCCGGGACGGGACCCCGGACACTGTGGTCGCCCACAAGCTACCGCACAGAGCGCCGTTCGGCGTCGCCCCGGCCGGGCGCCACGGCGGCGAGCCCGGCGTCGTGCATTCCGGCCTTGCGCAGCAGCCCCTTGAGCCTGCGCTGTTCGGTGGGCGTCAACCCGTCCAGCACGCGCTGATCGGCGCGGTGCACGGCACGTTCCGCGCGTGTGAGCAACCGCTTGCCCGCTCCGGTCAGTTCGGCGGGCCGGGCCCGGCCCGCCGGCGCGGTGGGCGGGCGGGTCACCGCACCCATGGATTCCAGTCGGTGCAGCACCTGGTTCATCGCCTGGGCCGACACGTGGGTGTCGCGGGCCAGTTCGGCGCCACTGCGCCCCGGGCACGTCGCGAGTATTCGCAGGCAGACGAACTCGGGCAATCCCAGCCCGAGTTCGCCGAGTTCGGCGGCCATCTGCGGACGCAGGACCGCGGCCAGCCGGTGCAGCAGGTAACCCAGCGGCTCGGCCACGGATTCACTCACCCCGTCATCCTCACACGAGTTCGGGCCGGCACAACCGCACGCGGAGGATCCGCATTCGGATCCGGGCGCCGAGCCGGCCACACGCCGGCCGCGACGACGCTCGGCCGCCACGCATCGCGATTGACGGATATCAACCTCGTTGGTATCAAGGAAGTTGATATAGGTAGCGCGTCCCCTCTGGACGCGGACCACGAATCAAAGGAGTAGCAATGAACTTCAGTGGATTTCCGGGCGGACCCGGCTGTGGAGGAAACGCCCCCGGGCCCTGGGGACCGGGCGGTTTCGGACCGGGCGGCGGGTTCGGCGGGGGCCCGGGATTCGGCCCCGGATTCGGCGGCCCCGGCATGGGCCCGGGCTTCGGACCGGGATTCGGTGGTCCCGGCATGGGCCCGGGATTCGGGCCCGGATTCGGTGGGGGCCTCAAGCCGGCAGCGTTCGGTACCGCGGTGCTGCTGCTCGACGGTCCCGCCGACGCCACCCAGATCGTGCAGCGCGCCACCGAGGCCACCAACGGCGCCTTCACCCCGCCACAGGACGTCGTCGACCTCGCCATCGGACTGCTGGCCGGCCGCGGGCTGGTCAGCGTCGACAACGGCGTGGCCACGCTGACCGAACTGGGCAACAACCTCCTGGCCTGGCGCGGCGTCAACAGCGACACCGCGCATGCGTTCTTCGCCAAGTTCGAGAAGTTCGCCGACCTGTTGAAGATCCGCGGCGATCTCCGCGAGTTCGTCGGCCTGGCACGCACCATCGCGTGGAAGGGCACCGACGAGCAGAAGGAGTCGCTGGCCGAGGCCCGGACGAAACTGGCTGCCGCCGTCTCCGAGGCCAAGAAGTCGCTGCACGCCGCACTCGCCGCCGACTGAGGCCGTCGGCGGCGGTCGCCGACACCCGGGGCCTCCGCCCGCCCCACCCGGGCCCGCACCGGGGTCAGGTGGGTGGGCGCGGGGCCTCGGGTCGGCGGCCCGGGCCGTTTCCGCACACGCTAGTCCACCGGCACGTCCAGGATCGGCCGGCGCACGCCGGCGCCCGGACCGTCGAAATGCCACCACTCGCCCGCATAGACGGCCAGCCCGCCGGTCTGCATGGCCGCGCGCAACCGGGCCCGGTTGGCCCGCGCCGCCGCACTGACACCCGAGGTCGCATACGCCTGGGCGCGGGGAGTGAAGTCGTCGAAGCCCGTCCCCATCTCGACCGGCCCATCGGGGCCGGCGAGCGTCACGTCCACCGACCTGCCGGCCTCATGGCTGCGCGCATAGTCGCCCGGGCGCGCCACCCAGTTCGGGTCTGGCACCTCCTCGAACATCCGCACCTGCACGTCGTGGGGCCGGTAGCAGTCCCAGAAGACCAGGACCTCACCGCCGCGGCGCAGCTCGGCCGCGGCGGTGGCCAGGCCCGCGGCCAGGGATTCGTGCACCAGGCAGCGCGCATCGGGCGGATACAACGGCATCCCGACGAAATTGTCGGCGCTCGCATAGCGCAGGTCGATGACCGCGTCGGGCACCACGCCGAGAACATCGACCAGCCCGGCCGCGGCGGCCTGCGCAGACACCGGCGGCACCGGCGACACCGGCGACACCGGCGCGGCACCGGCGGCACCGGCGCCGGACACCGCGGCGCCCGCCGCCAGCACCGCCGACATCACCACACGCACCAGTGCCACGGGACCCACGGGACCCATTGTGGTCCGTCCCGCCGAAACGGCGCGCCGGACCCGGCCGGAGTAGATGTGGAGGCATGCGAATCGGATTCATCGGCCTCGGCAACATGGGCCGCGCCATGGCCACCAACCTGCTCGCCGACGGCCACCAGGTCACGGTCTTCAACCGGACCCCGGCGCGGGCGGATGCCCTGGTCGAGGCCGGGGCCGAGCGGGCGGCGACCGTCGCCGAGGCCTGCCGGGCCGAGGTGGTGTTCACGATGCTGGCCGACGACCAGGCGGTGCACCAGGTGGTCTTCGGCGATGACGAGTTCGGCGACGGCATTCTCGATGCCCTGCCCGAGGGCGGCGTCCACGTCTCGTCGAGCACCATCGGAGTGGATCTGGCCCGGCAGCTGGCCGCCGCGCACGCCGACGCCGGACAGCGGTTCGTCTCCGCGCCCGTGTTCGGCCGCCCCGAGGCCGCCGCGGCCGCCAAACTGTTCGTCGTGGCCGCCGGCGCGCCCGGCACCGTCGAGGCGGTCTCACCCCTGCTGGCCGCGGTCGGTCAGCGCACGTTCGTACTCTCCGAGCGGCCCGAGGCGGCCAACCTCGTCAAGCTCAGCGGCAACTTCCTGATCGGTTCGGTGCTGGAGTCCCTCGGCGAGGCGATGGCGCTGGTCGGCAAGGGCGGCGTCGACCGGAAGGACTACCTGGAAGTCCTGACGTCCACCCTGTTCGACGCGCCCGTCTACCACACCTACGGCGGGCTCATCGCCGAGGAACGCTTCACCCCGGCGGGATTCGCCGCCCCACTCGGGCTCAAGGACGTCCGCCTGGTGCTGGAGGCCGGCGAACAGCTGCAGGTGCCGCTGCCGATCGCCGGGCTGCTGCGTGACCGGTTTCTGACCCTGCTGGCCAACGGCGGCGCCGACCTCGACTGGTCGGCGATCGCCACACTGTCCGACCGCGACGCCGGCCGGGGCTGACACCGGGGCTCAGGCCGGGCTCAAACCGGGGCTCAGACCGGGGCTCAGACGACGCCCCGTAACGCCTCGGCGCCGAAGACGGGTTCGATCAGCGGGGAGATGTCGGGGCCGCGGCGCAGTCCGTGCCCACCGTCGACATTGATGACCTGCCCGGTGACATGGGCGGCCGCGTCGGACAACAGGAACAGGGCCACGTTGGCGATGTCGGAGACCTCACCGACCCGGGGCAGCGGGGTGCACGCCTGATAGTCGGCGGTGATCTGCGGGGAGCTCATGAGCGGCTCGACCATCTCGGTGCGGGTCAGGCCGGGGCGGATGCCGTTGACCCGGACCTCGGAGGGGCCGAGTTCGTCGGCGGCCAGCTGCAGCAGATGATCCAGCGCCGCCTTGGCCGGCCCGTAGGCACCGAACCAGCGGTGGGTGTTACTGGAGGCGATCGAGGAGATGCCGACGAACGAGCCGCCGCCCGCGCGGACCATCTCCCGGGCCGAGTGCTTGATCAGGTACATGGTGCCGTTGACGTTCAGATCGATGGTGCTGCGCCACAATTCGGAATCGATCTGGGTGATCGGCCCGATCGTGTGGCTGCCGCCGGCACTGTGCACCACACCGTGCAGCCGACCGTTCCAGGCCGTCGCCGCCGCGACGGCGTTGACCACCTCGTCCTCGTGGGTGACGTCGGCGGGTTCGAAGGCGATCGACCCGGATTCGGCGGTGGCCTGTCCCTTGATCTCGTCCACGGTGGCGGCCAGCTTGTCGGCGTTGCGGCCGATGATCATCACGTCGGCGCCGGAGCCGACGAGCGCCTCGGCTACCCCCTTGCCGATTCCGCTGCCACCGCCGGTGACGAGATAGGTCCGATCCTCAAACGACAGCTCCATTGCCGGCCTCTCACACAGTTAGAACACGTTCTAATGATGCAATCATGCCGAACGGCCGACGCCGGCACCGCGCTTACGGCGTATCGCGGCGCGCCGGTTTCGTCGGCGCGGCGCTACGCCAGTCCGGCACGTCGGGCGGCTGCCCCACCGGGAACCGGTTCTCGTTGTGGGCCGCCCAGTGCGCATGGCCGAGTTCGTGGATGTGGAACGCGTGGCGCAGCGCCTCGGTGAAGCCCATCGCATCCGAGGCCGCGTTGACCGAGTCCTTGACCAGCATGGCCGCCATGGTGGGGCGCTCGGCGATCCGGCGCGCGAACTGCAGCGTCTTCTCCTCGAGCTCGTCGACCGGGAAGATCTTGGACACCATGCCCAGCCGGTAGGCCTCCTCGGCGTCCAGCGAGTCCCCGGTGAGCAGCAGCTCCTTGGCCTTGCGGGGGCCGAACTCCCACGGGTGGGCGAAGTACTCGACGCCGGGCATCCCCAGCCGGGCTGCCACCACGTCGCTGAACTTGGCGTTGTCGGCGGCCACGATCAGGTCGCAGGCCCAGATCAGCATCAGGCCCGCCGAGATGGCGTTGCCCTGCACCTGGGCGATGGTGATCTTGCGCAGCTCGCGCCACCGGGAGGTGTTCTCGAAGAAGTAGTGCCACTCCTGCAGCAGGAGCTTCTCGACGATCGCGTCGCGGGCACCGCCGTCGATGGTGAAGCTGGGATGCAGACCCGGCCCGGGAGTGCGTTCGGCGATCGCCGCCTCCGAACCCAGATCGTGCCCGGCCGAGAAGTTCTTGCCGACGGCCGCCAGGATGATGACCCGGACGGTGTCGTCGGCCTCGGCGCGGCGCAGCGCGTTGTCGAGCTGCACCAGCAGCGTCCGGTTCTGCGCGTTGTGCTCGGCCGGCCGATTGAGCGAGATGCGGGCGATGCGGCCCTCGTCAAGGGTTTCGTACGTCACGAACTCCGGGGCGCCGGAGGCGTCCGCCACGGTGTCCGCATAGTCAGGCTTGGCCATGTGCACACATTACATCTGAGGGTATCGGTGTCACGTTCAGGGGTTCGCCGGCACCGCCGGTGGGAGCCCGCTATCAGCAGGCAGTTGGCCACATCCAGTGCGCGAACGTCGCCGCCTTAATAAGATGCCCGTGCAGCATCGGTTCACACTTCCACTCCAGACCAGGAGAAAGCCTGACGATGGCCACACTGACCACGCCCGTACGTCGACTGCTCGCCGCGGGAGGGTTCACCATTGCCTTAGCCGCGACCCCGTTCGCCATTTCCGCGGCCACGGCCGATCCCGATAGTGCGTGCCCTCTCGGCGAGCGTGAGGACGCCTTCATCGCCAACTGCGTGCCGGAACTGGCACCGAACGTTCCGGGCGGCAACTGGCCGACGGCACCGCGCACCACCCCGGAAGTGACCCAGGAGTCCACCCCGCCCTGCGACGACACCGTCGGAGGCACCGTGTGCACCCCGGACAGCGCCGATGAAACCGGCGGCGGCTACATGGCGCCGACCGTCACGCCGTAGCTCATCCCCGGGGGTCCTGACCAGGGCCCGACCGGCCGGGCGCCGCCGCGGCACCCGGCCGGTTTTGCCGTGGTTGACCCGGGCCCGAACCCCGTCCGATTCGGGCCCGATCCACCCCCTGCCCAGCGGCCCGGCCCGCCGGCACGGTCCGGAACACCGCGGTCTTCGCATATTGTTGAACCATGCCTGCAAAATCTGATCCCGCCGATCTCGGCGAAGTCGAACCGTTGGCCGACAGCACCGCCAGCCAGGCGCGCCGCGTCGTAGCGGCGTACGCCAACGACGCCGACGAGTGCCGGGTGTTCCTGTCGATGCTCGGTATCGCGCCGTCGAAAAACGAGGCGTAGGTGGTTCCCGGGGAGGGCGAAGAGGTCCGCTCCGGGGGCTCTGACTTCGTGGTCGTGGCCAATCGGCTGCCGATCGACATGGAGCGGCACCCCGACGGATCCGTGACGTGGAAACGCAGCCCGGGTGGACTGGTCACCGCGCTGGAACCGCTGCTGCGCCGCCGCCGGGGCGCCTGGATCGGCTGGCCCGGCATCATCGACGAGGACACCAGCGGCGACGTCGAGCCGCTGGACGCCGAGGGCATGCAACTGTTCCCGGTGAAGCTCAGCAGCGACGACGTCGCCGAATACTACGAGGGCTTCTCCAACGGCACGCTGTGGCCGCTGTATCACGACGTCATCGTCAAACCGCTCTACCACCGCAGCTGGTGGGACCGCTATGTCGAGGTGAACCGCCGATTCGCCGAGGTCACCGCCCAGGCCGCGGCCCCCAACGCCACGGTGTGGGTCCAGGACTACCAGCTGCAGCTGGTGCCGAAGATGCTGCGGATGCTGCGTCCCGACCTGACGATCGGCTTCTTCCTGCACATCCCGTTCCCACCGGTGGAACTGTTCATGCAGATGCCGTGGCGAACGGAGATCACCGAGGGCCTGCTGGGCGCCGACCTGGTCGGCTTCCACCTGCCCGGCGGCGCGCAGAACTTCCTGGTCCTGGCCCGCCGCCTGATCGGTGCGAACACCTCGCGGGCCTCCATCGGGGTGCGTTCACGCTTCGGCGAGGTCCAGTTCGGTTTCCGGACGGTCAAGGTGGGCGCCTTCCCGATCTCCATCGATTCCGCGGATCTGGACCACAAGGCGCGCAACCGCGACGTGCGGCGCCGGGCCCGCGAGATCCGCGCGGAACTGGGCAACCCGCGCAAGATCCTGCTCGGTGTGGACAGGCTGGACTACACCAAGGGCATCGACGTACGGCTCAAGGCCTTCGCCGAGCTGCTGGAGGAGGGGCGGGTCAAGAGCGAGGACACCGTGCTGGTGCAGCTCGCCACCCCCAGCCGCGAACGGGTGGAGAGCTACCGGGCGCTGCGCGAGGACATCGAACGCCAGGTCGGGCACATCAACGGCGAATACGGCGATGTCGGCCGCCCCGCCGTGCAGTACCTGCACCGGCCGGTGCCGCGTGACGAGCTGATCGCGTTCTTCGTCGCCGCCGACGTCATGCTGGTCACCCCGCTGCGCGACGGGATGAACCTGGTCGCCAAGGAGTACGTGGCCTGCCGCAGCGACCTGGGCGGCGCGCTGGTGCTCAGCGAATTCACCGGCGCATCCGCCGAACTGCGCCAGGCATACCTGGTCAACCCGCACGATCTCGACGGCGTCAAGGACGCCATCGAGGCCGCGATCAACCAGGAGCCCGAGGAGGGCCGCCGCCGGATGCGGGCGCTGCGCCGCCAGGTGCTGGCCCACGACGTCGACCGGTGGGCCCGTTCGTTCCTCAACGCGCTCACCGGCCGGCCCACCGGGACCGATCCCGGCGCCCCGTCCTCCTGAACGGCAGCTAGATCGGGTCGATCCCGTCGATCAGCCACCGGCCGTCGACCTTCTGGTATTCGACGCGCAACCGGCTGCCCACGTAGGTGGGCTGCTCGGACTTGTCGGTCACGGTCTGGTTCAGGTACACCATCACCGAGCCCGAATTGCGCAGCGCCTCCAGGACTCCCACCCCCACCACATTGGGCTGGCTGATCACGTGCCGTTCGCGCGCCTCCGGGATGATCTGCTTGTTGGCCTGGTCCTCGAACTCCCTGCGGAACCGCGGGGTCAGCAGCGTGGACGCCTCGGTGATGCTGCGCTCGACGGTCTGGTAGTCGTAGCCGAACACCTTGGGCAGCTGCTCACGGGCCAGCGGCGCCAGCTCGGCGCGGGTGGCCTGCTCGGCCCTCTGCTGCACCCGGTCCCAGTACAGCCAGCCGCCCGCGCCGGCCAGCCCCACGATGCCCACGACGGAAAGCCCGACGAGCAGACCCGCCAGCACGGTGGTCAGCCGCCGCATCAGTTCCCCCCGTCCGGGTACTTCAGGTCGTAGCCGGTCATCCGGCCGTTGTCGTCCTCGTGCACGATCACCCGTAGCCGATAGGGCTGCGACGGCTTGTTGACCCCGTCGATGTCGGTGACGGTCACACGGACCGCAACCAGCACCGAACCGTTGTCGCTGATCTCGTCGATGCCCTCCAGGGCCGCCCCGTTGACGACGGCCTCCGAACTGGCGTTGGTGTCGCGGAAGATGGCCTTGAGGTTCTCCACGTTGTTGTTCTGGCTGAGCATGTCGCGCAGCGGCCCGCTGGTGCCCTCGACGAAGCGGTTCACGCTGTCGTTGATGTTGTCCTGGGTGTAGCTGAACATGTTGACGACGGTCTGCGTCGCGGTGTCGACGAACCGCTGTTCGCGCGCGGCGGCGGCGTCGGCGGTGCGCTGCTGGTCGGCCAGCACCCACACGCCCGAGCCCAGCAGCGCGGCCAGCACCACCACCGCGGCCGCGGCGATCCAGCCGACGCGACGCCGGTTCGGCCGGCGCCGGGGCGGGGGCGCGACACCCGTCGGCGGCGGGACGACGGGCGGCTTGGTCAGCGTCGCCACGCCGCCGGCGCGTTCGGCGCCTCCCGGGTCTGCGGCGCTTCCGGTGGGGTGGGCCACCGTCACCGCGGGGCTGCCGGCCGGGCCGGCCGCCCGGGACGCGCGACGACGCCTCGGCTTCGTCGCCTCATCCGGCGTCGAAGCGGAAGTGTCAGCCATTACGCCTGCCTCGGACTGAGCATCAGATCCACCCAATTCTCGGCCGGCGACTGTTCGGCGTTCCCCCCGGCGAAGACGCCGGTACCGCCGGCCGGGTCCACGAAGACCCCGTTCTCATCGTACGTACCGTAGGCGGCCCCGCTGGCCTGCGGCAGGGGCGCCTCGGCCGGCAGCGGCGACCCGTCGGGAGCAGGTGCGGCCGGGGCGGGCGGCGGCGGGGCCGGTGCCGGGGCGCCGGGCGGCGGGCCCTGGCGCGCATACGGCGGGGCGTAGTGGTCCTGCGGCGGGAAGTACGGCCACGGCGGCGGGGCGCCGTTGTCGTTCGGCGGCACCGGCAGCGGGAACGGCGCGTTGGGCGCGGGCCCCACGGCGGGCGGGACACCCGGGGGCAGCTGCGCCACCGGCGGACCCGGGTCGTAGTCGGCGTTCGGCGGGATGTTCGGGAACTTGTTGGGCGGCAGGATGTTGCGACCGTCCTCGACCGGCGTGCCGTACGGCACCGGCGGGCCGCGCCACGGGTTGCTGCCGATCGGAACGAAGCCCTTGGGGTCGCGACACAGCTGCACCGTGGGCGCCCGCTTGCCGGGGAACTCCTGGCACGGGTAGTTGCGCGCCCCGCGCACCGCCGTCGGGTCGTTCTGGGCGGCCTTGCAGTACAGATCGGTGGGCAGGTTGCGCACCGTCTCGTCGGCGGGCGAGCGGATCTGGGTGGCCGGGATGAAGCCGACCGAGCACGGCGGAGGATCACCCAGGTCGATCTTGAAGTCCAGCTTGCCGCCCTCGTCGGTGGGTACGCCGCCGGCCACCGTCGTCAGCGCGGCGATCAGGGCCGGGAAGATCACCAGCGCCTGTTCGAGCGACTTGTGGTAGATGACCCCGATCCGGCCCAGGTTGGCCAGGTTCGCCGCCAGCATCGGGAAATTGGGCCGGATGCCGCTGAACGCCGTGTTGGCCGCGTCGGCGCTGCCGGGGGCGGTGGCAAGCAGGGTGCGCACCTGGGGGTCGGCCCCGTTCACCTCGGTGGTGAGGCGGGCCAGCCCGTCGGCCAGCGACCGGATGTTGTCGCCGCTGCGGATCTGCGCCTCCAGGAACGGGCCCGCCTGGTCGATCAACGCCGCGGTCTGGGGGTAGTCGTTGTTGGCCGCGTCGACCAGCAGCCGGGCCGACTGGATCAGCCGGGCCAGCTCGGGACCGGATCCGCTGAATGCCTTGAACGTCTCCTTGAGCAGATCCTGCAGCCGGGCGTTGTTGATGCTGCTGACCAGCCGGTCGGCCTGTTTGAGCAGTCCGGCGACGTCCTGACCGATCGCCGTGCGGCTCTGCGGGATCACCGCACCGTTGTCCAGCATCGACGTCGACGCGTCGGCCGGGGGCACCAGGTCGACGTACTGCTCGCCGACCGCCGAGACACTCTTGACGGTGGCGCTGACGTTGTCGGGCACCGGGGTGTTGCTGTTGAGCCGCATGTGCGCCACCACGCCGTCGTGGCTCAGATCGACCGACTCGACGCGCCCGACGGTCACGCCGCGGTAGGTCACGTTCGCGTTCTCGTACAGGCCGCCGGCAGCGGCGAAGTCGGCCTGAACCTGGTAGGAGCCCAGCCCCAGCTGGGCGGGCACGTGCAGGTAGAACAGGGCGATGGCACCGACGCTGAGCACGGTGATCACCGAGAAGATCCCGAGCTGAATCCGGGACAGCCTGTCGAGCATCAGCCCCCCTCCCCGTGTTGGGTCGCGGTGCCCGGCGGGATCTTGAACGGATCGGCCGCCTGACCGGACAGGTTGGCCATCTGCCCGGTGACGAAGTCGGGCGGGTTGAGGATCTCGCTCATGTGCTTCATGTTCGGGTCCAGGGCGTTGTTGGTCGTGAAGACCGACTCACCGAGGCGCCGGACGGTCAGGTCGAAGGTGACGAACACGTTGAGGTAGTCGCCGCGGACGGCCTGGCGCAGATACTTGTAGTGGAACGGGAACGTCGGCAGGAACTCGAGGTCCTTGATGAAGACGTCGGCGTTGTCGTTGAGCGCCTTGATCGCCGGGTAGAGGTCCTTGAGGTCGGCGGCGAAATCGTCCTTGGTCTTGGCCAGGATGTCGGCGGCCACGGTGGCGAAGGACCGCAGGGCCGCGAAGGCGTCGACGATGTTGGTGCGGTTCTCGTTGAGCACCCGCAGCGCGTTGGGCAGGGTGTCCAGCGTGCGCCCCAGGCTGTCCTTGTTGGCCGCCAGCAGCGCGGCGAACCGGTCCAGCCCCTCGGTGGCGGTAATGATGTCCTCGGTCTGACGGGCCAGCGAGTCGGTCAGCTCGGCCAGCCGGGGCACCAGGTCGGTGAAGGCCTCGGCGCGCCCCGCCACCGCGGTGTACAGCTCGTCGGTGATGTCCTGCAGCGCACCCAGATTGCCCTTGTTGACCACCACGCCCAGCGACGAGAGCACCTCCTCGGTGGTCGGATACCTGCCGGCGTGGGACTCCGGGATGTTCGACCCGTCGCGCAGGGCGCCCACCGGCGGCTGGCCGGTGGGGGCGGCAAGCTCGACGTGCTGGGAACCCAGCAGCGAGGTCTGCGCGACCCGGGCGGTGGCGTTGGCCGGCAGGTGCACGTTGGAGTCCAGCGAGAGCTGCGCCGCGGCGTAGAAGGTGCCGTCGGGCCGCTGCACGGCGTCGATCCCGGACACCGAGCCGACGGTCACGTCATCGACCATGACCGGTGAATTCTGCGGCAGCGTCGCGACATCGGGCAGTGCGACGGTGACGGTGTAGGACCCCGGCCCGTGCCCCCTGGTACCCGGCATGTCCAGTGAGTTCAGGCCGCCGAACGAGCAGCCGGCCAGCAGCGCCGCGCCCGACGCGAGGGCCGTGGCCCGCCGCGCGGTGCGGGCCAACGCCGTGATCGGTCTCATCGGCCGCCTCCGGTGGCCGGTGCCGGGGCGGGTGCCGGCGCGGGTGCCGGCGCGGGTCCCGGCGGCGGGCCCCCACCCGGCGGCAACTGGGGCGGGCCCGGCGAAACCTGGCCCTGCACCGGCGGCGGCGGCAGGAAGATGTCGTTCCAGTCGGTGCCCGGCGGGACCACCGGCGGGTTGGCGCCCGGGGCGGGCTGCCACTGCAGATAGGGCAGCGGGGTCTTGGCCTTGGCCTCGGTCGCCGGGGTGTCGTACTGGATCTGTCCCTTGTAGGCCAGGATGCTGTTGATCGGGTGGAACAGCACCGGCGGGTAGTTCATGGTGATCCGGCGCATCACCGGCCCCATCCGCTCGCGGCAGATCTCGGCGCGCTTGTAGTTGTCCGGGTTGGCCCCGATATCGAAGGTGCCGCCGCAGATGAACTGCACGGGGTTGGCGAAGTTCGGCAGGGAGAGCACCCCGGCGACGGTGCCCTGCGCGGGCTCGTAGATGTTGTAGAAGTTCGCCAGACCGTTCGGGGTGACGTGCAGGACCTGTTCGATGTCGTCGTGCTGGTCGGAGAGCAGCTTGGTGAATCGCGTCAGTTTGTCGACGGTCCCAATGAGCGCGTCGTTGTTGTCGTCGAGCAGTCCGCGCACGTCGGCGAGCGCCGTGTTCAGGGTGTCGAGGGTGTTGTCGAGGCCGACCGTGCTGTCGGCCAGCACCTGTGACACCGAGGCGACGTGGCTGGTGAACTGGACGATCTGCTCGTTGCTGTTCGACAGCGCGTCGATGAGCACCTGCAGGTTGCGCACCGTGCCGAACAGATCGGTGCGGGAGTCCCCGAGCCGGCCCGCGGTCTGCGACAGCTCGCGCAGGGCGTTTCGGAACGAGTCGCCGTTGCCGTCGAACGTGGTGGCCGCCTGGTCGACGAAGGTCGACAGCGGGCCCTGCAGACCGCCCTGTTCGGGTCCGAGTGTCTCGGACAGTTTGGTCAGTTCCTCCTTGACCTCGTCCCACTCCACCGGCACTGCCGTGCGGTCATCGCCGATGACGGCGCCGTCGGCCAGCAGCGGCCCGCCCTTGGCGTCGTCGTAGGCGGGGGTGAGCTGGATGAACCGGGCCGCCACCAGGTTCGGCGAGATGATGATCGCCTTGGCGTCGGCGGGCACCCTCACACCGTTGTCGATCGACATGGTGATCTTGACGTCGCCGGCGCGCGGTTCGATCGCGTCGACCCTGCCGACGGGCACGCCCAGCACCCGCACCTCGTCGGCCGGATACAGACCCACCGCCGAGGAGAACAGCCCGACGACCTTGTAGGTCGATCGGCCCGGCCACAGCACGAACAGGCCGACCGCCAGCGCCACCACCAGCACGACGACGGCGGTGATCAGCAGCCCGCGCCGGCGGCTGCTGCGGGGAGCGGAGGTGGTTGCCATGTGATCGGTCGTGGAATCGGTCATGGTGACTTCGGCCTGATGATGAGACGTTCGGAAATGAAGCCGCGCAGATAGTCGGCGAGGCTGTCGGGCAGCTTGCCGGGCTGGAAGTAGGTGTCCAGCAGGACCTCCGAGAGGGTGGCCGGTGGCAGGCCGTAGAGGTTGATCTGGAAGCCGGGCGCCGAGCCGACCACCTCACCGAGCGCGGTCGCGTACGGCGGCAGGCGTTTGAGCGCCTCGCTGATGTTGTCGCGGTGCTCGTTGAGGTTCTGCAGCACCGCACTGAGGTTCGTCAGCACGGGGCCGAATTCCTTGCGGTTGTCGGCGACGAAACCCGAGATCTGTGCGGAGACATCGTCGATGCCGGCGATCAGGGTGGACAGCGCCTGCCGGCGCTCGTCGAGCGCGGCGAACAGCTGGTTGCCGTCGACCACCAGCTGGTTGACCTGCTTGGCCCGGTCGCTGAGGGTCTTGGTCACCGACTGTGCGTGCTGCAGCAGCTCGGCCAGCGCCTGGTCGCGCTTGTTCAGCGTGCGGGACAGCGCGGTGACGCCGTCGAGCGCGCCGCGCAACTGAGGCGTGGCGTCGTGCAGGGTGTCGGTCAGCGTCTGCAGCGCCATCTCGAACCGCGGCTTGTCCAGCGCGGCGGTGTTGGCGCCCAGATCCTGTAGCGCGGCGTTGAGCGTGTACGGGGTGGTGGTGCGGCCCAACGGGATCGTCGTCGAGGACCCGCCGCCGGCCGGTGTCACGTCCAGGGACCGCTGCCCCAGCACGGTGTCGGTCTTGATCGCCGCCAGCGACTGGTCCCCCACCCGGATGTCCCGGTCGACGGTGAAGGAGACCTTGGCCGCGGTGCCGGCGAGTTGCACCGACTGCACGTGGCCCACCTTGATGCCCGAGACGTTCACGTCGTTGCCGGGCGAGATGCCGCCCGCGTCGGTGAAGAAGGCGGTGTAGTTCTTGCCCTGCGGCCAGAACGGGAGGCTGGTGTAGCCGAACGACACCAGCACCAGGCACAGCACGAGGACGATGCCGAAGATGCCGGTGCGGAGCGGATTCGAGCTGTCAGTTGTCCGGGACAGGAGCGCACCTCCCCCTGGACGGATCGGCGGGACCGCCGAACGGAATCAGGATGTCGCTGCCTGCCGGGCCGTTGATCTTCATCCGGATCGAGCAGTAGTAGATGTTGAAGAAGGAACCGTAGGCACCCAGCGCGTTGAGGCGCAGGTAGTTCTCGGCCAGCGGCTCGATGACCTTGTTGACGTCGGCCTTGCGGCGGTCGAGTTCCCCGGTCAGCGGCCGCAGGTTCTCGATGACCCCCTGCAGCGGGCGCCGGCTCTTGGTCAGCATGTCGGTGAGATCAGTTTCGGCCGAGGCCAGCGGGGCGATCGCGCCGGCGATCGGGTCGGCCCCCTGCGCGAGCCCGGTGATGAGCTTCTGCAGCTGGTCGACGCTCTCGTTGAACTGGGCGCCCTTGGCGTCCACGGTGGACAGCACCGCGTTCAGGTGATCGATGACGTCGCCGATGAGCTGGTCGCGCGCGGCCAGATCGGTGGTGAAGGCACCGGTCGAGGACAGCATCTGGGAGATGGCGCCGCCCTGGCCCTGCAGCAGGGAGATGACGGCATTGCTGATCTCGTTGACCTTGGTCCCGTCGAGACCCTTGAGCACCGGACGCAGCCCACCCAGCAGCGCGTCGAGGTCGAGGGCGGGCTGGGTGTGGTCCTCGGCGATGGTGCCGCCCGGCGGGAGTTTACGCAGTTCGCCGGGGCCCGAGGTGATCTCCAGGAAGCGGTCGCCGACGAGGTTCTCGTAGCGGATGAGCGCCCGGGTGGAGGTGTAGAGCTGGTAGCGGTCGTCGACGTCGAAGGTGACGTCGACGGAGTTGTCCGGTTTCAGCGTAACGGCCTGGACGGAGCCGACCGGCACCCCGGCGATGCGCACGTCCTGGCCCGACTTCAGCCGGGACGCCGTGGTGAAGGTGGCGTGGTAGGTGTGCCCGGCGGAGAACCGGAACTCGCCGAAGACGATCACGAGCCCGGCGGCCACCAGCACCATCACCACGGTGAAGATGCCGACCTTGATCCCTGTGCCCCGGTTCATCAGAAATCGTCCCGCTCTGCGAACGCGCCGTTGAAGAGGAACTGCAGGGTCGACGGGGCGTCGAACTGCAACTCGGTGTTCGGCTCGTAGGGAACGTAGGCGTTGTCGGTGACCAGGAACGGCGCGCGGTACCACGAACCGCCCAGCTGCTTGCTCGGGATCACCGGCAGGCCACGGCAGTTCGGCCCGCCCGAGGCGTTCACGATCGGCAGGCTCTCGGGATAGGTGTAGGCCGGCGCGCCCGGCAGGAAGTTCGACGAGACGAACAGACCCGGGCGGGTGCCGCCGATGATGGGGGCGAACTTGTCCACCGCGGTGCCAACACCTTCGAGTACACAACCGAATTCGGGCGAGTACTCACCGACCACCTTCAGCGGGGCGCGGGCCCGCTGGATGGCCGCGATGTAGTCCTGGGCGCCCGGTGCCAGCGTGTCGTGGCCGTTGTTGGCCAGCCCGGTGGCGGCCAGCAGGGTGGCGTTGAGGTTGTCCTGCTGGTCGACGACCGTCTCGCTGATCGACGGCGCGTTGTCGAGCACGGTCACCAGGTCCGGGGCGGCGTCGGCGTAGATGTCTGCGACGTCGCCGAGCTTGCGGATGTCGTCGTGCACCGTCGGCAGCTTCGGGTTCAGTTGCGCCAGATAGGTGTTCAGTCCGGCCAGGGTGGCGCCGAGGTCGTCACCGTTGCCGCGCAGGCCCTCGCCCAGCGCCGTCATCGTGGCGTTGAGGTTGATCGGGTCGATCTTGTGCAGCACGTCGGTGAGCGTCTGGAACAACGTGTTGACTTCGAGCTGAACCGAGGATGCCTGCACCGTCGCGCCGGGGCGCATGGCGGTCTTCGACGGCGACTCCGGCGGCACGAACTCCACCGACTTCGCCCCGAAGACGGTGTTGCTGGCGATGTGCACGTCGGCGTTGGCGGGGATGTAGGGCAGCTCGGAGCTGTTGACGGCCAAGGTCAGCTTGGCCTGGTCGCCGGCGTACTCGATCGACTTCACCTTGCCGATCTGCAGGCCCCGGTACTTGACCTTCGCGTCCTGTTCCATCACCAGGCCGGCGCGCGGGGACATCACCGTCACCGTGTCGGTCGGGGTGAACGCGGCGGTGTAGGCCAGGTAGGTGAACACCATGGCCGCCACGATCAGCGACGCCAGGACCGCCGCCGCGATGCGGATGTGGCTGCGTTTCGATTCGCCGTCTGCCATCGCGCTACCCGGAGAGGTTGAAGTTGCCGGACCCGCCGTAGACGGCGAGTGAGATGAACAGGGTGATGACCACGACGACGACCAGCGAGGTCCGCACCGCCTGGCCCACGGCGATGCCGACGCCGACGGGCCCGCCCGAGGCGTTGTATCCGTAGTAGGTGTGCACCAGCATCACCGCGATCGACATCACGATGGCCTGCAGGAACGACCACAGCAGGTCGGTGGGGATCAGGAAGGTGTTGAAGTAGTGGTCGTAGAGGCCCGCGGACTGCTTGTTGATGAACACCGTGGTGAACCGGGCGGCGAAGAAGGCGGCCAGGACCGACAGCGAGTACAGCGGGATGATGGCGATCAGTCCCGCCATCAGCCGGGTCGACACGAGGTAGGACACCGAGTGCACCGCCATCGACTCGACCGCGTCGATCTCCTCGGCGACCCGCATGGCCCCGAGCTGGGCGGTGGTGCCGGCGCCGATGGTGGCCGCCAACGCGATCCCGGCCACCACCGGGGCGACGATGCGCACGTTCAGGAAGGCCGAGAGGAATCCCGTCAGCGCCTCGATACCGATGTTGCCCAGCGAGGAGAAGCCCTGGACGGCGATCACGCCGCCGGATGCCAGGGTCAGGAACGCCGCGACGCCGACGGTGCCGCCGATGATCGCCAGTGCGCCCACCCCCATCGTCATCTCGGCGATCAACCGCACGGTCTCCCGGCGGTAGCGGGTGACGGCGTTGGGGATGTAGCGCATCGACTGGCCGTAGAACAGGGCCTGTTCGCCGAAGCTGTCCACGGCCCTGGGCACACCGGAAAGCCACCGGCGCAGCCGCACGGTGACGTCGTAGTTGGGCAGTCCGCTCATCGTTCCAGCACCCGCACGCCGATGGCGGTCATGATCACGTTGATCACGAACAGACAGATGAACGCGTAGACCACCGTTTCGTTGACGGCGATGCCGACCCCCTTGGGGCCGCCCTGCACGGTCAGGCCGCGGTAGCAGCCGACCAGGCCGGCCACCACCCCGAACAGCAGCGCCTTGACCTCGGCCAGCAGCAGTTCGGGCAGACCGGTCAGCACGGTCAGGCCGTTGATGAACGCGCCCGGGTTGACCCCCTGCAGGAACACCGAGAAGACGTACCCGCCGGCGATGCCGATGGCGCACACCAGCCCGTTGAGCAGCAGGGCCACGAACGTCGAGGCGAGCACCCGGGGCACCACCAGACGCTGGATCGGGTCGATTCCCAGCACCCGCATCGCGTCGATCTCCTCGCGGATGGTGCGCGCACCCAGATCCGCGCAGATCGCGGTGGCCCCGGCACCGGCGACGACGAGCACCGTCACCACCGGCCCCAGCTGGGTGATGGTGCCGAACGCGGTGCCCGCGCCGGACAGGTCGGCGGCGCCGATCTCGCGCAGCAGGATGTTCAGGGTGAAGGCGACCAGCACGGTGAAGGGAATCGACACCAGCAGGGTCGGCACCATCGACACCCGCGCGATCATCCAGGTCTGCTCCAGGAACTCGCCGAACTGGAACGGCCGGCGGAAGGTCGACCGGAAGGTGTCCAGGGTCATCTCGAAGAAGCCGCCCACGGCCCGAGCCGGAACCGCGAGCTGTTCAAACAACCTCGGTTCCCTTCTCGCTGGGGGCGGATACCGAGCCCGCCCACGCACCCTTGGCGAAGCTTGTGCGCTTACTGTGCGGCTGGCTCGATCCACCCCGGAATCGGACGTCGACCTCTGTGAGACGGATCATAGTAACTAGAACACGTTCGCAGTGTCAAAGGGCTACCAATGAGACAAACGGTGTCAATTTGTCGAGGTCAGACCCATTGTGACGCAGATCATTCTAGAACGTGTTCTACCCGGATTCCGGGGCCGCCCAGTGGCCGTCAGCACACTGTGACAACCTCAGTTGTCCAAAAGTCCGATCGCGGAAAACATCCGGTCGGGATCACGGTCGGCAAAGTACTGACCCAACCGCTGGCTGAGCTCTCGAGGATCCCACGCATCACCGGGCGCGGTGAACTTTTGCTCGATTTGCGGCGCCGCGACCAGACCCACCGACGGGCCGTAGACGATGAAGACCTGACCGTTGACCTCCGTGGCGGCGGGCGAGGCCAGGAAGCGCACCAACGTCACCACGTGCTCGGGTGCCAGCGCGTCGACCTCACCCTCGGCGAGCTCCGGGGTCTCCCCGAACGTGCCGGCGGTCATCGCGGTGCGGGCCCGCGGGCAGATCGCGTTGGCACGGACGCCGTAGCGCCCCACCGCGCGCGCCGCCGACACCGTCAGCGCGGTGATCCCCGCCTTGGCGGCGCCGTAGTTGGCCTGCCCCGGCGGGCCACCCAGCCCGGCCTCCGAGGAGGTGTTGACCAGGCGACCGTAAACGGTGCCGTTCCGGTCGCCGTCCCCCGACTTCTTGGCCTTGTCCCGCCAGTACACCGCCGCGTTGCGGGTCATCAGGAAGTGCCCACGCAGGTGCACGGCCAGCACGGCGTCGAAGTCCTCGTCGGACATGTTGAACAACATGCGGTCCCGGGTGATGCCGGCGTTGTTGACCACGATGTCCAGGCCGCCGAGACCGTCGGCGGTGGCCACCAGCTCGTCGGCGGTCGAGCGCGCGCTGATGTCCCCGGCCACCGCCACGCCCTTGGCCCCGGCCGCGGCGATCTCGTCGAGCACATCGGAGCCGTCGAGCGCCTTGGCGATGTCGTTGACCACCACGGTGGCCCCGGCGGCCGCCAGGCCGACGGCCTCGGCGCGGCCCAGCCCGGCCGCGGCCCCGGTGACGACGGCGACCCTGCCGGACAGATCGATGGCGCCCTCGGCGGGCGACGGGGAGCTGGCGTGCGATGCCTGCGGTGTCTGCGATGTCAAAGTACGAATACCTCTAGTCTTTTCGGTTCAGAGCGGCCCGTGGGCACTCCGCGATCGCCTGCTCGGCAAGCGCCTCCTGGTCAGCGGGCACCTCGTCGACCTTGACGACCGCGTAGTCGTCGTCGTCGAGGTCGAACAGGTCCGGCGCGATCCCGACGCACACCGCATTGCCCTCGCAGCGATCCCGGTCCACTTCCACCCTCATGGCAAGCCTCCTCGCGACATGGTCCGGGCCGGTCGGCCCGGGTTGGGCCCAGGATAAGACTCCAGCGGGGGCCCCGCCGGTGATGCGCCAGTGTTGCACCGTCCTGGACCGTAAGACTAGAACGTGTTACAACGAGGATGGCAAACGGGTTCGCCAGATCTGCGGCAGATCTACTTCAGATCCCCATCGGGACCTCCCCCTGAAGCACGACGAACCCCGGACGAAGGACGGCGGCATGCGGATCGGCTACAGCCCCGAACAAGAGGAATTGCGCCGCGAACTGCGCTCCTACTTCTCCCAACTGATGACCCCCGAGCGCACCGAGGCGCTCAGCTCGATCGAGGGCGAATACGGCCGCGGCAACGCCTACCGCGACACCGTGGCCCAGATGGGTAAGGACGGGTGGCTGGCGCTGGGCTGGCCCAAGGAGTACGGCGGGCAGGCCCGCTCGGCGATGGACCAGCTGATCTTCACCGACGAGGCCTCGATCGCCGGCGCCCCCGTGCCGTTCCTGACCATCAACAGCGTCGCCCCGACCATCATGGCGTTCGGCACCGACGAGCAGAAGAACTTCTTCCTGCCCCGCATCGCCGCGGGCGATCTGCACTTCTCGATCGGCTACTCCGAACCCGGCGCCGGCACCGATCTGGCCGCCCTGCGCACCACCGCGGTGCGCGACGGTGACGACTACGTGATCAACGGCCAGAAGATGTGGACCAGTCTGATCCCCTACGCCGACTACGTCTGGCTGGCGGTGCGCACCAACCCCGAGGCCAAGAAGCACCGGGGCATCTCGATGCTGATCGTGCCCACCACCGCCGAGGGCTTCTCCTGGACCCCCGTGCACACGCTCGCCGGGGTCGACACCAGCGCCACCTACTACTCCGATGTGCGCGTACCGGTCTCCAACCGCGTCGGTGAGGAGAACGCCGGCTGGAAGCTGGTGACCAACCAGCTCAACCACGAGCGGGTCGCGCTGGTCTCGGCGCAGCCCATCTTCGTCGCGCTCAACGGTGTGCGCGAATGGGCGCAGAACACCAAGAACGCCGACGGCTCCCGGGTGATCGACTCCGAGTGGGTGCAGCTGAACCTGGCCCGCGTGCACGCCAAGGCCGAGGTTCTGAAACTGATCAACTGGGAGCTGGCCTCCGCCGAGGCGGCCGCGCCCTCACCGGCCGACGCGTCGGCGGCCAAGGTCTTCGGCACCGAGCTGGCCACCGAGGCCTACCGGCTGCTGATGGAGGTGCTGGGCACCGCGGCCACGCTGCGCCAGGACGCGGCGGGCGCACTGCTGCGCGGCCGGGTGGAGCGGATGCACCGTTCGTGCCTGATCCTGACGTTCGGCGGCGGGACCAACGAGATCCAGCGCGACATCATCGGCATGGTCGCCCTCGGCCTGCCCCGGGCCAACCGTTAAGAAAGCGGCGACTGACATGGACTTCTCAACATCCGAGGCCTCCGACGACCTGGGCGGCCTGGTCCGCACGATCACCGAGTCGGTGTGCACACCCGAACACCAGCGCGAGCTCGACGGGCTCGACGAGCGGTTCGACCGTGACCTGTGGCGCGCCCTGACCGACGCCGACGTGCTGTCCGCGGCCGCACCGGAATCCCTGGGTGGGGGCGGGTACGGCCCGCTGGAGCAGACCGCGGTACTGGTGGCCCTGGGCCGCCAGCTCGGCGCGGTGCCCTACCTGGAATCCGTCGTGCTGGCCGCCGCAGCGCTGGCCGAGTCGGGATCCCCCGCGCTGCAACAACAATGGGCCACCCCGGCGGTCTCCGGGCAGAAGATCCTCACCATCGCCCTGGCCGGCGAGATGGGCGACGGGCCGGTGCAGGCCACGGCCATCCCCGACGGCCGGGCCGGCTACCGGCTCACCGGTGCACGCACCCAGGTGCCCTACGCCCCGGTGGCCGACGCGTTCCTGGTGCCCGCCGAAACCGACACGGGCACGGTGCTGTTCCTGGTCGCGGCCGAAGACCCCGGCGTGACGGTCACCTCGCTGGACACCACCGGTCACGGCAGCGTCGGCCGGCTGGAGCTGCGCGAGGTGGACCTCGACGCCGAACGCGCCGCCGGCGGCGGCGAACTCGTCGGCTGGATCCGCGCCCGCCACGCACTGGGTCTGACGGCCTTTCAGTTGGGGGTGCTCGAGCGTGCCCTCGAACTCACCGCCGAGTACGCCCGCGAGCGCGAGCAGTTCGACCGGCCGATCGGAAGTTTCCAGGCCGTCGCCCAGCGCCTGGCCGACGGCTACATCGACGTCAAGGGTCTGCGCCTGACCCTGACCCAGGCCGCCTGGCGGGTGGCCGAGGATCTGCCCTCCGACATCGACGTACGGACCGCGGCGTTCTGGGCGGCCGAGGCCGGCCACCGGGTGGCCCATACCGCGGTGCACGTGCACGGCGGTGTCGGCATCGACATCGACCACCCGGTGCACCGCTACTTCCTGGCCGCCAAGCAGACCGAGTTCGCGGTCGGCAACGCCACCGGTCAACTGCTGGCCATCGGCCGCGAGCTGGCCGACACACCCGCCTGAACCGGACGGCACCCCGTGCCCGGTGTGACGGTCTCCGAGCTGTTGGTCCCCCTGGCCGGGGTCGACGACCGCGGTGTCTTCGCGTGTGACCCCGATTCCGGGGCAGGTTCTCACGCCGGGTCTCGCGCAGGGTCCCACGCTGGGTCCCGCGCTGGGTCTCAATCGGTGTCGTTCGTCAGCTGGCGCGACCATATTCAGGACGGCGCCGATCTGGCGGCGTTGCTGCGTTCCCGGCTCGACCCCGACCGGCCGCCACATGTGGGCGTGCTGCTGGGCAACACGCCGTTCTTCTGCACCGTGCTGGTGGCCGCCGCGCTGTCGGGAATCGTCCCGGTGGGGCTCAACCCGACCCGCCGGGGCGCGGCGCTGCGGCGGGACGTCGAGCACGCCGACTGCCAACTCGTCCTGGCCGACCGGGAGAACACCCGGGCGGGGATCGAGGCCCTCGACGTCGAATCCCCGGCGTTCGCAGCCGAACTGGCCGGCCACCGCGGGTCGCCCGTCGAATTCGCGCCCGCCGAACCCGAGGATCTGTTCATGCTGATCTTCACCTCGGGGACCAGCGGAGATCCCAAGGCGGTGCGCTGCACCCACGAGAAGGTCGCGGTGCCCGGGGTCATGCTCGCGGCGCGCTTCGGCCTGGGCCCCACCGACACCTGCTACCTGTCGATGCCGTTGTTCCACTCCAACGCCATCATGGCCGGCTGGGCACCCGCGGTGGCCGCGGGTGCCTCGATCGCCCTGCGGCGCAGGTTCTCCGCGTCTGGGTTCATCCCGGACGTGCGTCGCTTCGGGGCCACCTACGCCAACTACGTGGGCAAACCGCTGTCCTACATCCTGGCCACCGAACCCCGGCCCGACGACGCCGACAATCCGTTGCGGATCGCCTACGGCAACGAGGGCGCACCGCGTGATCTCGCCCGGTTCGCCGAACGGTTCGACGTCCGGGTCGTCGACGGCTTCGGCTCCAGCGAGGGAGGGGTGGCCATCGCACGCACTCCCGACACCCCCGAGGGGGCGCTGGGCCCGCTGAGCGACGGCGTGGACATCGTCGATGTCGACACCGGCCGGCCGTGCCCGCCCGGTGTGGTGGGCGAACTGGTCAACACCACCGGGCCCGGCCAGTTCCGGGGCTACTACCGCGATCCGGGCGCCGAGGCGGAACGGATGCGCGGCGGCCGTTACCACAGCGGCGACCTGGCCTACCGCGATGAGAACGGGTTCGCCTACTTCGCCGGGCGGCTCGGCGACTGGATGCGCGTCGACGGCGAGAATCTGGGGACCGCGCCGATCGAACGCGTCCTGGTGCGCTACCCCGGTGTCGTCGAGGTCGCGGTCTATCCGATCCCCGACCCCGCGGTCGGCGACCGGGTGATGGCCGCCCTGGTGATGCCCGACCCCGAGGATGCCCGGGCCTTCGATCCCGCCGCCTTCCGCGAGTTCCTCACCGCGCAGGACGATCTGGGCCCCAAACAGTGGCCGGTGTTCGTCCGGGTGAGCGCGGCGCTGCCCCGGACCGAGACGTTCAAGATCCTCAAACGGCAGCTCGCGGCGGAGGGCACCGGATGCGCCGACCCGGTCTTCGAGATCACGCGACCGGACCGGGCCCGGGCGACGGTGGCCGGCCTCGACCCCGGCGCCGGGGGACGGCCGCGGTGACCGACTGGGACGAGACCTGCGACGTGCTGGTGGCCGGGTCCGGCGCCGGCGGGATGACCGGTGCCTACACCGCCGCGCGCGAGGGCCTGACCGTCATCCTGGCCGAGGCGACCGAGAAGTTCGGCGGCACGACGGCATACTCCGGTGGCGGCGGGATGTGGTTTCCGGCCAATCCCGTTCTGCTGCAGGCCGGTGCCGACGACACGGTCGAGGACGCGTTGGAGTACTACCACGCGGTGGTGGGCGACCGGACGCCCCGCGAACTTCAGGAGACCTACGTGCGCTCCGGCGCGCCGCTGGTCGAGTACCTCGGCACCGACGAGGACATCGCCTTCATGCTGCTGCCGTGGCCGGACTATTTCGGCAAGGCGCCCAAGGCCAGGCTGGACGGCATGCGCCACATGGCGGCCAAGCCGCTGCGGGTCTCTGCGGCGCCGGACCTGCGTGAGCTGGTCCGCGGGCCCCTCGACACCGAGTGGCGCGGCACCCCGGTACCGGAGGACTACTTCGTCGGGGGCCGCGCCCTGATCGCACGGCTGCTCGTCGCCACCCGCCGCCATCCGGGCGCGGCGCTGCGGCGCGACACCACGCTGGTGGAGTTGGTGGTCTGCGACGGTGCCGTGACCGGCGCCGTGCTGGAGAGCGCCGACGGTTCCGGCACCACCCGACGCCACCGAGTGCGTGCCCGGCGCGGGGTGCTGCTGGCCGCCGGCGGATTCGAGCACAACGACGAGATGCGCCGCGACTACGGGGTGCCGGGGCGGTCGCGGGACACCATGGGGCCGTGGGGTAATCGGGGCCGCGCACACCTGGCCGGTATCGCCGCCGGGGCCGGCACCGACCTGATGGACCAGGCGTGGTGGTCACCGGGCCTGACGCACCCCGACGGCCGCTCGGCGTTCGCGCTGTGGTTCACCGGCGGCATCTTCGTCGACGACCGAGGCAGGCGGTTCGTCAACGAGTCCGCGCCCTACGACCGGCTGGGCCGGGCGGTCATCGCCGCGATCGAGGACGGCTCGGTCACCGTGCCGTACTGGATGGTCTATGACGACGCCGACGGGGTGGTGCCTCCGGTCAAGGCCACCAACGTGGCGATGGAGGAGCCGCAACGCTACCTCGACGCCGGGTTGTGGCGCAGCGCCGACACCCTGGAGGCCCTCGCCGCTCGGATCGGCGTCCCCGCGGCGAATCTGGTGGACACCGTGGCCCGGTTCAACCGGTTCGCCGCCGAGGGCACCGACCCGGACTTCGGCCGCGGTGAGGAGGCCTACGACCGGGCGTTCTCCGCGGGGGCGTCGCCGCTGCGGCCGATCAGCCGGCCGCCGTTTCATGCCGCGGCGTTCGGGATCTCGGATCTGGGCACCAAGGGTGGGCTGCGCACGGACACCGCCGCCAGGGTCCTCGACACCGCCGGGCGGGTGATCCCGGGGTTGTACGCCGCGGGCAACACGATGGCCGCGCCCAGCGGCACCACCTATCCCGGTGGCGGCAACCCGATCGGGACCTCCATGGTGTTCGCTCATCTGGCCGTGCGCGACATGCTCGCCCGGCCCGACTGACCCGGTCCCGGTCAGCCCAGCATCGACGGGATGACCGCCTCGATCAGGTGTGGCCCCGGCTCGGCGAACGCGGCACCGAGCGCGGCGGCGAGTTCCTCGGCGGTGGTGGCCCGGCGGGCAGGCACCCCCATGCCCTCCGCGATGCGGACGAAATCGATTGTGGGCCGGCCGAGGTCGAGCAGATCAAGGGCCCGGGGCCCCGGTGACGCGGCGTTCTCGGCGCCGACCCGCTGCAGCTCGATCCGCAGGATGTCGTAGGCGCCGTTGTTGAGGATCACGGTGGTGATGTCGAGATGCTCGCGGGCCTGGGTCCACAGGGCCGACACCGTGTACATGGCCGAGCCGTCGGCCTGCAGGGACAGCACCGGCCGGTTGGGCGCGGCGACGGCGGCGCCGATCGCCGCGGGCATGCCGAAACCGATCGCACCCCCGGTCAGCGTCAGGACGTCGTGGGCGGGGGCACCCGCGGTGGCCGGCGCCAGCGCCACCCCGGCGGTGTTGGCCTCGTCGACGACGATCGCCGCCTCGGGCAGCAGGGCCCCGACGACCGCGGCGGCCGACAGCGCGGTCAGCGGCCCGGTCGGCAGTTCGGGGCGCGCCGCCGGTGCGGGCACGGGCTCGGTGCCGGCGGCCAGGTCGTCGGCCAGGGCGGCGAGCGTCTCGGCGGCACCGCGCGGCCCGGCCAGGTGCTGCACCGTGCAGCCTTCGGGGACCAGATCGCTGGGTTTGCCCGGGTAGGCGAAGAACGACACCGGGTGCGGGGCGCCGGCGAGGATGAGGTGGCGGGCACCGGCGAGCTGGGCGGTGGCCGCCTCGGCGAAATACGCCAGGCGCTCCACGGCCGGCACCCCCGCGCCGCGTTCCTGGCGGGCGGGGAAGGTCTCGCACAGCACCCGCGCCCCGGTCGCGGCGGCCAGGCGGGTGGCCGCGGTCGTCCCGCGCCGCCCGGCGGCGTCCCCGCCGAGCAGGATCATCGCCGGTTCCCCGGACCTCAGCGCGTCGACGGCACCGCGTAGCGCGGCCTGGTCCGGGGGCGCCGAATCAGACACCGGCGCGGGCGCCGAATCAGACACCGGCGCGGGCGCCGATGCAGTCCGCGTCGGGTTCCAGGACGCGTCGGCGGGCAGGATCAGGGTCGCGATCGTGCCGGCGCGCGCCGCCGCGATGGCCTCGGCCGCGTCGGCGGCCACCGCGTCGGCGTGGGCGGTGCGGCGCATCCAGCCGGAGACGGTGCCGGCCACGGCGTCGATATCGGATTCCAGCGGGGCGTCGTACTTCTTGTGATAGGTGGCATGGTCGCCGACCACGAGCACCATCGGTACCCGGGCGCGGCGGGCGTTGTGCAGATTGGCCAGGCCGTTGCCCAATCCCGGCCCCAGATGCAGCAGCGCACCGGCGGGCTTCCCGGCCATCCGGGCGTATCCGTCGGCGGCCCCGGTGGCCACCCCCTCGAAGAGGGCCAGCACACCCCGCATCGCCGGAACGCTGTCCAGCGCGGCGACGAAGTGCATCTCGGAGGTGCCGGGGTTGGCGAAACAGACCTCGACCCCGTTGTCGACCAGGGTCGCGATCAGGGCCTGGGCGCCGTTCACGCGCGGTCTCGGTTTCGGCGCCGGGCGCGGCCGGCGTGCCGGACCCGCGGGACGTTCATGGGATCGCGACCTTTCGGGGGCTCTCGTGGCTGGCCCGCTGCGGCCGGCAGCGGGTCGCGGGGCGTCCCGCAGTACATCATGATCTGACCCCGGGCGGGGTCAGGCATGCTGCCGGTGTCCGGCGGCGGCCCCCGCGGCCGTCGCCGAGGCCCGCCCCGTCACGCCCGTCGCGTCGCGCAGCTCCTCGAACGCGGACTGGATGCGCGCGGTGAACGATTCGTCGGGCAGGGTTCTCGAACAGCCGTACACCGCGAAGTTGAGCACGTCGGCGTAGCTCCAGACCGTGATGTTGACGCCGGCGGCGTATTTCAGATGGCCGCAGGAGATGAAGTTCTCGACGCCCATCCCGCCGAAGTAGCGCTTCTCGCCGGGGCCCCTGACGTTCGAGACGATCAGGGCCCCGGGCACCACCCGCTGGCCCATCCGCCGGGCCAGCCGCAGCATCGGGCGCAGCACGATCGGCGGGGCGAGGTCGAACCATTCCTCCCGCTGGACCGGGCGTGCGGCCACGCTGGCCTTGACCGCCTGGGTCTGCACGGTGGCCGCCCGCAGCCGGTCCATCGGGTCGGCCAGGTGCGACGGCAGCGCGAACGTGCGGTTGGTGGCGGCGGTCCCCCACAGCCGGGTGTCGCCCTCCCGGCTGACCTTGGCGGCGGCGTTGGCGACCAGGGGTCCGTCGAGCGGCCCCCCGGTCTCGTCGAGGTAGTCGCGCACCGCGCCGGCGACGACGGCGATGACCACCGCGTTGACGGTCCCGGACACGGATCGCGCCATGTCCTTGATGTCGGCCAGGGGCACCGAGGTCCAGCAGAACGTCCGTCCCGGGGTCAGCGGCCCGCGCCAGGGAAGCTCGGGTTGTTCGCGCAGCATCGACGGGGAGTGCGGTGCCGGCGCGCGGCCCGCGGCCGCCGCGTGCCCGGTCCGGATCGCGCGTAACCGGCGCGGCAGCTCGCGCCGGTATTCCAGCCACATCGACCGAACGCCGTCACGCAGCGCGTCGATGTCGCTGGTCCGCTCCGGCGGATGCGGGATGACCGGCGCGACGGTGGCGGCCCCCGGCTGCGGATGCGACAGCACGTCGAGCAGCTCGACGAACCGGCCGCCGTCGGCCAGCGCGTGGTTCATCTTCAGGAGTGCCACGACCTTGTTCCCCTCGTACCCCTCGAAGAACCACACCTCCCACGGAGGCCGCCCCGGAGGCACCGGGACGCTGGCGGCTTCGCCGATCATCCGGCACAGTTGCGACTTCGTTCCCGGCGCGGGCAGCCGCGCATGCCGGACGTGGTTGCGCACGTCGAAGTCGGGGTCGGTCATCCACACCGGGCGGGCCAGCCCGAACGGCACCGGGCGCACCCGCCACTGCATCTGCGGAAGGACCGTCACCGCGTCGGCGAGCACCTCGGTCATGTGCTCGAACCGGAAGTCGCGGCTCGACTCCTCGTCGAACACCGCGATCTTCACCGTGTGCTGCGGCTCGATCGGTTCGTCCAGAATGAACGTGGTGTCGCTTCCGGAGAGCCTGATCGCGGGCTCGGTCGGTTGAGATCTCATGATCGTCCTCCTCCACCGTGCGATATGTGAAACACATCGCTCCGGCCGACATTCGTGAGCTGGCTCACAATAACGCCGGGAAAGCCCGGCGACCGCCGGAACCGGACGGATGCGGGGCACATTTCGTTCCCCGCCGTCGCGAAAACGCAGTCGAGTGGGGTGCGTCACACTAAACTTCTCGGCGCACACACCCGTCAGGGTGCACATCCGCCCTGTTGGTGCGGGCGAACGTGCCCCGGCCCCAGAGGTAGCGCAGTGAGCGACGCAAAGACCGACGCAAAGACCGACCCGGCGACCAACCCGGCGACCGGAGAAGACCCCGCCGCCCGCCCGGGAGACTTCACCGGCGAGTGGAACCCCGATCTGCTGCGCCGGATGCTGACGCTCGCCGGCCCGCTGTACAACCTCTACTTCCGATCCGAAGTACGGGACGTCGACAGGATTCCCCCCGGCGGAGCGCTGGTCGTGTCCAACCACTCCGGCGGACCCATCGCCCAGGACGTCCCGGTCTTCTGGCTCGGGTTCTTCCGGAAGTTCGGCTACGACCGCCCGGTGTACACGCTGATGCACGATCTGCTGCTGCGCGGACCCACCGTCGCGGTGTTCACCCGGTTGGGGATGCTGCGCGCCAGCCGCGAGAACGCCATCAGAGCCCTGCGCTCGGGAGCCGTGGTCATCGTCTTCCCGGGCGGCGACTACGACGCTCTGCGGCCCACCTCGCAGCAGGCCGTCATCGACTTCGACGGCCGCACCGGCTACGTCGCCACCGCGATCGAGGCCGGCGTGCCGATCGTGCCCATGGTGTCGATCGGCGGGCAGGAGACCCAGCTGTACCTGACCCGGGGAAAGTGGCTGGCCAAACGCCTGGGCCTGAAACGCCTCACCCGCGCCGAGGAGGTGGCCGTCACGATGGGAATCCCGTTCGCCGTGAGCGTGGGTGCGTGGAACGTGCCGCTGCCGTCCAAGATCGTCACGCAGGTGCTGGACCCGATCGACATCACCGCCGAGTTCGGCGAGAAACCCGACGTCGCCGAGGTCGACGCCCGCGTCCGCAAGGTCATGCAGGCGGCCCTCGACGACCTCGCCGCCCGGCGCCGTTTCCCGGTCCTGGGGTGATCCCCGTGACCTCGGCGGCCGGCACGCTGTCCCACCGGGCCCATGACGTTCGCGACGCCGTCCGGGCGATGAGCAGGGCGCGGCTGCTGGTGGCGCTGCGCCCCGACAAGTACGTGCGGATGGTCGCGGCCATGCGGCGCGTGGGGTTCTCGAACACCGTCGGGATCGCCGTGTCGGCGCAGCGCTGCCCGCAACGCCCCGCGCTGATCGACGAACTGGGCGTACTGAGCTATCGCGAACTCGACTCGCGGGCAAACGCATTCGCCGCGGCGCTGCAGCAGCTGCCCGGCGGCGCTCCGCAGACCGTGGGCATCATGTGCCGCAATCACCGCGGGTTCGTCGATGCCCTCGCCGCCACCGAGCGCATCGGTGCCGATGTGCTGCTGCTCAACACATCGTTCGCCGGACCGGCCCTCGCCGACGTCGTGGCGCGGGAACGGCCCGACGTCCTCGTCTACGACGAGGAGTTCGGCCCTGCGGTGGACGTCGCGCTTGGCGACCACCCGGGCACCGCACGCATCGTGGCCTGGACCGACCGCCCGGCCGAGCACCCCGACACCGTCGAGACGCTGATCGCGCGGCACGCCGGACGCCGCCCCGCCCGCACCGACCGCAAGTCCAGGGTGGTCCTGCTGACCTCCGGCACCACCGGCACACCCAAGGGCGCCCGGCGCGCGGCGGGGGGCGGCGGCAGCGAGGGTCCGGCGATCCTGGGCCGGCTGCCCTGGCGTGCCGAGGAGACCACGGTCGTGGCCGCTCCGCTGTTCCACGCCTGGGGATTCGGGCAGCTGATCATGGGCACGATGCTGTCGTGCACCCTGGTGGTGCGGCGCACCTTCGACCCGGCGGCCACCATGGAACTGGTCGACCGGTACCGGGCCAGCGGGCTCAGCGTGGTCCCGGTGATGCTGGACCGCATCATGGAACTGCCGGACGAGGTCCGCAACCGTTTCCACGGACGCTCACTGCGGTTCGTCACCGCCGCCGGCTCCCGGATGCGCCCCGACGTCGTCACCAGGTTCATGGACCAGTTCGGCGACGTCGTCTACAACAACTACAACGCCACCGAGGTCGGGGTGATCGCCCTCGCCGGCCCCGCGGACCTGCGCGCGGCGCCCGACACCGCCGGAAAACCGATGCCCGGCACCATGATTCGTATCCTCGGACCGGACCGGAGCGAGGTGCCCCGGGGGGAGGTCGGCGCCATCTTCGCCCGAACCACCACACAGTTCGAGGAATACACGTCGGGACAGACCAAGGACGTAGAGGACGGGTTCATGGCCACCGGCGACATGGGCTACCTCGACGACGCCGGACGGCTGTTCGTGGTGGGCCGCGACGACGAGATGATCGTCTCCGGTGGGGAGAACGTCTACCCGGTCGAGGTGGAGAGGGCGCTCGCGAGCCACCCCGCGGTGGCCGAGACCTCCGTTCTCGGCGTCGACGACGAGAAGTTCGGTCAGCGCCTCGCGGCCTTCGTGGTGCCCAGGCCCGGAGCGACGGTCACCGCCGACGCCCTCAAGCAGCACGTCCGCGGCCGGCTGGCCAACTACAAGGTTCCCCGGGAGATCGTGTTCCTCGACGAGTTGCCCCGCAACGCCGTCGGCAAGGTGTTACGCAAGGACCTCAAGGCCCGCCTCGTCAACGCCTGACACACAAGGGATTCCGGGAGCAAGTCGAACAACGGACAGACAGGCGGAGATTCGGACATGAACCACAGTGGCAGTCGCGTGGACCCGTCGACACCCGGGGCCGCCAGGTGAGCGCCCCGACACTCACCCACGCCCCGGGAACGCCGAAACTGCTGCTGGGCAGCTACGACATCGCGACCCTGGGGTACACCGACGACGAGTACTTCCTGTCGGGATCGGCCACGGCCTACGACGCCACCGGCGAGCTCGGTCCGGACGGGTGCTGGGATGCAGCACCGTCGGCCACGGCGGACTACACCACCCGGATCGTCGTCCTGCAACCGTCCGAGGCCGCCACCTTCAACGGAACCGTCATCGTCGAATGGCTCAACGTCAGCGGCGGCATCGACGCGCCCGCGATCTGGTTCATGGCCCACCGCGAGCTGGTCCGGCAGGGCTACGCCTATGTCGCGGTCTCGGCGCAACAGGTCGGCATCGAGGGCGGCGCCAGCCTGGGCATGGACATGTCGCTGAAGAAGCAGGACCCGGAACGCTACTGGCATCTGAACCACCCCCAGGACGCCTTCTCCTACGACATCTTCACCCAGGTGGGCAGGCTGCTCCGCGAAGCGGGCGCGGACGTGCTGAGGGGATCCACCCCGGACTACGTCATCGCGGCCGGCGAGTCCCAGTCGGCGATGTTCCTGACCACCTATGTGAACGCCGTCGACCCGCTGGCACGCGTCTACGACGGCTTCCTCATCCACTCCCGGTTCGGCCCCGCCGCGGCGTTGGACGGCAGCTCCATCTTCGCCCAGCACGAGGACACCGCACCCCGGGCGGTGCGGTTCCGTCCCGATCTGCGCGTGCCGCTACTGACCGTGCTGACCGAGACCGACGTCGTCGGCGGCGCCCGGCCCGGCTACCACCGGGCGCGCCAACCCGACACCGAATCGCTGCGCACCTGGGAGATTCCCGGCACCGCCCATGCCGACAACTACACGATCCAGGTGAGCCGCATCGACACCGGCCATGCACCGCTCGAGGAGCTGGTCGCCGCGTACGCCCCGACCGATGCGCTGCTGGGTCAGCAGTTGCCGCACTACATCAACTTCGCCCCCCAGCACCATTACGTCCTGCAGGCGGCGCTCGACCGGGCGCACACCTGGGTTCGCACCGGCGCGCTCCCCCCTGCCGCCGCCCCGCTGGAACTGACCGACGCCGAGCCGCCGCGGCTGGTCCTCGACGGCAACGGCCTGGCCACGGGCGGGGTGCGCACCCCGTGGGTCGACGTACCGATCGCGCGGACCACGGGCATCGGCAGCGCCGAGAGCCCGCTGTCGCACCTGTTCGGCTCGGGCGAGCCGTTCGACACCGCCACCGTCGCCCGGCTCTACCCCGGCGGCGCCCCGGAGTATCTCGAACGTTTCACGGCGGCACTGGATTCGGCGATTCAGGCGGGCTTCCTGCTGGCGGCGGATCGCGAGGAGATCCTGGCTCTGGCCGCGGCGACCTACCCGGGGGGCCGGTGAGCCTGCGGTGCCCTCCACTCAGGCCACAGTTCAGGCCTCGACGGCGGACCGATCGACCAGGCCGGCCTGCACCAGCGCGTAGTCGACGAACTCCTGCACCGCCTTGGAGCGGAAGAAGGCCGCGTGTCCGCCGTGGTACCAGACGATCTCGGGCCGGCCCCAGTGCTCCCAGATGCGCACGGCATGTGACCGTGGATGCACGATGTGGTCGGCGATCCCCGCGTAGACGAAGCGACCGGACATCGGCACACGGGGGCTCAGCGACAGCGGTGAGAGCATCCGCCCGAGGGGTTCCGCCCGGACCAGCAGTTGCTGGCGCGGGTCGTCCTCGGCGAACCCGGCGTGGTACTCGAACACCTTGACCAGATCGATCACCGGGACACCGAGGATGGCGCAGGCGAGGCCGTCTTCGAGGCTGGCGACCAGCGAGGTGACGTAGGCACCCAGCGACATGCTGTTCAGCCCGATCGGTGCGCCCGGGTCCTGCGACCTGATCCAGGACAGCAGCCGCCGCACGTCCCACACCGACTGGGCGGTGGAGTGCGCGTTGTCCAGGAGGTTCTCGGACGGGAACGACACCCCCTTGGGCAGCCCGCGTTTGCGGGGGCCGTGCATCGGCAGCACCGGCAGCGCGACGTTGAGCCCGAGGTTCTCATGGAGGTGCCAGGCCCGGAACAGGCGCAGGTCGATGGTGGCCCGGCCCATCTCGCTGCCGTGCACGCACACCACCCAGGGGCGGGGCTCGTCGTGGCGCAGGACCAGCGCGTACTCACGCTGGTTGGAGGTGTAGCCCTGCCAGCGCTCGGCGCCCGGTTCGCCCGGGTGGGGGGCGTACCCGCTGTCGAAGGAGATTCGCTCGTGGGAACGTTTTCCGTCCACGATTCGGCGGGTGCTGACCTCGTCCAGCGGCGGGGGCTCGGGGAAGAACGTCTCGGGATGATCCAGCCAGCCGTTCTGCCCGTAGAACTCGATCGCCGCGGCGACTTCGCGGTCGACCCGATCGAACACCTCTTGTTCGGGAAACCCCCGGAACGCCCGGAACGCGGTGACGACGACCTCGTCCAACAACGCGTGCGCGGCCAGCACCGGCGACGGCCGCACGACCGGAAGGTCGGTGGACTCACCGCCGAGATAGCGCGTCCAGGTCTGCGCATAGAACCGGCCGGCCCGGGCGAAGGGCCCGACGACGTGGCCGAACGGAGCGAGGCCCGCCGCGAGCGGACCCGACGCTCCCGCCGGCCTGCGGCCGGGGTCGTGGCTTTCTGGCCCTGCCATACAGGCACACGCTATGGGCAACGCCCCGGCTCCGACCAGGGCCTTACGTCCCTCGAGTCGGTTCCGCCCGGCCCTTAAACCGCGCCGACGGTCCCAGGCGGGACGCTCAGCGGTCGCGGATGGCGTCGAGCCGCGCGGTGGCGGCCTCGAACCCGGCGACCAGTTCGCCGATGATGTCGGCGACGGGGCGGATCTCGTTCATCCTGCCGACGATCTGGCCGACGGGCATCGCCACCGCGGTCGGATCGCCGGATTCGCTCATCCGCTGATGGGCCTCGCTGACGAGGATGTTCTGCAGCGGCATCGGCAGCGGCTCGGGCGCCTCGGGCGCGTCCCAGGCATCGGTCCAGCGGCTCTTGAGCAGCCGGGCCGGCTTTCCGGTGTAGATGCGCCGCCGAACGGTGTCACCCGAGGTCGCGGCCAGCATCGCCTGCTGGACCACCGAGGTCCCCTCGGCGGTGCGGACACCCAGGTCGTACTCGGCGGCGGTGAGGAAGGCCGAACCCATCCAGACACCCTGCGCGCCGAGCGCCAGCGCGGCGGCGACCTGGCGGCCGGTGCCGATGCCGCCGGCGGCCAGCACCGGGGTCTCGCCGACCGCGTCGACGATCTCCGGCCACAGCACCATCGACCCGATCTCGCCGGTGTGCCCGCCGGCCTCGTGGCCCTGGGCGACGACGATGTCGACGCCGTTGTCGACATGTCGTCGGGCATGGGTGGCCGATCCGGCCAGTGCGGCGACCGGCACGCCCGCGGCGTGCACCTGGTCGATCACATCCCTGGGCGGAGAGCCCAGCGCGTTGGCGATCAGCTTGATCGGATGTTTCAGGGCGACCTCGACGTGGCTGCGGGCCACCGAGTGCAGCCACCCCAGCACCCCTTCGGAGCGCTGCTCGTCCTCGGGCAGCGGCGGCACGCCGAGATCGGCCAGGGTCTTGGCGACGAAATCGCGGTGCGGTTGGGGGATCAGCTTGTCGATGTCGACCGAGGTGCCCTCGGTGGGGATCTTGGCGGGCATCACCACGTCGACCCCGTAGGGCTTACCGCCGGTGTTCTCGTCCATCCAGCACAGCACGTTCTCGAGATCGTCTGGATGGTTGAACCGCACGCAGCCCAGCACACCGAGCCCGCCGGCGCGGCTGACCGCGGCGGCCACCTTCTCCGACGGGGTGAACACGAAGATCGGGTAGTCGATCCCGAACCGGTCGCACAGCTCGGTGCGCATCAGGCCTGCACTCCCTGGGCCGCCCGGTGACTGGAATGCACCTCGTCGGCGGGGCGTGCCTCGGTCTGCTCCTTGGCCCAGCGGTAGTCGGGCTTGCCGGCCGGGGAACGCCTCACCTCGTCGACGATCCAGAGGCTGCGCGGCACCTTGTACCCGGCGATCTGGGTGCGCACGTGGGCGTCGAGGTCGGCCAGCGTGGGCCGCACGCCTTCGCGCCCCTGCACCACGGCGGCCACGTGCTGTCCGTAGCGTTCGTCGGGCACGCCGACAACCAGGGCGTCGAACACGTCGGGGTGGCCCTTGAGCGCGGCCTCGACCTCTTCGGGGTAGACCTTCTCACCGCCGGTGTTGATCGACACCGATCCCCGGCCCAGCATGGTGACCGTGCCGTCGGCCTCCACCTCGGCGTAGTCGCCGGGGATGGCGTAGCGCACGCCGTTGATGGTGCGGAAGGTCTCGGCGGTCTTCTTCTCGTCCTTGTAGTAGCCCACCGGCAGGTGACCGCGCTTGGCGATGATTCCGCGCACCCCGGAACCGGGGACCACCTCGTTGCCGTCGTCGTCGAGGACGACGGTGTTCTTGTCGATGGACACCCGGGGGCCGCCGGTGTTCGATCCGCCCTTGGCCACGATGCTGGTGCCGCCGAACCCGGTCTCCGAGGAGCCGATCGAGTCGGTGATCACCCGGTTGGGCAGCAGTTCGAGGAACTTCTCCTTGATGCTGGGCGAGAACAGTGCCGCGGTGCTGGCCAGCAGGAACAGCGAGGACAGGTCATACTCGGATTCGACCTTGAGCAGCGCGTCCAGCAGCGGCCGGCCCATCGCGTCGCCGGTGAAGAACAGCAGGTTGACCTTGCGGTCGTTGACCGTGCGCCAGACCTCCTCGGCGTCGAATTCCGGTGCGAGCACGACGGTTCCACCGGAGAACAGCGCCATCCAGGTGGCCGACTGCGACGCGCCGTGGATCATCGGCGGGATCGGGAACCGCACCATCGGCGGGCCGGCGGCGGCCTGCTCGGCCAGGGTGTACTCGCCCTCGACGTATTCTCCGGTGGCGTAGTCGATTCCACCGAGAAGCACCCGATAGATGTCCTCGTGGCGCCACATCACGCCCTTGGGGAACCCGGTCGTGCCGCCGGTGTAGAGCAGATAGATGTCGTCCTCGCTGCGGGGGCCGAAGTCCCGCACCGGCGAGCCCTGCGCGAGGGCCTCCTCGAACGCCACGCCGCCGTAGGCGCCGTAGTCGAGGTCGGATCCGTCCTCGATGACCAGCACGGTCTCGACCTTCGGGGTGTCGGGCAGCACGTTGGCCACCTTGTCGCTGTAGCGGCGCTCGTGGATCAGGGCGACCATGTCGGAGTTGTCGAACAGGTAGCGCAACTCGCCCTCGACATAGCGGAAGTTGACGTTCACCAGAATGGCGCCGGCCTTGATGATGCCCAGCATCGCCACGACCGTCTCGATCCGGTTGCGGCAGTAGATGCCCACCTTGTCGTCCTTCTTGACGCCCCGGGCCTGGAGGTAGTGCGCCAGCCGGTTGGCCTTCTCCTCCAGTCCGGCGTAGGTCAACTCCTCTGCGCCACAGATGAGGGCGACGCGGTCAGGCACGGCGTCAATGGCATGCTCGGCGAGATCGGCGATGTTGAGGGCCATGGCCCCTAAACTAGAACGTGTTACATTTCGTGACAAGTTCCATGCCTCGGCGCAGAAAGGTGGACACCGGTGAGCGAGCCCGACAAAGGTCCCGACGCCCTCGTTGAACAGCGCGGACACACCCTGATCGTCACGCTGAACCGGCCCGAGGCCCGCAACGCGCTGTCCACTGAGATGCTCTCGATCATGGTCGAGGCCTGGGACCGCGTCGACAACGATCCGGAGATCCGCAGCTGCATCCTCACCGGCGCGGGCGGGTACTTCTGCGCGGGCATGGACCTCAAGGCCGCGACCAAGAAGCCGCCGGGGGACTCGTTCGCCGACGGCAGCTACGACCCCTCGCGCATCGACGGGCTGCTCAAGGGCCGTCGCCTGACCAAACCGCTGATCGCCGCCGTGGAGGGCCCCGCGATCGCCGGCGGCACCGAGATCCTGCAGGGCACCGACATCCGCATCGCCGGAGAGAGCGCCAAGTTCGGCATCTCCGAGGCGAAGTGGAGCCTGTACCCGATGGGCGGCTCCGCGGTGCGACTGGTGCGCCAGATCCCCTACACGATCGCCTGTGACCTGCTGCTGACCGGGCGGCACATCACCGCCACCGAAGCCCTGGACTACGGGCTGATCGGCTACGTCGTTCCCGACGGCACGGCGCTGGACAAGGCCCTGGCGATCGCCGAGGTGATCAACAACAACGGCCCGCTGGCGGTGCAGGCGATCCTGCGCTCGATCCGCGAGACCGAAGGAATGCACGAGAACGACGCGTTCAAGATCGACACCCAGATCGGGATCTCGGTGTTCCTGTCCGAGGACGCCAAGGAGGGTCCGCGGGCGTTCAAGGAGAAGCGCACGCCCAACTTCCAGATGAAGTAGCCGGCAACGGCCCGTCTCCGCCCGCCGAAAGTGCGGATCGGTACGCGAGGACCGCCACGTGCGTACGGAACCGCACCCTCGGGAGCGCCTGTGGATCGCCGTCGGGCCTGGCGGGCGAGGGCTGGCACCGTGCTGGCATGCCTCGTCTCGGCGGGCCGTTCCGCGCGACGGAGGCCCTTGACGCGGGCGCCCTGACGTATCGGGAGTTGCGCCGCCTGCACACCGCGGTCTACCCCGGCGTGTGGATGGCCCGCGACCTCGAAATGACCGCCCGCCTGCGCGCCCGCGCGGCCTGGCTGTGGTCACAGCGTCGCGGCGTGTTGGCGGGACTGTCGGCGTCGGCCATCCTCGGCGCCAGGTGGATCGACGCCGACCTCTGCGCGGAGCTCATCCACACGAATCGGCGGCCCCCGCGCGGCATCACGGTCCACAGCGATACGCCGGCATCCGGGGAGACCCGGCTCGCCTCGGGAATGTGCGTGACCACGCCGGCACGCACCGCCTTCGACCTGGGCCGACGACTGCCCCTGGTTGCCGGTGTCCAGCGGGTGGACGCGCTGATGAACGCCACCGGCGTCGACGCGGCGGCCATCGCCCACATCGCTGCGACACATCGTGGTGCTCGCGGCTCGCGTCACCTGCGCGAAACCCTGCGCCTCGTCGACGGCGGCGCCGAATCACCCTACGAGTCGTTGACCCGCATTCTGTTGGTGGAACATGGGTTTCCGAAGCCCGAAACGCAGATCGACGTGGTCGACGACGACGGTGTGGTCTTCGCCCGCATCGACATGGGCTGGCGCGAGTACCGCGTGGGAGTGGACTTCGACGGCGCCCACCACTGGACCGATTCGAAACAACGGGACCGCGACGTGGAACGGTACGCCAGACTGCCCGAACTGGGCTGGATCGATGTCAGGGTCACCAGTGGCATCCTGCGCAGCCGCCGGGCGGCGTTCTTCGAACGGGTCGGCGCCGCGCTCATCGCCCGCGGCTGTCCGAGAACGTGGTGAGTCGCATCGACTGTGCGGGTTGATACGGCCAGAGCGGCTTTTCCGTATGAAGTCGCACGCTCGTGGGCGGTACCTCAGCCGAGCAGCCTGGGGCCCGGGGTGAACACGACCGGCATCTGCTCCAGCCCGCTGACGAAGTTGGCGGGGCGCAGCGGCAGCCGGCTCTCGTCGGCCAGGCGCAGATCCGGCATCCGCTCGACCACCCGCGAGAGCATCAGTTTGAGTTCCAGCCGGGCCAGCTGATTGCCCATGCAGAAATGCGTGCCGAACCCGAACGCCAGGTGACTGTTCGGGTTCCGGTCGATGTTGAAACCGTCCGGGTCCTCGAAGACGCTCTCGTCGAAGTTGGCCGACTCGAACATCAGCATGATCTTCTCGCCGGCCCTCAGCTCGGTGCCGTGGAACTCGATGTCGCGGGTCAGCGTGCGGCACATGTTCTTCACCGGTGAGGTCCAGCGCAGCATCTCCTCGATGGCCGCCGGCAGCAGCGCGGGGTCGGCGACCACCCGCTCCCACTGGTCGCGGTGGCGCAGCAACTGCTCGGTACCGCCGGACAGCGTGTGCCGGGTGGTCTCGTCGCCGCCGATGAGGATCAGCAGGGTCTCCATGACGATCTCGTCGTCGGACATCCGCTGACCCTCGACCTCGGCGTTGACCAGAATCGAGAACAGGTCGTCGGTCGGCTCGGCGCGCCGCTTGGTGATCATCTCCATGGAGAAGGCGGTGTAGGCGGCGAAGGTGTCCATCACCTTCTGCATCGCGGTCTCGTCCAGATGCGAGCTGAGGCCACAGACCAGGTCATCCGACCAGGTGAGCAGCATCTCGCGCTGCTCCGGCAGTACGCCGAGCATGTCGCCGATCACCGCCATCGGCAGCGGAGCGGCGATGTGGCGTACGTAGTCACACTCGCCACGTTCGATCACCCCGTCGATGAGGGTGTCGCACAACCGGCCGATCGATCCCACCTTGTCCATGACGCGCTTGCGGGTGAATCCGGCGTTGACCAGCTTGCGCCGCAACAGGTGTGCCGGATCGTCCATGTCGATCATGTACGGCATTCCCGGCGTGTCGGGGCGGATACCGCCGGTGCTGGAGAACACCTCCGGATTGCGCTCGGCATCCAGGACCGCCTGGTAGGTGGTGGCCGCGGCCAGACCGTTGCGGTCCCGGAAGACGGGCTGGTTGGCGCGCATCCACCGGTAGGCCTCGCGGGCGTTGCCGTCGGCGTAGAAGTTGCCGTCGGCGAGGTCTACGTCAAGCGTCGTGGCGGTCATGGGCTGGGGCTGCTCCCGGTTGAGTTGTGTGATCGGTCGATCACGTGGTGACGTCGTGGGCGTCGCCGAACGTCATCTCGACATTGGCAGAGGACTGGCTCACCAGGGCGCGTTTGGGCAAACCGAGGGCTCGCAGTTCATCGGCGTAGGGGTGGTCGCCCAGCCGCAGCCTGGCCCCACCCGCGCGCACCCGCATTCCGGAATTCCTCATCTCCCAGGGAATCTCACGCGTCACACCGTCCAGGCAGCTGTAGGTGGTCAGCACCTGGGGCCGGGCGGTCAACGCCGAGGGGACCGGCAGCCCCGCACCGAACTCGATGCCGGCGATCATCCGGCCGTCCTCGGCCACCTCGAAGTCGAACTTCGGGCTCTCCCGGACGGTGAAGTCGGCCATGATCTTCGGGAATCCCCAGATGCGCCGGCCGGCCTCCAGCGTGAAGGACTGGTTGACCGGGAGGTGGTGGATGAAGGCGGCGGCGGCGCCGAGCGCCCGCAGGCCCGCCAGGCCCGAGGGTGCCGGACGTCCGGGGGGGTTGACCATCACCGCGGTGCCGAACTCGTGGTACCGGCCGAGGTCACCGTCGACGTAGCGGACGAGCATCAGCATGGTCACCGCGCGGCCGGGCAGGTACTCGCAGACCCGCAGTCCGCTGTAGTCGATCATGCGCTGGGCGGCCGGCGCGGGCACCGAGAACATCGCGACATGGGTGTCGGCGGTGCGGATCCGCACCGGCATGGTGAGCACGGTGCCCGCGATGGTGTGCGTGCTGACGGCGGCGCCCGGCCCTGTGTCGGTCATCACGCCAATCTAGAACGCGTTCTAGACAGAGTGCAACAAGTGTCTACTGCCGACTACACCGAGCCGGGTGTACCAGATCGACTACACCAGGTCGACCAGGTCGCGGATCTGCTCGGTGGACCGGGCGCCGACCACCATCATCGTGACGCCGGCGGCCTCCCAGGCCGCGATCTGCTTGCGCACGAAGTCGATGTCTCCGACGATGGCCGCGTCGTCGACCAGCTCGTCGGGGATCACCTTGGCCGCCTGCTCTTTTCCGTCCTCGGTCCCCGAGCGGAACAACCTGGTGACGTCGTCGACCACCTCGGCGTAACCCATGCGGCGGTAGACGTCGGCGTGGAAGTTGGTGCCCTCGGCTCCCATCCCCCCCATGTAGAGCGCCAGATGCGGCTTGATGAGCTCCAGCACCGCAGGCCGGTCATCGGTGACGACGACCTGCGCGGTCGCACAGATCTCGAAGTCCTCCCGGGAGCGCCTGGCCCCCGGACGGGAGAATCCCTCATCGAGCCACTCGTTGTACATCGGCGCCAGGCGCGGGCTGTAGAAGATCGGCAGCCAGCCGTCACAGATCTCGGCGGCCAGGGCCACGTTCTTGGGCCCCTCCGCGCCGAGCATGATCGGGATGTCGGCGCGGCGCGGATGGGTGATCGGCTTGAGCGCCTTGCCCAGCCCGGTGGTGCCCTCCCCCGACAACGGCAGCGGGTAGTGCGGGCCGGGGCTGGTCACCGGCGCCTCACGCGCCCACACCTGGCGGATGATGTCGATGTACTCCCGGGTGCGGGCCAGCGGCTTGGGAAAGCGCTGCCCGTACCACCCCTCCACCACCTGCGGGCCCGAGACCCCGAGCCCGAGGATGTGGCGCCCCCCGGAGAGGTGGTCCAGGGTCAGAGCGGCCATCGCGCACGCCGTCGGGGTGCGGGCCGACAGCTGGATCACCGACGTACCCAGCCGCATCCGGGTCGTCTCCCGGCCCCACCAGGCCAGCGGCGTGTAGGCGTCGGATCCCCAGGCCTCCGCGGTGAACACCGTGTCGAAGCCCGCCTGCTCGGCGGCGGCGACCAGTTCGCCGTGGTTGGTGGGTGGCTGCGCACCCCAGTAACCCAGCTGGAGTCCAAGCTTCATCGGGAATCGACCTCTCTCTCGCATGTCCGCACCGGGCCGACCCGACCCGTTCTTGAAACCGTTCTTAGAACCTGTTCTACTCGATGCTGTGACCGCCAGCCAGAGCAGCCCGGCGCAGATCGTGGACCATGAGCCGCCGCTGTCCGCACCGTTGCAACTGTCCTTCGACTACACCCGTTCGGTCGGGCCGATCCTCAGCCAGTTCTTCACGGCACTGCGCGAGCGCCGCATCGTCGGGACCCGAGGTTCCGACGGCCGGGTGTTCGTCCCACCCGCCGAGTATGACCCCGTCACCTATGCCCCGCTGACGGAGGTGGTGCCGGTGGCCAGCGTCGGAACGGTGGTGTCGTGGACCTGGCAGCCCGAGCCGCTGGAGGGCCAGCCGCTGGATCGCCCGTTCGCCTGGGCGCTGATCAAACTCGACGGCGCCGACACGGCGATGCTGCACGCCGTCGACTGCGGTTCGGCCGACCGGATCGCCACCGGGAGCCGGGTGCACGTGCACTGGGTCGACGAGCCCGTCGGGGCGATCACCGACATCGCCCACTTCGTGCCGGGGGAGCAGCCCGAGCCGGCCACCGACACCGCCGACACCGCTGACACCGCCGACCAGCGTGACCCGGTGACGATGCTGGTGGTGCCCACCGCCATCGAGATCCAGCACACCGCCTCCCAGCCCGAGAGCGCGTTCCTGCGCGCGCTGGAGCGCGGCGTGCTGCTGGGCGCCCGCACCGGCGACGACGGCAAGGTCTACTTCCCTCCCAAGGAGGCCGACCCGGCGACGGGGCGCGAGCTCGACCAGTTCGTCGAGCTGTCCGACAAGGGCACGGTGACGACGTTCGCGATCATCAACATCCCGTTCGCCGGGCAGCGGATCAAGCCGCCGTACGTGGCGGCCTACGTGCTGCTCGACGGCGCCGACATCCCGTTCCTGCACCTGGTCACCGAGATCGAGGCCAGCGAGGTGCGCATGGGCATGCGGGTCGAGGCGGTGTGGAAACCCCGCGAGGAGTGGGGGCTGGGGATCGACAACATCGACCACTTCCGGCCGACCGGCGAACCCGACGCCGACTACGAGACCTACCGGCACCACCTCTGAGCACCGAATCTCTGAGCACCGACCCGCACCGACCCGCACCGACCGAACAAGGAACCAAGCGATGACTGATCACGAAGTGGCGGTGGTCGGATTCGCGCACGCACCCCATGTGCGGCGCACCGACGGCACCACCAACGGCGTCGAGATGCTGATGCCGTGCTTCGGCGAGCTCTACGACGAACTCGGCATCTCCCAGCGCGATATCGGGTTCTGGTGCTCGGGCTCGTCGGACTACCTGGCCGGCCGCGCGTTCTCGTTCATCTCGGCCATCGACTCGATCGGGGCGGTGCCCCCGATCAACGAATCGCACGTGGAGATGGACGCCGCCTGGGCCCTGTACGAGGCCTACATCAAGATCCTGACCGGTGAGGTGGACACCGCGCTGGTCTACGGGTTCGGCAAGTCCAGCGCCGGGGTCCTGCGCCGGGTACTGGCCCTGCAGACCGACCCCTACACCGTCGCGCCCCTGTGGCCGGACTCGGTGTCGATGGCGGGGCTGCAGGCCCGGATGGGGCTGGACGCCGGCACCTGGACCGACGAGCAGATGGCCCAGGTCGCGTTGGACTCGTTCGCCGCGGGGGGACGCACCGACAGCGAGAAGCCCGCGAAGAGCATCGACGAGCTGCTGGCGCGGCCGTTCTTCGCCGATCCGCTGCGCCGCCACGACATTGCGCCCATCACCGACGGGGCGGCCGCGATCGTGCTGGCCTCCGCGGACCGGGCGCGGGAACTGCGCGAGAACCCGGCCTGGATCGCCGGGATCGAGCACCGGATCGAAACCCCGGTCCTCGGGGCCCGGGACCTGACGACGTCGCCGTCGACGGCCGCGGTGGCCGCGGTGGCCACCGGCGGGGACGCCGGGTCGATCGAGATCGCCGAGCTGTGCGCCCCGTTCACCCACCAACAGCTGATCCTGACCGAGGCGATCGGGCTGCCGGACACGACGAAGGTCAACCCCTCCGGCGGCGCGCTGGCCGCCAACCCGATGTTCGCGGCCGGCCTGGAGCGCATCGGGTTCGCCGCCCGGCACATCTTCTCCGGCTCGGCCCAGCGGGTGCTCGCCCACGCCACCAGCGGTCCGGCCCTGCAACAGAACCTGGTCGCGGTCCTCGAAGGGAACAGCTGACGTGACGAAGAACCTGGCGGCGGTGCTGGGCACCGGGCAGACGAAGTACGTGTCCAAGCGGACCGATGTGTCGATGAACGGTCTGGTCCGTGAGGCGATCGACAGGGCACTGGCGGACTCCGGTGCGACCTTCGACGACATCGACGCCGTCGTCGTCGGCAAGGCCCCCGACTTCTTCGAGGGCGTCATGATGCCGGAGCTGTTCATGGCCGACGCGGTCGGCGCCACCGGCAAACCGCTGATCCGGGTGCACACCGCCGGATCGGTGGGCGGCTCGACGGCGATCGTCGCCGCCAGCCTGGTGCAGTCGGGCAGATACCGCCGGGTGCTGGCGATGGCCTGGGAGAAGCAGTCCGAATCCAACGCCATGTGGGCGCTGTCGATCCCGGTCCCGTTCACCAAGCCGGTGGGGGCCGGCGCCGGGGGCTACTTCGCCCCGCACGTGCGCGCCTACATCCGCCGCTCCGGCGCGCCGACCCACATCGGGGCCATGGTCGCGGTCAAGGACCGTCTCAACGGCGCCAGGAACCCGCTGGCGCACCTGCAACAGGCCGACATCACGCTGGAGAAGGTGATGGCCTCCCAGATGCTGTGGGACCCGATCCGCTTCGACGAGACCTGCCCGTCCTCCGACGGCGCGTGCGCGATGGTGTTCGGCGACGAGGCCGCCGCCGACGCCCGGGTCGCCGACGGACACCCGGTGGCCTGGGTGCACGCCACCGCGCTGCGCACCGAACCGCTGGCCTACTCCGGGCGCGACCAGGTCAACCCGCAGGCCGGCCGGGACGCCGCCGCGGCGCTGTGGAAGGCGGCGGGTATCACGAGCCCCATCGACGAGATCGACGTCGCCGAGGTCTACGTCCCGTTCTCCTGGTTCGAGCCGATGTGGCTGGAGAACCTGGGCTTCGCGCCCGAGGGCGAGGGCTGGAAGCTCACCGAGGCCGGCGAGACCGCCATCGGGGGCCGCATCCCGTTCAACCCGTCCGGCGGCGTGCTGTCGTCGAACCCCATCGGCGCCTCGGGCATGATCCGGTTCGCCGAGTCGGCCATCCAGGTGATGGGCAAGGCCGGCGAGCACCAGGTGCCGGGGGCACACAAGGCGCTGGGCCACGCCTACGGGGGCGGCTCGCAGTACTACTCGATGTGGGTCGTCGGCAGCGAGAAGCCGGACAGGCCGGCCGCCGGATGACGCGCATGAAGTACACGTGCAGCGTCGCGATGGGGCCCGTCGACGAACTCGTACATATCGCGCAGGCCGCCGAGGAGGCCGGCTTCGACGCGATCGCCCTGCCGGACTCGCTGTTCTACATGGAGAAGCAGGAGGCCGACTACCCCTACACCCCCGACGGTTCGCGGATGTGGAACGCCGAGACCCCCTGGGTCGACCCGCTGATCGCCGCGGCGGCCATGGGTGCGGTGACCTCCACCCTGCGCTTCTACACCAACGTGATGAAACTCGGTTCGCGCAACCCGCTGCTGCTGGCCCGCCAGGTCGGCTCGGTGGCCAACCTCACCGGCAACCGGTTCGGCTTCGGTGTCGGCATCGGCTGGGCGCCCGAGGAGTTCGAATGGTGCGGCGTGCCCTTCGCCAAGCGCGGCGCCCGGGTCGACGAGATGATCGAGGTCATCAAGCTGGTGTTGGCCGGCGGCATGGTGGAGTACCACGGCCGGTTCTTCGACTTCGACCGTCTGCAGATGAGCCCGGCGCCCAGCGAGCCGGTGCCGTTCTACGTCGGGGGCCACACCGACGTGGCCCTGCGCCGCGCCGCCCGCGTCGGCGACGGCTGGACCAGCGCCATGATGACCTGCGCACAGCTGGGCGAGACCATCTCCGCGCTGAACAAGCTGCGCGCCGAGTACGGCCGCGGCGGGGAACCGTTCGAGTTCCAGGCCGTGTGCATCGACAAGTTCGACGTCGACGGGCACCGCGAACTCGCCGCGGCCGGCGTCACCGACAACATCGTGATCCCCTGGGTGCTCGACGGTCTGGGTTTCGATGCGCCGCTGGACAAGAAGAAGGACTCGATCAAGCGGTTCGCCGACACCTACATCCACTCGGGCTGGCAGCAGTAAGCCGGCGGCGGTAACGAGCCCCGCCGGCGCCGCGTCGGGAGGCCAACATCACCCCTGCGCGAGGCCGAAACGGGTCGCGGGCGGGCGTAGACTGTGCCGAGGACATTTCCGTCCGCCAAAGCCCCCCATGCAGGCCCGGCACGGGCCCGAGTAGAAGCACGATCAGGTTGTCCAGGTATTTCCGGGCCGTCCGGCCCAAGCGCGTCGTCGCCACCGCGGCCGCGGCACTGCTCGTCGTCGGCGCCGCCGGCTGTGACGCAGCCAACACCAACACCCCCGGCAGGCTGGGGATGACCCCCACGACCAGCGCCGTCATCGAGCCCCAGAAGGCCGACAGCACCGACTACAGCCGGCTGCTGGTCACCGCCGACGACATCAGCGTCCCGCCGCAGGTGTTCACCACCGCGTCGTCGAAGGTGAACCCGAACGGCCTGAGCGGTGCCAGTGCGTTGTTCGTCAACGACGACGACACCCAGGCCGTCGCCGCGACCCTGTTGATCTACCCGGACGCGGCCACCGCGACGGCTACCCTGCACCAGGCCGTGGCCAGCGTCGGCAACCTCGTGGCCGGGGGCACCCCGCGTGCGAGTTCGGTGGGAACCGGCGGGACCGCGATCACCGGCCAGTCCCCGGACGGGACCAAGGCGGTGACGATGCTGCTGTTCACCGAGGGCCCGGCGCTGATGCGCCTGGAGTTCGACAGCGCGCCCGGCCAGCCCGCCGACGAGCAGTTCGTCACCTACGTCGGCAAGATGCAGGACGTCGCGCTGCGGGTCGGGCTCGACGAGGATTCGGCCTGACCCGGACCGGACCGGCGCCGTCCGCGGCGGGCGCGAGGTTCCGTGTTCGAAAATCGCTCGCCGTTCGGGTGACTTTGGTCATCTGTTCGGCCAGCTAGACGTGGTTTCAATTGCATCCCGTCGGGGCAAAACTGTAACGTGTTCTAGTTAGAGAGCAACGACTGGAGGCGCGAAGTGACGACTGACACGGCCCACAGCGGCGTTCGCGAGATCGACACCGGAAGCCTGCCGGATCGCTACGCCCGCGGCTGGCACTGCCTGGGGCCGGTCAAGGACTACCGCGACGGCAAGCCCCACGGTGTCGAGATCTTCGGCACCAAGCTGGTGGTGTTCGCCGATTCCCACGGCGACCTCAACGTTCTCGACGGCTACTGCCGGCACATGGGCGGCAACCTCGCCCAGGGCGAGATCAAGGGCGACGAGGTCGCCTGCCCGTTCCACGACTGGCGCTGGGGCGGCGACGGCAAGTGCAAGCTGGTGCCCTACGCCAAGCGGACACCGCGGCTGGCCCGCACCCGGGCCTGGCATACCGATGTGCGCGGCGGTCTGCTGTTCGTGTGGCACGACCACGAAGGCAACCCGCCGCCGCCCGAGGTCCGGATCCCCGAGATCCCGGAATGGGCCAGCGGCGAGTGGACCGACTGGAAGTGGAACACGATGCTCATCGAGGGCAGCAATTGCCGCGAGATCATCGACAACGTCACCGACATGGCCCACTTCTTCTACATCCACTTCGGGTTGCCGACGTACTTCAAGAACGTCTTCGAGGGCCACATCGCCAGCCAGTACCTGCACAACGTCGGCCGGCCCGACGTCAACGACATGGGCACCGCCTACGGCGAGGCCAGCCTCGACTCCGAGGCCTCCTACTTCGGCCCGTCGTTCATGATCAACTGGCTGCACAACACCTACGGCGACTTCAAGGCCGAGTCGATCCTCATCAACTGCCACTACCCGGTCACCCAGGACTCCTTCGTGCTGCAGTGGGGTGTGATCGTCGAGAAGCCCAAGGGCCTGGACGACAAGACCACCGAGAAGCTGGCCGACGGCTTCACCGCGGGGGTCAGCAAGGGCTTCCTGCAGGACGTGGAGATCTGGAAGCACAAGACCCGCATCGACAATCCGCTGCTGGTGGAGGAGGACGGCGCGGTCTACCAGATGCGCCGCTGGTACCAGCAGTTCTACGTCGACGCCGCGGACGTGACACCGGACATGACCGACCGCTTCGAGCTCGAGGTCGACACCACCGCGGCGGTGGAGAAATGGAACGTCGAGGTCGACGAGAACCTCAAACGCCAGGCCACCCAGAGCGACGAGCGGAATGCGGAGCAACCCTCCGAGGTGTCGTGATGTCGCCACGTGAGGAGGTACCCGACGTCGACCGGTTGACCCGGTCGATGATCCTCCTGCACGGCGGCCACGACCACGACCACGAGCACGGCCATGAGCACGGCCCCGACGACGGTCCCGCGAGAGACAGCGGAACCTGGAGCAAGGCCCCGGATTTCGCGGGCGAACCCGATCGCGCCGCCGCCGTCCGCGCCGCCACCGCCCGCGACCGCGAGCGGTACCTCAACTCGGGAATGGCCCCGGTGGACTGCCGGTTCTGCCACGCGACGGTGTCGGTCAGGAAGCTGGGCCCCGAATACACCGCCGTGCAGTGGAATTCCGATGCCGTGCAGAGCTGCGCCTACTTCGCCGAGATCCGTGCCAACGGCGGCGAGCCGCGGCGGGCCCGGTCCTGTCCACGGCTGAGCGACAGCATCAAACATGCCATCGCCGAGGGCTGCCTGGAGGCGGTCTCCAGCGCCCCCTCCCCCGGCGACGGCTGATCCGGGGCTGATCCAGGGCCGATCCGGGGCCGATCGGGGTCTGATCCGGGGGTTCGCCGCCGTCAGCCCTGCCGGCAGTTCTCCGGAGCGTGGGAGCCGGCGACGACGAAGTCCGAGCACTCCATGATCCGATCGTTGTTGTGGCCGACGACGAACCCGACGAGCGTCACGACGGCCACCAACGCCACCAGGCCCAGCCGCTGACGGTGCCGGGCCGGCGCGGTGAGCTCCGGATAGAACAGCTCGAAGAGCAGGCGCAGCGTCAGCGGCACCGACACCACGAGGATCACCACCGCCACCCAGGCGAAGAACGGACGGTCCAGGGCACCACTGGTTGACCCGTTCACCACCACCGCGGCGACGAACCACGCCAGCGGAGCCGACAGGGCGAGTCCGGTCACCCAGTTGCCCACCCTGCCGAAGGGCCGGTAGACGACGGTGAGCACCACAAGAATCGTCGACGACACCACGACGGTGAAGATGTCGTCGTAGAACACCGTCCCGTAGGCCCCCAGGTTGAAGGCCAACGGCCAGGTGATCAGCGCCAGCGCCAGGCTGGTGACTGCGACGGGCCCGCTGATCGTCGGCCCGCGGCCGGGCTCGGTCATGGTGTCCTCGCGCGGGGCCGAGCGCCCGCGCGCGCTTCGTCGGCCGGGTCGTCGGCCGGCACCGCCCGGCGTCACGGCGAATCGGTTCATGACCGCAGCGTTGCACACCGCACCGGTCGGGACCGGCCGGATCACCGGTTCCGCGGCACGGTCCCGGGCCTCACAGACCCGCGAAGCGCTCCCTGACCGTCTCGGTGGTCAGGCCGTAGTCCTCCAGCGCGTAACTGTGTTTGGGCGCACGGGGCCCCTGCTGGCTCTCGGTGTGCATGTCCCGCATGGCCCTGCGGGCGGCATCGCTGAGGTCGATGCCGAAGCGGGCGTAGATGCCCTCGACGGTCCCGATCGGGTCCTCGACGAAGTCGGCGTAGTCGATGTCGCAGAACTGGGCGGGGTCGTGCCTGGCGCGTTCGGCGTTGAACAACTCCAGGCCGCGGGACCAGGTCTCCAGCGAGTCCGCGCCGATCTGGGCGCCGACGAACCGCGTCGACCAGCCCTCGGTGGTGTGCGCGGCCAGCGAGCACATCGACGCCATCAGTGTCTCGGCCGGACGGTGGCACTGCACGACCAGGGCATCAGGGTAGGTGGCCATCAGCGCGTCCAGCGCGAACAGATGGCTCGGGTTCTTGAGCACCCACCGCTTCTCGGCGTCGTTGAGGCCGATCAGCTGGAGGTTCCTGCGGTGGCGCCGATACGGCGCGGTCCAGTCCTGCTCGGAGAGCCAGCGCGCGTAGGTCGGGATGTGGGCCAGCGTCTCGTAGGACACCGAGTGCAGCGATTGACGAAGCAGCTGCCAGCACTCCTCGACCTCGCCGGCGGTCATGTAGTGCAGGCCCATGTATTCGGGATTCTCGTTGTGCGCCTGGGCGAATTGGGCATCCAACTGCTGGAAGACCGGGTTGTCCGCCCAGGTCTCACGCGGCGGCCGGGGCTGGGGGAACTCCGCGAGCCACAACTGCAGCCCCTGATGTCCGGGATCGGCCGTCAGCAGCCGGTGCAGTGCGGTGGTCCCGGTGCGCGGCAGCCCGGTGACGAAGATGGGCCGCTCGATCGGCACATCGGCGTGCTCGGGGTGCTGTTTGAAGGCGGCCTCCGACATCAGCCGGGCCACCAGCGCGTTGCGCACGAAGAAGCGGCACATCTTGCTGCCGAACTCGGTGAGCCCCGCCTCGCGCTGATAGGACTCCAGCAGCACCGCCAGCGCCTCGAGGTAGTTGTCCTCATCGGAGCCGAAGTCCTCCAGCCCCACCGCCTTGGTCGCCGAGGCGTGCAGATCCTCGACGGTTCCGACATCGGTGCGTCCCATCAGGATTTGTACTCCCCGCAGTTGACGTCGAGGGTCTGGCCGGTGATGCCGCTGGACAGATCGCTGGCCATGAACAGGATGGCCGAGGCCACCTCGTCCTCGGTCGGCAGCCGCTTGAGATCCGATGCGGCCGCGGTGGCCTGGTAGATCTGCTCCACGGTGGTGCCGTACTTACCGGCCTGGTGATGGAAGTAGCTCTTGAGGGTCTCGCCCCAGATATAGCCGGGGACCACCGAATTCACCCGGATACCCTGCTCACCGAGCTCGGTGGCCAGCGACTGCGACATGGCCAGTAGCGCCGACTTGGCCATCTTGTAGGCGCCGTACTTGGCCTGGGAATGGCGCACCACCATCGAGTTGACGTTGACCACCGAACCGTTGGACTCGGCCAGGGCCGGGGTGAATCCCTGGATCATCCGCAGCGCGCCGAACACCGTCAGTTCGATCGCGTCGCGCATGTGCTCGAACGTCGTGTTGGCCAGCGGCTTCATCGACGGGACGCGGAACGCGTTGTTGATCAGGACATCGACCCTGCCGTAGGCGCTCAGGGACTCCTGGACCAGGTTGTCGACCTGGCCCTCGTCGGTGATGTCGGTGCCCACGGACACCGCACGGCGCCCCAGGTCGGCGACCTGCTTGGCGACGTCGTCGAGGCGCTCGACGGTGCGGGCGGCCAGCACCAGGTCGGCACCGGCCTCGGCGCACCGGCGCGCCAGCGTCGAGCCCAGCGCCGGCCCGACACCGCTGATGACGACGACCTTGCCCGCGAGCAATCCATTCATGTCCTAGCCCACCATCCTGTCGGCGATCTGCTTCTGGCGCAGGGCGATCCGCGCGCGCCAGTCCCCGTCGGAGATCTTGTTGGAGTCGTAGTAGGGCAGCGCGCCGGCGACCTCGTCGATGTCGAGCACCTCCACGGAGGGTCCGTCGGCCTCGGTGAGTTCCCGGGACAGCCGCTGCCAGCGGAACTGCAGGTATCCCTTGCGGTGCGCCAGGGTCTCACACCAGTTGGTGACGCCGGGGTTGGCGTCGGAGACGACGATCCTGATCTTGCCGTCCGGATCCGCCTGCGCCTGAGTGCCGTTCAGCGAGGTCTGGTGGTTGATGTAGTCCAGGGAGATGTACCACAGGCTGCCCAGCTGGAAACCCAGGTAGGGCGCGTCGGGGACCGGCAGCGTGATGATCATCGCCTGGTCGGCGGCGAGGTCGAAGTGCCCGACCGAGGAGTACTGGGTGGCCAGCCCGCCGGGAGTGAGCCTCGGCGCCACCATGGTGTTGACCGGCAGGTTGTCGTAGAACCACCGCGGGAACTGCAGCCAGGTCTTGACCCGTTGCACCAGTTGCCTGCCCGCCACGGCATACCGCTTCTCGATGAGCTCCCTGGTCAGCGGCGGCGGTGCCGTGCCCGCGGTGTCGGTGCGCGCGACCGAGAGGGTGCCCCGCCGCGCCGACCAGTCGTTGTAGACCTCGCGGATCAGCAGCTGCGACGGCGCGGTCGGGGTGACCCGCCACTCGAAGCTGCCGTCGGCGGCGACGTCGAGTTCGCGGTCGTCGAAGGCCGCCTGGCTCGCGGGTACGTTGTCGTCGGTGTACTCGCCCCCGAGCATCTGGAAGCTCAGGTCGGTGGTGGTGCCGCGGCGGCCGGAGACCACGTACTCCTTCCCGGGTTGTACGCGTGTGCCGAAATAGAGGGTGTCCGGGTTGTCCAGCCCCATCTTGGTGAACGGACCGGTGCCCGACTGCAGGAACGGATGGTCGCGCTCGTAGTCGAAGCCCAGGTGGATGCAGCCCATGATGCAGCCGGCCAGGTACTGCAGCCCCTCCAGCAGATCGGCCTCGTTCTCGATGTGTGGCGCCTCGGAGACCAGACGCTCGGCTTCGGCGATCGCATCGGTCAGCGGTTGTGCATACATCGAGCCGCGGCCCTCCTTCGGTCCAATATTGGACCGGACTGGTAGAGTTTCCGACCAGAACACTAGAACGCGTTCTAGTTCGAGTCAACGTCCCCATGCGGGACCCGCGTCCGGAGGGCCGATCGCTGGTGGTTGCCGACGCGCCGAGCCCGGAGCCGGTCGACGGCGGCCGGGATGTCACCGCCGATTCCGCGCGGATCTCCCCACCGACCGCGCGCGTGGTGGCGGTCCTCGATTTCCTCGGCCGCCATCCCCACGACCGGTTCGGGCTGTCCGAGCTGGCCCGGCGGCTCGGACTGAGCAAACCGACCTGCCTGGGCATCGTCACCACCCTGACCGGGGCGGGCTATCTCCTGCGGGATCCCGCCGACAAGACCTACCGGCTGGGCCCGGCGCTGATCACCCTCGGCCACACCGCCCAGGAGGCGTTGCGGGTCAGCCCGGCCGCGCGCGATGAACTGCGTGACCTGTGCACGCAGGTGCGGTGCACCGCTGCGCTGTCGGCGGTCGTCGACGACCGCATCACGCTGCTCGAGCTGGTGGCGCCGACCGGCACCGACCCGGGGGTCCGGGTGGGGCAGAGCTATCCGTTCGCGCCGCCGGTCGGGCTGATGTTCGTGCTGTGGGACGATGCCGCACTGCGGGAGTGGATGGCCCGCGAGCCCACCATCCCGCTGCGCACCGACGCCGAGCGGCTGCACCGGGTGGTCAGCGAATGCCGCGCCGACGGCTACCTGGTGGAACTGCTGACCCCCGCCGGGCAGCGCCTGTACGCGCTGACCGCCGGGATGACGAGCACCCTGCCCGAGGAGCTGCGGGCCCTGCTCTCGGAGATGGTCTCCGGGATCGGCGAGCGGGTCTACCTGCGCGGTGAGGAGCCCTCGGGCGGCGTCGGATCCCGGGCCGGATCCCAGGTCGGATCCCGGGCCGGATCCCGGGCCGGCCGACATCCCGTCAGTGTCATCTCCGCCCCGGTCTACGACCACCATCAGCGGCAGGTGATGGTGGTCTCGCTGCACATCGGGCGGTCACTGGACGCAGCCGAGATCGCCGACCGGGCCACGCGCCTGGTCGCCACCGCCGACGCGGTCAGCGCCCAACTGGGCGGCTCCAAACCCCGGTGGTGACCGTCAGGACGTCAGTGCGCCCGGGTCGTCGGGAACGTCGACGGCATGCTCCTGCAGCGTGGCCAGCGGCACCACCTCCAGGGTGCGCTGGTGGGTGCAGGCCAGCAGGACGGGCGCAGCGCAGCCATCCTGATGCGCCCGCAACCAGTTGGTCGCCGTGACGCACCACCGGTCGCCGGGATTCACCCCGGGGAACCGGTAGGCGGGCATGGGGGTGCCCAGATCGTTGCCGATGGAGCGTTGATGCTCCAGGAATTCGGCGGTCATCACCGCGCAGATGGTGTGCAGGCCGAGGTCCTCGGGTCCGGTCGAACAGCAGCCGTCCCGGTAGAACCCCGTCATCGGGTCGGACCCGCACGCCTGCAGCGGACCACCGAGCACATTGGTGTCGGTCATCGCACCAGTATGGTCCGGACCCGGCGGCCCCGACACTCGAGCGCACCGGCCGGGCCCCGCCTCGGCTAGGCGACCGCGGCGATCGCGAACGGCAGCACCTGCTCCGCCCCGCAGCTGCGCAGCGTGCGGGCCGCCATGGTCAACGTCCACCCGGTGTCGCTGAGGTCATCGACCAGCAGCACCGGACCGGACACCGGCGCCAGCACTGCGGGGTCGGGCGCCTCCCACGAATCCACTAGCGCGGCAACGCGATACGCCGAGTTCATCGCGGTCACCGGACGGCGGACCGGCGAGTAGGCCAACACCCCGAGATCCTTGAGGCGCCCGAGCTCGGACAGGCGTCGCACCAGCGAGGCGATGAGAACCGGGTGACGGGTGGAGTCCAGACCCATCACCGCGGCCGGCCGGGTCTGCCAGTCCCAGGCCGCGAGCACATCGACGGCGGCCCGGACCACCTCCTCGGGCACCGGGCCGTCGGGAGCGTCGAGCAGGGCTCGCAGCCGCGGTCCCCACCCCAGGTCGGTGAGCCGGCCGATCGCCCGCCCCGGGGCTGGACCATCGGTGATCCGGCCGGACAGGTCCACCCCGAGCCGGCCCAACCCGGAGGGCCACTGCCGACGGGGAGACAGCTCGACACCCGGTCGGGACAGGGCGCGCCCGGTGTCGGCCACCGCCTGCTCGTCCACCTCGGCGCTGTAGCGCGGCGACGTGCAGTTGTCGCAGCGTCCGCACCGCTCGCCGGCGCGCAGGTCGGGATCGTCGAGCTGGCGGCGCAGGAACGCCATCCGGCATTCGGTGGTGTCCTGGTAGTCCAGCATCGCCTGCTGTTCCCGACGACGGGACTGGTCGAGGCGTTCGTAGCGTTCGGCGTCGTAGCTCCACGGCTGCCCCGTGCCGACCCAGCCACCCTTGACGCGGCGCACCGCCCCGTCGACATCGAGGACCTTCAGCACCATCTCCAGCCGGGAGCGGTTCAGGTCCACCCGGCTCTCCAGCGCGACGGTGGAGAGCGGGCGCTCGGGGTCGAGGGCGGCCAGCACGTCGCGCACCGTCTGCTCGGCCGGGAACGACACCGAGGCGAAGTAGCGCCAGATGTCGCGGTCCTCGGCCCCGGGCAGCAGCAGCACCTCCGCGCTGTCGGTGGAACGACCGGCACGCCCGACCTGCTGGTAGTAGGCGATGGGTGAGGACGGCGCACCGAGGTGCACCACGAAGCCCAGATCCGGTTTGTCGAATCCCATGCCCAGCGCCGACGTGGCCACCAGCGCCTTGACCCGGTTGGCCAGCAGGTCGGCCTCCAGCTGTTCGCGCTCGGCGGTCTCGGTGGCGCCGGTGTAGGCCGCCACCGGGTGGCCGCGCTCACGCAGGAGGGCGGCGACGTCGCGGGCCTGCGCGACGGTCAGGGTGTAGACGATCCCCGAGCCCGGCAACTCACCGAGCCGGGCCGCCAGCCAGGCCGCGCGCTGGGCCGGTCCACCGGCACGGATCACCGAGAGCCGCAACGACTCCCGGTCCAGACCGCCGCGCAGCACCACGGTGTCCTCGCCGCCGACCCCGAGCTGGGCCGAGACGTCCTCGACCACCCGGTCGTTGGCCGTGGCGGTGGTGGCCAGCACCGGGATTCCGGCGCCCAGCTCGGCGATCAGGGTGCGGATTCGCCGGTAGTCGGGGCGGAAGTCATGGCCCCAGTCGGACACGCAGTGCGCCTCGTCGACCACCACGAGCCCCGCGTCGGCGGCCAGCGCGGGCAGCACATTGTCGCGAAAGTCGGGATTGTTCAACCGTTCCGGGCTGACCAGCAGCACGTCGAGATCACCCTCGGTGACCCGGCGGTGGATGTCGTCCCACTCGGTGACGTTGCCGGAGTTGATGGTCGCCGCCCGCACGCCGGCCCGCTCGGCGGCCAGCACCTGGTTGCGCATCAGGGCCAGCAGCGGCGAGACGATGACCGTCGGGCCGCGCCCCTGCTCACGTAGCAGTCTGGCGGCGATGAAGTAGACCGCAGACTTGCCCCATCCGGTGCGCTGCACGACCAGGGCGCGGCGGCGGTGCACGACGAGCGCTTCGATCGCCGTCCACTGGTCGTCGCGCAGGACGGCCGTGGGGCCGGCCAGCTGCTGCAGCAGTGCCTGCGCCTGCTCTCGTATCGACATCGCCTCCCATCCTGCTGGATCGCACCGACAGCGGGGCCGGGCAACCCCCGCACCGCCCCGGCCTGCGGTCCACCGGTCAAGCGTGTTAGCTGGGTGCCACCCCCTTCGCCCACCCCGGGAGCCTTCGGTGATCGACCCTGACAAGCACGAGTTCGTCCTGTCCGACGGGGCGGTGCTGCCCTACCTCGACAAGGGTGCCGGGCCGGTGTTGTTGCTCGTCCACGGTGTCTGCATGACCAGCGCGTTCTTCACCCACAACGTTGACGCCCTGGCCCGGGCCCACCGCGTCGTGGCCGTCGACCTGCGCTCGCACGGCGACTCGCCGACCTCGCGCACCGGCAACACGGTGGCACAGTATGCCCGCGATCTGCACGAGCTGATGACGGGGCTCGACCTGCACGACGTGACGGGTATCGGCTGGTCGATGGGGTCCTTTGTGTTGTGGGATCTCCTCAGCCAGTTCGGCACCGCGCGGGTCACCCGGCTCGCCGTCGTGTCGCAGGGCCCCGCGGACCTGACCCGCCCCGACTGGCCGCACGGCATCGCCACGCCCGACGAGCTCAGTGGCTTCGTCGACGCGATGCAGAGCGACCTCGCCGCCTTCTTCGCCGAGTTCGTGACGGACATGTTCAAGGACCCCGTTCCCCAGGAGCAGGCCGCGACGCTGCTGGCCGAGATCACCAAGATGGAGCCCAACCCGGGGACGGCCATTCTGGCCGATCAGACGCTGCGCGACTACCGCCCGTTCCTGCAGGGCCTGCCCGTGCCCCACCTGCTGGTCTGGGGCGTCGACGAGAAGGTGGTCAAGCTGGCCTCCGCACAGTGGCTCAGCAACGCTCTGGGCGACGCCGAACTGCATGTGTTCGACGACAGCGGGCACTGCCCGATGTGGGAGGAGCCGGAGCGATTCAACGAGCTCGTGGCCGACTGGGTGGCGCGGCGGGCTTCGTGACGGCTTCCACGAGGTGCTCGCCGGACTCCAGCAGGTGCGCGCCGGGGATCCCTACCGGAATGCGAATCCGCTGGGGTGGCGCACCGCGGTGCAACCGCCGCTCGCTACACCTGAGCCGACTCCTGCTCGCGTTTGATCTCCAGGGCGATGTCGATGAGCTGATCCTCCTGGCCGCCGATCAGCTTGCGCTGCCCGGCCCGGTGCAGCAGCTGATGCGCGGGCACCCCGTAGCGCTCGGACTGGCGGATGGCGTGCTTGAGGAAGCTGGAGTACACCCCGGAGTAGCCCATGATCAGCGCGTTGCGGTCCAGCAGGCACTCGGCGGGCATCGCCGGGGCGACGACCTCCTCGGCGGCGTCGGCGATGTCGAAGAAATCGATGCCGGTCTTCACACCGATCTTGTCGAACACACCGATCAGCGCCTCCACCGGGGCGTTGCCGGCCCCGGCGCCGAAGCGGCGGCAGCTGCCGTCGATCTGCTTGGCGCCGGCACGCACGGCCTCGATGGAGTTGGCCACACCGAGCCCGAGGTTCTCATGGCCGTGGAAACCGACCTGTGCGTCGTCGCCGAGTTCGGCGACCAGCGCGGCCACCCGGTCGCGGACCCCCTCGAGCACCAGGGCACCCGCCGAGTCGACCACGTAGACGCACTGGCAGCCGGCGTCGGCCATGATCCGGGCCTGGGCGGCCAGCTTCTCCGGCGGAATGGTGTGGCTCATCATCAGGAAGCCGACCGTCTCCAGGCCGAGCTCACGGGCCAGGCCGAAGTGCTGGATGGACACGTCGGCCTCGGTGCAGTGGGTGGCGATCCGGCAGATCGAGCCGCCGTTGTTCTGCGCCTCCTTGATGTCCTCCTTGGTGCCCACCCCGGGCAGCATGAGGAAGGCGATCTTGGATTCCTTGGCCGTCTCGGCGGCCAGCTTGATCAGCTCCTGCTCGGGGGTCTTGGAGAAGCCGTAGTTGAAGCTGGAACCACCGAGGCCGTCACCGTGGGTCACCTCGATCACCGGCACCCCGGCGGCGTCGAGCGCGGCGACGATGGCGCCCACCTCGTCCTTGGTGAACTGGTGACGTTTGTGATGCGAGCCGTCACGCAGGGACGTGTCGGTCATCCGCACGTCCCAGACCGGGTTGAAGAAAATGCTGTCTATGCCGCTCATGCTTGGCCTCCTGATGACGCGGACAGGGACACCCCGGCCGACTTCTTGGCGATCTCCTCGCCCACCTTGGTGGCCGCGGCGGTCATGATGTCCAGATTTCCAGCGTACGGCGGCAGATAGTCGCCCGCACCCTCCACCTCGACGAAGATGGTGACCACGTGGTTGCCGCCGTTGACCACCGAAGGCTCATCGAACTGCGGCTCGTTGAGCAGCCGGTAGCCCGGGACGTAGGTCTGCACCTCGGCCGCCACATCCTTGATCGACTGGGTGATCGCAGCGTGGTCGGCATCTTCGGGAATGGCGCAGAAGATGGTGTCGCGCATGATCATCGGCGGCTCGGCGGGGTTGAGGATGATGATGGCCTTGCCGCGCTGGGCCCCGCCGATGACCTCGACGCCGTTGGCGGTGGTCTTGGTGAACTCGTCGATGTTGGCCCGGGTGCCGGGCCCGGCCGACGCCGAGGACACCGAGGCCACGATCTCGGCGTAGGGCACGACCCCGCCCTGCTTGGCCACCGCGGATGTCACCGCGTACACCATCGGGATGGTGGCCTGCCCACCACAGGTCACCATGTTGACGTTCGGCGCGTCCAGATGTGCGTGCAGATTCGCCGGCGGGATGACCCCGGGCCCCACCGCGGCCGGGGTGAGGTCGATGGCCCGGATTCCGGCCTCGGCGTAGCGCGGGGCGGCGTCACGGTGCACGTAGGCGCTGGTGGCCTCGAACAGCATGTCCGGTTTCTCGTCGAGACCGAGCAGCCAGTCCGCCCCCTCGTGGGAGGTCTCCAGACCCAGCTTGCGGGCGCGGGCCAGGCCCTCGCTGGCCGGGTCGATGCCGACCATCCAGCGCGGTTCGATCCACTCCGATCGCAGCAGCTTGTACAGCAGGTCGGTGCTGATGTTGCCCGACCCGACGATCGCCGCGGTCGCCTTCTGAGCCATGAGAGTTCCTCGCTGATTGACGCTAATTCGAACGACTTATTCGAACGACAGGTGCACTGAACCTAACCCGGTGAAGTCCGCGACGAAACTGTCCCCCGGACGTGCATCTATCGCACGTGTGCACGACCCCGGTAACACCACGTCACCGGCCCTCAACCGGACCCCGAAACTGTCCACTTTCCGGGCCAGCCACGCCACCGCGGTCACCGGATTTCCCAGCACCGCGTCGCTTCGGCCCTCGGCGATCACCTCGCCGTTGCAGCGCAGCACCGCGTCGATGGCGGTGATGTCGATGTCCTTGGGCGACACCCGTTCCTTGCCCAGCACCCACCCCGCCGAGCTGGCGTTGTCGGCGATGGTGTCGCACAACTTGATCTTCCAGTCCTTGATGCGGGTGTCGATCAGTTCGATCGACGGCGCGAAGGCGGCCGTGGCGGCCAGCACGTCGTCCTCGGTGCAGCCGGCCCCGGGCAGGTCGTCGGCCAGCACGAACCCGACCTCGACCTCGACGCGCGGGTAGAGGTACTTGCCGGCCTTGACCGGCTGGTCCTCGAAGACCTCCATGTCGTCGAGCAGGTGGCCGTAGTCGGGTTCGTCGACGTTCATCATCTTCTGCATGGCCTCGCTGGACAGCCCCACCTTGTGGCCGATCACCCGGGCCCCCTCGGCGACCCGGCGCCGGATATTGATGAGCTGGATCTCGTAGGCATCCACCACGTCGATGTCCGGATTGCCGGCGGTCAGCGGGTCCATGGGAACCCTGCTGTCCTCGGCCTGGGCAAGTTGGGCGGCGAGGTCGGCCCGGATCTGATCGGACAGCATTGTGCGAATTCCCCTCGTTTCCTCAACCGGCCATGTTGTCGCCAGGCCGGGCAATTCTATAACGTGTTCTACATGACTGGACAGGAGTACGACGTCGTCGTGATCGGCAGCGGCGGCGCCGGCATGGTCGCCGCTCTGACCGCCGCTCACCAGGGCCTTTCCACCATAGTCGTCGAGAAGGCCGCGCACTATGGGGGTTCCACTGCGCGGTCGGGTGGCGGAGTCTGGATCCCGAACAACGAGATCCTCAAGCGTGACGGGGTCTCCGACACCGCCGAGGCCGCGCGGACCTACCTGCACGCCATCATCGGTGACGTGGTGCCCGCCGACAAGATCGACACCTATCTGCAGCGCGGGCCCGAAATGCTGTCGTTCGTGCTCAGGCACTCGCCGCTGAAGATGTGCTGGGTGCCCGGCTACTCCGACTACTACCCCGAGACCCCCGGCGGCCGGCCGGGCGGCCGATCGATCGAGCCCAAACCGTTCGACGCCAAGAAGCTCGGCGCCGACCTGCCCGGCCTGGAGCCGCCCTACGGCAAGGTGCCCCTCAACGTGGTCGTCATGCAGCAGGACTACGTCCGGCTCAACCAACTCAAACGGCACCCCCGGGGGTTGTTGCGCAGCCTCAAGGTCGGCGCGCGCACCATGTGGGCCCAGGCCACCGGCAAGAACCTCGTCGGGATGGGGCGCGCACTGATCGCCCCGCTGCGCATCGGGCTGCGCGAGGCCGGCGTGCCGGTACGGCTGAACACCGCGATGACCGACCTCTACCTGGAGGACGGCGTCGTGCGTGGCGTCTACGTGCGCGACGCGGCGGCCCCGGAGAGCGCCGAGCCCGAGCTGATCCGCGCCCGGCGCGGGGTCATCCTGGGTTCGGGGGGATTCGAGCACAACGAGCAGATGCGGGTGAAATACCAGCGCGCGCCGATCACCACGGAGTGGACGGTGGGCGCGGCGGCCAACACCGGCGACGGCATCGTGGCCGCCGAGAAGCTCGGCGCCGCCTTGGACACCATGGAGGACGCCTGGTGGGGGCCGACGGTACCGCTGGTGGGCGCACCGTGGTTCGCGCTGTCCGAACGCAATTCGCCGGGATCGATCATCGTCAACATGTCCGGCAAGCGGTTCATGAACGAGTCGATGCCCTATGTCGAGGCCTGCCACCACATGTACGGCGGCCAGTACGGCCAGGGGCCCGGCCCGGGCGAGAACATCCCGGCGTGGCTGGTGTTCGACCAGCAATACCGCGACCGCTACATCTTCGCGGGTCTTCAGCCCGGACAACGGATCCCGAACAAGTGGATGGAATCCGGGGTCATCGTCAGGGCCGACACCCTCGAGGAGCTCGCCACCAAGACCGGCCTGCCGGCCGCGGCGCTGGCCGCCACCGTCGAACGGTTCAACGGCTTCGCCCGCGCGGGCACCGACGAGGATTTCTTCCGCGGCGAGAGCGCCTATGACCGTTACTACGGCGACCCCACCAACAAGCCCAACCCCAACCTGGGCGAGATCACCCACCCGCCCTACTACGCGGCCAAGATGGTGCCCGGCGATCTGGGCACCAAGGGCGGGATCCGCACCGACAACGACGGGCGGGCGCTGCGCGACGACGGGTCGATCATCGAGGGCCTCTACGCGGCCGGTAACGTCAGCGCGCCGGTGATGGGGCACACCTATCCAGGCCCGGGCGGCACCATCGGCCCGGCCATGACCTTCGGGTATCTGGCGGCCCTGCACATCGCCGGGCACATCACCGCCGGGCATGCCGACGGATCCGCGGCAGGAAGGGGCTGACATGCCGATCAACCTCGAGGAAGCCATCGGCGCCGAACTCGAGCCCGTCGAGTTCTCCTGGACCAGCAGCGACATCCAGCTCTACCACCTGGGGCTGGGCGCCGGCGCCGATCCGATGGACCCCCGCGAGCTGCGCTATCTGACCGACAACACCCCGCAGGTGCTGCCGACGTTCGGCAACGTCGCGCAGAGCTTCCATCTCACCGAGCCGCCGACGGTGCAGTTCCCGGGCATCGACATCGAGCTGTCGCGGGTGCTGCACGCCAGCGAGGCGGTCTCGGCCCCCGGGCCCATCCCGCCGGCGGGCACCGGGGTGGCCGTCACCCGCTTCACCGAGATCTGGGACAAGGGCAAGGCCGCGGTCATCTGGTCGGAGACCACGGTCAGCGACCCCTCGGGTGCGCTGCTGTGGACCCAGAAGCGTTCGATATTCGCCCGCGGCGAGGGGGGCTTCGGCGGGGACCGCGGCCCGTCGGGAGCGCAGTCGCCGATTCCCGACGACCGGGCCCCCGACATCGAACTCGACATCACCACGCTGCCTCAGCAGGCGTTGCTCTACCGGCTGTGCGGTGACCGCAACCCCCTGCACTCCGACCCCGAATTCGCCGCCGCGGCGGGCTTTCCGCGACCCATCCTGCACGGGCTGTGCACCTACGGGATGGCCTGCAAGGCGCTGGTGGACGCCCTTCTGGACGGCGACGCCACCGCGCCGTCCTCCTACGGTGCGCGCTTCGCGGGGGTGGTGTTCCCCGGCGAGACGCTGCGCGCCAACGTCTGGAAGCTCGACGGGCGGATGGTCGGTAACGTCGTGGTACCCGGCCGCGACGACGCCGTCGCGCTGTCCGACCTGGAGTTCGTGCCCGCCTGAACGACACCCGGCCGGCCAGGGTGCATACCCGCCGGCGGTCCCGTTTGTTAGCTTCGTGCGGTACGGACGTATTGGATTCATCCCGTGGGCGATGCCGGCGGTGTGACGACTCTGGAGGGGAACACGATGAAGATCAGTCTGAGGACCGCCGCGGTGGCGGCCGCAGCAGCGGCGGTGACCGCACTGTCGGGGGCTCCCGTCTCCGCCGCCGAGGATGTCACCACCCAGCCCATGGGGAGCAAGGGCGAGCTGCGCAACGGCGACATCGTCCAGGCCTGGACCATCGCCGACCTCAAGCCCAGCACCGACCAGATCCCGTATCCCGTGAAGGGCCAGCTGTGGGAGGCCACCGCCACCGACCAGGCCGTCGCGGGCACGGTGACGCCGATCGTGTCGAATCTGAACGCCCGGGCCGCCGACGGTGAGAACTACCGGGTGCTGTTCGGTGTGGCCACACCGCAGGGCGTCAACCCGGCGACCCTGGCGCAGGGTGAGCAGACCACCGGCAAGGTGTACTTCGATGTGACCGGCGAGAAGCCCCTCGTGGTCGTCTACAACTCGATGGGCCAGGATCTGCTCGCCTGGACCCCGCCACCGCCGCCGCCCGCGCCGCGTTCCGGCGGGTCGTCGTACTCGGCGCCGGCGAGCACGCCCGCGACCGGCGCGGAGCCGGCCGAGGCCCCCGCGGACGCCGCCGAGACCCCGGCCGGTGAACTGCCCGCCGAAGAGGTTCCCGCGGGAAGCTCCGGCACGCCGCTGCCCGAGGGCGCGGCCGCCGAGGAGATGCCCGCCGGCAGCACCGGCACCCCGCTGCCCGAAGGCAGCACCGGCACCCCGCTGCCCGAAGGCAGCACCGGCACCCCGCTGCCCGAAGGCAGCACCGGCACCCCGAGTGAGGGCAGCCAGAGTGCCGCGGTGCCCGAGGGCACGCCGCTGCCGGAAGGCCAGGCCGCGGCCACCGCGGAGGGGACCCCCGCCGGCAGTTCGGGAACCCCGATGCCCGAGGGCAGCATGGGCACGCCCGCCGACGGCGCTGAGGCGCCCGCCCAGGCGCCAACCCAGGCACCGATCGTCACCACGACGCCGGTTCCCGCCCCGACGGCCTGACGCGGATACGGTCGGTGCATTCCCGACCGTCCCCGGGCCATCGGCCCACGGACGTCAGGTATGCACCGACCACCACGTGTACCGCTGATCGAGTCTGGGACCACCCGATCCCGACTCCGCCACGGCGGCCGCCAGGTCACCATGAACCCGAGCGGCGCGACCGTTAGTCGACGAACAGCTTCACCACCGTGATCCCGTCCCCGGGCCCGGTCTCGGCCGTCAAGCCCACGCCGACCGCGATCGCGGTGTTGTCATCACCGGGGCCGGTGGTGACGAGGTTCGACGTGCCCAGGGCGAAAGCCCCGTTGCCGTTACCGTTTTCGGCCAGCACCTCGTTGTCGTCGCCGTGTACCCACACGGTGTTGGCGCTGCCGAACGATGCGCGGGCCACGTTTCCGTCACCGATCACCACCACGCGGTTGTCTTCCCCGGCACCCGACACCGCTTCGTTGTTGTTCCCGATCACGCGCACGTCACCGTCGTCGTCAGCGCTGGCTACGTTGCCGTCACCGAACACGACCGCCCGACCGTTCGTGCCGTCCACCCCGTTCAACGCGCCGGACGCCGCGGCGCGAGCATACGTCCCGTCGAAAGCCTCCGTGGAGGCGGCGTTATCCCTTCCGACGATTTCGGACACCGCGACACCACCGGCGACGGCGGCGCTGGCGGCGACGCTGCTGACGCCGGTGATACGCGACGCCGCGTCGGCGTCGTCAGTCGCGCTGGCGACCCCGGTGCTGTCGACTCCGTAGATCGAGACCCGCGACACCGACCCATCCTCAGCGGATGCCGTCAACGTGCTGGTATCGCCCACATGTGTGGTGCTGGCCCGAGAGTCCCCGGCCGCGCGCGCCGTCAACAGACTCTCACTGCTGACCGCCCAGATGGTCGCGCGGCTGTCCTCGGCCAGTGCGGTGCCCTCGTTGTCGGCACCGATGATCGTCACCGTGGCGCGCCCACCCGAAGCAGCGCCGGTGCCCTCGTTGTGGTCGCCCACCAACCTCACCGACGCGTATCCGTCGCTGTCAGCGGCCGCGCTCGCCTCGTTCTCATCTCCGAGTACCACGATCTTGACCCGACCATCCGCGGTGTCAGCATCGGCGGTGTTGGTGTCCCCAACCACCTTGACGTAGGCGTGGCCTCCCTCGGCGGTCGCAGCGTTGTCGTCACCACGGATGTAGACCACGTTGCGCCCGTCGGTGGCCCGCGCGATGTTGCCGTTCCCGACGATCAGCACGAGATTGTCACCGAACGCGGTGGTGCCCGTGTTGGTGTCGCCGATCACGATGGTGGCGCCGCCGACGCCGTTGGCGGTCGCGGAGTCGTTGCCTCCGATGATCAGTGCCAGGCTGTCACTGGTGGCTTCGGCGGCGTTGTCCGAGCCGATGATGATCGTGGTGGCGTTGTCCGCGGCACTGGCCACGCTGTTGTCGCCGTGTATGTAGGCGGTGCTGCGGTCGTCGGCGCCGGCCAGGTTGTCGGCGCCGACAATCATCACCTTCGCCGCTGTCCCGGCAGTGACGCCGACGTTGCCTTCGCCGCGGATGATCACCCTGCTGAAGGTGCCGTCGGTGGCTTCAGCGTTGTTGTTCGTGCCGTGGACGACGGCGGTGTTGTGGTCTCCGTAGGCGGCGAGGGCTTCGTTGTCATTGCCGATCGCGACCGCGCGGTTGTGATTGCCGAAGGCAGCGCCGACGAGGTTGCCCTCGCCGATGATCAGCGCATGGTTGAAGTCGGAGTCAACGCTTGATCCGGCGGTGGCTGAGCTGACATCGCCGATGGTGACGGCGCGGGTGAAAAATCCACCTATGGCGGTCGCGGAGCTCGAGTCGCCGATGACCAGGGTACGAGCGCTGCCGGTGGAGTCGGAGACATTCCCGTCGCCTTTGATGTGGACCGAGGCGCCCGTCCCGGCTGCGGTGCCAGCGTTGGAGTCTCCACGGATGACCACGGTCGTATAGCGCCCAGACGTGGACGCGACGTCCGAGTTGCCGATGATCACGGTTCTGGTCGCGTCGCCGGTCGACACCGCGATGTTGTCGTCGCCGACGATTCGGGCGGTGTTGAAGTTGCCGTCGGTGGCTTCAGCGCTGTTGTTGTCGCCGTGGACGACGGCGGTGTTGTGGTCTCCGTAGGCGGCGAGGGCTTCGTTGTCATTGCCGATCGCGACCGCGCGGTTGTGATTGCCGAAGGCAGCGCCGACGAGATTGCCCTCGCCGATGGACAGAGCGTGGTTGAAGTCGCCGTCGGCCGTCGCTGAGGACCCTCCGGCCGTCTCTGAAACAGCGCCGACGACCGTTGCGGTTGTGAAACTACCCGCAGCGGTGGCGGCACTCGAGGTGCCGATGACCTTGGCCGTGGCGAATACGTCACCGTCCTCGGCGGTGGCCTGAACAGCGCTACCGTCGCCGACGATGCAGGCCCTGGCCATAGCACCGCTCGCTGAGGCGGCGTTAGCGTCGCCGCGGATGAAGGCGGTGCTCAAGAAGCCACTGGCCTGGGCGATGGAACCCTCGCCGACGATTCGGGCGGTGTTGAAGTTGCCATCGGTGAGGGCGGTGGAGTCGTCGCCGCGGACGACCGCGCGGCTGAACCAGCCTTCGGCGGTGGCGGTGGCGCCGTCGCCGTGGGCGATGGCGATGGAGCCGAAGCCGTCGGAGGTCGCCACCGCTGTGCCGTTCTGGATCAGCGTGCGGCCGTTGATCGACACACTGAAATTGGCGTAGGTGAGGTCGATTTCACGGCGCACGAACCCCAGCACCGCCAACGCCAGGGGCGAGGGTGTGGTGGGGGCCGGGGTGGTGTTGTTGGCGCTGAAGGGGGCGAACACCGCCGAGATCAGGTTGGTGGCCAGCGTGATGAACGCACCGGGTTGGGCCTGTAACGCCGGCGCGGGCTGCTGGCGGTCGAGTGTCACCACCGCCTCGCTCGGCGCCGCGGCGGGGGGCGCAGACAGTCGAGCGGACGACAGCACCGTGCCCTGCTCCTGCTCCGGGGCATCCTCGTCATTGCCGAGTTCGGAGGTCTCGGCACTGGTGTCGGGCACGGCGGCCTGTTCAACCAGCGGGGCCGGCTCCGCCACAGACTGATCGACTGTGGCGGGGGTCAGAGCCGACTCTGATGGAGCTGGATCGTGCGCCCCGGCGGCGGTCTGTCGGTCCGAATCCGCAGGTTCGTAGTTCCCGACTGTCGAGGCCTGCTCCCCAACTCCCGTGTCGGTATCGGTGTCAGGTCCGGAGCCGGTGTCGGGTTCGGTGTCCTCATCCTCATCGAGATCGGCATCGGCGCCAGAATCGAGGTCGGAATCGGTGTCCTCGTCGCCGAGATCGGTGTCGTCGGTGTCGGTGTCGGTGCCGGTGTCGCTGTCGGTGTCGCTGTCGGTGCCGGTGTCGGTGCCGGTGTCGCTGTCGGTGTCGCTGTCGGTGCCGGTGTCGGTGTCGGTGTCGGTGTCGGTGTCGGTGCCTGAACTCGTGTCGGTGCCTGAACGGGTGTCGGTGCCTGAGCCGGTGTCGGGGCCTGAACGGGTGCCGGTGTCGCTGGTCCTGCCTGAACGGGTGCCGCTGGTTCCGGTGGCGGTGGTGGTGTCGTTCTTCCCGCGACCGGTGGAGGCCCTCGATTCCGAGGCGCCGCCGTCGGACCGGTCCGGAGCGGCCCAGGCCGGCCCGGCCGGACCGGCCAGAGCACACCCCACTCCCAGGGCGACCGCCAGCGCGCCGATTCGCCCGATATGCCTGCCCTCTCCGGCCACGGACACCGTCACCAGCGGACTCTGACCAGACACCCGACGCTCACCGGCCCCCTGCCCGCGGCTCGTCGTGGTGTTGCCCGCCCTGTGCCTACCCATCAGATAAATCCCCCATCGTTCATTGAACTGGTCACGGCCCGCACTGCCAGACATTGGAGAAAACGTCACACCACCGAGCAGTCCTCAACTGCCTGTGTAAACGATCCACAATGCGACAACACAGCAAACGAATCAGAGTGGGTACGTTAGCCGCTTCGTGCCACCAGCAATAGAGGGAACACCCCTGCACACCACCCTCGACATCCGTGGCCGCTGCGAAAGGGAGAGACCAGTCGACCAGAGCGTCGGGCGCATCAGCACCCAGGTCTGCACCGGACCTCAGGAATGCATCGACCACCACGTGTACAGCTGATCGAGTCTGGGACCACCCGATCCCGACTCCGCCACGGCGACCATCAGGTCATCGTCAGTCGTCCAGGCCACGGTCGGTGTGGTGTCCCGCAGACCGCACACCAACGTGCCGGCGACCTTCTCCGGCGTCGCGTTGCGCCGCCACGGGCCCGGTGACTGGATGTTGCCCGGGCATGTCCGTACCTGCATCGACGAGACCGTCCGGTCGAACAGCGACCGCAGTCCGGCCCGGTCTTCGGCCAGGGTGAACGTCGAGGCCAACGGGCCACCCGCGTCGGTGTTCGGCCCGCAGCTCGCCGCGGCCCGCGCGTTGTCCGGCAGCGGCGCCGGCCGGCACGAATCCGCCGGGTAGCCCCGTGGCACCAGACGCATCAGGTCCTGCTGGGCCGCGCTGTCCTGGGCCGGAGTGGTGGTGCCAACCGCCGTGTCCGCGGTGTCGGCCGTGTCGCCGGGGGGCCGGGTGAGCCAGAACACCAGTGCGCCCACCACGATGATGACCGCGAGCGCGGCCCCGCCGAGCAGCAGGGGACGGCGGTCGCCGGCCGGGCGGGGGGCCGAGGTGTCCGGGAACTGCCAGCGGGGGTCGGGACCCGTTGGGAAGCTGGCGCGTATACACGACACACGTCGCGCACGACACACGAATGTGAGATCTCGGCGGCCGCCGTAACAGCAACACAAAAAGTGCACAGATGGA
>NZ_NVQF01000199.1 GCF_002592005.1 Mycolicibacterium palauense | reverse complement strand
TAGTAGGCGCGGGCACCAGGTGAGGCGTTGAGCGCTGCGAATGCTTGGGCGTGTAGTGCGTCGATGAGTCGGTCGTTGTGCACGAACCGGGCCATGACCTTCTTCCGTTTGCCCGAGGCCCGGGTGATGGGGCTGGTGCCGGCATAGTTCTTGCGGGCCTTGGCTGAGGCGTAACGATCCGGGGCGTCTCCGAACTCGGCCAGCACCCGGGCGCCGAGAATCGTCCCCAGCCCGGGCTGGGATAACACGATGTCAGCGGCCGGGTGCTGGCCAAAATGAGCATCGACTTCGGCGGCCATCGTGTCGATCTGAGTGTTGAGCACGGCCAGCACTGCTGCGCTGGAACGCACGGTGACGCCGTAGGCGGCGCTGACCGGCTCTGGCTGGCGTAGCTGCGGGGTCCGCAAGGCGGCCTGTATCACCGCAGCCTTCTCGGCGACGTTGCGCCGGCGTGCACGTTTGAGTGCCGCGCTGATCTGGCTCAGGCTCAGCCGCGCCGCAGTCGCCGGGTCGGCTGCTTTGGTCAGCAGCGCCAGAGCATCGGGAGCTGCCAGGTCATCAAAGGCCTCCAGCGCGGCAGGGAAGCACTCGCGCAGTGCGTGGCGCATCCGCTGGGTATGGCGGGTACGTTCCCAGATCAACGTCTTGTGGGCGCGGGCCACGACCTTGATCGCCTCCACCAGGGCGCTGTCAGCAGCCACCGCACGCAGTTGGTGGGAATCGGTGCGCACCATGTCGGCCAGCACATGAGCATCAGCACGGTCGCTCTTGGCGCCCGAGACCGAATGGCGTTCCCGATAGCGAGCGGCCTGTAAGGGATTAACGGCGAACACTTCGTAACCGGCGGCCACCAACGCGTGCACCCACGGGCCGCGGTCGGTTTCAATTCCGACCTTGATCCGGTACGAATCTTCCTCCTCGCCAATATGTTTACCGACCATTGCGTGGAGTTGCGCCATCCCTGCAACTCCTTCAGGCACGCGTGCTCTGGCCAGAATCCGTCCCGAACTATCCATCAATTCGAGGTCGTGATGGTCCTCGGCCCAGTCGTCCCCAACGAACAGATCCACTGCATCTCCCGTCTGTCTACTTCGTTATCCAGCAGCCTGCGGGAGAACCATCGGCGACCTAATCAAACAGTGCTCACACCCCAGCAGGATGGGCACGACATCCCAGCAGCGATCAACTCTCCCGGCCGACCGAACGGGGGCACGATCTGTGTCTAGGACTCCAAGGTCCAGGGGGCAGGAGTGCTCACCCGTCGGCGGCTACCAGGCATCGAGTCTGCCGCAAAAGCCGACCCGATAACTCTGATTAGGGGG
>NZ_NVQF01000198.1 GCF_002592005.1 Mycolicibacterium palauense | reverse complement strand
TGAATCGCCCTGGTTCTGCCGGAGGCTCGATCTATTGGATTGCGACCAGCGGTTGGTCGCTCCGTTGAGCATCGTAGAACGCGGCCTCGAACTCGGTGGGCGGAATGTCGTGGAGGTAGCTGTGCAGGCGGGCGTTGTTGTGCCAGTACACCCAGCTCAGGGTGGCTAGCTCGACGTCCTCGACGGTCTTCCACGGCCCGGTGCGGGAAGGGCCGTAGATCAGCTCTGCTTTGTAGTAGCCGTTGACCGTTTCGGCCAGCGCATTGTCGAAGCTATCCCCGACCGATCCGATCGAGGGCAGCGCACCGATCTCGGCAAGTCGTTCGCCGTAGCGGATGGATGTGAATTGCGATCCGGCATCGGAGTGGCATCGCAAGCCCGGCAATGTGTTTCCGCGTGACCAACGGGCCATCTCCAGCGCGTCGAGAACCATTGTGGTGCGCATGTTCGATGCCACCCGCCACCCGACGATCATCCGAGAGAACGCATCGATGATGAAACAGACATAGGCCACCCCCGACCAGGTCGGCACATAGGTGAGGTCCGTTACCCATAGCTCGTTGGGCGCCGCCGCGGTGAAGCGGCGGTTGACCAAGTCGGGATGTCGGGCCGCGGCGGGGTCGGCTCTGGTGGTCTTGTGGCGTTTGCGGCGCCGGACCCCCTCGATGCCCAGGGTGCGCATCAGCCGCCCGACCTGGTCGCGGCCGACGTCGTGGCCGGCCCGACGTGCGGATTTCCACAGCTTGACCGCACCGTAGACCCGGTAGTTGTCCTCCCAGATGGTGCGCAACGCTGGCCCCAGTGCGGCGTCACGGACCGCCCGTGCCGACGGCGGGCGGGTCTTGACGTCGTAATAGGTACTCGGGGCCATCGACACCCCTGCGCTGCGCAGGACGGTGCAGATGGGCTCGACCCCGAACTCGGCCCGATTGGCGTCGATGAAGGCGACTATCTCTTGTGTTGGCGGTCGAGCTCCGCCCCGAAGAAACTGGCTGCTCGTTTCAGAATCTCGTTGGCGCGCTTGAGTTCCCGGTTCTCCTGCTCGAGTTCCTTGAGTCGTTGATGCTCCGCGGTGGACACCCCGGGCGCCACGCCCTCGTCGATGTCGGCCTGGCGTACCCAGGACCGTACCGATTCCACCCCGTAGCCGAGCTGGTTGGCCACCCGCGCCACCGTGCCCTGCGTGGTGCCCAGCTCGGCGCGCAAGGCACGCACCATCCGCACCGCCGCGGCCTTCTCCTCCGGGCTATAGCGGCGTGTCGTGGGCTTCCCAGCAGACTGTTCCTTCGGCATACCTGCATCCTCGTTTCCAAGGTCAGGAGCCTCCGGGATTTCCAGGGCGATTCAA
>NZ_NVQF01000197.1 GCF_002592005.1 Mycolicibacterium palauense | reverse complement strand
TGATCCGCCCCGGCGTGTCGGGAGGTTCTCTTATCTGAGTGCCTCCTCGGTCTGAGGGTGCCGCTGGCGATGGTAGTAGAGCGCTTCAGCCCGGTCCGGCGTCAGGTCCTGGCAGTAGCCGTTGGGCCGCTGACGGTTGTAGAAGGCCACCCATTCGGCCGTGGCCAGGGAGAGCTCGGTGGCGCCGGGGTAGAGCGGCTGGTGGTCGATGAGCTCGGTCTTGTAGCTGCTGTTCACCGATTCGGCCAGAGCGTTGTCGAAACTATCGCCGACCGATCCGATCGACGGCACGATCCCCTCGGCAGCCAGGCGTTCGGTGAACGCGACGGCGGTATATTGGGAGCCCGCATCGCTGTGGTGGATAAGAGACTCCAACGATGCTGTGCCAGACCGCTTTCTGGTGTCGATGGCGTGATTGATCGCGTCGGTGACGAGCTTCTGGGTCATCTCGGTGGCCACCTTCCAGCCCACGATCTTGCGGGCGTAGACGTCGGTGACGAACGCGGTGTAGGCCCAGCCGGCACGGGTGCGGCAGTAGGTGAAATCGGCCACCCACACACGATCAGGCGCCTCTGCGGCGAAGCGCCGCGACACACGGTCCGGCGCCCGCGTCGCGGCAGTATCAGCGACGGTGGTCCGTACCCGGCGACGCTTGCACGCCCCGCGCCATCCCATCTCCCGCATCACCCGCTCCACCACGCAGCGAGAAACATCGATACCGTTGGTGCGCAACACGATCCACGTCTTGCGGGCGCCCAGCACCCGGTACAGGCTCTGCGACTGGCGCAGCCGCCAGATCGCATCAATGACTTGCGCGTCGGCCCAATCGGCCTTCGACGGGCCGCACCGGGCGCGGTGGGCGTAATAGGTCGATGGGGCGATCGTGACGCCGTACTCGGACAGTACGGCGCACATCGACTCGACACCCCACTTGAGACCATCGGCGCCCACCCGCGTGTGCTGGTGGGCGCTGATGAACTCCACGACTACTGACTGGGCCGGTCGAGCTCGGCGGCGAAGAAAACCGAGGCCGCCTTCAGGATCGCGTTGGCCCGCTTGAGCTCAGCATTTTCCCGGCGCAGCTTGCGCAGCACCTCGGATTCCTCGCTGGTCTGCCCGACTCGCTGCCCGGCGTCGATCTCGGCCTGGCGGACCCATTTGCGCACCGTCTCGGCCGTTCCGACACCAAGCAGGTCAGCAACCCGGCCCATCGCCTCCCACTCCGAGGTCGAATCACCACGCAGATCGGCCACCATCTGCACCGCCCGCGCCTTCAGCTCTTCTGGATACCGCCTCGATGACTTCGATCCCACGTGCCCATCCTTCCCAACGGAAGAACTCTCCCGACACGCCGGGGCTGATCA
>NZ_NVQF01000196.1 GCF_002592005.1 Mycolicibacterium palauense | reverse complement strand
TCGCCGCGGGGGTAGAGGACGCTGCGACGGCGAGTTGGTTGGGTGAGCACGGCTGCGATATCGGGCAGGGGTACTACTTCGGGCGTCCGGTCGCCGCGGCCTACATCCCCGGCCTGGCCACCACCACCACCCCCACCGACTAACACCCCACCGACTCACACCCCACCGACCACGCACCACCAACGGCGATCACGGTGGCGGTGCCAATCGGCCCACAAGGTGCAGCCACGGCCGTTACCATTTGCCACACTGGTCGGCAGAGCAGGTCAGCGCGGGTGCGCGACCGGCGCTGACCTGCGGTTTACCAGCAGACGGGTCGTGGTGTCGAGGTGAGTGTCCACCGGTCTCTGCCGCGCACGGCACTGCCGATCGCGGTGTCTGGACTCGCGTGCATCGTCCTGGCCCTGTGGTTCGGCTACGGGTGGGGCGGCGAGCATGTCGTCGGCGTCGTCGATTCGCTCGGATTTGCCGCGTTCGCGCTCTACGCCACGGCCTGCGCGGTACTGGCCGCCCACTGGGCCCGTGGCCGCCACCGGATCGCCTGGATTCTGATGGCATGCGGGTTGGGGGCCTGGGCGGTCGGCGAGCTGATCTGGGCCCTGCTCGACCTCGTCCTGCACCAGAGTCCGTTCCCGTCCCCGGCGGACTTCTTCTATCTGGCCGCGTCCATCCTGATCGGCGCGGGCATCGTGCAACTCGGGCAGCGCGAGTCCGCGCGGTCCCGGTTGCGCATGATCGTCGACGGCCTGGTCGTCGGTGTGGCGCTGCTGCTGCTGATGTGGGTGCTGGTCCTCGACGACATCTACCGCGCCAGGCAGGGGAACCTGGCCTCCCTGGGGCTGGCCGTGGTCTATCCCGTGGTCGACGTGGTCGTGGTGGTGCTGGCGGTCCTGGTGCTGGCCCGCGCGCGTCGCGGGCAACGCACCGTGCTGTGGCTGCTGACCGTCGCCGTGGTGGTGATGACGGTCTCCGACACCGTGTTCGCCTACCAGGTCGCCCTGGACCGCTACGGCTCGGCGCAGGTCAGCGATGTCGGGTGGGCGATCTCCCTGTCGATCTTCGCCGCCGCCGCGCTGCGGAGTCGAAAGATCCCCGTCCCGCCGATGCTCATCGACACGGTGCCGTCGTCGATATCGGTATGGGTGCCCTATGCGCCCCTGCTGGTCGCCGGGATCGTGGGGCCGGCGGTGATTCTCAGCGGCCCGCTGGTGGTCGGGGTGCCCCTGCTGATGGGCCTGATCTGCGTGCGTCAGGTGGCCGCGGCGTGGGAGAACCGGCGGTTGTTGTCGGTGGCGGCGGATCAGGCGTTGCGGGATCCGTTGACGGGGTTGGGGAATCGGACGTTGTTTCGTGATCGGTTGGTGCACGCGATGATGTTGCGTCGTC
>NZ_NVQF01000195.1 GCF_002592005.1 Mycolicibacterium palauense | reverse complement strand
CCCCTTCCCCGGCCCCACCGGAGAACGCGCCCAGTGGTGGTGGTACCAGCCCTTCCAACCGCAACCACCGCCCACCGACAACTAGGTTTCCGGCGCGGCAGCGCAGCCCGAGCGTCCCCGCAGCGGCGCGGCTTCACCTTTAACAACTGTCACTTTGTTAACATGACGGTGTGCAGGACGCGCCGTTGACGACGGGCCGGCGGCGATCGCCCCTGGTCTCCCGGCGTGACGCACTGCGCTACGCCACCGCGGCGTCGGCGCTGGCCGGGCTCGGCGCCACGGCGGCGGGCGCCGGGATTCCCACGGCCTCGGCCGCCGGGCCGACCCTGATCGACTACGCCATGCGCCAGATCCCGGCCCAAGACATCCGGGCGGCCGGCCACTCCGGGGTGATCAACTACGTATCGACATCACGGCCCGGATCCTCATTCGGCGCCAAGCCGATCACCCTGCCCTACGCCCAGTCCTTGACCGCCGCCGGATTGGTGATCGTCAGCAACTACCAGTACGGAAAGCCGGGCGGGACGGCACCGTCGGACTTCACTCGCGGCTTCGCCGGAGGCGTCGCCGACGCGCGCACCGCCTGGCACCTGCACACCGCGGCGGGCGGTGGCCGAAGCGCGCCGATCTTCTTCAGCGTGGACGACGACATCGACCGCACCACCTGGAACAACGTCGCTCTGCAGTGGTTTCGTGGGATCAACTCGGTGCTGGGCGTGCAGCGCACCGGCATCTACGCCGGCGTCAATCCCTGCCAGTGGGCCGTGGCGGACGGGGTCATCGGGCGGTCCAGTTCGCCGGGCCACGTATGGGCGTGGCAGACGCGGTCCTGGTCTCGCGGCCAGATCTATCCCGCCGCGGTTCTCTACCAGCGCGTCATCGACACCGCCTCGAATCCGGGACCGGTGGTCGGCGGCATCCGCGTCGACGTCAACGACGTCCTGGCCTCCGATTGCGGCCAGTGGAATCTGCACCCGTGAGAAACCCCGCAAGAACCCCGTAAGAACACGGCCGTGAGCTGATCCGGGCCGGCCGTCGCCCGTCACAAGTCCGGACCCACTCGCGTGCCCGACATACAATCGCAGTCCGAAGCCGTTGATCTCAACGCACTTCCCCGACCGTCTGCGCGGGCCGGGTTAGAGCCGGGGACAACCGGGGAACGCAGGGGCCAGCATCCCCTGGCTCATGATCAATCGGAGGACCTATGCGGCGGCAGCTGTCGGCGTGGGCGACGACGAGCGTAGCGATCGTCGGCGTGGCGGTGCTGGTCAACGGGTGCGCGCCGCCGGTCCGGGGTACGCCGGACGCGGGGAGCACTCCTACCGCCGCGGTTGTCACCCCGCAGGCCACGACGACCGAGTTGCCGCAGAGCCCGCCCGCCCAGCCCTTCGCCGGACTCCAGGCCCGCACCCATCAGGCCACCGACGACGCGGCGGCCGCCGGGGCTGATATCGAG
>NZ_NVQF01000194.1 GCF_002592005.1 Mycolicibacterium palauense | reverse complement strand
GTGGATCGGGGTGTTTCAGGCGACCTCCGTTCCGGTGTGCTCGTCGTCGTTTGAGGGCGGTGTCGGTGGGGTGATGTCGGTGGGCCGTTCGAGCAGTTTGCCTTTGTGGAAGACCGCGCCGGCGCGGACCAGGGCGACCAGGTGTGGGGCGTTGACGGCCCGCCAGCGCGCTTGTGCGGCGTCGATCAGCTTGTAGGCCATGGCAATCCCGGCCGCTCGCGATCCGGGGCCCTTGGTGACCTTGGTGCGCAGCCGCACGGTGGCGAAGGTGGACTCAATCGGGTTGGTTGTGCGCAGGTGAATCCAGTGCTCGGCCGGGTACTTGTAGAACTCCAGCAGGGTGTCGAGGTCGTCGGTAATCTTGGCGACGGCCTTGGGGTATTTGGCGCCGAAGTCGACTTCGAACGCTTTGACCGCGATCTGAGCCTTGTCGATGTCTTCGGCGTTGTAGATGTCTTTGATCGCCGCCAACGCCGACGGATGCGCCGACTTCGGCAGTGCTGCAAGGACATTGGCTTGCTTGTGGAACCAGCAGCGTTGCTCACGCGTGACGGGGAACACTTCCCGCACGGCTTTCCAGAACCCGAGGGCGCCGTCGCCGACGGCCAGCACCGGGGCGGTCATGCCACGGCGTTTGCAGTCGCGCAGCAGATCGGCCCACGACTCGGTGGACTCCCGGTAGCCGTCGCTGATCGCGACGAGTTCCTTGCGGCCGTCGGTGCGCACGCCGATCATCACCAGCAGGCACAGCTTGGTCTGCTCCAGGCGCACCTTGAGGTGAATGCCGTCGACCCACAGGTAGACGTAGTCGGTACCGGACAGATCGCGGCGCCCGAACGCGGCGGCTTCGTCTTGCCACTGCGCGGTCAGCCGGGTGATCGTGGTGGCCGACAACCCGGCGCCAGAACCGAGGAACTGTTCCAGTGCCGGCCCGAAGTCGCCGCTAGACAACCCATGCAGGTACAGCAGCGGCAACACCTCGCTCATCTGCGGGGACTTGCGTGCCCACGCCGGCAGGATCGCCGAACAGAACCGCTGCCGCACGCCTGTATCGGGGTCGACCCGGCGGTCGTTGACCCGCGGCGCTTTCACCTGCACGGCGCCGGCTGCGGTCAGCACTTCCCGAGCCTGGTGATAGCCGTTGCGGACCACCAGGCGGTGGCCGTCGTCGTCGAGCTGGTCGGCGAACTGGGCCACGTAGGCGGCGACCTCGGCCTGCAACGCCGCAGCCAGCATCTGCCGAGCGCCGTCACGGACGATGTCGTCCAACAACGACCGACCAGCACCGCCGGTGCTTTCGTTGGCCTCCTGGGCATCGTGAACTACGGTGAGCATGGGCGTACCTTCCCAACCAGCGCGCCAACGCCGGTCTTGATCAGAGAACCTTGGACTTCAGATCATCCTCGGGAAGGTGCGCCCACTTTCACGCCCCCACACCGAGGGTCATCCACAAGTTCTGATCATTGCTC
>NZ_NVQF01000193.1 GCF_002592005.1 Mycolicibacterium palauense | reverse complement strand
GCATGACACTTCCTGAGTCAACCTCAGGCTGTTTTTGGCAGCAGTCTTTGCGTTCCACCGTGGAGATTGGGGTCGTAGGGCCGTTGATCGTGCCAGCAGCGGTAGATGACGCGTATCCAGGCGCGGGTCAGGATGCGCACGGCGTGGGGGTGGTCGTGCCCGCGAGCGCGTGCTCGGGCGTAGATGTCTGCGGCCCAGGGGCTTTGATGGCGACTGTTGTCGGCGAAGGTGGTCAGCGCTCGACGGAAGCGTTTGTTGCATGCCCAGCGGAAGTGCACGGCGTGTTGTTTGCCGGAGGCTTTCGTGACGGGAGTGGCTCCGGCCAGGGCGGCTACCGCATCGGGTCCGTCATAGGCTGCACGGGAGTCGCCCCACTCGGCGAGCACCTGGGCGGCGTTGATCTGACCCGACCTTGGCAGCGACGTGAAGATCTCGGCGTCCGGGTGCTCCCCGAGTCGGGTGATCACGGAGCGGTCGAGGGCCTTGCCGGCGCTGTTGAGTGCCTCCAGAACGGTGACCAGAGCGATCACGGCGTCGGTGATGGCCGGGCGCAGGATGGGGTCGGTGGTGCCGGCGGGGGCCCTTCGCAGTCGTGCCAGCAGCTCGCTGGCGGGCCGGCGGCCGGAGTAGCCGTGTTTGGCGAGGAAGGCCGCCAGGCGCTTTTCGCCCAGGCGCGACGCGCTGGCCGCACTGGGGTATTGCCGCAGGAACGCCAGGCTGATCGCGGATTCGACATCGGCGAAGATCACCTTGGCGCCGGGCCAGTGGTCATCGAGCAGAGCGCTGAGCTGGTTGGTGGCCGATACGCGCATGGCGACGAGATCGTCACGGGTGCGGACCACCGTGCGCAACGCCTTGGTCTGCGCGCTGTAGGGTGCGACCGGGCGCAGGCGGTGGTGGCGCAGGCGCAGGTACTCGGCGATCACCAGTGCGTCGCCGGCGTCGGACTTGGCGCCGGAGACGACCTCGCCGTCGCGCCAGGTTTTGATGGCGTTCGGGGACACCGGGACGATGGGGTGGCCGGCGTCGAGCAGCAGGTCGACCAGCCGCCCGTTGGGTCGTTCGATCCCGATGTGCACATCGGCGGGATCGCCGAACTCGGCGAGTTTACGAATAAGTGTGGCGACGCCGTGCGCGGTGTGATCAATCATGAACTGCACCAATATCTTTCCAACCGCAGACAGTACGCACACAGCATGCGTGGCCGCGGCCCAGTCCAACCCGACGTAGATGATTTCTGGGGCTTCCTCGGACAACGGATCTCCTCGAATCGGCAGCGACGACGCGGCGAGGGGGTCGACCACCGGACGGTCACTAACTGGCGCTCTACGGCGCATCTTCCTGATGCCGGTCTGCGACCCCGGGAGGACCGAGGGCGGCGGTGTCATGCAGGCCCTCTACGAGCGACCGCACCTGGCCGTCACCTCGGTCCCCGCCGAGTCCCTTCAACGAACACTCCGAGAGCATTCGCAGAGAGCATGGTGCCCTAGTGACCG
>NZ_NVQF01000192.1 GCF_002592005.1 Mycolicibacterium palauense | reverse complement strand
GGGGCGATGTCGGTGATGTCGGTGAGCCGGTTGCCCATGGCCTGGCTGGCGTGGAAGGCGGCCCGCTCCGGGGTCTCCTGCGGGTAGAAGAACGGGGTGTCCATCGGGCCCGGTGCGATGTTGTTGACGTTGATGCCGCGGGCGAACAGTTCCTTGGACGCCGCGCGGACGAAGTGCTCGACCGGGGCCTTGGCGCCGGCGTAGGTCGAGTAGCCGTCGGTGTAGGCGGCCAGCAGCGAGGTGACGATCGTGGTGATGCTGCCGCCGTCGTTGAGGCGCTTGGCCGCTTCCTGGATGAAGAAATAGGCGGCCTTGGAGTTGATCGCGAACATCGAGTCGTACTCGGCCTCGGTGGTCTCGGTGATCGGCTTGCGCAGCACCTTGCCCACGGTGTTGATGGCGAAGTCCACCGAACCGAACTCGGCGATCGCGGCGTCGAACAGCGCGGTGATGTTCGCCGGCACGGTCAGATCGCCCTGGACCTTGATCGCCTTGGCGCCGGTGGACCTGACGATGTCGACGGTCTTGTCGGCTTCGGGGGCGGTTGCGTCGCTGTTGTAGTGCACCACGACGTTGACCCCGCGCTGAGCCAGGCTCGTGCTGATCAGTCCGCCGAGGTTCTTGGCGCCGGCGGCAACGATTGCTGTCTTTCCTTCGAGAGTGGTCATGCATCCGACGGTAGGCAGCGCAATTCCCAAAGAAAAGCAGTAAAAACGGCAGTTACCACAAGTATTGCTTGTTATAGGATGGGTTGATGGCCCCCGATGTCATCGACCTGCGCCGACTGCGGCACTTCATCGCGGTGGCCGACAGTGGGAGTTTCACCCGGGCCGCAGCTGCGCTGCATCTGAGCCAGCAAGCGCTCAGCAGCTCGGTGCGCCAGCTCGAAACCGACCTCGGAACCGCGCTGTTCCGCCGCGAGGGGCGACGGATCACCCTGACCGCGGCCGGCCGGACCCTCGTCCACGAATCGGGGCCGCTGCTGGCCGCGGCCCGCACCCTGCGCGACCACGTGCGCGCCGGAGCCCAGCAGGCCTGGATCGTCGGGCACACCCCGGCGCTGAGCGGAATCGAGGCCTACTCGGTCATCGAACCCGCGGTCCAGGCGTTCCCCGACATGTCGTTCACGCTGCGGCAGATGTATCCCGCCGACCTCGCCGCCGGGGTGCTCGACGGCACCGTCCAGCTGGGGTTGCGCCGCGGAGTGTCGGCCGTCGGTGAGCTGTCCGGTGCGGTCGTGGACTATCACCGCGTGCGCGCCGCGGTGCCTGTCGGGCACCCGTTGGCGGAGGCCTCCGAGCTCGACATCACCGATCTGAAAGGCCACCGGCTCGCGCTGTGGGCCCCACCGGGCGCCTCCTACTACAGCGACTTTCTGCTCAGCGCCTGCCGGCGCGCCGGTTTCGAACCCGACTACGTGGTCAGCCGGGTCCAGGGCGCGGCCACCGTCGCCGCACCCCTGACCACCGGGGCCATCGCACTGGTCACCGCAGAGGCCGGGCCGGTGATGGCCGGCCGGGTCAACGTCATCGACCTGACCCCGACCCTGCTCGTGCCGGTGCAGGC
>NZ_NVQF01000191.1 GCF_002592005.1 Mycolicibacterium palauense | reverse complement strand
TTCGGCGTCGGCCAGCAGCCGCTTGAGGCGGGCGTTCTGTTCACGCAGCTCTTTGAGCTCTTTGGCGGCGTCGGTGTCCATGCCGCCGTAGGTGCGCCGCCAGTTGTACAGCGTGGCCGGCGAGACCTGCAGCTCGGCGGCGATCTCCTCGCCGGTCTTGCCCTCGGCAGCCAGCTCATCCGCGCGGCGCAGCTTGCGCACGATGTCCTCCGCGGAATTGCGCTTCCGACCAGCCATATGTTCATCGTCCCTTCTGGCCCGACATCGGGCCACAGGACTCTAAAACTGGTTGGACTCATTCAGCGGGAACACGCCAGTGGCACTTAGCCGCCCCGGTGCAAGGACGAAGGGAACACCAGGACGGCTAAGTGTGGAGCGCTGCGGAGGGTTGAGGGCCGCGCGCCGCCAATTTGGAAGAGCGGCTAGCGGTGCCGGCCCACTCCAATGTGTGACTCACAGGGTGGTGTGAGACCCTTGTACATGCCACCTTCCGACGGCGGAGCGTTCTCTAGCCCAGGCGGCACTACACCCTCGCCCCAACCAAATTCGGAGGCGTCTCGGTCTATTTCGTCGATGTCCATAGGCGGTCGGGGTTCATCGAAACCAAGACCGTGACCACCAATTCCACTGCTTGACATGTACGCCCAGGCTTACTTCGGAATCTCGGGAACGTCGTAGGTGCCGGATTCCTTGATCTGCGTGATACAGGCCTGTCCGCGACGGCGCACACCGACACCAAAGCTACGCTGGAAAAACGCGTGTTGGTAGTCAACACTTTAGACCGATCAAGCCGAAGCATGGCGGACGGCGCCAAGCTAGTGGCTGACGCCAAGACCGAAGGCTGGCGCATCGTTGGTCTAGACGGAACCGATAGCAACACAGTGTCGCAGCTGACCGCTCACGCCAGACTCCTTGTTGCAGAGGAAGAACGGGAGCTGATCAGTCGCCGGACTAAGCAAGGACTGATCAAGACTCGACAGGCCGGAAAGCAACTCGGCAAGCCGTCCACTATCGACTCAGGCACTGTGCGGCAGATAGTCAAACTGCGTGCCGCTGGTAACGGCACCAAGGTAATCGCTCGATTGCTCACTGACGCCGGTATTCCCGCGCCTATGGGCAACACCTGGAGCTACAGCACCGTTCGCCGCGTTCTTGAGCGGGAAGGCGTGGCCTGATGGCTGCCACGATTCGTAAGCGCGAAACAAAGCGTGTCGACAAATTCGGCAATCTCATCGCCTCGTACCAGGTTCGTTGGCTGGAGCCGATACGTGACGAGTTCGGTGCACCAACTGGCAAGTTCAAGCAGACATCCGAAACGTTCGACACCGAGCGTAAAGCCAAGGCGCACATGCGCAAGGTGGAGAATCAGCTCGAAGATGCTGCAGGTGTCGACCCGTCCTCAGCCAAGCTGAAGGCCAATACCCCCCTTGGTACCTATGCGCGCCAGTGGCGTGTTCCCGCTGAATGAGTCCAACCAGTTCTAGAGTCCTGTGGCCCGATGTCGGGCCAGAAGGGACGATGAACACATGGCTGGTCGGAAGCGGAATTCTGCGGAGGACATCGTGCGCAAGCTG
>NZ_NVQF01000190.1 GCF_002592005.1 Mycolicibacterium palauense | reverse complement strand
TATTAGTTGTAGATGTGAGGGAGCCGCCGAGATCGCAGCGAGGAGTGTCGGCGGCAGCGTCAGGTGTGTAGAAGAGACAGGGCGGGCCGGCGGGACGGTCGCCGGGTCGGGCCCACCCATCAGCGCCGCCAGCGAGTCCGGGGTCAGCATGTTCTTGGTGAAACCCTGGACCTGTACGCCCTGCATGCCGGGCGCGACGATCCAGCCCGGTTCGTGGTTGCCGTGTGAGAACAGCGTGTCGCGGGAGAAGATGCCGGGCACCGTGGTGTCCTTGTAGCCCGGCGGGGGCCGCAGCCGCTCCTCGGAGTAGGCCACCGTCTTGGGAAGCGTGCTGGCCGTCGAGAGCATGTTGGCGCCGAACGGCGGATAGTTGAACTTGATCGCGTCCAGGACCGGCGCCAGATACTGGGCGCACAGCTCGGCCGACTCCTGGTAACCGAGCCGGCTGGCCGCCTGGATCGAGCTGCAGATGAACTGCAGCGGGTTGGCGAAACTGGCCACCACCGGCACCGCGCTGAGCGAGCCGTGGGACGGTTCGTAGATGTTGACCAGGTTGGCGGCCAGGTTCGGGAACACGTGCAGCGCCGTCTCCAGCCCGTCCCTGGGCTCGGGCTGCAGGATGGCGTTGGTGGTGTCGGCGAGGTTCTGCACGTCCTGGGCGAGCACACCGCCGTTGTCGTCGATGAATTTCTTGGCCGTGGTGAGCAATCCGTCGATGTCTTTGAGCGTGGTCGCCAGTTCCTGGTCGCTGTTGTTGAACGCGTCGGTGAAGTCGGCCAGATCGTTGTTGAGCGCGACGAACTGCTGATCGCTCTGGTGCAGGGCGTTGACGAACAGCGCCAGGCTCTTGGCCACCGCGAAGAAGTCGCCGCGCCCCTGGTTGAGCGCGGTGATCGCCTCCGACAACGCGTTCAGCGTGGTGTTGATCTGCTTGCCCTTGCCGGCCAGGCCGTCGGCGAACGACTCGATGACATCACCGAAGGGCCCCTTGGGCTGCTCCTTGGTCGGGCCCAGCTCGCTGACGATATCGGTGATCTGGTTGCGCAGGTCGTCCCATTCGACCGGAACCTGGGTGCGTTCCATCGGGATGACCGCCTTGTTCTCCATCACCGGCCCGCCGGTGTAGGGCGGCGACAGCTGGATCGTGCGCGAGGCCACCAGGCTCGGGTTGAGGATCGAGGCGGTGGCATCCGCCGGCACCTTGTACTTGTTGGCGTAGTGGAACGTCACCTTCATCCGGTCGCCGTCGGGCTCGATCGAGTCGATCGCACCGACCCGGACCCCCATGATCTGCACCTTGTCGCCGGGGTAGAGCGCCAGCGCCTGCGGGAAGTAGGCCACCACGGTGTTGTTGGTCAACCGGTCGTACAGCTTCCAGCCGACCAGCGCGCCGGCGACCCCCAGGACGAGGACGAAGGTCCCGATCACCAGCGCGAGCCGGGAGACCCGCGGCAGCTTGATGTTTCGGATGTTGAAGATCGTGGACACCGGTCAGGAACCTCCCGTGTCGGTCGGGGCGATCGACGGCACCACGTACGGCGGGTTGCCCGGAAGCGGGGCGACCGTGTTGGGCGACAGCTGCTGGCCCGGGCCGGGTGCGGGCGGGCCCACCTCTGGCTCTTAATCCCATCTGACGCTTCCGACGATACTCCTCGTTTAAAT